>JAQWVA010000078.1:0-48678 GCA_029250205.1 Tateyamaria sp.
GGCGACGCGTTTAGCACGCCTCAAAGTCTCGCTGATTTTGCAGCAAAAGACATGGTCGCCGAGGCTCAATATGCTGCAGTCTTTATTCCGGGTGGGCACGGCGCAATGCTTGGGCTGCCAGAAAATAATGACCTCGGCAAGGTGCTGCGTTGGGCGCACGATCAAGATATGTTCACACTCGCCTTGTGCCATGGACCTGCGGCTCTTTTGGCAGCAAATAGCAACGACGGTTTCCTGTATGCGGGCTATAAAATGACTGTGTTCCCTGATGCTGTGGACAAACAGACCCCGATGATCGGCTACCTGCCGGGCCCCATGCCGTGGTGGGTGTGCGATAGCCTTAAGGCGCTGGGCGCGGAGATCATAAATACCAAAGCCGACAAGTCATGCCACGTCGACCGGCGTCTTGTTACGGGGGCAAGTCCGAAAGCTGCCAATGATTTTGGTCGGTTGGCCGCGACCACATTGCTGAACGCAGTGCGAAAAAACTGATTGCAATGCTGTTGTCTTGTCAAAGGTCATCTGGTGACCGCAGCCAAGTCTTTGTTTTTGACCTTAGCTGCGCATAATCAATGAAGTGAAAGAGGCACTATTCAAGCTATTAATGGAAACCAGTCCAACCACTTGGTGCGCCCATTGTTTAGTCCCAGCATCTAGCTGCTTGTATCGTTAGCCAGATCAGGTGTGTTTTTCAGAGTGCAAAATAACTTCAAGCTTGAACCTTTATGCTTGAAGTTATTTTTGTCCTGTCTATAGTTTTTTTAGGTTTGAACGACTCGTTGAAGCCATGGAAAAGGATAGGCTTACATGACGGTGTTGTGTTTTGGCGGATGCCCCGCGGCCCCATATTTTGTGAACAGCATTAAGCTGCCTGGCGCATTTTTTGGTTTTATGGCTCTACAGCCCGATAATAATATTTACACATGTGCCCGAAAGATCGCCCTTAAAAAGATCGATAGCCGTTGCCTGGCTATTGCCGGCGGCAACTTATGAAGCCCACTGATGCCCTGTCACGCCGTCGCTTAAGGACATGGATCAGACTGCTGCGCATTACACGGAGCAACGAAAATCACCTGCGCGAGTTTCTGCGCGTCAATCACAACACAACATTGCCAAGGTTCGACGTGGCTGCAGCCCTCTACCGCGTTGGGACGCCCATCAAGATGAGCGAACTGAGCCAGATGCTTCTGGTTTCGAATGGAAATGCCACAACGGTTGTAGATCGTCTTGAAAAAGACGGATTGGCTGCGCGTGAACCGAGTGGTGATGACAAACGCGTTGTGCTTGTGGGCCTGACGCCTGCGGGAAACACCTGGTTTAAAAACCTCGCCGATGCCCATGAAAACGAAATTAATTCGCTCTTTGCTGCTTTGGGCCATGATGACCTGAGCCTGATCAGAGATTTGATGCGCCGCCTTGAAGGAGAAGCTGATGACCAAGATGTCTGACCTGACACCCGAACATTTTGAATGGAGCTGCAGCGATGCGATCGCAACGATCCGCCTGAACCGGCCGGATCGAAAGAATCCGCTGACTTTCGACAGCTACGCCGAACTGCGCGATACATTTCGCGCACTCGTCTATGCCGATGACGTAGATGCCGTGATCTTTGCGTCAAACGGTGGAAATTTTTGCTCGGGTGGGGATGTGCATGACATTATTGGCCCACTTGTGGGCATGGATATGAAGCAACTTTTGACGTTTACGCGTATGACGGGGGATTTGATCAAAGCTATGATTGGATGCGGCAAGCCAATCATTTCCGCCGTTGACGGGGTGGCTGTGGGGGCTGGGGCTATCATCACCATGGCGTCTGACCTGCGATTGGCCACACCCGAAGCCAAATGCGCATTTCTGTTCACGCGTGTTGGGCTTGCTGGGTGCGACATGGGGGCCTGTGCGATGTTGCCCCGGATCATAGGGCAGGGCCGTGCGGCGGAGCTGCTGTACACGGGGCGCGCCATGAATGCTAACGAAGGTGAACGCTGGGGATACTGGAACGCGCTGCACAGTGCGGATGATCTTGAGGCTGAGGCACGCAAATTGGCCGAACGCATCGCGGCGGGGCCGACGTTTGCCCATGGCATCACCAAGACCCAGTTGAACCAAGAATGGAATATGGGTCTTGAACAAGCCATTGAAGCCGAAGCGCAGGCACAGGCGATCTGCATGCAAACGGGCGACTTCGAGCGCGCCTATCATGCCTTTGTCGAAAAAGAAAAACCAGTGTTTGAGGGAAACTGATGGCTGATAAAAGCTTTCTCAACTGGCCTTTCTTTGAGCAATGCCACAAGGAACTGGCACTGGCGTTAGATCACTGGGCGACACATCATTTAGCAGGTACTGACCATACCGATACCGATACTTCATGTCGCGATCTGGTCCGCAATTTGGGTGACGCGGGCTGGCTGTTCTATACGGCTGCCAGCGACGGCGAAACAATTGATGTACGTAGCCTTTGTCTGGCGCGTGAAACGCTGGCGCGTCATGATGGCTTGGCCGATTTTGCATTTGCGATGCAGGGTTTGGGAACGGGGGCGATTTCGCTGTTTGGGACACCGCAACAAAAATTGGAATGGCTGCCGCTTACGCGTTCAGGAAAGGCGATTTCCGGTTTTGCCCTAACTGAGCCACACTCAGGATCTGACGTCGCAAACTCGACAATGACAGCCACGCGGGACGGTGATGATTATGTGCTAAACGGAGAAAAGACGTGGATATCTAACGGCGGCATTGCCGATATCTACACTGTTTTTGCGCGAACCGGGGACAAAGATGGCGCACGCGGTTTATCGGCTTTTATTGTGCCCGCCAATTTGCCGGGATTGAAGGTCGTCGAAAGACTGGAGACCATCGCACCGCATCCGTTGGCGCGCTTGGAATTTTCGGAGTGCCGCGTTCCTGCCAGTTCGATGTTGGGGCGCTCGGGACAGGGTTTTAAGATCGCCATGGCAGTGCTGGATGTCTTTCGGACGACTGTCGCAGCTGCTGCGTTGGGATTTGCACGTCGCGCGTTAGATGAGGCATTGGCACGCGTAACCAGCCGAAGAATTCAGGGCGCGCCCTTGTTCGAATTGCAGATGGTGCAGGGCCACATTGCTGACATGGCGCTGGATGTGGATGCGGCGGCACTGCTCATTTATCGCGCGGCTTGGACCAAAGACATGGGGGCTCCGCGTGTCACGCGCGAAGCAGCTATGGCCAAACTTTTTGCAACAGATCAGGCACAACACATAATCGACAAAGCAGTGCAATTGCACGGCGGCGATGGCGTAAGATCCGGCGAAACCGTTGAAAAACTGTACCGCGAAATTCGGGCGTTGCGTATCTACGAGGGCGCCTCTGATGTGCAGCGTGTGATCATCGCCCGGCAAAGTCTGGCGGATTTCGAAGGAGACACGTAAATGTTGGGACCAACCGGACATGTCGATACGTTTTCGCGCCTCGGGTTGCCACCTCAAGATCAATGGCCGGATTTCCTGCTCGATGGGTTTGATTATCCGGAATATCTGAATGCAGGTGTCGAACTGACCGATGCGATGGTCAACAAAGGGTTTGGGGACCATACGGCGCTGATTGGAAACGGTCGGCAACGCACCTACAAAGAATTGACCGACTGGACCAACCGCCTCGCGCATGCATTCGTTGATGATTTGGGGGTAAAGCCCGGCAATCGGGTTATGATCCGTTCCGCAAATAATCCGGCAATGGTTGCGTGTTGGCTGGCCGCCACAAAAGTTGGTGCAGTTGTCGTAAACACGATGCCAATGTTACGGTCTGGTGAATTGTCTGAAATTGTTGACAAGGCCGAAATATCGCACGCTTTATGCGATACTCGTTTGCTGGAAGAACTGGATGACTGCGCCCAAAAAAGCCAGTTTCTCAAGTCTGTGGTGGGTTTTGACGGCACCTCAAACCATGATGCAGAATTGGACCGGTTGGCGTTGCAAAAATCGGTGCGATTTGAGGCCGTCAAAACCGGACGCGATGATGTTGCTCTTTTGGGTTTCACCTCTGGCACAACGGGTGCGCCCAAGGCGACGATTCATTTTCACCGGGACCTTTTGATCATTGCAGACGGCTATGGCCGTGAAGTTTTGAATGTCTCTCCAGACGATGTTTTTGTTGGCTCACCGCCACTGGCCTTTACATTTGGGTTGGGCGGCCTGGCCATATTTCCGCTGCGTTTTGGAGCAACGGCCACACTGCTTGAGAATGCATCCCCCCCAAATATGATTGAAATAATTGAACAGCATAAGGCGACCGTTTGCTTTACTGCGCCTACGGCTTATCGGGTCATGCTGAACGCTATGGATGAGGGCGCCGACCTTTCTTCACTGCGGGCGGCGGTATCGGCCGGAGAGACCCTTCCAGCTCCGATTTACGATGAATGGCAGGCAAAAACGGGCAAGCCGATGCTGGATGGCATTGGAGCCACCGAGATGTTGCATATTTTCGTCACCAACCGCTTTTCGGACGCGCGCCCTGCCTGTACCGGAAAGCCGGTTACTGGCTACGAGGCGCGGGTCGTTGATGACGATATGCAAGACGTGGATGTTGGCGAAACGGGCAGGCTGGCCGTGCGCGGCCCGACGGGATGCCGCTACCTGAATGACCCACGTCAATCAAACTATGTTCGGGACGGATGGAACATTACAGGCGACAGTTTTGTGCGGGATGCGGAGGGGTATTTTCATTTCGCTGCGCGCAACGACGATATGATCGTGTCTTCGGGCTATAACATAGCGGGACCCGAAGTCGAAGCGGCTTTGTTGTCTCATCCGGCTGTGTTGGAATGCGCTGTTGTTGGCGCCTCTGATCTGGAAAGGGGCTTTATTGTCGAGGCGCATGTCGTGCTTTTGGAAAATGTCAGCGCGTCTGATGATCTGCGCAAATCACTGCAAGACCACGTTAAATCGGTCATTGCACCTTATAAATATCCGAGATCCGTCAAATTTCATGATGCGTTGCCCAAGACCGCCACAGGCAAAATTCAAAGGTTTGTTTTGCGTGGGCTGAATGCGCAAAAAAGGCCATGACTGCACAGATGAAAAATCCCACCGCAGGATATATACCGCAAGGCCATGATCGTTTGTGCACATGTCGGTGCCGCCCGTGCGGCATGTGTGCAGGTCGGCGGCTCCGAGGTCAGAATAATCACTCGAAACCATGCGCAGATCAGTGCACAATCTATGACAGTATGTTTGACTCCGTCACTGTGATGGAAGCTGAAAAATCAGATTGGTAAGCCTTTATGTCGCTTCTACTTTTTATCGAACAGACGCTTAATGGCCTGCAGTTTGGCGTGATGTTGTTCTTGATGGCTGCGGGGCTCACGCTTGTTTTTGGGGTAATGGGATTGATCAACCTCGCCCATGGCTCGCTTTATATGGTTGGGGCGTTTGCGGCGGCGGCCGTTGCGGCGGCGACGGGATCGTTCTTACTTGCTCTGGTTGCGAGTTTCGTGTGCGCCGCTTTCGCAGGAATTTTGATTGAATTCTTTATCATCAGGCGTCTGTATGATCGTGACCACCTTGATCAGGTGTTGGCGACTTTTGCGCTGATCCTGATATTTTCCGAAGGCACGCGCTGGGTGTTTGGATCTTTCCCGTTGTTTCTGGATACGCCGGAATGGTTGTCGGGCACGGTGATGCTTCCGTTTGGAATTGAGTATTCGCTCTATCGATTGGCGATTATCTTGGTGGGCCTGATTGTGGCGGCGGGGTTGTTCTGGATGATTGCGCGGACACGTGTCGGTATCCGGATTCGTGCCGGCGAAAATGATCGCGAGATGATTGCGGTGCTGGGCGTGAATATATCGCTTTTGTACACGTTCGTTTTTGCACTTGGTGCGGCATTGGCCGGGCTTGCCGGGGCTCTTATTGGTGCCATCCAATCTGTGCAAGTTGGCATGGGCGAGCCTGTCTTGATCCTTGCCTTTGTCGTGGTTGTTATTGGCGGTATCGGATCAATCAGCGGCGCCTTTGTCGGTGCGATCCTTGTTGGGCTGACTGACACATTGGGTCGTACGATGTTGCCTGTGTTCTTTGGACTTTTTCTTGAGCCGTCTGCAGCAACTTCATTAGGGGCGTCATTGTCATCTATGTCTATTTATTTGCTTATGATTGGCGTCTTATTGTTCCGGCCCAAAGGCCTGTTTGGAGGTGCTTGAGATGCGCAAGGAACCACTCTTGAACATGGCTTTGCTCATAGCGCTTCTGGCGTTTCCGCTTTGGGCGTGGGTGGCGGATGAGCCGTTTCTGATCACCCTGACAACCCGCGCCATCATCTTTGCAATCGCAGGGGTTGGGCTGAATTTTGCCCTTGGGTTCGGCGGATTGGTCAGTTTTGGGCATGCGGCCTTTTTTGGACTGGGCGGATATGTAATGGGTGTTCTGGCTTTTCACGCGCAAACCTACACGCCCGTCTTGGATTGGCCGTTTGTGATAAACGGCACCAAGTCGATGCCGATTGTCTGGATGGTTGCAATCGTTCTGTCTGGGGCACTGGCCGTTGCGATTGGCGCATTATCCCTGCGTACATCTGGCGTGTATTTCATAATGATCACATTGGCTTTTGCGCAAATGCTGTATTACTTCACCATTTCGTGGTCCACTTATGGCGGCGAAGATGGGCTGTCGATCTATGTCCGCAACGATTTTCCTGGGCTAAATACGATGGACCCGATCCAATACTATGCGATCTGCTATGTGCTGTTGTTGATTGTTCTGGGCCTCGTTTACGCCATCTCCAAATCGGCGTTTGGCCTCGCACTTGGTGCGTCGCGTCAGAATGAAGACCGGATTCAAGCCGTGGGGCAGGGGCCTTTTGGCTTGTATCTGACAGCATTTGCGATTTCCGGTGCGATCACTGGTTTGGCCGGGGTTTTGCATGCCGATCTCAACCGATTTGTAAGCCCGACGATGTTTTCGTGGCATACCTCGGGTGAAATCATGATCTTTGTTATTCTTGGTGGTGTCGGGCGGGTCTTTGGCCCGGTTGCGGGTGCGGTTCTGTTTATTGTTCTTGAGCATACACTCGGCGGGCTGAGTGAATTTTGGCACATTTACCTTGGGGCCATGTTGTTGGGGGTCGTGTTGTTTGCGCGGGGCGGGCTTATTGGCCTGATCGCAGGCCGGGAGGTGGCCCATGACTAAGCCGCTTCTGGATGTTCGTGGCGTTAGCAAAAGCTTTGGCGCGGTGCAGGCCAGCACAGATATCAACCTTGACCTTAGAGAGGGTGAAATTCACGCGCTTATTGGCCCGAACGGGGCGGGTAAATCGACGCTGATCAAACAGATCGCCGGCGGGCTTCGACCCGATAGTGGCACTGTCTTTTTTGACGGGCAGGATATCACAGGGCTGTCGACTGCAGCGTGCGCGCGGCTGGGAATGGGGCGCACCTTTCAGATTTCATCCCTGGCCATGGATTACAGCGTGCTTCAGAATGTCGTGCTTGGTGCATTGGGCCGCCGTGGGGATATCTTTCGGTTTTTTCGCCCGGTCATGAAAGATGCGGACCTTCTGGCGACGGCCAATCAGGCACTTGAAATGGTTGGCCTTGAAGATGTGAAAAATTTCATGACATCAGAGCTTTCCCATGGCCAACGGCGTCAATTGGAAGTGGCCGTCGCACTGACGCTGTCGCCCAAAGTTTTCTTGATGGACGAGCCCATGGCTGGATTGGGTGCAGATGGATCTCGCAGACTGATGGAGCTTTTGGGGGAATTTAAACAGATGGCCCCTATTTTGCTTGTCGAGCACGACATGGATGCGGTTTTTGCATTGGCCGACCGTATTAGCGTGTTGGTTTATGGCAAGATTATCGCCAGTGGATCGGTCGATGACATTCGCGGCAACCCCATTGTTCGAAGCGCCTATCTTGGTGAGGAGATCGACGCATGAGCCTTTTGACGCTCTCTGATGTATCGGCATTTTATGGCGCCAGTCAGGCTTTGTTTGACGTTCATTTGAATATTGAGGACGGGCAAGTTTTGGCCATGATGGGCCGAAATGGAATGGGCAAAACAACGACGATCAAGGTGATTTGTCGCATGCTGAAGCACCTCGACGGCGCTGTGCTGTTTGATCAGCAGGACATCAGACGCCTGCCTGCCCACAAAGTTGCTAATATGGGTGTTGGGCTGGTTCCCGAAGGACGCCGGTGTTTCAGTAATCTGACGGTATATGAAAACCTTGTTGTCGCCGCCCGGCCGGGTCACTGGGATCTCAAGTCTGTTGCTAAACTCTTTCCGCGTTTGGAAGAACGCAAAGATCAGCTTTCCAGTTCTTTGTCGGGGGGTGAGCAGCAAATGCTTGCCATAGGTCGTGCCCTTATGACCAATCCACGCCTTATGATCCTGGACGAAGCCACCGAAGGGCTGGCCCCCGTGGTACGTCAAGAGATCTGGCAGGCCATTGCCCGGTTGAAATCACAAACAGGAATGGCCCTTTTGGTGGTGGACAAGTCGATCCGGGAACTTTCTACAGTCGCGGACAAGGCGGTGATTTTGGAAAAGGGGCAATCTGTTTGGCACGGTGGATTCGGCGATTTAACCGCCGAGATTACTGATAAATATCTGGGAGTTTAATGGCGTGAGTTATGACTTCCCTCTGAAAATCCTGTTCAAGCACTGCGATCCGGCGGGAATTGTGTTTTTCCCTCGATACTTTGAGATGATCAATGATTGTGTAGAAGCATTCTTTGATGACGTCGTTGGAATTCCATTCGAGGAACTTCTTATCACTGCCGGTGTCCCAACCGCCGAAATTCGCACGCAGTTCAAAGCACCAAGCCGTCACGGAGACAGGATCGTTCTTACACTCGAATGCCAGAAAGTTGGGCGCAGCAGTTTGGATTTAAATATCACGGCAAAGTCGTTGAGCGGCGAGGTTCGTTTTGTTGCAAATTCAACTCTGGTCTACGTGGACAGCGCAGGGCGGCCAAAAACGTGGCCTGACCATATGAAACAAAAATTCACAGAAGAATTGAAAGGACCAAATTGATGGCAAATAGCATTGTTCAGCCGGATACATGGGCGGTTGCAAAAGGCTACTCTAACGGCGTTATCGCCAAGGATGGAACGCTTTATGTGGGTGGCCAGATCGGCTGGGATGAGACCCAGACATTTCGATCCCATGACTTTATCGGTCAAATGGAGCAGGTACTTAAGAATATCTCAGCGGTTGTCCAAGCCGCTGGGGGCGCAGTCACAGACATTGTGCGTTTGACCTGGTATGTTACCGATAAAGAACAGTATTTGGCACGCCAACGCGAAGTTGGACAGGTCTATCGCGAGGTGTTTGGTCGCCACTTTCCAGCCATGACAATGGTTGTTGTCAGCGCTTTGGTCGAAGACGAAGCCTTGCTCGAAATCGAGGCAACGGCTGTGCTGGACACGCGCGCCCGATAACTTATGGATAGGCTTGCGCGGTACTGGCGGAAACCTGCCATTGAGTTTCTTTCGATCGGCTGATTGAATTGCTCGCGTATCGATGGATGACTCATTTTAACCAAATGCGTCGCTGGGACGTACTTCTTAGTTGAGCTTTTAAATGATGCGTCTTGTACACGCATTTGATCATGTGCTGCCAGGCGCGGTATCGTGCTTGCCCGTCGTTCCGAAAAAGATCGCAGCGCCATCAGACTGTCGCGTCAAACCCTGAGCAACCCCCGAAAATCGATCAACGGAACCGTGCAGAGGCGTGGCGAAATCCTAAGGCTAGGGGAAAAACGCTCAGTCACGCAAACGACCGATGGTCGATAGTCTGTTGATCTCGTCCAGCCTCTCCAGATTCACAACTGTGGAAAGCATCAAGCGGTCTTGGCTCCAATCGGCGGGGCGCTGGATTGCCACTGCAGTCAACATGATAGACGCCACAAGCGGGACTAAGACTGCCGCATAAAGCCAACGTGAGTGACGTAAATTTCTCAGCTCCAACAAGGACACTATCCGCTCGTGCAGGAAACTGCGCCGCCCGTTCATCAGGCTCGATCGGTCGGCCGTGACCAAAGTCACTTTGGGAACGGCCACGACAAACAACCTGTCTTTGCGCAACGACTGCTGGCAAACTGACAACAGCGTTTCGCAATACTCTTCGACGTTGATCCGTCCGCGCCGCAGAATTTCGGCGTCGCAGCTGAGTTCGCGCAGATGTTCTACCTGACGTTTCCAAGCGTGAAAGGCTGGGTTGAGGAAAAACAGAGGCTTCAACGCCTCAAGCACGATTTCCCATCCAATGTCTCCCTGCCGCAGATGCTGGAATTCATGTGCGAGCGAAACTTTCAGCTCTTGGCGTTCACCCAGCATATGCGCCGGAAAGACTACATAGTAATTGCGGAGTCCGCGGGTCGAGAATGGCACCAATGTGCGATCCGACAGATATAGGTTCACTCGGCCAAAGCGGCGCCAAGCATAACTCTTTGATACGATCTGGCGCAGGCAGAAAACAGAGTAAAACAGGCGTAAAACGCCGACCGCCATACTGAACAGAAAGGTCGCAATCACTGTCCATGCGACCCAACCTGCGGCGTTGACGACGTTGTTTGTAAAGGTATTGCGCAGATTTATGAGCCGCTCAAACTGAGTGGCTTGCATCTCGATGCCACCATTGAGGTAGTAAGCGACGACGATGTCCGAAAGGTTCAGCTTCAGACCCTGTGCGTGGCCACTGTTTTGCAGCACGGACAGACCGAGCACGGCAAAAGGCGAAAGAACGATCGCAACAAACACCATGTTCAATAGCCGAAGCTGCATGACAAAGCTGTTTCGTTGACTTGTGCGGTTTAGCACAACGCGTGTCGCCCACCACAGAAGATAGGCAACGATGATTAGGATGTTTGTATTGATGAAAGCGCTTAGAACAGCGTCACCCGGTATCATTTTTCAACCTCCTATCCACCAGTGCCCGGATTTTCTCCAATGCTTCCTCGCTTAGCTCCTCATCATTGACCAGCCGTGCCACAAGCGAGACCGGTGCATCGTCAAAAAGCTTGATCGAGAGATCTTTTAATGAGCGGGTTTGATAGGCGTCCTTGGCCAGCGTAGGTTTGAAAACATGACGTTTCCCATCTTTTCGGCTGGTCACGAATTCCTTTTGTTCCAAAATGCGCAGAATGGTGGCAGCAGAAGTATAGGCCAAATCACGCCCCTCAGGCAGTTGCCCAAGGACGTCACTCACAGTCCCTGCGCCCAAGGCCCAAAGCTGGGTCATGAATTCTAACTCTACTTCAGTCAGAAGTTCGCTTTTCTTTTTTTGTCTCATGCCGTCCTATCCAACACGCATCGCCCACGTGTTATGTTGCCTGAGTAGATACGAAGATGTTGAAAATTCAAAACCCTTTTTCACACCTTCCAGAAACAAAAAATGCCCCATAGCGCGGAAATACCCAGCGGCCCCCATAGCGGTTGTCCGACAAGCCCTAGCCATGCCAGAAAAATATAGGCTGTTCCAAGCAAAGTTATGAACAGCCGATCACCAAGTGTTGTGGTCAGACCAAAGACTCCGCGCCGTTCAATCCCGTCGCGATAACGCGTGACCTCGAGGAATGCGATGAGTCCGATGGCGCTAAAGATGCCACAAAACAGAAGGAAAGTGGCGGGCGTCCACGCCATCCAGAATGACGGCCAAAGGGGTGCTGTCCAAGAAAAGCCTGTCTCTTCTTCCTTTTTGACGACATTGCCCCAACCCTGCGCAAGCGCCCCGGTGGGCAGACACATTAGGACCCAAAGCCAACGCTGCATCATCAGACCCTCCCCAGGGCAAAGCCCTTGGCGATGTAGTTGCGCACAAAATAGATAACGATAGCACCCGGAATGATCGTCAGCGTGCCAGCCGCCGCCAAAAGGCCCAGCTCGTATCCTGCAGAGGATGCTGTCTTGGTCATCGTCGCAGCGATGGGTTTTGCTTCGACAGCGGTGAGTGTCTTGGCCAGCAGAAGTTCGACCCATGAGAACATGAAGCAAAAGAATGCAGCCACCCCAACGCCGGCTTTGATCGTGGGCAAAAAGATTGTCACGAAAAAGCGCGGGAATGAATAGCCATCAACATAAGCGGTTTCGTCCAGTTCTTTTGGAACACCGCCCATGAACCCTTCGAGGATCCAGACAGCCAGAGGGATGTTGAACAAGCAATGTGCCAGAGCCACGGCAAGATGTGTGTCGAACAAGCCAACCGAAGAATACAGCTGAAAGAAAGGCAGTGCAAAAACAGCAGCCGGGGCCATTCGGTTGGTCAACAGCCAGAAAAACAATTGTTTGTCGCCCAGAAACCGGTAGCGCGAAAACGCATAGGCGGCGGGCAGTGCCACACAAACTGAAATGACGGTGTTCAGAGACACATAGATGATCGAGTTGAAGTATCCCCAATACCACGTCGGATCTGTAAAGATGACGCGGTAGTTTTCAAGCGTGAACGTTTGGGGAAAAAGGCTAAAGCCTGACAGGATCTCGTTCGTCGTTTTGAAACTCATTGCAACCAGCCAATAGATCGGCAGCATTAGGAACGCGATATACAAGATCGGGATAAGGGAACGCTTTCTCATTTCGCGTCATCCTTTGTCATCAGAGTGTAGAACAACCACGACACCAGCAGCGTGATCGCAAAATAGATCAACGACATGGCTGCCGCCGGACCAAGGTCAAACTGCCCCAATGCGATCTTGACCAGATCAATGGACAGAAGCGTCGTTGAATTGCCCGGCCCGCCGCCTGTGAGTACGAATGGTTCGGTGTAAATGTTGAAACTGTCCATGAAACGCAGCAGTATGGCGATTGTCAGCACGGTTTTCATCTTGGGCAGTTGGATGTACCGAAACACTTTCCAGGGTGACGCTCCGTCGATCTTGGCTGCCTGAAAATAGGCGTCCGGGATAGACACAAGCCCTGCATAGCTGAGCAATACTACCAAAGATGTCCAGTGCCAGACATCCATCACGATAATCGTGACCCAGGCAGCAAACGGATTTTGCGTCATATCATAGGCGATCCCCAAGACATCGTTCATCAAATACCCCAGCAGTCCGATTTTGGGCAGCGTAAAGATATTCCACATCGCGCCGACCACGTTCCATGGGATCAGCATCGGCAAGGCCATTAACACAAGGCAGACGGGCACCCAGATACCTTTGCGCGGCATCGATAGTGCAATGATGATGCCCAGCGGTACTTCGATGATCAGAATGAGAAATGTGAACAGAAATTGCCGCCCCAACGCTGCCTGAAACCTGTCAGAGCGCAGGATCTGTTCGAACCAGTCCAAGCCCTGCCAGAAAAAGACATTGTTTCCAAAGGTTTCCTGCACCGAGTAATTGACCACCGTCATGATCGGCACCAGTGCGTTAAACGCTACCAGCAACAAGACTGGCAAGACAAAGAACCAAGCGCGTTGGTTTTCGGTTTTCATGATGCTGCCTCCGTTGCGATCCAACCGTCGCGATAAAGCCGCGTTTGATCCGCCCGAAAGTCCAGATGAACGGCTGCGCCTTTCTCTGGTAATTCGCCCTCGACAATGGCTTTCACGGGGGTGTCCCCAACCAGCGCCTCAACCACTGCGTGGCGGCCAACATCAGATATGTTGCGGATGCGTGCCGGCAGTCCGCTGTCTGAAAGCGAAACAAATTCCGGGCGAATCCCCAACTCTGTCACGCCGCCATTGCCCGAAATGGTCCCTTCCAGCGGCACCGTGTGCCCCTGAAAAAAGGCGCTGCCCTCACGGACCTCGGCGCGCAGCACATTCATGCCGGGGGATCCGATAAAATGGCCTACAAACGTGTGCTGCGGACGCTCGAACAATTCAACCGGCGTGCCGATCTGGACGACTTCGCCGTCTTGCATGACAATCACCTGATCGGCAAAGGTCAGCGCTTCGGTCTGATCATGCGTCACATAGATCATCGTGGCCCGAACGCGTTGGTGCAGTTCTTTCAGCTTGGAGCGCAGTTTCCATTTCAAGTGAGGGTCAATCACGGTCAGTGGTTCGTCAAACATCACCACATTCACATCATCCCGCACCAGACCACGGCCCATAGATATCTTTTGCTTGTTGTCGGGCGACAGGTGGGCCGCCCGTGTATCAAGCATCTCTTCAACCTCAAGCATGGCTGCAATTTCAGCCACACGAGCCGCAATGTGCGTTTCCGACATGCCGCGATTGCGCAGCGGAAAGGCGAGATTGTTGCGCACGGTCATCGTATCGTAGATCACCGGGAACTGGAACACCTGTGCAATGTTGCGCCTGTCCGGTGGCAGCTGGGTGACGTCGTTGTTATCGAACAGGACTTTGCCCTCGGATGGCATGAGCAGGCCCGAGATAATGTTGAGCAGCGTTGATTTCCCACAGCCCGATGGGCCAAGCAGCGCATATGCGCCACCGTCATCCCAACTGAGATCGATTTTCTTGAGCGCGTAATCCTCGGGCCCCTTGGGATTGGGCATATACGAGTGGCGCAGATTGGACAGCGTGATCTTGGCCATCAGGCAACGAGCCTCCCGTCGAGATCAAAATAAAATGCATTGCCCGCGTCAAAATAGAAATGATGGTCGCCACCCACTTTATAGGGATGCACGCCATGGGCCAGTGACACCCAAGCGTCCGTTCCGATTTGGAAATGCGCGCTGGATTCGGAACCTGATAACTCGGTGACTAGAACCGTTCCGCGCAGCGTCACACCGGCACCCGACGCAGCCACCGGCAAAACATGATGCGGACGAACAGCGACGGTGTATGTCCCATCAGGCAAGGCAGCGGCTGCGCCATCAAGCGCCCAGTTCACCCCTGTTTGCATGCGCGCGTCAGTTCCTGTTTTGGTGATCTCGGCCACGTTAATAGGCGGATCAGAAAATACCCGAGCCGCCGTCAGGTTTTTGGGGCGGCGATAAATCTGTGCCGTTGGGCCAAATTGGGTCACGTGGCCATCTTCCATCAGGGCTGTCTTGCCGCCCAGCAACAGGGCCTCTTCGGGCTCTGAGGTGGCATAAACGACCACGGCCCCCCGACCGGCAAAGAGTTCCGGCAATTGCTCGCGCAGTTCTTCGCGCAGTTTGTAATCAAGGTTTGCAAGCGGTTCGTCTAGGAACACAGCCCTGCTTTCCTTGGCGATTGCTCGCGCCAGCGCGCAGCGCTGTTGCTGCCCCCCTGACAATTCATGAGGCCGCCGGTCAAGCATTGGGCCAAGTTGCAGTATAGATGCGGCTTCTTCAACGCGGCCTTGGATTTCTGATTTGGGCATGCCTGCGACCCGAAGGGGGGAGGCAATGTTGTCAAACACGGTCATTTGCGGATAATTCACAAAGAATTGATGCACGAGACTGATATTGCGTTTCTGGGTCGACACCTTGGAGACATCCTGACCATCCATCCAGATTTCGCCCGAAGCCAGCGGATCAAGCCCCGCCATAAGTTTGATTAGGGACGTTTTTCCCGATCCAGTTTGCCCCAAAAGGACGTTGAAATGTCCAGTTTCAAGCACCAGCGACGTGGGCTTGATATGGCTGATGCCGCGGATCAATTTTGTGGCTTGTTTCAGCTCTATTGTCATTGGTCTTTGCCCCAGATGAAAATGACCGACGCGTGTTAGGCGCGCCGGTCAAAGCGGGCCCGCCTGACAGTTGTCAGTCGAGCCTGCCTATCTTGCTTATTGGTTCCAGCGCGCAACCAGTTCGTCGTAGTTGACGGTTTCACCCTGCGGCTTTTCGTTGTCGAGCTTGGGCTTGGCGCCACCGTTGGCGAACCACCACTCGGCATCTCGCTCTTCGTTCAGGCGCGGCCCACAACCGCCATAGACGCCTGCGGCTTCATCTGCCTGCTGCATGCGGGCCATGGTGATATCCATCTCTTCTGCCAAACGATCCATCGCTTGTTGCGGTGTGAAGGCACCCGAGTTCACATCACCAATTTGCTGCCACCAGATCTGTGCCAGTTTGGGATAGTCAGGCACGTTGATACCAGTTGGCGACCATGCCACTCGGTCAGGCGACCGGTAGAACTCAACCAAACCACCCAATTTTGGAGCACGTTCAGAGAAGCTTTGGTGGTTGACTGATGAGTCACGGGTAAAGGTCAGACCCACGTGGGACTTTTTCACATCCACAGTTTTCGAGGTTACGAACTGGGCATAGAGCCAGGCTGCTTGTGCTCTTTCGCTAGGTGTGGATTTCAGGAATGTCCATGATCCAACGTCCTGATAGCCAACCTTTTGCCCCTTGGTCCAATAGGGGCCATGGGGGCTGGGTGCCATCCGCCACAATGGATTGCCGTCACCGTCAACCGTGTTGTTGCCTTCGGACTTGGGCTTAACCATGTCCGCGGTAAAGGCTGTATACCAGAAGATCTGCTGCGCAACGTTGCCTTGTGCAAGCGCAGGCAGCGACTGGTAAAAGTCATAGGACGCAGCCCCCGGAGGAGCGTAGGCGCGCAGCCATTCGTCCCACTTGCGGATCGCATAGACCGCCGCAGGGCCATTGGCCGCACCGCCACGCGATACAGACGCACCAGCAGGGTTGCACGAACCCGCTTCCATACGGATGCCCCATTCATCGATTGGAATACCGTTGGGTTCACCCACCGAACCGGCGCCAGCCATCGAAAGCCAAGCGTCTGTCATCCGCCAGCCAAGGTCAGGCGCGCGTTTGCCATAGTCCATGTGGCCGTAGATTGCTGTTCCGTCGATTTCTTTGACATCTTCGGAAAAGAACTCGGCGATATCTTCGTATGCTGACCAGTTCACCGGCACGCCCAGATCATAGCCATACTTGGCCTTGAACGCTGTCTGAAGGTCCTCGCGGTCAAACCAGTCCTTGCGGAACCAGTAAAGGTTTGCGAACTGTTGATCGGGCAGTTGGTACAGATTGCCATCCGGGCCTGTTGTGAACTGGATGCCCATGAAGTCTTCCAGATCAAGCGTCGGAGACGTTGTCGCTGACCAGTCGCCAGCCATCTGTTCCGTAAGATTATACGCCAACTGCAAGCGCGAGTGCGTCCCGATCAGGTCGGAATCATTCACATACCCATCGTAAAGGTTGCGTTGCGTCTGCATCTGCGTTTGCACGGCCTGTACGACTTCACCCTCGCCGAGGATCTGGTGATTGACCTTGATGCCTGTGATTTGCTCAAAGGCGTCAGTCAATACTTCGGATTCATACCCGTGCGTTGGAATGCCTTCGGACAGGACGTTGATTTCCATCCCCGCATATGGCTCGGCCGCGTTGATAAACCATTCCATTTCGGCCATCTGCTGGGCCTTGCTGAGCGTTGATGGCTGGAATTCTTGATCAATCCATTTTTGGGCTGCTGCCGTGTCGGCTAAGGCAGTCCCATGCCCCGCAATGACAGCAATGACTGCCGTCGCGGAGAGTAAATACTTGCGCATCCTGTTTCCTCCCAGAAAATCTATGTGAGCCGGAGTTTTCGACTGGTACAACGATAGGCGCAAATTTTCCAACCTGTCAAACTAAACATTTAGTAGTAATATTGTATATTTATTTCAGCGCACTAAACCCGCGCACTATCGAAAATACTTTGCTAGGGTTAGATGATTCCTATGTGTTTTGACTAATTCTGTGAATAAGAAGCAGTTTGATGGGTGAAATATTCCGCCTAGCGTCTTACTGGCCCGATACTGGCGCTGCACGTGTTGCAGTGAGCGCAACACTTATACCGACATTGAACATCAGGGATGCTTCATCGGCCATATTCGTGCCAATACCGAAGGCAAGCCTGTCAACGGATAAGCTGCCGTTCACTGTCGCGGTGTCGCCGTCTAGCGACAAGTTAAAGGGTAGGCTAATCTGAACGCTTTGGTCTTTGATGGTTAGGGTGCCTTTGGCTACGTAAACGTCGCTTACCTGCACAATATCAGCCAGAAAACGTGCAGTTGGAAATTCGGTCAAATCGAAATAGTCAGCCCCCATGGCTTGATCGGTCACTGCACCCAGGGTCAGAGAACCGATAGCAACCGTTACGTCCACGTCTCCAGCGACGCCGTCGGTCACGGTTTCGTCAAAGCTGATCGCTGCTGTCCAATCTGCAAAGGTGCCAGTGACTTCGGCCCCCATTTGGACAACAGCTATGGAAAGTGTGCCCTCTTGCACCCGCCAGTCCGATTGCACGGCCTTCAGTTCAGCGGCCTTGATATCGATACCATGCGGTGCGTAAACACCAAGTGCTGCGCCACCGGACAAAGCCAAGATCCATATGGTGAGAGCAGCAGCAAATGGGCCAGTGTGTTTGTGAGTGCTGTGGGTTTCCGGCAAAGCAGGGTTGCCGAACCACATACGGGGTAGTGTCATGTCCTTGTCGATAATGTGGTGTTTAAGAGCACCTGCGATGTGCAGGGAAATCGACAATGCCAACACTTTGGTCAGCACCCAATGTCCACCCGCAAAAGTGGCTGCAAGGCTCTCGGATTTAGGCACCAAAGGCAGGTTTTGTCCAAATGGCCACCAGATCGGTGCAAAACCAGTGGTTGCTGCGTGATGAATCCATCCGCTGAGTGGAACAGCCACGAGGCTGCCATAGAGTAGCCAGTGTACGGTTTCAGCTGCCAAACTTTCCAGTTTGCGATCGGGGTGCAGCAAGCCGGGCTTATGTTGGCCAAGTGCCCAGCCGATCCGGGCCAGCGCCACAAAAAATGCCGTTACACCCAGTGTTTTGTGCAGCGAAAAAACGAACGCTTTTTGCGCCAATTGTTGGGATGAGTCGTAGGGCAAAGCGTTGGCAATGAGCCCCATGGGGATAAGGGTCAAAATCAAAAGGGCCGTCAGCCAATGAAACGATTTGGCAACGGATCCATAGCGGTCGGTGGTATTGGAAGTGGTCATTTCTGAAACCTCGGTTGTTTAGCCATGGAGCGTGGGTACGTCTGTCGGCCAAGTATGAGCCGTTCGATTTTAGAAACAATCGGCAATTCACGCACAGTCGTCGTGCGGCAGTGCCTTGCTTGGGCGTCGTCTGCGCTTTACACCGACTGAAACATGAAAACACCACCTCAAGGAGGGGCAAGACGTGAGCGTTGCATTTGTATTTCCAGGACAGGGTGCCCAAACCATTGGTATGGGCAAAGATCTGGCGGAAGCCTATCCCGAAGCACGGGCCGTGTTCGAGGAAGTCGATGATGCGCTGGGCGAACCGCTAAGCGATCTGATCTGGGAAGGTGATTTGGATACATTGACCCTGACACAGAACGCGCAGCCCGCGCTGATGGCCACATCGATTGCGGCGGTGCGTGCGCTTGAGGCCGAGGGCATTGGCATGGGGCGTGCGTCATTCGTGGCGGGTCACTCATTGGGTGAATATTCGGCGCTGTGTGCAGCCGGGGTGTTGAGCCTTGCTGATACTGCGCGTCTGTTGCGGATCAGGGGCATAGCGATGCAAGAGGCGGTGCCAGTCGGTTTGGGGGCAATGGCGGCGTTGCTGGGGCTGGATTTTGCGGCTGTGCGCGATGTTGCAAATGATGCGGCGCAAGGAGATGTGTGCGAGGCGGCCAATGACAATGATCCGGGTCAGGTTGTGGTGTCCGGACACAAGGCTGCGGTCGAGCGGGCCGTTGAACTTGCCAAGGCGCGTGGTGCCAAGCGGGCTGTGATGCTGCCGGTGTCTGCTCCGTTTCACTGCGCTTTGATGGCGCCTGCGGCTGATGTAATGGACAAAGCACTGAGTGACGTGTCGTTTGGCGTGCCAACTGTGCCTGTCGTTCCGAATGTGCGCGCCCAAGCGTGCAGTGACCCAACCGAATTGCGCGCGCTGTTGGTTGAGCAGATCACAGGTGCCGTGCGCTGGCGCGAAAGCGTGGCGTGGATGGCGGGTCAGGGGGTGACCGAGATTTGGGAGATCGGCGCAGGCAAGGCACTGTCGGGCATGGTCCGTCGCATCGACCGGTCTGTAGCGACGCGCGCCGTTGGCATGCCGACAGATGTCAAAGCGGCGCTGGAGGCCTGACTTGGCTGCATTAAGTGACATGCATTTGGGCCGTTTGTTGGGGCCAGCACCTTTGGCCGTCCGTATGCGGTTTTTGTTGGATATGTTTGAGCCGATGTATGCGGCCATATCAATTGTAGGCGCATTTCTTATGCTAGGCTGGCGTGCAAAGTTATTAAAGACCCGCTTTGAGGCACGTTGCCCGCTATCAATATTTACGCTTGAGGTGGCTATCGGTAGGCCGCCAAAAATGACAACTTGAACTTGGCAGGCGCCAGGACGGACGTCGCCGAAACTTGAGGAAAGAGATCTGGATGTTTGATCTGACTGGAAAGACCGCGCTTATAACCGGCGCATCGGGCGGCATTGGTGCCGACATTGCTCGGACGTTGCACGGGGCGGGCGCGACCGTCGGGCTAAGTGGTACACGTGTTGACCCGCTGGAGGCACTGGCGGGCGAACTGGGAGATCGTGCGCATGTGCTTCCGTGTAACCTGAGCGATATGGCGGCTGTTGAAGCTTTGCCCAAAAAAGCCGCGGCAGCAATGGGGTCGGTCGACATCCTAGTCAACAATGCCGGCATCACGCGGGATAACCTATTTATGCGGATGTCGGATGATGAATGGCAATCGGTGATCGACGTTAACCTGACTGCCACATTTAAACTGTGCAAGGGCGTGATGCGCGGCATGATGAAGGCGCGTTGGGGCCGAATTGTCAATATCAGCTCAATTGTCGGTGCGACCGGAAATCCGGGTCAGGCCAATTATGCGGCGTCAAAAGCCGGCTTGGTGGGCATGTCCAAAAGCTTGGCATATGAGGTGGCAAGCCGTGGGATCACGGTTAATGCAATCGCTCCGGGATTTATCGCGACGGCAATGACGGATAAGCTGAGCGATGATCAGAAGGCTGGTATCATGGCCCAAATCCCAGCTGGTCGGATGGGAGAAGCCCATGAGATCGCATCCGCCGTTCTGTATCTTGCCAGCGTAGAGTCAGCTTATGTCACCGGCACCACGCTTCATGTGAATGGCGGTATGGCAATGCTCTGACGGGCGTTCACGCCTGCTTTGTCTCTGGTATTGCCATAGTCGCAGTTTATGCTATAGGCGGCGCACATCATCTCTCTTTCGGTTTGAATATATGTATTCAAACCGCGAGTTTTCACCGCCCCAAAGGGCAAGACCAGAGCCCCAAACACTATAGGGGACAACACTTGGGTGCGCGAAATACGCCCCGGAAGAATGAGGACAGCTTTATGAGCGACATCGCGGACCGCGTAAAAAAGATCGTTGTAGAACACTTGGGCGTAGAAGAGGCAAAAGTGACGGACACGGCTTCGTTTATTGATGATCTTGGCGCAGACAGCTTGGACACCGTTGAATTGGTCATGGCCTTTGAAGAAGAGTTCGGCATTGAAATCCCTGATGATGCTGCCGAAACAATCCAGACCTTTGGCGATGCAGTTGGCTTCATAACCAAAGCTTCGTAAGCTGCCTTAAATCGGTTTAAACAGTGGCGTCCTTTCTTGCGAAGGGGCGCTTTTTTATTTCAACCGGATCTTTTGCAGGCAAACGCGATTGTTTGTCGTACAATAGCAGTTGTTACACGTTGTAAGCGACTGTCTTGCAGCGTTGGTCGGGGCTTGAACTGAGCTGGCTCCGCGCGGTATGACCCTAGAGGATAACAAGGGGGCATGAGCGCATGCGCAGAGTGGTTGTGACAGGTCTGGGTCTCGTGACCCCGTTGGCTGATGGGGTCGAAAAAAGTTGGACCCGAATTCTAGATGGTCAGTCTGGTGCTGGCGCTATAACGGGTTTCGATCCCGAAGGCTTAACCACCACATATGCCTGTGAGGTACCTTTGGGTGATGGGGCAGACGGGACATTCAATGCCGACACCTACATGGCGCCGAAAGAACAGCGCAAGGTCGATACATTTATCATGTTTGGACTGGCAGCCGCTCAGCAGGCTGTTGAAGACGCAGGCTGGATGCCTGAGGATCGCGAGAGCCTAGAGCGCACTGGCGTTCTGATCGGGTCTGGGATTGGTGGGCTTAACTCTATCGCCAATACTGCGGTGATGATGGAGGCCAAGGGACCGCGCCGCGTGTCGCCGTTTTTTGTGCCGGGTGCGCTTATCAACCTAATTTCAGGCCAAGTGTCGATCCGTTATGGGTTTAAGGGGCCGAACCACTCGGTGGTGACGGCGTGCTCCACGGGTGCGCATGCTATTGGTGATGCCAGTCGTTTGATCCAGCACGGTGATGCAGACGTGATGATCGCAGGCGGTGCTGAGGCGGCAATTTGTAAGATTGGAATTGCGGGGTTCAATGCCTGCAAGGCTTTGTCGACCAAGCGTGCTGATGATCCCAAAGCAGCCAGCCGACCCTATGACGCAGATCGTGACGGATTCGTCATGGGCGAAGGCGCGGGCATCGTGGTGCTTGAGGAATATGAGCACGCGGTTGCGCGCGGTGCAAAGATCTATGCCGAGGTCAAGGGATACGGGCTGTCGGGAGATGCCTATCACATCACCGCGCCGTCCGAGGATGGCGAAGGGGGAGAGCGGTCGATGCGTGCAGCTTTGCGCAATGCCGGTCTTGAGCCATCTGACATTGACTATATCAACGCGCACGGCACATCGACGATGGCTGATACCATTGAACTTGGAGCGGTTGAACGTTTGCTGGGTGATCATGCCGCAAATGTCACGATGTCATCGACCAAGTCATCCACGGGTCATTTATTGGGGGCTGCCGGTGCGATCGAGGCGATATTCTCGATCCTGGCCATTCGGGATCAGGTGTGTCCGCCGACGATCAACTTGGATAACCCAGCTGTTGAGACGCCTGTTGATCTCGCGCCAAATGCCAAGCGTGAGCGCAAGGTTGATTACGCGCTATCCAATAGCTTTGGGTTTGGTGGGACAAATGCCAGCGTAATCTTTGGAAAAGTTTATTGATGTGGCGTTCGATTGCGTCAAACGCGATTACTTTTCTTATTGTGGCATTGTTCCTTGTTGGAGGAGTGATCCTGTGGGGTCGTGGCCAGTATGAAGCACCGGGTCCTTTGGCGCAGGCCATCTGCGTACAGGTCGAGCGTGGGACAAATTTTCGACGGGTGAGCCGTGCGCTCGAGCAGCAAGGTGCAGTTAGCAGCGTATCTATTTTTCGAGTTGGCGCGGATTACGCGGGCAAGACGGATCAGTTGAAAGCCGGCAGCTATATTGTTGAGGCCGGTGCGTCGATGCAAAATATAGTCGATGTTGTAACACGCGGCGGCGCAAGCACTTGCGGCACCGAAGTTGTCTATCGTATCGGTGTGAACCGGCTGGTCGCGCAGGTGCGCAAGGTCGATCCCACGCAAAACCAATTCGTTGAAATTGCCGAATTCCAACCGGGTGTCGAAGACGCTCCTGCGAATTACACGGACGTTCGAGCGTCGCAAGACACGCGGTACCGTATCGCATTGGCAGAGGGCGTGACCAGTTGGCAGGTTGTTACGGCGTTGCGCAGCATGGATGTTTTGCAAGGGGTCGTTGATAAAGTGCCGCCTGAAGGGTCGCTTGCGCCAGATAGCTACGAGTTGCGCCCCGGAGACCAGCTTGCCGACGTATTGACCCGTATGGCAGAGAAACAGGACCTGTTGATCGCCGCGGCGTGGGAGACGCGCAAGACAGATATCCCGCTGGACACTCCGGAAGAATTATTAATTCTTGCGTCGATTATTGAGAAAGAGACGGGCGTGGCCGGCGAACGGCGTCAGGTGGCATCGGTTTTTGTCAATCGGTTGAATCGGGGTATGCCCCTGCAAACTGACCCGACCGTGATTTACGGTATCACGCGCGGGCAGGGCGTTTTGGGCCGGGGACTGCGACGGTCAGAGCTGCGTGCAGCGACGCCGTGGAACACCTATGTCATCGAAGGATTGCCCCCTACGCCCATTGCTAATCCGGGCCGGGCAAGCCTGATGGCGGCAGCGCAGCCGGATGAGACAGATTATGTGTTCTTTGTTGCCGACGGTACCGGGGGGCACGCATTCTCCAAGACTCTGGACGCGCACAATCGCAACGTTGCCCAGTGGCGCAAGATCGAAGCGGAGCGGGCCAAAGACAATTGATGCCAGTTCAGTCGATGCGTTGCATATACGCTTTTAAATTGAGACACTTGCTTCCACCGTTAGGAATTTATTAATCATACCGTACTGTTAGCAGTTATGACACCCATGATTTTGCTTGACTTTGCGAGCGGTCACACGTATAAATTGTGACAAGCTAGAAGAGGTGGGCAAGCGGTCATTGGGGTAACCTGGTGAACCGCTTTTCATTTTTCTCGTGCGGAGATTTCCAACGCATGAGAGGTCAAAGCACATATGACATTGCATACCCCGGGTGAAGAAGAAGCTCGCACGACCGAAGCACTTTCGGCCGCGCATGACGAAATAACGTCATTGCGACAAGCGATCGCGGACCTCACGAATAAGGTCCAGACCGGGGAGGATGTATCAAGAAGCGAGGTGAAGGCGGCCATTGTGGCGATGCCTGATCTCATTTGGACATGCACAAAATACTGATGCATATAGAAAATTTGATGCTTTCAGACTGAACGCTGCGAGCAATGATCGTCATCATCGGTTTGCGTTTGGAAAATGTTCCTTAATTAGGCTATGAGCGATTGGAGAGGACATGTCATGACTGAATTCAGAACAAATATTGCGTCTATCGATCCGATTTGGGACCAAATAACCGAGGAAGCACGTCAGGCTGTTGCCGATGAACCCCTGATCGGTGGATTTGTTCACGCGTGTATTCTGCATCACAAGTCTATTGAAAAAGCACTATCTTACCGGATCGCTGCCAAACTGGCGTCCAACGAGATGTCGATGGTGGTAGTTCGGGAAATTGTCGAAGAAGCTTATCAAAAAGCACCTGACCTTGTTTTTGCTGCGCGTGCCGACCTGATAGCCATTCATGAAAGGGATCCTGCGTGCCATCGCTTTGTGCAGCCCATTCTGTACTTCAAGGGCTACCAAGCCGTTCAGGCCTATCGTGTGGCGCATTTTTTGTGGTCTGAAGGGCACAAGGATCTGGCATATTTCTTTCAGATGCGTGTATCAGAAATTTTCGGTATCGACATTCATCCCGCCGCCCGGATAGGCAAAGGCATCATGATCGACCATGCCCACTCCATAGTAATTGGAGAGACTGCGGTTGTTGGTGACAATGTGTCGATGCTTCATTCGGTTACCTTGGGCGGGACTGGAAAGGAAGAAGAAGATCGGCATCCAAAGATTGGTGATGGTGTCCTTATTGGTGCTGGTGCAAAGGTGCTGGGAAACATCAGTGTGGGTCACTGCAGCCGCATCGCCGCCGGATCTGTCGTTCTTGACGAAGTACCGCCCTGCAAAACTGTTGCGGGTATCCCTGCACGTATCGTCGGTGAAGCCGGTTGTGAACAGCCTGCGGTATCAATGAACCACATGCTGGGCAAAGATTATTAAATTCAGCTCAGAGAGTACAAACTAGCCGAGGCGTTTGCCCCGGCTTGTTTGTATCATGCTTGAAGATTAAGCCAACATAGCGACAGGGTTTTCTAGGTTTTCCATGATGGCGTTCAATAGCTGTGCGCCAAGCGCACCGTCTATAACACGGTGATCCACTGACATAGTAACTGACATCACTGTTGCCGCGGTCAATTCGCCGTCCTTGCCGACTATTGGTTTCTTCACGCCAGCACCAACGGCAAGGATCGCGCCATGCGGTGGATTGATAACCGCGTCGAAGTTGTCGATCCCAAACATCCCAAGATTTGAAATAGCAAAGCTGCCGCCTTGATACTCATGGGGTGCCAGTTTGCGGTTGCGAGCGCGGTTTGCCAAGTCTTTCATCTCTGCAGATAGCGCTGAAAGTGACTTTTGATGTGCGTCTTGCAGAACAGGTGTAAAAAGCCCGCCTTCGATGGCTACGGCCACAGCGACATCGGATGGAGTGAGCTTTAGCACTTTGTCACCCGCCCAGACTGCGTTGGCGTCTGGCACCTTCTGTAAGGCAAGGGCGCATGCTTTTATGATGAAGTCATTCACTGAAAGCTTAATGCCCCGATCGGCCAGTTGACCGTTGAGCATGACGCGGAATTCGAGCAATGCATCTAGCTTGATATCGCGTCGCAAGTAGAAGTGCGGCACGGTTTGTTTGGCCTCTGTCAGGCGGGCGGCGATGGTTTTTCGCATCCCGTCGAGTTTGATTACTTCGTAGTCTCGCCCGTCGTACATCTTGAGCACAGTATCGCTGGAAGGGCCTGCAGAAGTGACGGTTGAACTTACAACCGGTGTCGGAGCAGCAGCGGCTTCTGCTATCGGGGCAGGTGTGCTTGTTGCATTTTCCACATCAGCTTTGACAATGCGGCCATGCGGGCCTGAGCCTTTTATGCTATTCAGGTCGAGGCCCTTTTGCCCCGCTATTCTGCGCGCCAGCGGCGAGGCAAAGATGCGGGTGCCGGCGTCAGACCTCGTGGCAACAGGCGCTGGAATGGTTTCGGTCGGCGTGAGTGCTTGGGCTGTCACAGCTTCGGCGGTGGGTTGGGCCGCAGCAGGTGCTGCTGGGGCTGTACCGATATCATCCGCGCTTTCGCCATCTTCCAGCAGCACGGCGATGATCGCGTTGACCTTTACACCTTCGCTGCCCTCGGCGACGAGAAGCTTTCCGATCACCCCTTCGTCTACGGCTTCGAATTCCATCGTGGCCTTGTCGGTTTCGATCTCGGCCAAAAGGTCACCAGATGAAACTGTATCTCCCTCTTTGACCAACCATTTTGCGAGCGTACCTTCTTCCATTGTTGGGGAAAGCGCGGGCATGAGAATTTCTATAGGCATGACCGGCTCCTTAGCGGTAGGTGACTTTTTTCACAGCATCGACCACTTCGTCTGTGGTTAACAATGCGTGTTTTTCGAGGTTTGCTGCATAGGGCATGGGCACGTCTTTGCCGGTGCAGTTGATCACCGGTGCGTCGAGATAATCAAACGCCTCTTGCATGATCACTGAGCTGATATAGCTTCCCACCGATCCTTGTGGCCAGCCTTCTTCGACGGTGACTAGGCGGTTTGTCTTCATAACCGAATTGATGATTGCACCGGTGTCCATGGGGCGCAGGGTGCGCAGGTCAATCACTTCGACGCTTATTCCATCTACTTCCAATTTGTCAGCGGCGGCCAGCGCATATTGCATGCCTATTCCAAAGGAGACGATGGTTGCATCGGTGCCTTCGCGCCAGATACGTGCTTTGCCAAATGGCACTGTAAAATCGTCCATTTCGGGAACGTCAAAAGTCCGCCCGTAAAGGATTTCATTTTCAAGAAAAACCACTGGGTTGTTATCGCGGATGGCGGTTTTCATAAGTCCCTTTGCGTCAGCAGCAGAATAGGGCATCACCACTTTCAAGCCAGGGATTTGCATGTACCAAGCGGCGTAATCCTGGCTGTGCTGTGCCCCAACGCGAGCAGCCGCACCGTTGGGCCCGCGAAAGACCATAGGTGCGCCCATCTGACCGCCGGACATGTATAGTGTCTTTGCAGCAGAGTTGATCAGGTGGTCGATCGCCTGCATGGCGAAATTGAATGTCATGAACTCTACAATTGGACGTAGACCGGCAAAAGCCGAACCAGTCGCGATCCCAGCGAACCCGTGTTCGGTGATCGGCGTATCAATCACACGCTTAGCACCAAATTCATCCAACATGCCTTGGGACACCTTATAGGCGCCTTGGTATTCGGCAACTTCTTCGCCCATTAGATAGACGTCTTCGTTGGCGCGCATTTCTTCGGACATCGCATCACGGAGCGCTTCGCGTACTGTTTGTGTTTTCATCGGAGTGCCTTCGGGGTAATCCGGGCTCAGGTCCACAACGGGTGCTGCTGGCGCTGCTGCAGTTGCAAGGGGTGTGGAAACTTCGGCAGCGGGGGTCGGGGCCGCTTCGGCTACAGTTGGTGCTGCTACGATATCGTCAGCGCTTTCGCCCTCGTCGAGAAGGACTGCGATAATCGCGTTGACCTTTACGCCTTCGGTGCCTTCGGCGATGATAATTTTGCCAATCACCCCTTCATCAACGGCTTCAAATTCCATCGTTGCCTTGTCAGTTTCAATCTCGGCCATGATGTCGCCGGATGCGACTGTGTCGCCTTCCTTGACCAGCCATTTTGCTAGGGTGCCTTCTTCCATCGTGGGCGACAGGGCGGGCATTAGAATTTCGGTTGCCATTTTGGTCTCTTCCTTACGCGTAGATGTCGGTCCAGAGTTCTTCCAGAGCCGGTTCAGGGCTTTCTTTGGCGAACTCTGCACTCGCGTTCACGATTTGCTTGATCTCTTTGTCGATGGCCTTCAGGTCATCCTCGGAGGCGTGTTTACCCGTCAGCAACATTGACCGGACACCTTCGATAGGATCACGTTCATCGCGCATCTTTTGCACCTCTTCACGGGTCCGATATTTGGCCGGGTCCGACATTGAGTGGCCTCTATAGCGATAAGTTTTGATCTCTAGAATGTACGGGCCTTCGCCAGAGCGGCAATGCGCTACGGCCTTTTCACCAGCTGCCTTTACAGCCAGCACGTCCATGCCATCTACCGCTTCGCCCGGAATCCCAAAGGCTTTGCCCCGTTCCCAAATTTCAGCTGATGATGTTGAACGCTGTTGCGATGTTCCCATCGCGTACTGATTGTTTTCAATTACGAAAATGCACGGCAGCTTCCAAAGAGCAGCCATGTTAAATGCTTCATAAACTTGGCCCTGGTTCGCTGCACCGTCGCCGAAATAGGTAAACGAAACGCGCCCGTTTTCTTTGTACTTATCAGCAAACGCAAGACCAGCCCCCAAAGGCACTTGGGCTGCAACGATGCCGTGGCCTCCGTAAAAGTGCTTTTCTTTTGAGAACATGTGCATAGAGCCGCCTTTCCCCTTGGAATAACCGCCCTCGCGCCCTGTCAATTCCGCCATCACGCCGTTCGGGTCCATGCCGCAGGCAAGCATATGACCGTGGTCGCGATAGGATGTAATCCGCTTATCGCCTTCTTCTGCTGCAGCCTCTAGGCCGACAACAACAGCCTCTTGTCCGATATAGAGGTGGCAAAAGCCCCCGATCAGCCCCATTCCATAAAGTTGGCCAGCTTTTTCTTCGAACCGCCGGATCAGCAACATGTCGCGGTAATAAGTTTTGAGCTCTTCGGAAGAGACGTTTGACTTAGGTTTGGCTTTGCGCGCGGCCATGATGGTGAACCTCTACATTCAAGAATAGTTTAGCGTTAAACTATATCCTATAAGATTACGTGACCACAAGCGAGTGTCATTGTGCCGCATTACGGGAATTGCTGAAAAATTAATTAATGATGTGATAAATCAACGAATTACAATCTCATCCGCACGTAGCACGCCGAGAACTGTACGGGCCTGCTCATCTAAAAGGTCCAAATCAAGATAAGTATCTGAAAGCCGTTTGGTTAGATTCTCAATCTTGATGACTTCGGCGGACACAGCATCAAGCTGCATTGATAGGTCCCGGGCTTCGGCTGCAATCTCTGCTCGGCGAAACAGACCAAAATCACCCTGTACCGCGGCAAAGGTAAAGTATGCTCCCAAAGCGAAAGCCGTCGCGAAAAAGATAAACAATCCCAAAGCGGGACGGGTTTTGCGGGTCATATCTGGCGCCTTGTACCGCTTCTTTTTGAACAGTTGAGTACAGTATGGCACAGGTGATTCTCTCTGTGAATCCCCCTTTTGCCAAACACTTGTACATGAGGTGCGCCAGTATGCCATCGTCCTGGAATTGCGTTCGGCGTATTTGTTAGCAGTGCCGCTTGGATAAACGGGTGCGTCCCGCTGTTACAAAAGGCGGATGAATGCTATTCCACCTGACTGGCAAACGACCACGGTGAAGTTACGATTTTGGCATCTTTTGATTGTCAGCAGATATTATACCTTATACCCACCTTGCGTTACACAGTTTCGACTTGATCCAATGCTATTGCATCAGGGCAGCGACTCCGGGCAGGTCCTTGCCTTCCATCCATTCCAAGAACGCGCCGCCGGCAGTCGAGATATAAGTGAAGTCATCGGCTACCCCGGCTTGATTTAGCGCGGCGACTGTATCGCCGCCGCCTGCAACGGTGATCAACTTGCCTGACTTTGTGAGCGCGGCTGCGGTCTTGGATGCTGCCACAGTCGCTGTGTCAAAGGGTGCAATCTCAAATGCGCCCAGTGGGCCATTCCAGATCAGAGTTTTGAGCGCACCAAATGCTTCCGCGATCTCTTGTGTGGCAGCGTCGCCAGCATCTAGAACCATTTGATCGCTTTCCAGCACGGTTGTTTCATTGAGAGCGATAAGATCATAGCGCACGTCCGCTGCAAAACTGCGCGCAACTCGACCGTCCCTCGGCAGGATCACCCTGCATCCAGCTTTGGCGGCGGCATCAAGTATAGCCCGTGCGGTGTCATGCAATGCGTTCTCTTGCAGAGACTGTCCAAGGTCCGCGCCCTGAGCGGCAAGAAAAGTGTTGGCCATGCCTCCGCCAATTACCAGTACATCAATTTTTTTGACCAGATTTTGCAACAAATCCAGCTTGGTCGAGACTTTGGCCCCACCTACGACTGCACCCACAGGGCGTTTTGGATTAGACAATGCGGCTTCCAAGGCACTCAATTCCGCCTGCATCAGCCGTCCCGCGCAGGACGGTAAAAGTTGCGCCACGCCGGTTGTCGATGCGTGTGCACGATGCGCGGCAGAGAATGCATCGTTGCAATAGATATCCCCAAGCGTGGATAAAAACTGTGCCATCGCCGGATCGTTGGCTTCTTCCATGGGCGAAAAACGCATGTTTTCGACCAGGATCACGGCATCAGAGGGCTGTGCGTCGATCCATTCACGCGTCGGACGCTCCACAAAACTGACAGGACAACCAAAAGCATCTCGCAAGGCTGGCACAAGCGGGCGCAAAGAATAGTCCGGGTCAGGCTGGCCCTTGGGGCGTCCGAAATGCGCCAGCAGAATTGGGCTGCCGCCCTTGGCACGGATGTCGGCAATCGTCGGCACGATCCTTTGGATTCGCGTGGCATCGGTCATCTTACCATTTTCCATTGGTACATTAATGTCGACCCGAGTGAGTACCCGTTTCTCGTCCAAATCCATATCGTCCAGCGTTTTCCAGCCCATCGTCCCGCTCCGTTTTGCAAAGTTGCCCTTGCATCGCTACAAATCGCAGGGCCGTCAATGCATCACTTGTCCCCAACCGCTTTGCGGCTTAGGTAGGCGGGCAAATTGCAAAGCACAGAGAGAAATCGAATGGCCGATATCAAAGACCCCGAGAATACGATCCTTGTCGAGCTGAAAGGGGGCACCGTCACAATCGAGCTGTTGGCCGATGTCGCTCCCAAACACGCTGAGCGCATGAAAGAGCTGGCGCGCGCAGGAGCTTATGACAACGTGGCGTTTCACCGCGTGATCGACGGCTTCATGGCCCAAACAGGCGACGTGCAACACGGTGACATGGAAGATGGGTTTAACATCCGCATGGCGGGCACTGGCGGATCCGATTTGCCCGACCTGCCGGCCGAGTTTTCCAAGCTGCCACATGACCGCGGCACATTGGGGGCTGCGCGCTCTGCCAACCCGGATAGCGCCAACAGCCAGTTCTTTATCAACTTTTCGGACAATAACTTTCTAAATGGTCAATATACTGTTTACGGCCGTGTCACCTCTGGCATGGAGCATGTAGATGCGATCACCCGAGGCGAGCCGCCAGCCGAACCCGACCGCATGATCAGCGTCAAGGTTGCCGCAGATGCATAAGCTGCTCGCGACACTGCTAGCGCTGGTTTCTGGGCCTGCGCTGGCGTCCGGGATCGAAATAACCGTCGCCGGAGAGGCGAAAGGCGTGATTGCCATCGACCTCTACGAAGATATCGCGCCCGGCCACGCTGAACGGATTACAACGCTAGCCGCCGAAGGCAGCTATGATGGTGTGGCCTTTCATCGGGTGATTGATGGCTTTATGGCGCAGACGGGCGACGTCAAATACGGGAACACTGACGAATACGGTGGGCGATTGGTTGGCACCGGTCAATCCGACTATGCCAACCTGCCAGCCGAGTTTTCTGACGAGACGTTTGCCCGTGGCACCGTAGGCATGGCCCGCAGCAGCCAGTTTGACTCGGCCAACAGCCAGTTTTTCATCATGTTCGCTCCGGGCGATTTCCTAGACGGGCAATATACCATAGTTGGCAAGGTCACGTCCGGATTGGAGGTCCTAGACGCGATCAAACGTGGTAATAGCCGTTCCGGTAGCATTACGGGCGCTCCGGACTTTATGAAGTCGGTGACAGTTACCGACTAAAGCGATATGCGAAAAACTTGCATCATCTAACACGCTGAAATCTTTAATGTCAGGCAGCGTTAGATGGTGTACGGCGTCTCAGGCATTTCAGCATTTTTTTTAATATACGGTCGCCTCAATTCTTCGTGAGGGGGCTTGGTGCGTCTCTTTGATTGGGTCATGCTACACGCCTGAAGCGAGAGGTCAGCATGCGCTATATTATTTTTATTTTTTTGATGGCTATTCTGCCGTCTTTCACTGCTGCTTCGCCCGAGTCCTGGGTAAATGAATGGCCTGAAACGGATTTTGAGAACACATCTATCGAAAGTTGGGTTGAGGTCATGTCGGGTGGCCCACCCAAAGACGGAATCCCTGCGCTCGATGCGCCTCAGTTTGTCCCCATAGCAGACAAACGCAAACTCGGCGAACGCGAGCCTGTGATTACTGTCGTCTTTGATAAAGAGCAGGCGCGCGCTTATCCGTTGCGGTACCTGATGTGGCACGAGATCGTAAATGACAACGTGGGCGGAGCCCCAATTGCAGTGACGTTTTGCCCGTTGTGCAATTCGGCGATGACCTTTGACAGACGGGTTGACGACCAGATTCTGAGTTTCGGTGTGTCGGGCAAGTTACGCAATTCGGACATGATCATGTATGACCGGGAAACCCAAAGCTGGTGGCAGCAAGCTACAGGGCAGGGCATTGTCGGTGACATGAACGGGCAGGCCTTGCGCCAACTGCCCACATGGATCGACAGCTGGTCTGCGTTCAAGGCTGCGTATCCAGATGGCATTGTCATGGCCGAGCCACCATTTAGCAGGGCCTACGGCTTCAACCCGTATAACAAATATGACAGCAGCCAGCGCCCGTTCCTGTATTCGGGCGCACGGCCACCACATGGCATCGCGCCCTTGGCGCGGGTAATTCGGGTGTCCGACCGTGCGTGGCCTCTCACCCGGCTGGCCGATGAAGGCGAGATTATACAAGCCGGGATCACACTGTCCTGGACGCGTGGTCAGGCGTCAGCGCTGGATACGGAACTGATTAGCCGCGGTCGTGAAATTGGCAGCATTCGCGTACGTAATTCGGATGGCCAGGATCTGCCACACGATGTCATGTTTGCTTTTGCCTTCGATGCATTTTGGCCTAAGGGGCAATGGATGCTTACCAAATAGCGCACCAAGAATCATAAAGGCACCCCAGGTGCCTGACGCTCCTTTATGATCCTATCGTATTCAAAAGCAGATTACTCCGCTTTTGGCGGAGCCGACGCAGTAGCAGAAGGTCTGGGCTTTGATCCGGGGTTCAGCGGATCATCCTGCCGCTGCACGGACCCTTCGAAATGGGCGCCACTTTCGATGGCAATCGTCTTGTGGATGATGTCGCCTTCTACACGCGCTGTCGAAGTCAAACGCACTTTTAGACCACGAACGCGCCCAACGATACGTCCATTGATGACAACGTCATCAGCAATAACTTCACCTTTAATAGTCGCGCTTTCCCCGATGGTTAGCAGATGGGCGCGAATGTCACCTTCGACCGTGCCTTCAACTTGAATGTCACCCGTTGTCTTCATATTGCCAGTAACATGAAGATCTGCCGACAGGATCGAGGCCGGCGGTTTTGCTTTTGGTGCGCTGGCCTTAAATTCTGAAGACTTCGGAGAAGACGCCGCAGGAGCGGCAGATTTGGGCGCTTCGGCACTTTGACCGGGTTCGTTTATTTTACTTTTAGAAAACATCGCTTGCTGCCTTGATGTAGATCATTGGATTTACGGCTTTACCACCGACGCGGACTTCGTAGTGCAGGTGCACGCCAGTTACTCGTCCAGATGCTCCCATATCACCGATACGTTCCCCGCGCGAGACCCTTTGGCCAACTTTTACGCGGAGTTTTGCCAAGTGCGCATAGCGGGTTTCGATGCCAAACTCGTGCTTGATCTTGACCAATCGACCATAGGCGGATTGCCAGCCGGCATGGGTCACCACGCCGTCTGCAGTGGCATAAAGCGGTGTCCCAACCGAGGCGGCGAAATCGACGCCCTTGTGCATGCGGCGACCGCCAGTCTTGGGGTCACGCCGTGGCCCAAACGGCGAGGTGAACCGGAACACAGATTTCACTGGCGTTGCAAATGGCGCTTTTTGGGCGGCGATCCGGTAAAGGTTCAGCTTATCCATTTGCGCCAGCAGCCGGTTGGCGCGCAATGTATCAGGGGTCAGATCTGCGTCGCTTGTGGAAAAGTGCAGCGGCGTCAGCGGACCACCCTGGCCGGAATATCCGCGCCGAACCTGCTCGATGATGCGATCGGTTGGCATGCCAGCAGCGCGAAACATTTTATCAAGCGGAGCAACGGATATGGCCATAGCTTCTTCCAACTGACGAAATATGTGATCGTTTTGGTCCTGCATCAATGCAATTTCAGTCGCCAACTCATCGACGGCCAGCAACGCGGCTTGGGCATCTTGGATAATCTTGTCACGCTCGGCGGCCGTTTGGGCCAGCGCATCGGCCACAAAATCCATTGGTGCGCTCAGAGCCGCCGCTGATCCAATGCCGTTCCCACCATTCTCAACCTTTTCCTCAAGAGCCACGATCTGGCGCCGCGCCGCTTCGCGGTCATTCATAGTGCCGCGTAATGTGCTCTGGATCACTTCGATGCCGGTTTCCAACTCACGCCGACGCGTCTCAGAGGCTAGCAGTTCGGACTGCATGACAGAGATTTGGGTTAAGGCAGCGTTGAACCGTTCTTGGGCTGCTAGCGCCTCCACTGCGCGCGCGTCACGTTGAGCGGACAACGTGTTGAGGCGCTCGGTGTAGATGCTCTGATCACGCTTGGCCTGTTCGCGGAAATTACCTGAGCCAATGCTGTCCATCAAAAGGATCGCTGTGGCCACGATGGTCCAGGCCACGACAACAGAGCTACCGGCGAAAGCGATAAGTTGCGTGCCCGATTTCAGACGGATGAACCGTGTATCTGTGTCCGATTTAAGAAAGACACGCCTTTCGGGGAAATACATCTCCGACAGCGCATGCACCTTAATTCCGAGGCGTGTTCGCACGTTCTCGTCCCCATCCAATGACAGACGCTTTTGTCCCCAAACAAAGCGTCACAGACATGGGATAATGTGCGCTGCACAACGGGGCAAGCCTTGCTCTGGAATATGAACATTATCACAGCCAAAATCTGTCAAAGTGGCAAAATTTTGCGTATTCATCCGTAAATTTTAATTCTTGACCGCAAGAGGCCAATAGAAATCAGGCGGCAATCCTGCCTCGGCGCGCTTTTCCTCGTTGAACGGAGGCTTTAACGGGCTGTGAAAGTACTTTTGAACCAATTTATGAAACGCCACTTTAGGGTCCAAATTCTCGCGCCCACACAAAAAGTGAAACCATTTTGAGCCGTAGGCCACGTGGGCGACTTCTTCTGCATATATCATTTCTAGCGCCTTGACGGCATTGTCGATACCGGCTTTGCGGAAAATTTCTATCATACCGGGTGTCACATCCAAGCCGCGCGCCTCAAGCACCATTGGCACAACGGCGAGCCGCCCCATAAAGTCGGTTGCTGTATCTTCGGCGGCGCGCCACATACCTGCGTGGGCTGGAAGTTCGCCATAAAAACTATCCATCGTTTCAAGACAGTCGCACATCAAATTGAAATGCTTTGATTCTTCGTCTGCAGCTTTCACCCAATCGTCGAAAAAACCAATGGGCATCGGCACATGAGAAAATCGCGCAATGATGTCCCAGTGCAGGTCAACCGCGTTCAATTCGATATGTGCCACTGCATGCAACAAAGCAATGCGTCCTTCGGGACTTCCCGGCCTACGACGCGGCACATCACGGGGGCTGAGCAGCTCTGGCGTTGTCGGCCGCGCAGGGTGCATGGGCGGGGATGCCAGGCCAATTTCTGGCGCGTTATCTTCCGCGCGGGCGCTGCGCCACTCGGATGCATAGTGCTTGGAAAGTGCCGTCTTTTCGCGGCCGTCTGATGTGCGCAGCACTGCCTCTGCCATTTGCGCCAATGGTAACATCAAAGCGCTTTGACTGCCGCCAAAACGGCCTCGGCATGGCCGGGCACTTTGACTTTGGGCCATACCAAGGCCACGTTGCCCGCAGAATCAATTAGATACGTGGTGCGTTCGATCCCCATATATGTCTTGCCGTACATATTTTTTTCTTTCCACACGCCATAGTCTTCACAGACCGAACCCTGCGCGTCAGATAAAAGCGGCACAGTCAGATTGCGCTTGTTTGAGAATTTTACATGGCTTGCAACACTGTCTTTTGAAATTCCAAAAATCTTGGCGCCAGCCGCCTCAAATTCGGCAAGACCATCAGAAAAGGCAATCGATTCCTTGGTACAGCCTGGGGTGTCGTCGCGTGGGTAAAAAAACAGAACGACAGGCCCACCTCTGAGCGCAGACAGAGTTACTTCTGTTCCATCGCTTTGCGGCAGCGTAAAATCGGGGGCTTGGGTCGAAAGTTCGAGCATAGTTTGGCCTTTTTGGACGGTTAGTACGGTTGTGTCTGGTAAGATAGTGCAAGGCATAGAAGAATAAAGGCATGAACACAGCAGCCCCTACATCAGAACCATCCAAGCCACGGCGCAAAAACCTTTGGCGCCGGCATGCGATTGGCAGTTTGCTCATGTCTTTGATTCTGACCTCAATGCTGGCGCTGGTGATTTTTCTAATGCTTGGCTTTTCCGTGTCCGCCCCGGACTGGGCGCGCAGCCAGATCCAAGAGCGCGCGAATGCTGCACTTGACGTGGCTAATCTTCAATTCGACAAGCTCGACTTCATTGTAGAGGAAGGTATCAAGCCGGGAATTCGACTAACGAATGTCCAAATTGTCACGGACAATGATGCCGAAATTCTGGCTTTCGCCGAGGTGCGCGCCGGTTTGTCGCTTCCGGCGCTTTTGCGCGGCGGGGTTCAGCCCAATGATATCAGTGTGACTGGCGTCTTTGCCAGGCTGCGCCGCGAGGTAGACGGGTCCGTCGTATTGTCAGGCGCGCTAGATCTGACCGCACCGAGCCAACAAGCTGCGACTTTTGTCGAATTGATTGAAAAGATAGATGCAATTCTAACGCTGCCGGCACTTTCAGAACTGACGTACGCAAGCGTACAGGCGCTGACTTTGCAGATCGAAGATGTGCGCTCGGCGCGAACCTGGACGATAGACGGGGGACGCATCAGGTTGAACCGTAACGGTGATTCCGTCCGGTTGACGTCGGATTTGGCACTGCTCAGCGGCGGTCAGGGCGTCGCGACACTTGAGGCAAATTATGCGGGCACTATTGGGTCGGTCGAGTCGGAGTTTGGCATAACTGTCGATGATGTTCCCGCGACCGATATCGCCGCTTGGTCCGCCCCTTTTGCATGGCTGGAAGTTTTGCGCGCGCCGATTTCAGGCGCGATGCGAGGGGGCATCGCCAAGGATGCAAGTCTGCGCCCGCTCAATGCAACGCTGGCGATTGGCGAGGGTGTGGTCCAGCCCACTGATGCAACGCGGCCGGTCCCGTTCACATCAGCGCGCAGCTATTTCAGCTATGACCCAGTGTCAGGTATTCTAACGTTTGACGAATTGTCCATCGACAGTGCCTGGTTCACAGGCCGAACCGAAGGACAAGCGGTTTTGGGGCTTAGCGATACAGGCCAGTTAGAAGATTTTGTCGGTCAGTTTCAGACCAGCATGCTAACTACGAACCCGGATAATCTGTATGATATACCGATCGAGATAGATTCAGCTCAGATGGATTTTCGCCTACGTCTTGCACCTTTCAGGTTTGACGTTGGTCAGGTTTTGTTACGCGATCAGGGCCAATCTTTGTGGGCGCGTGGCGCTCTGACAGCAGAGCCAGAGGGGTGGAGCTACAGTATTGACGCGCAGATGGACGGATTATCGCAGGATCGGTTACTCGCGTTGTGGCCCGAGCGCATTGCGCAGCGCTCCCGAGCCTGGTTGGTTAAAAACGTGCTAAGCGGCGAACTGCAAGATCTGGATGCGGCAGTCCGCGGCGGTCCCAATACTTCCGTCAAGACCTATGCCAGTTTTTCCTATGCCAATGCAGATGTCCGGTTTATGCGTAATTTGCCGCCGATTACTGGTGCACGGGGCACGGCCAGCTTGCTCGAAAACCGATTTGTCGTTTCTTTGGATGATGGCCAGGTCGCGGCCCCGCAGGGCGGCATTGTGAAAGTTGCCGGATCGTCGTTTATTGTTCCAGACGTGACCGTGCGCCCGGATGGACCTGCCGTTGTTCGGCTCGAGGCTCAAGGTACAGTGACTGCTGCCTTGTCACTTTTGAACCAACCACCTCTCAGTATAATGACCAAAGCAGGGTTGCCCCCTGATTTGGCCAAGGGGCGTCTGCAGCTGGCAGGTAACCTCGCATTTCCACTAAAGAAAGGATTGAAAGCCCCTGATGTGGTCTTTGATGTTTCGGGCATTGCGCGCGCGCTGGACAGCATGAAGCTGATCAAGGGCCGCAGATTGGCCGCTGATTCGCTTCGCGTCATCGCCAGCGACGAGCAAGTACAGGTATCCGGGAGCGGAACGCTTGAAGGGGTGCCTTTCAACGCAAGATGGGTTCAACCGATCAGTTCCACGCCACAACCAGGGACAGTGACTGGTACAATCGAGCTTTCTGAGCGGACAATAGAGGCCTTTAACCTTGGGCTGCCCACCGAAATGGTTACTGGGCAAGGATCGGGGGCCATCACGATCACACTGCCGGTGAATAAAGAAGCACCTACACTTAATTTTGACACGGATTTGCTTGGTTTAAGACTGTCCTCGCCGCCATTGGGTTGGAGCAAACCGGCCACAGCCGCAGGGTCGCTGAAAGTGCAGGCTGTTCTGGGTGATTCACCGCGCATCGACCAGCTGAGCCTGGACGCGCCAGGGCTGAGCGCCACCGGCACCGTTTCTCTAACAAAAGACAATTTGCTGGAGCGCGCCAGTTTCGACAAGGTCCGTCTTGGCAATTGGCTGTCCGGTGCGGTCGATATTGTTGGGCGCGGTGAAGGCAAGGCCCCTGAAGTGGTGGTTCGGGGCGGCACCATAGACTTGAGACAAGCGGATTTTGGCGGTGATGCATCCGTACAAAGCCAAACTGGCGGGGGCAGTCCTTTGACCCTCACGCTGGACAAGTTGCAGGTCACCGATACTATTGCGCTGACCGGTGTGCAGGGCAATTTCAACCTGGCGCGTGGACTGGATGGCGCATTCACAGCGCGGGTTAACGGCGACGCGCCTATACGTGGCAAAGTGCTGCCGCTGCGCGGGCGTAGCGCGATACAGATTACGTCAGACGACGCAGGTGGGGTTGCGGCGTCTGCAGGCATATTGAAACAGGCACGAGGCGGGGCATTATCCCTGACCTTGCTGCCTGTCGGATCAGCCTCTTTTGATGGAACGCTTAATGTAGCTAAAACACGCATTAAGGACGCACCGGCGATCGCCGCCCTGCTGAATGCGATTAGTATTGTGGGTTTACTTGAGCAAATGGACGGCGGTGGAATCCACTTTAATGACGTCGAGGCCGCATTTCGCCTTACGCCCAAAACGATGGTTGTGACCCGTGCGAGCGCTGTTGGGCCGTCCATTGGTCTATCGATGGAGGGAACCTATGATGTAGAGGGCTCGGTTCTTGACATGCGGGGGGTTGTTTCGCCGCTCTACCTGATAAACGGCATCGGTAGCCTGTTTGCGCGCAAGGGTGAAGGATTGATTGGGTTCAATTACCGCCTGAGTGGGCCGACCTCGGAACCGCGTGTTTCCATCAATCCGTTGTCGGCGCTGACCCCTGGGCTGTTACGAGGAATTTTTCGCTCTCCGGGGCCAGAAGTTCCGCAAGCCGATGGCGAAAATGGGCCACCCGCTATTCCCGAGGCCTTTGTGCCCCAGCCGTTGGGCAATACCCGCGAACAACTGCGATTGAAAGAACGTCAGCAGGAGATTGATGAACGCTGATCGACTGGGTATGGCAGCACCATGAAACTGACCGATTTTGATTTTGACCTACCCGAGCGTCTTATTGCAACGCGGCCTGCCTCGCCGCGATCGTCGGCACGTCTGCTGGTGGCCGATGGGAATGTGATCCACGATCAGATCGTAAGCGACCTTTTGCATTGGGTGAAGCCTGGTGATCTATTGGTGCTGAATGACACCAAAGTGATACCCGCGAGGCTGAAAGGTACACGCACCCGATTGAGCAAACAGGGTGAAACGCATGCAAAAATAGAAGCAACCTTGTTAGAGCCGTTAGCAAACGGCGCGTGGTCTGCCCTGATTAAACCGCTAAAAAAGCTGAAACTGGATGAGATTGTCACCTTTTCGCACGCGCTTTCAGCCACGTTGGAGGGCACAGCCGAAGGGCAGGGGCATTTACGGTTTAATCTGACAGGCGATGATTTTGATGCGGCGCTTGCAGCGGTCGGAGCGATGCCGTTGCCACCCTATATTGCGGCCAAACGGCCAGCCGATGCGCGTGACAAAACCGATTATCAGACGATTTGGGCCAGCAATATTGGCGCCGTTGCCGCGCCCACGGCATCGCTGCATTTCGATTCAGGTCTGCTGAACGCATTGAAACAGCACGGCGTGCAGTTCACCCATGTCACCCTACATGTTGGGGCAGGCACTTTCTTGCCGGTCAAGGTTGACGATGTAACCGCCCACAAAATGCACGCCGAACGGGGCCGGGTGAGCCGCGCGGCCGCCCGTGATATCGCAGAGGCCAAGGCACGTGGTGCCCGCGTCATTCCGGTTGGCACAACAGCTTTGCGCCTGATCGAAACAATGGCCCGTGACGTCGGCATTGCAGCATGGCAGGGCGAGACGGACATATTCATTTATCCGGGCTTTGAGTTTCGCTTGGCGGACGGCCTTATGACGAACTTTCATTTGCCCAAATCTACGCTGATGATGTTGGTGTCGGCGTTAATGGGCACCGAGCGCGTGCGCCGAATCTATGCACATGCGGTGGCACAAGATTATCGGTTCTTTTCCTATGGTGACGCATCGCTATTGCTGCCGCCGCCGAAACCAACAAATCCGACACGCTGAGGTCGCAACTGTCTAAGACGCAGGGCCGACACCCATGGCAAGCGCGACAAAACACCAACGTCGCGCAAAGGGCAAGGGTATGCTGCAAGTTCTGACCAGTGCATGGGCACTTTTGCTCGGTATGTGTTTGCTGATGGTTGGCAACGGCATGCAGGGCACCCTGCTGGGTATTCGCGGCGAGATCGAAGGCTTTTCGACCTTCGAGATGTCGATAGTTATGTCCGCCTATTTTGCCGGTTTTTTGGGGGGCAGCCGCATTGCACCGGGCATGATCCGGCGTGTTGGACATGTGCGTGTCTTTGCGGCACTCGCCTCGCTGATTTCTGCTGTTATGATTTTGTATCCGACCTTTGCCGATCCTTGGTTATGGGCTGTGGGCCGGGTCATAATCGGATTTTGTTTTTCTGCGGTTTATGTGACTGCTGAAAGCTGGCTGAATGAAGCGGCAGATAATTCTAATCGCGGCAAGGCGCTTTCACTTTACATGATCGTGCAAACGCTTGGGATTGTAGCCAGTCAGGCGCTACTACTGACGGCGGACCCTTCAGGTTTTGTGTTGTTTGTCATACCATCGGTATTGGTTTCAGTCGCAATCACGCCAATCCTTTTGTCGATCAGTCCGACACCGGCATTTGACACGACCAAACCGATGACACTGCGCCAATTGGCAGGGTTTTCGCCGTTGGGCTGTTTTGGAATGCTGGTATTGGGCGGTGTGTTTTCGGCACAGTTCGGCATGTCATCCGTCTATGGCGCGCAGGTTGGGTTAAGCATCGGGCAAATTTCAACCTTTGTGGCAACATTCTTTGTTGGAGCGGTGCTTTTACAGTACCCGATAGGGTGGATTTCAGACCGGATGGATCGCCGATCTCTGATTATCATCGTCGCGGCCATCGGTGTTTTGGGGTCGACTGTCGGCATGATGTTCGGGGCGAATTTCAACATGTTGCTGATGTCTGCATTTATTGTTGGCGGTTCATCGCATCCGCTTTATTCACTGCTCATTGCGCATACCAATGATTTTTTGGAGCATGACGATATGACGGCTGCATCTGGCGGACTTGTTTTTATCAATGGTCTGGGGGCAGTTTTTGGACCGCTCATTGTTGGCGCATTAATGGAGAAAGTGGGGCCGTCCGGCTTCTATATGTATACCGCAGTACTGTTTGTTATCCTTGTCGGATATGCCGGGTATCGCGCAACACAGCGGAAATCGATTCCAGTAGACGAAACTGGTTCTTACGTGGTGATGTCTCAGGCGGCGACGACCCCCGTTGCAATGGAAATTGCTCAGGAATATGCCAGCGAAGCCTATTTGGAACCTGAAGACGAATCCAGGACACAGTAATGTGTCGGTTTTGTTGCATTTCGTGATTGGGGTTGTTGTAAAATAAGTGCAAAGCTTGTCTTGGGGGTCGGGTTTTGCAAGGAGTGGAAGCCATGATAGGTCCTGACGAGATATTACGTTTTTGGTTGGACGATTGTAATCATACGCAATGGTTTGAGCAGGACGATGCGTTTGACCAAGCCATCCGAGAACAGTTTCAAGAGACGTGGAAACAGGCATCGGAGGGCCGTTTTGCCCTTTGGCTGACATATCCCAATGGGGTTTTGGCGTATATCATCCTGACCGACCAATTTCCGCGCAACATGTTCCGGGACGATCCTCGTGCATTCGCCACGGACAGGGCCGCCTTGGCTGCGGCCAAGTCTGCTATATCCAAGGGCTGGGACATGAGGGTTGAGCTTTCGGCGCGTTCATTCATGTATCTGCCTTTAGAGCATTCGGAAAATCTATGCGATCAGGATCGTACAGTGCGTTTGATCTGCGACCGGTTGGAGGACGATGAATATTTGCTTCACGCCCGTGCGCACCGAGAGGTGATCCGCCAATTTGGCCGTTTTCCGCATCGAAACGCCGCGCTTGGTCGTAAGACAACGCAGCGAGAGAATGCTTATCTTGCAGCCGGCGGTTATGGTAGTATCGTTAGGTCCCTGCAGTGTATCGAAGCTGCTTGAACGCATAACAGGCCTCGCTCGGTTACGACGCTGCATGATAGGTGCAGCTATTTGAAATAGCCTAAAAACATCAAAGTACTGTGTCAGGCGATTTGTCGCGCTCTGGTGGTGTTGAGGAAATGAAAAATATAGTTTAACGGTAAACTAGTTTATATCAGAAATCCGTGAGGGCTTGGAAATGGCAGCGAATTCTTTTGACGTGGTGGTGATTGGCTCAGGCCCCGGAGGCTATGTTGCAGCCATTCGTGCCGCCCAATTGGGAATGAATGTTGCGGTTGTCGAGCGTGAGCACTTGGGTGGTATCTGCCTGAACTGGGGCTGTATCCCGACCAAAGCGATGCTGCGGTCGTCAGAAGTGTTTCATCTGATGCACCGAGCCAAGGAATTCGGGCTCAAGGCCGATAACGTTGGCTATGACTTGGATGCTGTGGTCAAGCGTTCTCGTCAGGTCGCGGGCCAATTGTCGGGCGGCATCGGTCACTTGATGAAAAAGAACAAGATAAAAGTGTTCATGGGCGAGGGAACGATCCCCGCCAACGGTAAAGTATCTGTCAAGACGGACAAGGGCACCGAAGATTTGGTCGCAAAGAATATCATCCTTGCAACGGGTGCGCGTGCCCGCGAATTGCCTGGGCTCGAGGCTGATGGTGATCTCGTCTGGACATACAAGGCCGCATTAACTCCGAAACGCATGCCAAAGAAACTGCTGGTCATCGGATCGGGAGCCATTGGTATCGAATTTGCGAGCTTTTACAATACGCTTGGTGCCGACACCACCGTGGTTGAGGTGATGGGTCGGGTTCTGCCTGTCGAAGATGAAGAAATCAGCGCTTTTGCCAAAAAGTCATTTCAAAAGCAGGGCATGAAGATCATGCAAAAGGCGATGGTCAAGCAGCTTGACCGGGCCAAAGGCAAGGTGACGGCCCATATTGAAGTGGGTGGCAAGGTCGAAAAACACGACTTTGACACGGTGATCTCTGCGGTCGGTATCGTGGGCAACGTAGAGGGCCTCGGGCTAGAGGCGCTTGGCGTGAAAGTCGATCGGACGCACGTAGTGACCGACGAATTTTGCCGGACCGGCGTTGATGGTCTGTTTGCCATTGGTGACATCGCAGGTGCCCCTTGGCTCGCGCACAAAGCCAGCCACGAAGGCGTCATGGTTGCCGAGTTAATCGCGGGCAAAAACAAGGTTCACGCAATCAAGCCAAACTCGATTGCGGGCTGTACCTATTGCCATCCGCAAGTGGCCAGCGTTGGCCTAACCGAGGCTAAAGCCAAAGAGGCAGGCTATACCGTAAAGGTTGGGAAATTCCCATTTGTCGGAAATGGCAAGGCCATCGCCCTCGGCGAGCCAGAAGGCATGATCAAAACCGTGTTCGATGCCAAGACTGGCGAATTGCTGGGTGCGCATATGATCGGTGCCGAAGTTACTGAACTAATTCAGGGCTACGTGGTGGGGCAGGCGTTGGAAACCACCGAAGAAGATTTGATGCATACAGTCTTTCCGCATCCGACCCTGTCCGAAATGATGCATGAAAGTGTGCTCGACGCTTACGACCGCGTCATTCACATGTGAGCAAGAATCTTTAAGCCACAAGCCCCAAGGCTTGCGACCCCGGCTGTTCAGGCGTAGCCGGGGTGCATGGCTGAACGAACATCCTTTTTACTGATCCTTGTCCTTTGGGGGGCAGGCTTGGGCGCGGCCGGTCAATACGCAAAAATCAGCGTCATCTTTGACCAACTGCCATCGGTCTATCCGCAGGCGGGTGCGTCGCTTGGGTTCGTGGTGTCACTTGTTGGCCTTGTCGGCATCGTTTTTGGTGTTGTGGCGGGGCTGATTGTCGCTCGAATACGCTATCGGCGCGCACTGCTTTGGGCGCTTTGGGTCGGGGCGGGGATGTCGCTTATCCAAGCGTTTCTGCCGCCGTTATTCTGGATGCTGCTTACCCGGCTGATCGAAGGTTTATCGCATCTCGCAATTGTCGTCGCGGCGCCAACTTTGATTGCACAACTGAGCGCAGAGCGGCATCGCGGCCTGACACTAACACTTTGGAGCACGTTTTTCGGCGTTGCTTTTGCCCTGCTCGTGGCTTTTGGTCTGCCGCTGGTAGAGGCGCGCGGCATTTCGGCACTGTTTTTGGCCCATGGAATTTGGATGGCATTGTTTGCAACAATTCTGGGCGTGACGTTGCACCCGCAGCATGCGCCTGTCGAAACGGAGCTGTCCCTGCATGCGCTGTGGTGGGATCACATTGCGATCTACCGGTCGCCCGACACGGCTGCGCCCGGGGCTGGGTGGTTGTTTTATACCCTGTGCTTTCTGGGCATTCTGACTGTCTTGCCACCCTATATCCCGGTCGATTGGCGGGTCTGGGTCTTGGGCGCAATGCCGCTGATGTCTATCTTTGTGTCTATGACGTTTGGGGTGGTGGCCCTACGCTATATCAGTGCGGTTAAGCTGATCCAGAGCGGATTTCTAGCGAGCATCGGCGCGATGGTCTGGCTATTGGTCGTGCCTGGCGGACCATTTGCTTGCCTTGCCTTGGCCGCGACCCTCGGGCTGGTGCAAGGGGCAACCTTTGCTGCTGTGCCGCAGCTGAACCATGGCGCGGCGAAACAGGCGCAAGCCTATGGCGCAATGGCGCAGACAGGGAATCTGGGCAACACGCTGGGAACCCCGATCCTGCTGGCGGTACTTGGCATGGCGGGCTATGCCGGGCTTGTTTGGACGGTGATGGCTCTTTTGTTGATGGGCTGGGCCGTGCACACAGTAATGCATGCTCGGCGTTCCTGAAACGTTCTCTTTTTTTTATTGGAGAACTCACAGCTTCGCCTTATGTGTTGATTACAATTGGTGGAGGCTTGCATGGCCGAGCAAAAGAACATCGCGGTGCGCGGCGCGCGCGAGCACAATTTGAAATCCATTGACGTGGACATTCCGCGTGACCAACTGGTTGTGATCACCGGGCTTTCCGGTTCGGGCAAGTCATCGCTGGCCTTTGACACCATCTATGCAGAAGGTCAGCGGCGCTATGTGGAATCACTGTCTGCATACGCGCGTCAGTTCCTCGACATGATGCAAAAGCCTGACGTTGATCATATATCGGGCCTCAGCCCTGCAATTTCCATCGAACAAAAGACCACGTCGAAAAATCCGCGCTCTACGGTGGGTACGGTGACTGAAATTTATGATTACATGCGTTTGCTTTTTGCGCGTGTTGGAACGCCCTATTCGCCTGCAACAGGCAAACCGATCGAAGCGCAGCAAGTACAGGACATGGTTGACCGGGTTATGACAATGCAGGACGGCACTCGCGCCTATCTGCTGGCCCCCATCATCCGCGACCGCAAGGGAGAATACCGCAAGGAATTCGTTGAGCTGCGCAAACAGGGTTTTCAGCGTGTCAAAGTTGATGGTTCGTTTTATGAGCTGGATGAACCGCCGACACTCGACAAGAAGTTCCGCCACGACATTGACGTGGTCGTTGACCGGATCGTAGTGCGCGAGGGGCTGGAAACTCGGCTTGCCGATAGTCTGCGCACAGCACTTGATCTGGCCGACGGCATTGCCATTCTGGAAACGGCCCCCGCCGAGGGTGACCCAGAGCGCGTGACGTTTTCCGAGAAATTTGCCTGTCCTGTCAGTGGTTTTACCATCCCCGAGATTGAGCCGCGCCTGTTTTCATTCAATGCACCCTTTGGCGCTTGCCCGTCTTGCGATGGGTTGGGGAAAGAGCTTTTCTTTGATGAACGTCTGGTGGTGCCGGATCAGACGTTGAAAATTTATGATGGGGCACTGGCGCCTTGGCGCAAGGGCAAATCTCCGTATTTCCTGCAAACTATCGAGGCGCTGGCCAAGCATTATGAGTTTGACAAAAACACCAAGTGGAAGGAATTGCCAAAATTTGTTCAGCAAGTATTCCTTTATGGATCGGGCGACGAAGAAATCTCATTCCGCTATGACGAAGGTGGGCGCGTCTATCAAGTGAGCCGCGTGTTCGAAGGCGTGATCCCCAACATGGAGCGTCGCTATCGTGAGACGGACTCTAACTGGATCCGCGAGGAATTCGAACGCTATCAAAACAACCGACCCTGCGGCACTTGTGGCGGATACAGGCTGCGCCCCGAGGCACTTGCCGTCAAGATTGCGGGCCTTCACGCGGGTCAGGTTGTCGAAATGTCGATCCGCGAAGCATTTGAGTGGTGCAACACGGTTCCCGAGCATTTGACAGCGCAAAAAAATGAGATCGCCCGCGCAATCTTAAAAGAGATTAGTGAGAGACTTGGGTTTCTGAACAATGTCGGATTGGAATATTTGACTCTGTCGCGCTCAAGCGGAACGCTGAGCGGTGGCGAAAGCCAGCGGATCCGCCTTGCCAGCCAGATAGGTTCTGGCCTGACGGGCGTTCTTTATGTGTTGGACGAACCGTCAATTGGCCTGCATCAGCGCGACAACAGTCGGCTGCTGGGCACGCTCAAAAACCTGCGGGATCAAGGCAATACCGTGATCGTCGTCGAGCATGACGAAGAAGCCATTCGTGAGGCGGATTATGTTTTCGACATTGGTCCGGGGGCAGGTGTGCATGGCGGACAGGTTGTCAGCTGTGGAACGCCTGAACATGTCGCAGGTGATCCTGCATCGCTGACGGGGCAGTACCTGACTGGGACGCGCGAAGTTGCGGTGCCTACGACACGGCGTAAAGGCAAAAAGAAATCGATTAAGGTCGTCAAGGCAACTGGTAACAATCTGCAAAACGTGACGGTGGATTTTCCGCTTGGCAAATTTGTTTGCGTGACGGGTGTGTCTGGCGGTGGCAAGTCAACGCTGACGATTGAAACCTTGTTCAAAACGGCCTCGATGCGCCTGAATGGCGCACGCCAGACGCCCGCGCCCTGCGAGACAATCAAGGGGCTCGAACATCTCGATAAGGTGATCGATATCGATCAACGGCCTATTGGTCGTACGCCGCGCTCAAACCCTGCGACCTACACTGGGGCGTTCACACCGATCCGTGACTGGTTTGCTGGCCTGCCAGAAGCCAAGGCACGTGGATACAAGCCCGGGCGGTTTAGCTTTAACGTCAAGGGCGGTCGTTGCGAGGCATGTCAGGGTGACGGCGTCATCAAAATCGAAATGCATTTCCTTCCAGATGTTTACGTGGAATGCGAGACTTGCAAGGGAGCGCGGTACAATCGTGAAACCCTAGAGATCAAGTTCAAGGGCAAGTCGATTGCAGACGTATTGGATATGACCGTGGAAGACGCGCAAACCTTCTTCCAGGCGGTGCCCAGCATTCGTGAAAAGATGGATGCGCT
>JAQWVA010000079.1:0-5568 GCA_029250205.1 Tateyamaria sp.
CCGCGCATTTTACGCCCACCGTCCCTCCCTCTGATTAAAAGGAATTTAAGATGAACCAGGAACTATCAACCAACCCGTTTAACCCGATTGCGCCGCCCAAAGCCTTTGATGAAATCAAAGTTTCTTTAGCCAGCCCTGAACGGATCCTGTCATGGTCTTTTGGCGAAATTAAGAAGCCAGAAACCATCAACTATCGCACGTTCAAGCCCGAGCGGGATGGCCTGTTTTGCGCGCGTATCTTTGGCCCAATCAAAGATTATGAATGTCTTTGTGGCAAATACAAGCGCATGAAATATCGCGGCGTTGTCTGCGAGAAATGTGGCGTGGAGGTGACGTTGCAGAAGGTCCGCCGCGAGCGGATGGGCCACATTGAATTGGCCAGCCCTGTCGCGCATATTTGGTTTTTGAAGTCTCTTCCGTCTCGCATTGGTTTGATGCTGGATATGACTTTGCGCGACCTTGAGCGGATCTTGTATTTCGAAAATTATGTGGTCATTGAGCCGGGTCTTACGGACCTTACCTACGGTCAGTTGATGAACGAAGAAGAGTTCCTCGACGCGCAGGATATCTATGGCATGGATGCTTTCACTGCCAATATTGGTGCGGAAGCCATTCGTGAAATGTTGTCTTTGATTGATCTGGAAGCAGAGGCGGAGCAGCTGCGGGTTGATCTGTCAGAAGCCACTGGTGAATTGAAGCCAAAGAAGATTATCAAGCGCCTCAAAATCGTTGAGAGCTTTATTGAATCCGGCAACCGGCCAGAGTGGATGATCTTGACTGTGATCCCTGTGATCCCACCCGAGTTGCGGCCCTTGGTGCCTCTGGATGGCGGCCGCTTTGCAACTTCGGATTTGAACGACCTCTATCGCCGTGTGATCAACCGAAACAACCGTCTCAAGCGTCTGATTGAACTGCGTGCGCCTGACATTATCGTTCGTAATGAAAAACGGATGTTGCAGGAATCTGTCGATGCGTTGTTCGACAACGGCCGTCGTGGTCGCGTGATCACGGGTGCCAACAAGCGCCCGCTGAAATCGTTGTCCGACATGCTGAAAGGCAAGCAAGGTCGCTTCCGCCAGAACCTTTTGGGCAAGCGGGTCGACTTTTCTGGTCGGTCTGTCATCGTGACAGGACCCGAGCTCAAGTTGCATCAATGTGGCCTGCCGAAGAAAATGGCGCTCGAGCTTTTCAAACCGTTTATCTACTCTCGGCTCGAGGCCAAGGGCCTGTCTAGCACCGTCAAGCAGGCCAAGAAACTGGTCGAAAAAGAGCGGCCTGAAGTGTGGGATATCCTTGACGAGGTGATCCGCGAACACCCAGTCATGCTAAACCGTGCGCCTACATTGCACCGTTTGGGCATTCAGGCGTTCGAGCCGGTCCTGATTGAAGGTAAAGCGATTCAGCTGCATCCATTGGTCTGCTCGGCCTTCAACGCTGACTTTGACGGCGATCAAATGGCCGTGCACGTACCGCTGAGCCTTGAGGCCCAGCTTGAAGCACGTGTTCTGATGATGTCCACTAACAACGTTCTGTCGCCCGCCAACGGCGCGCCGATCATCGTGCCGTCACAGGATATGATCTTGGGGCTTTACTATGTGACTCTTGAACGTGAAGGCATGAAAGGCGAAGGCATGGTCTTTGGCTCGATCGAAGAGGTTGAGCATGCATTGGACGCCGGTGTAGTGCACTTGCATACTAAAATTGTAGTCCGTGTTCCGCAGATCAATGCTGAAGGCCTCGAAGTCATGGAGCGGTTCGAAACCACGCCTGGCCGTGTCCGTTTGGGAGCGCTGTTGCCGCTGAATAACAAAGCACCGTTCGAGTTGGTCAATCGCTTGTTGCGCAAAAAGGAAGTTCAGCAGATTATCGACACCGTCTACCGCTACTGCGGTCAGAAAGAGAGCGTGATTTTCTGCGACCAGATCATGTCAATGGGCTTTAAGGAAGCGTTCCGCGCAGGTATTTCCTTTGGCAAGGACGACATGTTGATCCCTGACACCAAGTGGCCCCTCGTTGATGAGACACGTGAACAGGTGAAGGACTTTGAACAGCAGTACATGGATGGCCTGATCACTCAGGGCGAAAAGTACAACAAAGTTGTCGATGCCTGGTCCAAGTGTAACGACAAGGTCACCGACGCGATGATGGGTTCGATCTCTGCCGAGCGCAAAGACGAAACTGGCGCCGAAATGGAGCCGAACTCGGTTTACATGATGGCGCACTCGGGCGCGCGTGGTTCCGTGACCCAGATGAAACAGCTGGGCGGGATGCGTGGTCTGATGGCAAAGCCGAATGGCGACATCATTGAAACACCGATCATCTCGAACTTCAAAGAAGGTTTGACGGTTCTTGAGTACTTTAACTCCACCCACGGTGCCCGTAAGGGTCTTTCTGATACTGCTCTGAAAACGGCGAACTCAGGTTATCTGACACGTCGTTTGGTGGACGTTGCTCAAGACTGTATCGTTCGCACGCGTGATTGCGGCACCGAAGCAGCAATCACCGCAGAAGCCGCTGTGAACGATGGCGAGGTTGTTTCCTCGTTGGCCGAACGCGTGCTTGGCCGTGTCACCGCCGAAGACGTTTTGCGCCCAGGCACTGACGAAGTTCTTGTGGCTCATGGCACTCTGATTGATGAACGCATGTCTGATGTCATCGAACAGGCGGGCGTCCAATCTATTCGTATCCGGTCACCACTGACGTGCGAGGCCGAAGAAGGCGTCTGCGCCATGTGCTACGGTCGCGATCTGGCCCGTGGTACGATGGTCAACACCGGAGAGGCCGTCGGCATTATCGCTGCGCAATCCATCGGTGAACCAGGTACGCAGCTTACAATGCGTACGTTCCACATTGGTGGTGTTGCGCAAGGTGGGCAGCAGTCCTTCCTTGAAGCGAGCCAGTCCGGCAAGATCGTATTCCAGAACGCCCAAACTCTGTCCAATGCTCAGGGCCAGATTTTGGTTATGGGTCGGAACATGAAGCTGATCATTCAGGACGATAACGGTGAGGAACGCGCTAGTCACAAGCTGGGCTACGGTACGGCTTTGTTCGTGACCGAAGGTCAGAAGGTTGAGCGCGGCGACAAGCTGTTTGAATGGGATCCCTATACCTTGCCAATCATTGCTGAAAAAACAGGTACCGCGAAATATGTGGATCTTGTCAGCGGGTTGGCCGTAAGGGACGAAACCGATGATGCCACTGGTATGACGCAGAAGATTGTCATCGATTGGCGGACAGCCCCCAAGGGCAACGAGCTGAAGCCAGAGATCATTCTGGTTGGTGATGATGGCGAGCCGATCCGCAATGAGGCGGGCAACCCAGTGACCTATCCGATGTCAGTAGATGCGGTTCTATCGATAGAAGATGGTGACAACGTCCATGCCGGTGACGTGGTTGCACGCATTCCGCGCGAAGGTGCCAAGACCAAGGACATCACAGGTGGTTTGCCGCGTGTGGCCGAATTGTTCGAGGCGCGCCGTCCTAAGGATAATGCCGTTATCGCAGAGATTGACGGATACGTAAGATTTGGAAAAGACTATAAAAACAAGCGGCGGATTGCTATTGAACCTGCGGATGAGACCTTGGAAAAAGCTGAGTATATGGTGCCTAAAGGCAAGCATATTCCAGTTGTTGAAGGCGACTTCGTCCAAAAGGGCGATTATATCATGGACGGTAATCCCGCCCCACATGACATCCTTGCGATCATGGGTGTTGAGGCGCTGGCAAACTATATGATTAACGAAGTGCAGGAGGTCTACCGCCTGCAGGGCGTGAAGATCAATGATAAGCACATCGAAGTGATTGTGCGTCAGATGCTGCAAAAGTGGGAAATCCAGGACTCGGGCGATACGACGCTGCTCAAAGGCGAGCACGTGGATAAGCAAGAGTTTGATCAGGCCAATGAAAAAGCTCTATCCAAGGCTGGTCGACCCGCCCAAGGCGAGCCGATCTTGTTGGGGATCACAAAGGCGTCGTTGCAGACCCGGTCGTTCATTTCAGCTGCATCCTTCCAAGAAACGACCCGTGTTCTGACCGAAGCTTCGGTACAGGGCAAGAAAGACAAACTGGTCGGTCTCAAAGAAAACGTCATTGTGGGCCGCCTGATCCCTGCCGGTACCGGAGGAGCAACTCAGGCTATGCGCAAGATCGCAACGGATCGCGATAACGTTGTCATTGAAGCGCGTCGTGAAGAAGCTGAAGCGGCTGCTGCACTTGCTGCACCAACCGCGGACGACATGGTCGGTGCGGATGTGTTTGGCGCGACTAGCGATACTTCTGAAGGCGATACTGTCTGAGCTGTGCACGCATAATTTGAAACGATATGAACCCCGCCCATTGTGGCGGGGTTTTCCGTGTGTGGGGCGCATGGTTTGGGCCAGTCGGCATGTTGCGCACATAATCCTACAATGCGCAGCGGCATAAGTTTAAATTTCGCGCCGAATGGTGCGAATTGGCCTGAAATACTGCACCAAAGGATACACCGCACGTCTGCTGAATTCATCGTGGTGCGAGACGCGCGCGGATGATAACGCAGTCTTTATGAATTTGCCCCCAAACATGACCGGCGCCCTATTGATGATGGCATCGATGGCGTCTTTTACGCTGAACGATTCGTTAATCAAATCGACGGGCGGTGCTCTGCCGTTGATGCAATTGCTGCTTCTGCGCGGTGTGCTGTCGACATTTCTTATTTTTATATTGGCGCTGTGGTTGGGCGCACTGCATTTTCGCATTGCAAGGCGCGACTGGGGGCTGATCGGCTTGCGATCGCTTGCTGAGGTTGGCGCGGCGTATTTCTTTATAACCGCACTATTAAACATGCCTTTGGCCAATGTAACGGCGATCTTGCAGGTTCTTCCGCTTACAGTCGCAGTCGGCGCGGCGCTGTTTTTTCGTGAACCGTTGGGATGGCGGCGTATTGCAGCAATCGTACTAGGGTTCTGTGGCGTGTTGCTGATTGTTCGGCCCGGGTCAGACGGTTTCAGCGTCTGGTCCGCTTATGCGCTGTGCGCAGTGCTCTGTGTGACAGTGCGTGATCTGTCGACGCGGCGTCTGACGTCGGGCGTGCCGTCAATGACTGTGACGCTGGTGGCATCGTTGGCGGTGACCGCGTTTGCGGGTGTTGCTTCGACAGCAACCGAATGGGCACCGGTGACGCCACGGCTTGCGGTGTTGATCATGGGGGCGTCTGTGTTCATCATTGGTGGATACTTCTTTTCAGTGCAGGTGATGCGCGTTGGCGAAATCAGTTTCGTCGCGCCATTCCGCTATACCGGTCTTATCTGGGCGCTTGTGCTTGGCTGGCTGGTTTTTGGGGATTGGCCTGAGGTTCTGACGCTTTTAGGCGCGGCGATTGTTGTGACCACTGGCCTGTTCACCTTGTACCGCGAGGGCAGGCTGCGGCAGGCTTAGAACGCGGTAATGTTTTTTCATGAAAATCCAAAAAGTAACCTTCACGTTACATTATCTACAAGATAAGTAACCCTTAGGTAACAAGGAGAAACATCATGCCTGCAAGTGAAACGATTTCGAAGACCCGGAATGTAGTATTTGGCCTCACCGGAGCAG
>JAQWVA010000084.1:0-15585 GCA_029250205.1 Tateyamaria sp.
CAGGCCCTTTTGTGCAACAATGCCTACTTATACTATTGATTTAATTTTGGTGCGGGCGGTGGGAGTCGAACCCACACGGGCATACGCCCAACAGATTTTAAGTCTGGTATGTCTACCATTCCATCACGCCCGCATCAGGCGTTGATCTTTAGTTTCTCAACTTCTGTCTGTGCCTGAAAACAGACTTATAATCGCAATGCAACCGTGGAGCAAAGAATTTTCAAAGCAATCGCAAGAATTTTCAGGGAGAATATGCTTTGCTTGCGCAAACAATATCAATGACATGACAGCTATCTTGCACAGTGTACCAAGAAACCGCTCAGATATCTTCTCCCGGTGGTGCCAGAGGCCCGCCCTTTTCCATCAGAGCGCGTTCCGACAGCCAAGGATTATTCTCAAGTGCGGCTTTCAACTGCATCCGTGCCGTATCGATCCTGCCAAGTTGCAAAAGAGTAAGCGCCCGCCCCGATTGCGCCCCAACATGGTTGGGCGATAACGCAAGCGCGGCGTCCAAATCCACCAGAGCCGCAGCAAAATGACCTCGCAAAAAGTTGATGTATGCGCGTTGATTGTAGCCTTCGGCATAATTCGGACAATAGTCTGCCAATCGCGCAAAGCTGGCATAGGCGCCCGAGAAATCATGGCTCTCGCGCTGGCGCATCCCCCGATCTAGCACCGCCTGAGACGCCGCATCTGGTGCACGAAGCCAAAGCTGCCACATTTTGCCCGACACGGCACGCCCTGATCTTTCATCAGGTGCGGCGTTGGCCTGGTCCGCCAAAGCGGACAATTCGGCAGAGTAATCCTGTCCCGGCGGACAGGTATCAGCCCAAACAGGTGCTGCAATCAAGGCAAGGACGGCTGCTAATCTCATGGGCAGTAAGGTGTTCCCAAAAGAGCTTACGTCAAGGCATGCGTCAATCAATACCCGGCAACATCACTTCCTTTACCGCTTCCATCGCCACAAATGTCGACGTTGCTGCAACATGTGGCAGCGTCGAAATGACATCGCCTAGAAAAGCGCGATATTGCGCCATATCACTAGTACGCACCTTTAAAAGGTAGTCAAAATTCCCCGCGATCATGTGAGCTTGCTCGATTTGTGGCACTTGCAAAACAGCGCTGTTGAACGCACGCAATGCCACTTCGCGTGTGTCAGTCAGGCGGACCTCGACAAACGCGACATGATCCAACCCCAATGTAATCGGATCTAAAAGTGCACGGTAGCCCATTATGACACCTGAGCTTTCCAGTCTCCGCAGCCGGGCCTGCGTCGGGGATTTAGACAGCCCTATCCGGCTAGCAAGGTCTGTAATGCTGATCCGCCCATCCTGCGCCAGGATCGAAAGAATCGACCGATCCAGCCTATCTAGATTGAGCGGGTCATTTAACTGTTTTTCCAACAAATTTCTGGCCATATTTTCCGTTACTATGCACGACTTCAGATTAAATACCTTTAAAGTTGCTGATATACAATGCTAAACGGAAAGGAAACCTTCTATGATGCATGTCGTATCCTCTGACATCTCCGGCCATATTGACGCCGGGATGTACACCGACCCCGAAGTTATGCTTTCAACGCTTGTCGCGACTGCAAATCTAAGCCCTGAGGCGCGCGTTCTTATCTCGACCGACGCAGCCCGCCTTGTCTCCGCCATCCGCACCAACGCCACACCCAGCCTGATGGACGTGTTTCTTGCTGAGTATGGCCTGTCCACTGATGAAGGCGTGTCGCTGATGTGCCTGGCCGAGGCACTGTTGCGTGTTCCGGATGGCGACACGATCAACGCCCTAATCGAAGACAAGATCGCGCCTTCGGACTGGGGCAAGCATCTGGGTCATTCGACGTCCAGCCTCGTCAATGCATCCACCTGGGCATTGATGCTCACCGGGCGTGTGCTTGATGATGACCAACCAGGTCCAATCAAACATCTGCGCGGTGCTATCAAACGACTGGGCGAACCCATAATTCGCACCGCTGTAAGCCGCGCAATGAAAGAAATGGGGCGACAATTTGTGCTGGGCGAAACCATCGGCAGCGCCATGGACCGTGCCGCCGGAATGGAAGCAAAAGGGTACACCTATTCCTACGACATGTTGGGCGAGGCCGCGATCACAGAGGCCGATGCGCGACGCTATCACCTAAGCTATACACGCGCGATCTTAGCAATTACCAGCGCCTGTATTCACAACGATATCCGTGCAAATCCCGGCATCTCGATCAAATTGTCCGCGCTGCACCCCCGTTATGAACGCGCCCAAGAAAAGAGCGTTTTGCGCCTTTTGGTACCACGTCTGCGCGCGCTGGCGCTGCTGGCAAAATCAGCAGGAATGGGTTTGAATATAGACGCTGAAGAAGCCGACCGGCTGTCGCTTTCACTTCAGGTGATCGATGCAGTATTGGGCGACGAATCTCTGTCAGGCTGGGACGGATTTGGCGTGGTGGTGCAGGCCTATGCACCCCGCGCGGGCAATGTAATTGACACGTTGCATGCTATGGCCAAAAGGTACGATCGGCGGATCATGATACGGCTGGTAAAGGGTGCTTATTGGGATACTGAAATCAAGCGCGCCCAAGTCGAAGGGGTGGCCGGTTTTCCGGTATTCACCCAAAAGGCGGCAACGGATGTGTCTTATATTGCCAACGCGCGCAAATTGCTGGGCATGACCGACCGGATCTATTCCCAGTTCGCCACCCACAATGCCCATACTGTCGCCTCAATTTTGCACATGGCAGGCGACTCACCGTTTGAGTTTCAGCGCCTGCATGGCATGGGCGAGGCACTGCATGACATCGTATTGCGTGAAAATGGCAACCGCTGCCGTATTTACGCCCCTGTGGGTGCACACCATGATTTACTGGCCTATCTTGTTCGGCGTTTGCTGGAAAATGGTGCAAATTCAAGCTTTGTGAATCAGATCGTGGACAAAGACGTTCCGCCCGAGGTTGTCGCAACTGATCCATTCATCACATTGACTGAAAAGACTCTGGTGTTGCCGCAGGGGCCAGACCTGTATACGCCGGAACGGCGCAATTCAGCAGGTTTCGACCTTGCCCATGTGCCTACAGTGGCACGTATCGAAAAGTTGCGCGGCAGGTACAGTAAGCATATGTGGAGCGCAGCGCCGCTCACCGTAACGCCTTGTGACGGGCCCCGGCACAGCGTGATCAACCCAGCCAACCCGTCCGACACGGTCGGAACCGTAACAACCGCGCTGCCCTGTGCCGTGGCAGGTGCCTTTGCAGACGCACGGGCTTGGGATGCCCCCGCACCGATACGCAAAGCTATCCTGTGTGCTGTCGCCGATCTCTACGAGGCGCATTTGGGTGAGATTTTTGCCCTGCTTGCCCGCGAGGCCGGCAAGACCCAGCGCGACGCTGTAGCAGAACTACGCGAAGCTGTTGATTTTCTGCGATACTACGCGGCACAGGTCGATGACAGCGCACCCGTAGGGACCTATGTCTGTATCTCGCCCTGGAACTTTCCGCTGGCCATCTTCACGGGTCAGATCAGTGCCGCGCTCGCCGCAGGCAACGCTGTGCTGGCAAAACCGGCCGAACAAACAACGCTGATCGCACATTTTGCCGTCAACCTTATGCATCAGGCCGGTGTGCCCCGTGCGGCACTACAATTACTGCCCGGCGACGGCACAATGGGCGCAGCACTGACAGCTGACACACAGGTTGGCGGTGTGGCCTTTACCGGGTCGACCACCACCGCCCTGCGCATCCGCCAGTGCCTGGCGCAAAATGCAGCCCCCGGCACGCCGCTGATTGCCGAGACCGGTGGGTTAAACGCAATGGTTGTCGATAGCACCGCCCTGCCCGAACAAGCCGTACGCAGCATCGTCGAAAGCGCATTTCACTCGGCTGGCCAGCGTTGTTCTGCGCTGCGTTGCCTTTATCTCCAAGCGGATATCGCACCCCGCTTAACCGAGATGCTGACCGGCGCTATGGATGCTTTGGCAATGGGTAACCCATGGGATCTCGCCACCGACGTGGGCCCCGTGATCGACCAAACCGCTCGGGCAGCGATCGATGATCATATTGCAATGGCGCAGTCGGAAGGACGGCTGATGCACCAGTTAGATCGCCCGAAGCATGGCAACTTTGTCGCCCCAACCCTGATCCAGGTAGACAGCATTACCGACATCAAACAAGAGGTTTTTGGCCCGGTGCTCCACCTTGCTACATTCCGGGCGCAGGACCTCGACCAAGTGATCACCGACATCAACACCACCGGCTATGGCCTTACCTTTGGCCTGCACACGCGCATCGATGACCGGGTGCAACATGTGTCGGATCGGATCGACGCTGGCAACATTTACGTCAACCGCAATCAGATCGGTGCCATCGTTGGCAGCCAACCCTTTGGCGGGCTTGGTTTGTCAGGCACAGGCCCTAAGGCAGGCGGGCCGGACTACCTTACACGGATGCGTGCAAGCACCCCGGCACCTGCCACCATAGCCGCCGGCTGGAACAAATCAGCCAAGCTGCCCGACTGTCCAACATCTTTGCAAAGAATGCAGGGGCGCGTCGCTCTGCCCGGCCCAACCGGCGAATCCAACATGCTCAGCCTACATCCCAAGTCTGCGCTTTTATGCGCAGGCCCAGGCACTGCGGCTGCAACCGCGCAGGCAAAAGCCGTCCGTGCTTTGGGCGGCCATGCCATTGAGGCCAAAGGCCACTTCGATCCGACGTCTCTTACAAACGGCCCTGCCTACGGCGGCGTGATATGGTGGGGCGACCACAAAACCGCTCGGCGACTAGAACAGGCCCTTGCAGACCGATCCGGCCCTATTATCGCGTTGATCACTGGCCAGCCTGACCGGGCCCATGTGTTGCGCGAACGTCATATCTGTGTAGACACCACCGCATCAGGCGGCAACGCCGCTCTGCTCGAGGCTACTAGCTCTAGCGATTAACGAAATACCTGAAACATCGCGAATTGTATAACACGTTGAAATATTTAGCTTCAGGGAGCGTTAGGTAATATATTTTTTAGCATATGCTCACAGTTTGACCCCAGCGACGATGCTGCACCACATACTTGTGGCGCAAGTGTAACACCAAACAAAGCGCATCAAGCTTCCAAGCGCTTGACGTCGCGCCCATGATCGCCCAGCGTAAAGTCATGTTTCCAATCCGCGACCACAACCCGTCGGGGCGCACGCCCTATGTCACATATTTGCTGATGGCAGCAAACATAGCGATCTTCCTTGGCTACGTCGGGCTTTTCGATGATCCCTATGGTTTGGACATGTTCTTTATGCAATTTGCCGCAATCCCAGCCCGTCTGGCCAGCGGTAACGGGGCGGAAACATTGCTGACATCAATGTTCCTGCACGCAGGCTGGATGCATCTGGCTGGCAACATGCTGTTCCTCTACATTTTTGGCGACAATGTAGAAGACGAGATGGGCCATCTGCCGTTCTTGGGCTTTTATCTTGGCGCGGGGGTGCTTGCTGGACTGGCACATGTGATCTCGGCCCCGTATTCAGTTGTGCCGATGGTCGGGGCCTCGGGAGCAATTGCAGGTGTCATGGGTAGTTACTTGTTGCTGTACCCAAAGGCACGGGTTGATATCCTGCTCATCCTCATCATCATCTTTCGAATTTTCCCAATTCCAGCATGGATCGTGCTGTTGGTCTGGTTCGGAATGCAGTTCATCGGCGGCTTCGGAGCCGACCCTCAGGCAGGAGGCGTCGCCTATTGGGCACATGCCGGGGGCTTTGCCGCAGGGCTGCTTCTGACCATTCCGGTCTGGTTGAAACGGGGCGGTCCACGGTTTTGGAGGCACACACATGGACACCCGCCCCACCCCGAAGCCCGCTACACCCGCTCAAACATCCCGCGCGTGCGACGATAAAACCTGCCAACGCAGTTTTAACTATAGCGTTTGACGGAATACGGGTAGCAACGGGCATCACTTAACACGTTGAGACCTTTGATTTCCGGAAGGGTTCCAAGGGGGCGAGATTTTCGCATGACCATTAATGTGACCACCTTGTCCCAGATCAAGGACACCAGCGCTTGGTCAATTCACGGCTTGCATCAACCAATGCCACTTTTGGAAAAACCGCGGCCTATAAATGTTACAAAAGCAGCTGTGCGACTCACGAAGGCACAACGCGCATCAAACGCGGTCAAAAATATCCTCTGGCCGCATTTCGCGGCCAGACCTTTGGATCATTACAAGGCGTGGGGCGGGCCTTAGGTTCGTATAATCTTGGCGAGCTGCGGGAACATTGGCGCGTTGGCACAGATGATCTCGCCATCCTCCAGAATGTCATTTCCCGGTGTCAGTGGCTCTACCAAACCGCCGGCTTCCCGCACGATCAGCAGACCGGCAGCAATATCCCAAGAATTCAAGCGGCGCTCCCAATATCCATCGTAACGCCCTGCCGCCACATAGGCCAGATCGAGTGCCGCGGCACCAAACCGGCGCACGCCCGAACAGGTCGGCATCAGTCGTGCCAGCTCCTTCAGCGTTTCCGGCAAATCCGATCGACCACCAAAAGGCAAACCCGTTGAGAAAAGCCCCTCGATCATTCGACTTCGCCCCGACACCCGCAAGCGCGTGTCGTTCATGAATGCACCGCCGCCCTTTTCAGCAAAAAACATTTCGTCTTTGGCCGGGTCATAGACCACACCAGCCACCACCTGCCCCTTATGCTCGAGCGCGACGGACACCGCCCAATGGGGCAATCCGTGCAGGAAATTCGTGGTGCCATCCAACGGATCAACAATCCAGCGCCGTGTAGGATCTTCGCCTGATTCCTCGCCACCCTCTTCCGCCAACCAGCCATACGTCGGACGGGTGCCGCGCAACTCTTCGCGCAGGATTGCCTCTGCGGCCAGGTCCGCTTTGGACACAAAATCCCCTGCGCCTTTCATTGACACCTGAAGGTTCTCAACTTCGCGGAAATCCTTGACCAGCGACCGCCCCGCCTTGCGGGCCGCTTTCATCATGATATTAAGATTTGCGCTGGCAGCCATGGGGTCGCTCCAAAAAGGGGGATTGAGGGATGGAAAACGCGATATACGCTGACCCGCCGAGCTTGCCAAGAGCGCTTAGACAGAAGCGTTCGCGCATACAATCACTGTATCAATAAAAGGAAAGCGAAAGGTTTTGCGTCGCGCGTCGTCTCGCAGCCCCATCCTTCTTGAACATCTAACGCCAGAACACGAGGCACCTTTCAAACCCTCTCAAACGACCCAAAATCCTTGCGTGGATATACGCCAGAACCGCCCACTTTGAATGCCCTTAGCTATCAACCACAAATTCTGTGTGCAAATTGTCGCTCTTCATGCGACCAGTCAATCAGGGATAAACTTTCAAACAGACAACATTGACCTTGGCCAACACCCGAAATGTATGATTGTGTGCGATATTTAAGGGGACTAATTCACCTAATACCGTTTCAGCGCCCCAATTTCGGGTCGCACCAAAATTGACCGGAGCTCACCATGACCGAAAATATGCGCCACATCACACTCGCCAGTCGCCCTACCGGCGCACCGACACTCGAAAATTTTCGTCTCGAAACCACTGATGTTCCGACGCCAGACCAAGGCGAAGTGCTGGTTCGCGTGCATTACATGTCGCTCGATCCCTATATGCGCGGCCGCATGGATGACGCCAAATCCTACGCCGCACCCGTGCCCATCGGCGGCACGATGGAAGGTGGCGGCGTCGGCGAGGTGCTCAGCTCAAACGCCGAAGGGTTTGCACCTGGCGATTTTGTCTTTGGAATGTTTGGCTGGTCCACCCACGCCGTGCAACCGGGCGCTATGTTGCGCAAGATCGACACGGCGCTTGTCCCTCTCACGTCCGCACTTGGTGTGCTGGGCATGCCTGGCTTCACTGGTTGGCACGGCCTAATGGAATACGGACGCCCAGTGGCTGGTGAAACTCTCGTGGTTGCAGCCTGTACCGGCCCGGTGGGGTCCATGGTCGGCCAATTGGCCAAATCGCTTGGCCTGCGCACAGTGGGCATCGCGGGTGGGGCCGACAAATGCGCTCTCGCCGTCGATACATTCGGATTTGATGTCTGCATCGACCATCGCACTCACGAAGATGCCCGCAGCCTCCGCTCAGCATTGAAAAAAGCTGCACCCGACGGCATCGACATCTACTTCGAAAACGTGGCCGGCAAAGTGCTCGAAGCCGTAATGCCCCTAATGAACCCACACGGTCGTATCCCTGTCTGTGGCATGATCTCATGGTACAATGCAGGCGCGTTGGGGGCCGGTGCCGACACCCCCATGTCCGCCGCTGCACTCTGGCGGCCAATTTTGGTCAATTTCATCAGCGTCCAAGGCTTTATCATATCAAACCACTGGAACAGGCTGCCAGCCTTCCTCGCCGAAGTCGCGCCGAAGGTGGCTGGCGGCGACATCAAGGTGGTGGAAGACATCGCCGAAGGGCTCGAAAGCGCACCAGAGGCCTTCATAGGGCTGCTGCAAGGCAAAAACCGCGGCAAACAAATCGTAAAATTGATTTGACGCGTCCAAGGGTCGGCGGGTGGGCGCATTTCGCGAACGCGAAACAGAGCCGCCGGTCGACCTTATGCTGCCTGCAACTTGCGCGCCTCCGACCGGGCCAGCGCAATTAGCTTTTCCACATATGGCTTGCCTCGGTCCTCGGACCGGACGGCCGCATATAGCCGTCGGCTCATGCCTTTTTTAGTCAAAGGTCGCGTAACATAATCGCTAGAGTACTTCACCTCACGCACCACCCAGTCGGGCAATACAGACACTCCACGATTTGAGGCGACCAAAAGCAAGATTACAGCCGTCAACTCGGCCTGACGCACTGCCAAAGGCTCTACTCCTGCCGGGATCAACAATTGGCTGAACACATCCAGCCTGCTGCGCTCAACCGGATAGGTAATAAGCGTTTGATCGGCAAAATCTTCCGCTTCTATATACGCTTTTTGAGCCAAGGGATGCGTACGCCCAGCCACAAAAACTGGCGCATAATCAAAGAGCTCTATGAATTCTAAGCCTTGCAGATCCTCAGGATCAGAGGAGACAACCAAATCCACCTCCTCCTTAATCAGCGCCGGCAAAGCATCAAAAGCGAGGCCAGGACGAATGTCTACATCTACATCGGGCCAGGTCTTGCGGAACGATTCCAACACCGGAAATAACCATTCGAAACAGGCATGACACTCAATCGCGATATGCATCCGGCCCGTTGATCCGTCGCGCAACGCAGTGAATTCGGCTTGCATCGCCTCAATCTGCGGCAATATCTGTTCGGCCAATCGTAACAACCGCATTCCAGCCGCCGACAGTTTTAATGGCTTTGACCGGCGCACAAACAGCTCAACCCCCGCCTGCTCTTCCAAGCCTTTAACCTGATGGCTAAGCGCCGACTGGGTAATGTGTAGCTGCAAAGCAGCACGCGCCAATCCCCCCTCTTCATGGATGGCCCGAATGGTACGCAGGTGACGAAATTCGATATGCATATGAAACTCATGTTCATGTTGAAAGTTATGAAATTGCTTCATCATAACCAATGGGGCATACACGGCACAACCACAAAGGAGCTGTCATGACTGCCCTGTCATTCGAAACCTTTCCGCCAAAATCACTGGACGCTTCGTTTCATCTTTGGGATACGGTGCACGCCTTGGCCCCGCTGAATCCACGCTTCATTTCAGTCACATACGGCGCCGGAGGATCGACTCAGTCTCTCACTCAAGAAGCAGCGCAAACCCTGCGCAAAAGCTCAGGGCTACCAGTGGCCGCGCACCTGACATGCACCGGTCAAACCCGAGCCGAGGTGCTACGGACTGCGTCACGCTTTGCGGCCTCTGGCATTGACCATATTGTCGCTCTGCGCGGGGACGCCCCGAACGGTGATGCATTTGAGCCCCACCCCGATGGCTATGTCAACAGTGTTGAACTGATCGCCGCGCTGGCTCAGATGGGCACATTCAACATCTGCGTGGGTGCCTATCCCGACAGCCACCCCGATGCTGCATCCATGTCCCAGAATATCGATTGGCTCAAAGCCAAGATTGATGCCGGCGCCAGCGAGGCGCTTACTCAGTTCTTCTTTGAAGCAGACAGCTTTTTACGGTTCCGAGATGCCTGTGCCGACGCAGGGATCAAGGCGCGCATTACGCCCGGGATTCTGCCAGTCACCAATTGGAAGCGGGCAAAATCTTTTGCTGAACGGTGCGGAACGCCCGTGCCGGTTACCATAGCAACCGCCTTTGACCGCGCAAACCGCGAGGACCGCGCTGACTTATTTGCACTGACCCATTGCGCAGATCTATGCGATACGCTGATCACCGAAGGCGTCGATGCACTACATTTTTATACCTTGAACCGTCCCGACCTCACGGTTCAGGTGTGCCGGGCGCTTGGCATGATGCCAGCGGCAACAGCACTGAACGTAGCGTAAGAAATTTTAGCGCGGCAAAGCGGCTGGTCCAATTGCTCCGGTCGCTCTAAGTTTTGGCATATTGTAATCGGAGCGTGCCATGCCAACACTTGCCCATTCCCCCGCTGATTTGCTTAGTAAACCCGAGATGCTGTCGCTTAGCGGGTTGGAATTCCTGCAAGCCATTCTGAGGGGCGACTTGCCCGGTGCACCCATTGGCACGAGCCTTGGCTATAAAATGCATGCAGTTTCCGAAGGAAGCGTCACATTCCGCGGCACGCCTGAATTCAACGTAACCAACCCGATGGGCACGGTTCACGGAGGCTGGTACGGCGCACTTCTCGACAGCGCAATGGCCTGTGCAGTAAGCACCAAAGTGCCTGCCGGATCGGTATACACAACGCTGGAATACAAGATCAACATTCTGCGGCCTATTCCACTGGGAACCACCATCGACTGCATCGGCGCAGTGGCGCATGTCGGCCGTTCAACTGGTGTCGCCACTGGCGAGATCAGAGGGGTGGATGACGGCAGGCTCTATGCCACCGGTTCCACAACTTGCATCGTTATGAAACTGGTTTAACAGGGCAAAATCCGCATCTAACCCGGCGTAGCCTGCTCGGATACACACATGGCGCGACCTTGACAGATCCGTTGAAACCGGAACGAAGCCCGTGTTTATTACCAGCTCATAACCGACGCTACGCATGCCGCAGATTCACGCAATTAGCCTGGAAAATGCCCCATCCAGAACGGCTGTATAACCAGCTTTCCGCCCGGTGTCTTGCCGGTCAGCGCGCGAACCTTTCCCACGAGAGAGCGCTTTTGTAAGCTATCAAGATAATGAAACCTATGTGTTTTTGGTGAGTGTTGAAAACAGATTTGGTATTGCGATGTGCCCACCGAAGGTCAGGCGCTGTCCTTTATGCTTTTATGCAGAGGTCTTCCATTTCGTCATTTCGAAAACCGCATCCGCCAACTCAGGTGTTTTGGGGCATGGGCAAGGCTGGGATGCACCCGCTCTGACGGGTCGATCCCCACTGTACGAGCACGCCGCGTGATGAACACGCGCCCGTAGCCAGAAAATGTACCCACCGAAGGCGCGCCTGGGTCTTGTGGATAGTGACCTTGCCACCCCGCAGGCAGTGGCAAGCCACAGCTTTCCGCTTGTTCCAACATCCACACCAGCGGAATATTGGACAGCGGACGCGCGGCCGCAAAGCCTGAAAGCTGCCCGCCCACATCCCCATGCGCACCACGGAACCACATCTGTACCAAATGCCCTTGCCAATCGCGGCGTGTCTCCCACATCACAGGCTTGTAAGCCACGCGCGTTTCATTGCGCGCCAATGCATGAAATCCATTCCTCACAGAACGCCCCATGCGATGATTGTGAAACGCGTGTCGCGGCGCGCTCAGTCGCCACAGCACCGGCATGTTCAAACCCAGCGATTTGACCGTGTCCCACACGCCAATCATCGCGATCTCGACCGTGTCATGGCAATAGGCGCGCGCAAAGGCCCGCGCGGCTTCGCTGTCAGGCGCTCGTTCATAATGGCGATAGACGTCACGCACATTGCGCACAGTCGCGTCATTGGCTTTGAGCAGGCCCACCATATCGATCATCCCGGCCAGCGAGCGCACTGCATAGGCACCACGCGAATAGCCCATCAGGTAAATCTGATCACCTGGTCGGTAACGGGACGCAAGATAGCCATAAGCCCGACGGATTTGCTGGTTGATCCCCCGCCCGAACAGCACATCACCCACCCGGCGCCAATGTGACCACTGCAAGCCAGGCTCGTAATAGACCGAAACCTCGTGGCCCATTTCCTTTAATAGTTTGAATGTAAGACCGGCGTTTGTTTCTCGCCCCACCTCAAGCGATGACAACGTGCCATCAAGAATGATCACGTGAATTGCAGCACCGCGAACAGGCGAGGCCACTAGGGCGGCAGCCCGGCCAAAACGGTGCCGCAGCCAGTGCCTGATCCTGCTATTCAGCTGCGATGGAAACATCTCCGATCAATTCCCAAACCTTGGAGGGGGTGAACGGCATATCCGCCTGACGCACGCCGCGCTCCCATAGCGCATCTTGCACCGAGTTGGCCACTGCAGCCAAGGCGCCGACGGTTCCAGCTTCGCCACAGCCCTTCATCCCCATGACATTTGCTGTCGAAGGAACGGGTTCAGACGCAAATTCAATCATCGGCACGTCATCGGCGCGCGGCACGGCGTAATCCATGAAGGTCGCGGTGAGCAGCTGACCATCTTCGTCGAACACGACATGTTCGGTCAGCGCTTGGCCAATGCCTTGAACAACACCGCCATGTACCTGACCTTCGGCCAGCATCGGATTAATCAAGTTTCCAAAATCATCAACAACCGCATAGCGATCAACGCGGGCCACACCTGTTTCTGGGTCGATCACGGTTTCGCAAACATGGCATCCGTTGGGGAAGCTGCGGGCTTGCAATGTTACCCGTTGTTCATGCACCAGCAAATCGTCTCGACCCTTGTCGCGCGCCATTTCGGCCACTTCGATCATGGTCGGCGTCAGGTTCGATCCATCGGCACGGAACCGTTCATCGTCAAAGCTGATCTGGCTTGCAGGGACGCCCATATCAGCCGCCAAAAAGTCGACAAATGCCTCTGTCATTGCCTCTACGGTGTGGATTGTGGCGTTATTCTGCACTGTGACCGATCGCGAACCACCAGTGCCGCCACCCGTCTTGATCCGGTCGCTGTCGCCCTGGATCACGTCGATCATATCAACCGGAATTCCGGTTTGATCAGACAGAAACTGAGCATAAACAGTCTCATGCCCCTGCCCGTTTGATTGCGTGCCGACATAGATGTTCACACGCCCGTCGTCAGTGTACTCGACCTTGGTCGTCTCCGACGGATCGCCTAGAATACTTTCAATGTAATAACACAGCCCGATGCCCCGCAGTAGGCCGTTTTCCGCATCGGCGGCCTTGCGCGCAGCAAAGCCCTGGACATCTGACTCGGCCTCGGCGCGGCTGAGCACCTTGTCAAAATCACCAACATCATAGGTTTCGCCCACGGTCGTCTTGTACGGAAACTGATCCGGCTTGATGAAGTTGATCCGACGCAGCTCCAGCGGGTCCACGCCCAATTCTCGCGCTGCACGATCCATGGCGCGTTCAAGGATATAGATTGCCTCGGGGCGGCCAGCGCCACGATAAGCATCCACTTGGGTCGTGTTAGTATAATAGCCGATGGAGCGCAGATACGTCGTCTGGACGTCGTAAACGCCCATCAAAACCCTCGAAAACAGCTGCGTCTGGATGGCCTGGGCAAATTGCGAATTATAAGCTCCCATATTGGCCTTGTTCAGCACGCGGTACGCGGTGATGCGATTGTTCTCGTCAAAGGCCAGTTCGGTCAGCGATGTCAGATCGCGCCCGGCGTTGTCGCTCAACATGGCTTCAGTTCGTTCGGACATCCAGCGCACAGGGCGACCAAGATTCCGGGCTGCAAAAGCAATCACGAAATACTCGGGGTACATCATCCCCTTCATGCCAAAGCCGCCACCCGTATCGGGGTTGGTCACCCGGAAATCGTCAGCGGGCACCTTGAAAACCTCAGCCAGTTGATCCTTGGGCCCCCAGACGCCCTGACCGTTGATCGCAACGTGAAAACGATCGCCCTCCATTTCGGCATAACAACCGCGCGGCTCCATCGAGTTTACGATGACCCGGTTGTCGGCCACATCCAAGCTCACGACCCGTGCCGCGGCTGCAAATGCCGCGTCCGTGGCCGCCTCATCGCCCATGTGCCAGTCATAAGCAACGTTGTCCGGCGCGTTTTCATGTAACAATGCACCGCCAGCGCCAATATCCATCTTGGCTGGCAGCTCATCATAGTCCAGCACGATCAATTCGGCCGCGTCCTTGGCGTGTGTCAGCGTCTCGGCCACGATCATCGCAATCGGCTCACCAACAAAACGCAGGTTATCTTTGGCCAGAATCGGACGCAACGGAGATGCACCGTCGGTACCATCACTATTTTTCATCGTCATTCCGCGCATCCCGATACCGATGCCGCCGGCCTCAAGGTCTGCCACCGTGTAAACGGCATGCACACCGTCCTGTGCGCGCGCCTCTGATACGTCAAGTTCGGTGATCTTGGCATGTGCCACCGGAGAACGGAACACAAAGGACTGCAGCGCGTTGGCAGGTGCAATGTCATCGACATACCGCCCCTCGCCCGTCAGAAAACGCAGGTCTTCGCGGCGTGTGACGGGTTGGCTTTTTCCGAACTTTTCCATGGTATAAATCCTGCGGTTGAATGGATTTGTAATTGATCGCAAACCTAGCGTCTAAAGGGCCAGTGTCCAGAGAAAGAACGACCAGCAGTTTGACAGCGCGCGGTATAGTCGCAACGTCACGAAACAGCACGCTTGTCACATACAGCCTGTGCCAGCACCCCGGGTTGGGGCAAGCCGTGCCCATACCCCCTTTCCTTCATCGCATCGCCCGGTTATTTCACCGCCCAAGCAATCAAGGGGGCCGTGGGCCATGGCACTGGGAAAATTCAACGCAGCCGAAGTTGAAGCGCGCATTTATGCCAAATGGGAAGCAGATGACTGTTTCGCGGCCGGCGCAAACGCGTCGCGCGACGACACCTATTCCATCATGATCCCGCCCCCCAATGTCACCGGCGTTCTGCATATGGGGCATGCCTTTAACAACACCTTGCAGGACATTCTCGTGCGCTGGCACCGCATGCGCGGATTCGACACCCTTTGGCAGCCGGGCACAGATCACGCAGGCATCGCCACGCAGATGGTCGTCGAACGGCGTCTTGCCGAACAACAGCAACCTTCACGCACCGAACTGGGGCGGGAGGAATTCACCGCGAAAGTCTGGGAATGGAAAGCCGAAAGCGGCGGCACAATCGTCAGCCAGCTCAAGCGGTTGGGTGCCAGCTGTGACTGGTCGCGCGAGGCGTTTACGATGTCCGGTGCACCCGGCGCACCAGATGGCGAAGATGGAAATTTTCATGACGCCGTCATAAAAGTCTTTGTTGAGATGTATGAAAAGGGACTGATCTATCGTGGCAAGCGTCTCGTAAACTGGGACCCAAAATTTGAAACAGCCATCTCCGATCTTGAGGTGGAAAACGTCGAAGTCGCAGGGCACATGTGGCACTTCAAATA
>JAQWVA010000092.1:0-37267 GCA_029250205.1 Tateyamaria sp.
TTTTTGGTTTGGTGGTCATAGCGCAAGCAAAACACCCGGTCCCATCCCGAACCCGGCAGTTAAGTGCTGTTGCGCCGATGGTACTGCGTCTTAAGGCGTGGGAGAGTAGGTCACTGCCAGACCTAATAAGTTTTCTGAAAGTGTCTCTCTGACGGTGTTACATTCCCAGCTGTTAATCAATGCATCCTGTGAATTTCTTTTCGGTTCAGTAGCTGTGCCACTCATCGTTCGAGTGTTTCCACGGGCTTCCCTTGTTGCAGTGTGTTGAGCAGTCGTTGAATGATCCGGCGATCTTGGAACCGGTTTCAAGTTGCTCGCCCTTGCTGTTCATCGGCGGTAGGAGGCCAAAATGCGGTATCGCTATGCCGGGTGGTGACGGTTGCCAATCGCTAGCGGGCTGCGCTGCGGCTAGATTTTGTTTTTCGTTTGGGGATAGTATTTCGCTTGTTGATATCTTGTTGCCCCGTACCATACGTAAGCGCTCGTTGAACCCATGCGCAGATCGGTATCACATTTACCAAGCAGCTCGGGCGACAGGGAAGGTGCCAAAACGAACGAACGGGTGCACCCATCCCTTTGGGATTTACCGCTGCCATGAGTTCGCGTGAGCCAATGTCGACGGCGGAAGCGCTGATGTTTGCGGTCTCAATCGCTCGGGTCTTGCGGGGCCTTCGCTTTTCCATCTTCAGTAATCCTGTTGCAGGCAACAGAAGGGCGTGGGCTATGCAATTCCGTAATTTCCCTAAACGGGGTTTCCGACAGCGTTGGGACCACTAATAAGCAAATGGTCGCTGCCCTTAATGGCGAAAACGTAGAACAGGCTGTTGCAACCGCGCAAAGATGGGCTCAAACCCGGAACGGTTTTTTAAACACACCGCCCTATACCCGCGAAGCAGCCAGTTTCCCTTGCGACTACGTTTATTCTCCTTTTCGAAGCCCTCATGCGAACCCGACATAAGATCGTCATGTTGATGTTGCTGAACCCATTTGTTCAAAGTCGAGCGACCTACGCCCAAATCTGATGAATTTTGAGGTCGTGTTACGCCATTGGTGGTCGCCATACAAACAGCATCACGCTTGAACTCGTTTGTGTATCTTAGGGCTATTCTTAATCTCTTTCATAGCAAACATTGCTCGAAAAATACCGAAACGAAACTGGGGCAAGACCAGACTTAAACTTGTCTGAAAAGCTCCGTCAATTTGTCAGTTACGTATCCGTTCGTTTGTTTTGGATACAACCTAGCACGCTGTCCAATTTTGTTGGAACACTTCAAATAAGTAAGCATTATCATAATTATAAAGTCCAATTCGATCCACGAGGACTGACATCAGACAGTTGAAAGCTCACAACGTGAACTGGCGCCGTAAGAGTGTTTCGATTTCATTTCGGTCGGGCATAGATGGCGCTGTCCCTGATCGAATCACTGATATAGCGGCAGTCGCTGTTCCAAACCGGATTGCATCAAGCGGCAGTTTCCCTTCGGCAAGGGCGGCAGCAAGTCCGCCGTTGAATGCGTCGCCCGCGCCAGTCGTTTCAACGACCGGCCCAGCCGTGATCGCTGGTACGTGAACTGGGCTGGTTCCATCATGATAGAGACATCCATTTTCACCTAGCGTTATTATGGCTGCCCCCGCTCCTAAGTTGAGCAATACTTCAGCAGCCTTGACTGCGTCTGCGACCGAAGCAACCAGGACGCCAGTGATGGTCTCCGCTTCAGTTTCATTTGGGGTAACATAGTCGCAAAGAGCGATCAGGGAGGCTGGCAAGTCAGCCGCTGGTGCTGGGTTGAGGATGGTGGTCGCGCCCGCTTCTTTTGCACAGGCCAAAGCGAATTCAGCCGCATCCAAAGGCTGTTCGAGTTGGGTCAGGAACACCTTACACTGTGCAATGGTCTGTTTGTGATTATCGATGTCCGAACGGTTGATTGACGTTGCCACGCCAGGGCAGACAATAATTGCATTGTCTCCGGTCTTTTCATCAACAAAAATATAGGCCGCACCGGTATAGCTGTCGGCATGTTGGGTCGCGAGCGATGTCACTCCCGCCGTATCCCAAGTCGTCAGCGCCATGTCGGCAAAGGGATCCTTACCTAGTTTCGTGATGAACCCGACAGATGCCCCGGCCTTGCCAGCGGCTACCGCCTGATTGGATCCTTTGCCACCCGGACCCAGCGTAAAAGACTGCCCAAGAATAGTTTCGCCCATATTAGGCTGGCGTTCAGCCCGGTAGGCCGTGTCAGCCACGAATACACCTAGAATGACAACATCAAGGCTCATTCATCTGGCCCAAGCACGCCTTTACGCAGGACAAAGCAGCCATAGAAGCGCCGCTCGCCCGTTTGAATGACCGCATAGCTTTTGCGCGCTAGGTCATAAAAGGAAAATCGTTCGACGCTCAGCATCGGGCGGGGTTCGCCTTCTGCCAGATCAATCTGCGCCTGCACTTCATTCTGCACTTCCGGTATCTGGTTGGGGTCATCAACGACCTCCATGCGTATGGCGAAATCATCTACGAATGTATCAAGCGGAAGAACTGAAAGAATTGACTTAATCGCCTCAGCGCAGGTTAGATTTTCCATACGCAAAAGTTCACCAAGGACAGTTTCGCGTGCTACGCTGTCTGCGGGAAAATTGGTATCCGTAATCACCAAGGCATCCCCGTGCCCCATTGCGCGCAGGCAATGCAGCACGTCGGCATTTAACCGCGGATCAATACCTTTTAACATTTTTTACACCTCTCCATTCAAAGCTGAAAATGACGCAAATCTGTCAGATCCAAAACGGGACGAACGCCTTAAGTCAACCAATTCGTTCGCCTGTTTCTTCGTCAAATAAATGCACTTGATCCGTTTCGACCCCAAGGAACACTTCTTCACCCGGTGCCAGAGTATGGCGCTCGCGAAAGACTGCGGTGATTTCCTGATCCTGAAATTGGAACACCACGTGAATTTCAGACCCAGTCGGCTCCACCACTCGGACCTTTGAACGCAATCCGGAACTTGCCAACTTAAGGTGCTCTGGTCGAACACCAACACTGATCTTGCGACCTGCCACGAGGCCTTTTGGCGCAGGAATTATTAGTGTCGCGCCAGCCAAAGATAATTTGGCCTCACCCTTATCGACGGAGACAACATCACCCGTCATTAGGTTCATCGAAGGTGACCCGATAAAACTGGCTACAAACTTGTTTTTGGGACGATCATATAGGTCGAGTGGGCTGCCAATTTGTTCGACATGGCCCTCGTTCAAAACAACAATCTTGTCCGCCATTGTCATAGCTTCAATCTGGTCATGTGTTACATAAACAGTTGTTGTTTGCAGGCGCTGATGTAGCTCTCGTATTTCGGTTCGCATCTGAACGCGCAATTTTGCATCAAGGTTCGACAAAGGTTCGTCGAAAAGGAACACTTGAGGATTTCTGACGATCGCCCGACCCATAGCCACCCGTTGACGCTGCCCCCCCGACAGCGCTCTTGGATATCGCCTGAGATAGGGCGTCAAGCCTAGGGTTTCGGCGGCGTCAGCCACCTGCCGTTTGACCTCAGCTTTGTCCAACTTCCGCAATTTCAGTGCAAAGCCCATGTTGGCTTCGACCGTTTTGTGCGGGTAAAGCGCATAAGACTGGAAGACCATCGCGATATCGCGCTCGCTTGGAGAGAGGTTGTTTACCCGGCGGTCACCAATTGTAACGTCCCCTGATGTGATTTCTTCCAATCCTGCGATCATCCGTAAAAGGGTGGATTTGCCGCAACCAGATGGGCCAACAAGAACCACAAATTCACCGTCTGCAATGTCTACATCAATGCAATGTATTACGGCTGCGTCACCATAATTCTTGCTTACTTGCTTGACGGAAACTTCGGCCATTGCACCCCCCCTTTGTCCCAGGAACCCCTGTGCAATCTGGGTAGCCTATGGCCCGACCTTTGTCCAGTTCTGACCTGACTAGCATGTTAGTAGCTTGACAGGCACGAGTTTTAGAAGGACCTTGAACTCAGTTAAACCGTTTCTTGAGTCTGCTATCGGTCGTTTTTGACGCTCATTGACTGAGCGACTGAAACTCAAACGATTAATGGCTGCTCGTACAGAGGCGCAGGTTTGCTAAAAGGGAGAAATTGAAATGAAAGTCGAACATTATAAGACCATTATGCAACGGCAACTGAACCGTCGCAAAATGCTTCAAGGGGCGGCCAGCGTTGGAGCCCTCGCTGCCATGGGAGGGTTTGCGCCCAAACAAGCTGTCGCAGGCGGCCATGCGGCGTTGCGTGCAGAAATTTTGAAAATTCCTGGGGTTGGCGCAGGCTCACCTACAGATGCTGATTGGCAAAAGGTTGGTGGTTTGTGTCTTGGCCCCACCAAAGAGCGGGTAGCTGAAGGCGAATTTGAAGGCGTTGAGCTTACTTTTATGGGCCTCAACAACCAGAACCTGCACAACTTTTTATTCCGTGGATTCCTGAAACCTTGGGAGGCCTACACAGGAGCTAAAATTAACTGGGTCGACCTTGCGCAGGCGGATTATAATCCACGTTTGCAACAGGCGATTGCCACCGGCACGGTCGACTTCGACATCATCGAAATGGGCGCACCTTTTGAAGGTGACACAGCCGGTAAGGGCCTATTGGACGAGATGCCTGCGTGGGTCGAAGAACAAATCGAAGCTGACGATCTCGTGAGTTATTTGCAGCCACCTGTAGGAACGTGGGACGGCAAGAAATACCGCGTTACCATCGACGGCGATTGCCATACCTTCTGTTATCGGACCGATTATTTCGGTGAAGGTGCAATTGGCGGCGCGTCCGTTCCGAAGACATGGCAAGAGGTCAATGCAGCCTCCAAGGCGCTAATCGGGAAAGAGGACCCTCTGACGGGTCTGCCGGCTCACGGCTATCTCGATCCGCTCAAAGGATGGGGTGGCTTTGGCTTCTACTTCCTTGAAAACCGCGCGGCAGCCTATGCCAAGCACCCTTCAGACCCCGCTTGGCTGTTTGATCCTGACACAATGAAGCCGCGGGTCAATAACCCCGCTTGGGTTCAGGCGATTCAGGACGTTCTCGATCTGATCGAGGCAGGCGCGTATCCAGCGGACCAGATTAACGCTGATCCAGGAACAACCGGCTTTCAACAGTTCCTTGCGGGCACCGGTTCGATGTTGATGTGGTGGGGCGACATCGGTTCCAACGCACGTACGTCGGACACCTCTGTCGTTGGTGATGTCGTGGGCTTTGGGATCAACCCCGGCTCTGATCGTGTCTACAATAGCCAGTCTGGCGCTTGGGAAGATACCTACAACGAGGCTCCAAACATGGCCTACCTCGGCTGGGGCGTCTATGTGACCAAGAACGTTCAAGGCGACGACAAGAAGCGCAAAGCGGCATGGAGTGCAGCGGCACATTTGGGTGGCAAGGACTTGTCGCTTTGGATGTCAGCCTATCCATCCGGCTTCCAACCCTATAGAAACTCGCACTTCCAATACGACGAATGGGAAGCGGCCGGGTATGATCGCGCCTACATCGAGGATTATCTCGGTTCAAACGCAGACAGCTACAATCACGAAAACGCAGCGATTGAGCCTCGTATCCCTGGCATCTTCCAATACTATTCAGTTGCCGAAGACGAGCTGGCGAAAGGATATGCAGGTCAGTATGCAACTGCACAGGAAATCGGCGATGCAATCGCTGCAGCCTGGGAAAAGATCACAGATCAGATTGGTCGCGACAAGCAGGTTGCGCTCTACAAAGCTTCGCTTGGTCTCTGAGCATGACATACAGACCGCCGGCACACCCGGCGGTCTGACCCCAAAACCCCAACCCGAGGCCGAATTGCCATGAATACAGAAGGTGATCTGCTTCACGTTGTGACTGCTGACAATATTTCTGATCAGCGTCGGCGGTTTGGCCAAAGCATAGTTTGGGGCTCGGCCGTACTGATGCTTTTCGTTGCCGCGTTGCAAGCTGCAGATCAGAATGGTTTGGTCGGCATCGGGTTCGAAACCTGGCGTCCAACACTTTATGCATACATTCTATGGGCCATCTGTCTGTGTGCAGGTCAAGTAATCGCACGGGGCGAACATGGCAAACGCACACTGTTTGTTTTACCAGCCACTCTATTTGTTGTGTCGATGGTGGTCTTTCCGCTGCTTTTTGGTTTGGTCATTGCATTCTCGGACTGGAACCTTGCCTCGCCCAATGGCAGGCAATTCAACGGTTGGGACAACGTCCGCCAGATGTGGACAGATCCGTTCTACTGGAACGCCATGCGCAACATGATTTGGTATTCACTAGCCATCATTGTGGAATACGCAATTGCCTTTGGTTTGGCGCTTTTGCTGAATGCCCAAATCAAAGGGCGCAAATTTTTTCGGGTCGCTTTTCTGTTGCCTTTGATGCTTTCACCGGTCGCCGTATCGTGGATGATTGGCAAGTCGATGCTAGAAAACCGCTTTGGTCCAATCGCGCGCATGCTACGTGAAATGGGTGTGGACAATCCGTCATTCTTTTCTTCGCCTGAAATTGCCCGCTTGATGATCATGTTGATGGATGCTTGGACCTATATTCCTTTCATGATGATCATGATTCTCGCAGGACTTCAGGCCATTCCCAAAGAGTTGCACGAGGCTGCTGAAGTAGACGGAGCCAGCGCCTGGACACGTTTCTGGGAGGTAACCTTCCCATTGATGCTACCGGTATCGATAACCGCGATCCTAATCCGCATCATTTTCAAGCTCAAACTGGCGGATATCATTATAAACGTCACCTCCGGCGGGCCAGGAGGTGCGACTGATAGCGTGACGTCGTTTATCTTCCGAGAATACCGCGATCGTTCTAACGTGGGGTACGGCACTATGTTGGCCATGTTCTATTTGGTGGTAATCGTGATTGCGATGACAATCCTGATTAAGGCGGCAGACCGCTGGATGCGGCCGAGGTATTAGCATGACAAATCAGATATTCCACGACAGTGATGCGGATCGTACCTTTCGGGCCAAGCGCTTTTCAGGACGTTTCTTTATCTACGGAATCCTGATTCTGTGGGCGATCATCGCGCTTTTCCCGATTTATTGGACCATAACAACAAGCTTCAAAATGGCGCCCGACGTGATGAAGGGGAATATCATTCCCTATTGGGATTACACCCCCAAATGGCTAGGCTGGCGTTCCTTGGGACTGTCACCTGACACCATCGGAAATGAAAGTACCGTGCGCGCAGAATTCCTTAAGCGCTTTTGGAATTCGGCCATTATTGCGGTATCAGCCTCAGTTCTTGCCGTTGGGTTAGGCAGTTGTGCAGCTTACGGGTTATCCCGCTTCAATTACAAATTCGGATTTATGCGCAACTCGGACATCTCGTTTTTTTTCCTTAGTCAATTAATCCTACCCCCCGTGGTCTTGGCCCTTCCCTTCTTGGTCCTTTACAAGGCGCTGGGCATGCTGGACACCCGCGTCGGGCTGATCTTACTTTATGCGCTTACGGTCCTGCCAATTGTGATCTGGATCATGCGTGACCAATTCGGATCGATTCCGTCTGAGTTGGAGGAAGCTGCCCTTGTCGATGGCTTATCAATTTGGGGCGCCTTCCTGACCATCATCCTTCCCATTGCCCTTCCCGGTATGGTCGCGGCGTTTATCCTGTCTTTGGTGTTGACGTGGAATGAATACTTCTTTGCGGCACTACTGACCTCAAGCCATGCAAAGACTTTGCCCGTGATGGTGGCCAGCCAGACAGGCAGTCAAGGTATCAGTTGGTGGTCTATGGCGGCCCTCAGTTTTGCCGCAATTCTACCGCTCGTCATTATCGGTATCGCACTCGAGCGTTATATTATCAAAGGTATGGCAGCGGGGGCAGTAAAGTAGGCTACCACGTCCTGTCATAGACAATATTGAGCGTTACGAATGACCAAAGACTATTCACTCAAAGGCGATGCAGCCAGACGTGCGCTAGAATCTGAAGCTGCCGATCCTGCTTGGTTTCGGCCAGAGGTTGATCCAGCAGAAATTCGCGTGCTCATGGCAAAATCTGATGCGATTGCGCTGCGTGATACGTTCATTTGGTTGGGCGCTATGCTGGTCTTTGCAGGCATAGCCATCGCCCTTTCGCCTACCTGGTGGTCAGCGCCATTCTGGTTGGCATATGGGGTGCTTTATGGCTCAGCCTCGGATTCCAGATGGCACGAATGTGGGCATAAAACAGCATTCGCGACCGCTTGGATGAACAATGTCGTTTATCACATCGCCAGTTTCATGATCATGCGTAATCCGATCGTCTGGCGCGCAAGCCACATACGGCATCACACAGACACAATAATCGTGGGGCGAGATCCCGAAATCGTCGCGATGCGCCCCCCCGATCTTGTCCGGATCGCGATGATGTTCATTGGCATTCTTGATGTCGCTGGTGCAATTCGCCGTATGATCTTACATGCAAGCGGTCGCATTCACCCCGAAGAAGCCGTCTATCTGCGTGACTCTGATCATTATCTGGTATTTAGGACCGCGCGCATTTGGATCGTGATTTATGTTGGCACTATTGCTTTAGCACTGTGGAATTGGTCGCTTATTCCTGTGATGCTGATCGGACTGCCACGGATCTATGGTGCCTGGCACCATGTGATGACGGGTATTTTGCAACATCTCGGTCTAGCCGAGAACGTTACAGATCATCGCCTTAACACTAGAACTGTGATGATGAATCCGATTAGCCGGTTCATATATCTGAACATGAATTACCACGTGGAGCATCATATGTTCACAATGGTACCCTACTACAATTTGCCCAGGCTGCACGACATGATCAAACACGATTTGCCAGCGGCTGAACCCTCGATCTTTGGGGCATTTCGCAAATTGCTTCCGGTTCTCGTTCGGCAACTAAAGTATGAGGACGCAGTCCTTGTACCTGACCTGCCCGCCGGAGCAGCGCCCTATCGGCCAGAGGTCGAAAAACTGCGCCCCCATGCCGTGTGACTTTAGAAAAGCGCGCTCTTGGTGCGCTTCGTGTCTTTCAACATTACCATGTCGCCTGTGGTGTTTTACCTGATTGCTGACTGCAGATTACTATCAGAACCGTGACCTCGAAAAAGATAAAATTCGATCCCTCATAAAGCGCTTCACTGACAAGGCTAAGTGGCTACCCGTCTGATCATCGGCTATTTTTTGGCCAGGATAAGGATTGCACGGTTGGCATTCTTTGCCGATATTGCTGCGTACTCATTCAGAAAGCAGAGTTGCAATGTCTTTTGTCTGCTCATACAGCCGACGAAATAAAGGGTAGTTCCGAGTATAGCTCGGGATTACGGTTGCTTTGATTTGTGTTTCCAGCGGATTCCATCTTGCAATATCGCCGATATCAGCTTCGCCAATGGCGACTCTGGCCAAAAACGCATCGCCATAGCTTGCACCGACTGTTTTTTCACACACAATCTGATCAACCTGCGACACGTCCGATGTAGCCTGCAGCCAAAGCGCGTTTTTCGTGCCACCCCCGACTGCCAGAATGCGGGTTAAATTCACGCCTGCATCGCGATAGGTCTCGAGCACATGGGCAGTTCCGAATGCGATGCCCTCGATCAGTGCGCGGTACATATGCCCCCGCTCATGGGTCAGGTTCAGACCGAAAAATGCCCCCTTGGCCAGCGGATCATAAATCGGGGTTCGCTCGCCAGAAAAATAGGGCAGAAAAAGTAATCCATCTGCGCCGGGTGCGACGGCTTCTGCCTCTTGTGCCAACGTCACAAAGGCAGTTTCAGGCGGAAGTTCCCGAGAGAACTGATTGCGAAACCAATGTGTCAAAGTGCCAGACGTGGCAAGCCCCGCCATTGAGGCATGTTGCCCAGGGTAAAGCCATGGCGCATACCAGAGGCGCGCATCGCGCACGCGTTCCTGCGTTAGGGTAATGATAAAGATGGTGGAGCCGTACATCACCATCATGTCGCCCGGGGCTCCTACGCCAACGCTCAACGCTTCGGCAGCGGCATCAATCGTGCCTGTTGTCACGGGTGTACCAATGGCTAATCCTGTGGCAGCAGCAGCTGTAGCGGTCACATGACCTGCAATTTGAGTAGACCACAGAAGACGCGGCAGCATCTCAGATGTTGCGATATCTGCAGCCAGTTCAAAACACCAATCCTGTGCATCCACATCATACAGCGGAGAAAAATTTGCGGCGGTATAGTGGTCGATAACGTATTCACCGGTCAACCGATGCACTAGGAAACTGGTTGAGGTCAGGATCTTGGCCGTTTTGGCATAGATCTTCGGTTGTTCTTCTTTCAACCATAGAATTTTCGGGCCCACGGATTGCGAGGTCAGCGCGTTCCCGCAGCGCTCAAGGATAACGTCTTTCCCGATCCGTGCTGTCAATGCATCGACCTGCGTCATCGCCCGCGTATCGACCCCGTAGAGGACGCCATTCATCAATGCCGCACCGTCTGCATCCACAGGCAGCATACACGGGCCAATTGCCGAACAAGCGACTGCCTTGATCTCGTTCGGTTTGCAGCCAGACGTCGCGATCAGTTCATTGGTAACTTTGACAAAATCGCCCCACCAGTCCTCTTCTGGCCTGTGTTCAGCCCAGCCCGGTTGCGGGACGACCATCTTGTGCCCATGACGCGCAGTGGCGATAACAACACCGGCGGCATCAACCAAAACGCCCTTTGTTTCAAAGGTTCCGATGTCGACTCCAAGCGTATAGCTCATCACCATCGCTCCAATGCAAAACTAGGCCCAATACCTTGTATGCCCGCGATCAGTAGCTCTGACAGAGCCTCCAGATCGCTCAGCTGACAAACCTCAAGCGACGAATGGCTGTACCGCATAGCAAAGCCCAAATCGATAGAGGCAACGCCAGCGCCAACATGCTGGACATAGCTGAGGTCGGTCAAGACGCCGACCTGTGCGGATCGCTGCAAGCTAATGCGCCTGTCCTGCGCCACACCTTCAAAGAGAGAGACAAGTCCGGGATGCGGCATAACACCGTTTAGTGTTCCACGACCATGAAAGCTATAAAGGCTCATGCCTGGCCCGCCACCCAATACCATCTCACCAAGATCGGATGTATCCGGTGTATCGCTGGCAAGCATCAGATCAATCTGTATAGCGATGTCGGGCTTTAGGCTCTGAGCGGCAGGCAGCGCACCGCGCAAATTGAACTCTTCTTGAGTGGAAAACACGACATGCACAGTTGGTCCGCCTGTCCGGTTGGCTAAGCTTCTGGCGACATCCAATAGAACGGCACACCCTGCGCGATCATCAACTGACGTGCCTGCGATCCGTCCCTGCGCCAGTTCGATCACGTTTGGCGCATATGTGACAGGCGTTCCAATCGCTATGCCCGCCGCCTTGACCGCCAGCTTGGATCCGTGACCTGTGTCGACATAAAGTTCTGCAGCACGCAGAACTTTGTATTTTTCATCGGGCTGGGTTGCATGGTGACTTTTGTTGGCCAGAACGCCGGGGATATCGCGCCCGTCGCGCGTGCTCAGCACTACCGCCTGAGAGGGTAAGGCGCGTTCCGGCACGCCGCCCATCCGGTGCACACGGATCAAACCGTCCTCTTCAATCTTGCGCACAATGAACCCAAGCTGATCCATATGCGTGAACAACATGACTGATGGGTCGGTGCCGGGGAACGTAGCAATCAGATTGCCAAGCCGATCTGTCTTGCAAGAAATTGGCATTCGCTCTGCGATCGCTTCCGCCACTCGGGCTTCGTGCCCCGAAAGGCCCGGTATTTGCATCAGCATTTTAAGGTCATCAGCTATCATCTGGCGGTTCTGGCCTTGTCCATAAAATCGCGGGCGCGCTCCGGGTCCACTGCGTTCCAAGTATCGCCATCGACTTTCAGCGAAGACCCGACGATGCAACCGTCGGCGACACGCATCACATCAGCAACGGTTTCATGTTTGACGCCAGTGTTCGCTAGAACTGGAATATCGGGCAGCACCGTTTTTACAGCTTCCAGATCTTCCATTTTGGCGGCTTCCCCAGTGATCTGACCTGACACCAAAACCGCGTCAGGCACCGAAGAAAACACGGCTGAACGCGCCCGATCTGGCAATGGGCGACGGTCAAGGCTATCTGCAAATTCAGCACTGACATTGTAGAGCATCAGTAAATCATCACGTCCCAGCCGATTGCGATAGCGCATTGCGCTGCCTGCGTTTGGTGCCCAATGCCCCATGTCACTAGCGTAGGTACCAGTAAAAATTTCACGGCAGAAAGCAGCGCCTGTCGCTGCCGCAAGAGCGACCGTGCTGTGAGGATCCCACAGAACATTAACACCAAAAGGCACTTTAATTTGATCGCGGATTCGGCCAATCACATAGGCCATCGTGGCGGTGCTAGCGGTGTCGACATCAAATTCATAGGGACGGTCATTTTCATTACCAAACATGACCGCATCTACACCGGCCTCTTGAAGTGCCGACAGGTCGGCCTGCGCGGCCTTGACCAGACCATCCAACCCCTTTTCACTGTCATGCAAAGGCGTGCCTGGCAACGCACCCAAATGGACCATTGCGATTACCGGTTTGGCTGTGCCAAAGGCTGCTTCAAAACGCTGCATATATATCCCCCTATGTTCCCATGCTGCAAAAGTTTGGGGATGCAGTCCAGTAGTATTCATACTAGCATGTCAGAGAGGGGGACTCATATGACCTTGCAGACCAATCACTGGGACCGACTGGGAAACGGCGGTTTGACATTCACCGAACTTGGTTTGGGAATGGCCCCGCTTGGAAATCTCTATCGTGCTATCAGCGATGAAGACGCTCAGGCGGTTTTGACCCGCGCCTGGGACGCAGGTGTTCGGTATTTCGACACAGCCCCGCTTTATGGTCTTGGCCTGTCAGAGACCCGGCTGAATCCGTTGTTGCGGGGTAAGGACCGTGACAGTTACGTCTTGTCGACCAAGGTTGGACGGCTGCTGAAAGCAAGCACTCCTGACAAGCGTGATGGGCTTGATAAATGGTTCGATGTGCCCGCAAGAAAAGAGATCTACGACTACACCTATGATGGCGTTATGCGTTCTGTAGAATTCAGCCTTGAGAGGCTTGGCGTCGATCGGATCGATATCCTTTTTGCGCATGACATTGATCTGGCTAACCATGGCACTCAGGAGGCCCTCGATGCCAAGTTGGCCGAATTGATGGATGGCGGCTATGGCGCGCTGGTCTCTTTGCGGGATCAGGGCGTTATCAAAGCCTTTGGCGCCGGAGTGAACGAATGGCAACCATGCCAGTGGATGGCAGAGCGCGGCGATTTTGATATGTTCCTGCTTGCCGGACGTTACACACTGCTTGAGCAGGGAGCACTCGAAAGTTTCTTGCCGCTTTGTGAGGCACAGGGCACAGGCGTTGTTATTGGTGGGCCTTATAACTCTGGCATTCTGGCAACAGGCCCAAAACAGGGTGCGCATTACAACTATGAACCCGCACCCCAAGACGTTTTGGCGCGCGTCGGCGAGATTGAGAAGATTTGCACGAGGCATGGCATACGTCTTGTTGATGCCGCATTCCAGTTCCCTTTGCGACATCCTGCCGTTGTATCAGTTGTTCCTGGTGGACAGGGGTTGGCCGAAATGAACAGCAATATCGAGGCGGAAAGCGCCGATATTCCTGAAGCTCTTTGGTCAGACCTCAAGTCCGCCGGACTGATGCGCGAGGATGCAGCTTGAGCCCTAAAATAGACAGTCATCAGCATTTCTGGAATCCCGCCCGTGGAGACTACAACTGGATGCCGATGGACAATGCGACCCTCGCCCGGACCTATGCTCCTGCAGATCTAGAGCCGTATTTAGTCGAAAATAGAATTGAACAAACCGTGCTTGTGCAAGCAGCGGCGACGCTGGAAGAAACTGAATATCTGCTGGGCATAGCGGATGCGTCCCCTCGCGTGGCCGGCGTGGTCGGCTGGATCGATTTCGAGGATTACTCTCATGCGCGGCACCTGTGCAGGCTGGCAAAACACCCAAAGTTTTTGGGGGTGCGCCCAATGATCCAAGATATTCCAGACAATGACTGGATGCTGCGGGCTGATATTGCGTGGGCCTATGAGTTGATCGTCGAATGTGATCTGACCTTTGATGCACTCGGATTTCCAAGGCATCTGGATAACTTCCTGAAGCTGCTTACCCGCTACCCGGATATGCGGGTGGTCATTGACCATTGCATGAAACCTCAAATCCGCATCCATAGCTCCGACAATTTTGCACAGTGGGCTTGTGGCATGACCCGTCTAGCAGAAGACACATCCGCCTTTTGCAAGTTCTCGGGGTTGGTCACGGAAGCCAATGGTTGGTCCCTTGCAGCAATGCGCCCCTATACGGAACACTTGCTGCAAATCTTTGGGCCTGAAAGGATCATGTGGGGATCAGACTGGCCGGTTTGCCGTCTTAAGGCCAGCTACACTGCATGGTTCGAGGCAGCGCGCAGGTTAACCGAACATCTGCCAACTGTCTCCCAAGAAAGTATTTTTGGCGGTACAGCCCAAGCGTTTTATCGGCTCTGACTGATATGGACAGCCGCAGCCTGTTGTCCGGCTGCGACAGCTTTTGAAAGCGATAGTCCACGCAGGCGGGAGGCCGCAAATGTTCCCACAAACACGTCTCCTGCCCCATGTGTTGATATTACCTTGACGGGCTGCGCCGGTTGGATCTCGCAGAACTGCCCCGGGGCAGTAAAAACCACGCCGTCGCCCCCCAAAGTGAGGATGACTTCGGCCTTGGGTGCCAATTCCGCAAGTAATACCACTGCCGAAGCAGGATCAGAGCCAATGTCATCATGACCCAAAATGTCTGCGGCCTCTATCCGGTTTATGATCAGCGTATCGACGAGTGCCAGATCGCTCGGGGAAATATCCTTGGCTGGCGCCGCATTCCAGACAACTTGTGCGCCGCGTTTGTGGGCCGCTGCCGCGCAGGTGCGCAGAATGTCTGGTCGCATTTCATTTTGCAACAGCACCATTGCGCACTCTGCTGGGAGCTCAAGAACCAACGGGTCGTAATCATGGTTTTCAGCCGACACAATGACAGCGCCGTACTCACCGTTCTCGGTGACGATAGCGACGCTCATCCCCGACGCGCCGGTGCCTTGCTGTAGTTGAGCCAGGTCAACGCCCGCTTTCATCAAGAGGGTGCGTATTGCGGTGCCTGCTTGGTCAGCTCCGATGCGTCCGGCAAACCCAACCTGCGCCCCAGCCTTAATTGCCGCGATTGCCTGATTTCCACCTTTGCCACCTAATTGATAGCTCACGTCTCGCCCGCGCAAGGTCTCGTCCAGCTTGGGCAATTGTGGGGCCCTCACCACCACGTCCCAATGCAAAGCACCGACAACCAAAAGGTTCATGTGCCGAACAACGCTTTTGCAACGATGCGATGTGACAAAGCGGCGTCTTGTTTATCAATTGCATCCTTTAGCGATGCATCTTCGACAAGCTGCTCAGCAACGTCCATAAAGCGGTCGGTAAGGGTTACATTTGTGCGCGCCTCTTCAACGGGATTAAGGCCCCCCATATCCGGGAAGGTGTCGAAATAGATCACATCCGTCTGGTTCATCCGCAGCATCGCTACCAATAACTCAACTGTCTGGATTGCATGAACAGAGCCGACCATCAGCCCATCATCGCGCTTCCCATAACCGTCGTTCAGATGCAGCCCGATCATGCGCGAATACCGACCGATCAATGCCGCAGAATGCGCCGGCATTTCATCGGCATACAAAACATGCGCAAAATCAAGGGTAACCCCGAGATTGGGCGCATTCACCTCGCGACAGGCAAGCAATGTCGTGCCGATATCCGGCATCAATGCGTAGGCGCGGGGTTCATTTGGTTTGTACTCAATGGCAATGTCAATTTCGGGGTTGTGGGCGCAAACCTCTGAAATCGCTTTGATGGTACGATCCCACGCAGCGGCATAGTTTATTTGAAATGCGTAATCGAACCCGTCCTGGCCCATCCAAAGCGTGACCGTTTTCCCGCCCATCGCAGCACAGGTATCAACGCCCTTTTTGGTAATTTCCAGCGCAGCCTTGCGCACGGCAGGCTCCGGATTGGTAAAGGCCCCCAGTTTAAACCCGGGATCAGTGTAATACCGCATCGCAAGACCGTTCAAAACTATCCCTACATCATCTAGAAAGCCTGCCATCTGGGTCGCGTCATAACGGGCGAAATGATCAGGATAATTTAGGTCCGCTGCTCCCAGGCCTTCAACTTGGCCAGCTGCTGCGATCCAGTCTCGCACGTCTGATCCAGGGGAAAGCTGCTTGAATGCATTCAGGCGCGCGGCATAGCGAGGGCGATTTGGGCGTGTCATGGTTTATCAAACAGATCGGGGCGGTCCCGCTCTATCGCTTCAAGATGCAAAAGTAATTGACGGAGATGGGTCTTGGTTGCCTGCCGGGCTGCGTCCGGGTCGTTTGCCTCAAGTGCAGACACAATGGCCTTATGTTCAGCAAGTGTATCTGCGACCCTGTTTGGATTGGGTAAAACCAGTTGACGCGCACGATTGACTTGTAACCAACTGGTCTCGGCCATGGCCGCAAGACGGCGGTAGTTGGTAAACCCCAGAATTAAATTATGCATTTCGCTGTCGAATTTATAAAATCCCTGCACATCTAGATCATCTACTAGGGCCTGTTGTACCCGAAGATTTCTTTTAAGCTGTTTCACCTGATCTGCGGTGATCGTTTTTGCAACGCGTTCGACAGCGGCAAGCTCAAGCGCCTCGCGCAGAAACGCACCCTCACGGATTTCGTTCATTGAAAACCGGGCAACGAATGTGCCGGCTTGAGGTATGACGTCGACTAGTCCCTCAGCTGCCAGCCTCGTCACTGCTTCTGAGACGGGGCTGCGAGAAAGACCCAATTGTTCGCAAATATCACGTTTGCGCATGATTTGGCCGGGTTGATAGGACAGCGACAAAATAGCGTCTTTCAGGCTGTGATACACGCGGCTCGACAATGTTCCTTTGTAAGAGGACAAAGGCGCTAACTGCACAGGCGCATCAAAGTCGGCTGGTTGCACGGCTGATTCATGTATTGGCATGCTAGAATGTTACCTGAATTGGTGTGGTGAAACAAGGCTCAGACACCATTCATTGAATTGATATGAGATTGGAAGGAAAGTCGGCTGTTATCATGGCTGCAGATGCAGAAATGGGGTTAGCTACAATAACCGCTGTTGCCAATTAATGTGCGCAAGTGCCAGCTGCGGATATCGACGTTTAGGCATCGCAATCCTTGGCCGATCTGGATTGCATGGGTCGTGTTAACTGCGCTTCCAGCGGGTTGAGCTCTGCCAATCGCCCCCAGTCCATCTGTAAGAGGATTAGATAATGGAGTTGGGCATTGAAGGGCCGGGTTGGCAGCGGCAACGCGTCATAGCTCGAGCGCCTGAATATTTATTGCAACCTCAGCTTACCCAAGCTTTCCCAGTCGGGAAGGTGTATTCAGCTATGCTTTGGGCTTTCATCTCTATTGAGAAACCTGGCATTTCTGGTGGAAGGTAATACCCACCCTTTGTGCGGACCGGGTCGACAAAATGGTCATGAAGGTGATCAACATATTCCAAAACTCGATTTTCCAGACTTCCTGAAACAGAAATGAAATCCACAAAACTCATGTGCTGGATCAATTCGCATAGCCCCACCCCACCCGCGTGAGGACAAACAGGAACGTTAAACTTGTCAGCCATCAACATTACCGCCAGAATTTCGTTGGGCCCTGCTAGCCTGCAACTGTCCACCTGACAGACAGAAATTGCGTTGGCTTGCATCAATTGTTTGAACATTACGGCATTATGGCAATGCTCACCTGTGGCGACCCGGATCGGCGCCACCGCGTGCGCGATCCGGGCGTGGCCAAGGATATCATCGGGGCTTGTCGGTTCTTCAATCCACCACGGATTAAATTTTGACAGACGATTCATGTTGAAGATCGCCTCATCGACACCCCAGACCTGATTTGCATCCATCATTAGGAAACGATCCTCGCCGATTTCTTCTCGGATAACTTTTGCACGTCTGCAATCATCTTCAATGTTGGCGCCAACCTTCATCTTAAAGTGGGTCCAGCCATCAGCCAACGCTGCACGCATCAAAGATCTAATTTTGTCGTCTGAATAGCCAAGCCATCCAGCGGATGTCGTATATGCCGGATAGCCGGTTATTTCCATTTCCGAAAGCCGTGCCTTCCTCATTGGCGCGCGCCATTGAAGCCGTTCAATGGCTTCGGATGGCGAAAGCGCATCTGAAAGGTAACGCCAGTCAATCAGTGAAACCATATCTTCAGGTGACATCTCAGCGATCAGTCGCCAGACTGGCAATTGGACATGTTTACCATACATATCCCAGATTGCATTGATCACAGCCGCCCCAGCTAGATGGATTACGCCTTTTTCAGGACCGGTCCAGCGCAGCTGGCTGTCCCCCGTCACCAGCTTCCAAGTTGCACCCATATCGGCAAAGAGGCTCTCAATTTCACGACCCACAAGCAGATCAGAGACCGCGCGGATAGCGGCGCAACATATCTCGTTGCCCCGTCCAATGGTGAACGTCATCCCGTGGCCATCGGGGCCGTGGTCTACATGAAGCACGACATACGCTGCCGAATAGTCTGGTGCCAGATTCATCGCATCGGATCCGTCCAATGTTCGACTTGTCGGAAAGCGGATGTCATGGACAGAATAATGGGTGATGCGCGCCGGCATTTTATCCTCATCGCCAGGAGGGCTATTGATTTCTGATCATACTAGCATGTTACCTGCTGCTCGCACAGCTGGCAATACCTTCTAGTCCGTAAAAAATACGGTTTTACACACTACTGTGCTGGCCATGCTTTGTCGATTGCATGGATGCCCCACCTACCCAGTTGGACAAAATGGACCCGCAGTTAGTAGTTTTTCAGGTGAAAAAAGGCTGATTGACGTAAAAGCAGTTCTGATCAAGTCCAATACCGCATGTCACGCGAATAACCTTGGCAAAGAGGGGCCTTGACTTGCAACACAGCAAAGACACATCGAAGAGCATGAAACGAAAGCATCTTGACCCAGCAGCAATCAGCGAGATCGTCGAAATGGCGCTAAGCGACCATACCAGCTTTGAACAGATCCGCACCCAGCATGGATTGGGTCCGGATGAGGTGAAAGCACTAATGCGACAAACACTGAAATCCGGTAGCTATCGCGCCTGGCGCAGACGTGTACGTACTTTTGCAGATCGACGCGAGGTCTACAAATGAACGCTCACCCCCACCCTTGGGCATGCGATCTAGTTCCATTGTACACCGAGGTGTGGACACGCCTGACCCGTGGTGTTCACGACCGGCATGCCCCGGCCCGACATCCGACACTAGCGACCGTCACTCCGAAAGGCAGGCCGCGGGCTCGAACAGTTGTACTGCGCGCGGCCGACAAAGTGACAGGCACGCTTGATATTCATACTGATCTAAGGTCATCCAAAATCGCGGATCTGAGAGCGACACCTTTTGCCGAGCTGCATGTCTGGGACACTTCTGCCCATCTACAGTTACGTATTGAAGCTCACGTCAAAATTTTGTCTCGTGAGGAGGTACAAGCGACATGGCGTGCTGTACCCGAAGCGTCCCGGCTGTCTTACGGCAGCGATCCTGCACCGGGCCAGTCTATCGCGCGGTCGCTGGATTATACAAAAACTTCTGACCCAGATTCCTTTGTTGTGTTGCGGCTTGTTGTAGACAGTGTTGATGCTCTGCATCTCGGACAGAACCATCGCCGCGCCAGGTTTGATCGGCACGACGGTTGGGCAGGCATATGGCTGGTCCCCTGACATTCGCAACGCCTATCGGGCATTCACTCTTCATTATGATAGAGCGGCTCGTAAATTATCGGGTATCGCCGAAGCACCTTAGGGCACATGGCACCATACAATTGGGAATAAAGCACTGGACTAAAAGTGTTCATCTGAATTTGCAAAAGGTCGGCCTTTTTTGTTTTCCGCGCTGGACTTAGACGGGTGGTGCACCACGTTACCGTGTTGAAAAGGGAGCGTACACGAATGACAAACATGGAAAACCTGCAACCAAAGTTGGACGAACAAGCCCGACAGGATCAGTCTTATGAGACCGCGATGCGATCGATCCAAGCCGCCAACCGCAACACCGAACGCCAGGGTTATGCGGTAATGGCAGGTGTAATGGGTTACGGGGAAGGTGCGTTGGGCACCGGTATATTTGGCAAAATAAGCCATGCTGCGCAGCTGTTCTGTATTGCTTTCGCTTGCGCTGCACCGCCGCTGCTGGTGTGGTACGTGCTGCTCTGAGAACAGACCGCCTTAGGCAGGGAAAGGTCGCGCTTTGCGCGGCCCATCTCGGCATCACAACCAACGTGAGCATAGGCCTGGTACAAAGAGCTCAATATATCGAAGGAAGAAATCGGAAACGGCAATAGCCCGTCGATTAAAAGCTCTTGGCTTGTATGTGTAATTTTTTGCGCTTGCCGCAGTAACATTTCTTATGCTCTTCAGAGCCTAAGAGCGGTCATCAAACTACCTAATCCTAACTTCAACAGAGTGCAGACGCGCCCGCACCGCTGAGCACTGCCCGTAACGTTTAACAAAATACCTGAAACGTCATGCATAACCTAACGCATTAAAATATTTCATTTCGAGCAGCGTTAGATGATATAATTTTCCGCATAAAGCTTTGGTACTCGGTGCGCTTCATTTAGCAAAAAATCAACGTGCGAACTTTTTGTGCTTCAGCCGTTTTGGTTCCAATGCGTCTGGACCCAACCGCCGTTTTTTGTCTTCCTCGTAGTCTTCGAAGTTGCCCTCAAACCATTCGACGTGCGCATCGCCTTCGAAGGCGAGGATATGGGTGCAGATTCGATCAAGGAAAAACCGGTCGTGCGAAATCACCACTGCGCAGCCCGCAAAATCGACCAGTGCATCCTCGAGCGCGCGCAGTGTTTCGACATCAAGGTCGTTTGTGGGCTCATCCAGCAACAGCACGTTGCCGCCCGATTTTAGCAGACGTGCCATATGAACGCGGTTGCGTTCACCGCCCGATAGCAGGCCCACTTTCTTTTGTTGGTCGCCGCCCTTAAAGTTGAAGGACGAACAATAGGCGCGGCTGTTGACCTCGGCGTCACCCAAAGCGATCAGTTCGGCCCCACCCGATATCGCCTGCCAGACGTTGTCATCCGGGTTCAGGTCATCGCGCGACTGATCGACGTAAGACATCTGAACAGTATCGCCGATCTCGACTGTGCCGTTGTCGGGCGTTTCGTGACCGGTGAGCATCTTGAAAAGCGTCGACTTTCCTGCACCGTTGGGGCCGATCACACCAACAATTGCGCCGGGCGGCAGAGAGAAATCAAGTTTCTCAATCAACAGCTTGTCGCCCATATGCTTTGAAAGGCCTGCCACATCAATCACCTTGCCACCTAGCCGTTGCCCAGTGGGAATGACGATCTGCGCGCGGGTCAGTTTCTCGCGCTCGGACTGATCGGCAAGGTCGTTATATGCATTGATCCGAGCCTTAGATTTGGCCTGCCGCGCCTTGGCCCCCTGCCGCATCCATTCCAGTTCACGCTCAAGCGTTTTCTGGCGGCTCTTGTCTTCGCGGGCCTCCTGTTCAAGCCGTTTGGCCTTTTGTTCCAACCAGGCTGAATAGTTACCTTCGTAGGGAATGCCGCGACCACGATCGAGTTCAAGAATCCAGCCGGTGATGTCATCAAGAAAATACCTGTCGTGTGTAACGATCAGGATGGTGCCCTTGTAGTTGATAAGATGTTGTTGAAGCCATGCGATGGTTTCGGCGTCAAGGTGGTTGGTTGGCTCATCAAGCAGTAGCATCTCAGGCGCTTCGAGCAGCAGTTTACAAAGAGCGACCCGGCGCGCCTCACCCCCAGAAAGCTTGGTCACATCGGCATCGTCCGGCGGACAGCGCAGCGCCTCGAGTGAGACGTCGATCTGACTATCGAGATCCCATAAGTTTTCTGCATCAATTTTGTCTTGAAGCTGGCCCATCTCGTCTGCGGTTTCGTCCGAATAGTTCATCGCCAGCTCGTTATAGCGATCTAGAACGGCCTTTTTGTCGGCGACGCCAAGCATGACGTTTTCACGTACGGTCAATTCAGGATCAAGCTTGGGCTCCTGCGGAAGATAGCCGACGCGCGCACCTTCGGCGACCCAAGCCTCGCCCGAGAATTCAGTATCGAGGCCGGCCATGATTTTCATCAGCGTGGATTTACCTGCGCCATTTACGCCCACAACACCAATTTTGACACCGGGCAAAAAATTCAGATGAACGTTCTCAAAGCACTTTTTACCACCTGGGTAGGTCTTGGACACACCGGACATGTGATAGACATATTGATACGCGGCCATTGTGGGCTCCTTGAAAGGGCATTCGGTTTGCTCAGGGGGATACAGGCCTGTTTGGGTGGGCGCAATGGCGCGGCGTCTGCAGTTTGGTCGAATGCATGGGTATCTGCATCAAGAGCCGATTGCCGGGTCCCGACCATGCTATATTTTATCGCTCGGATGCGTTTGTTGAAACTCTTATTGGTTTATTTGGGGGCGGTTTCATATGTTTTGGCGAAGTTTTTTCCTGCGAGTAACGATGATCCATCAGGTCATTTAGCACGTTGCTGTGTACGTCGACACTTTGGGGCGTCTGTGATAGGTGGTCCTACCGAAATGCCATGCAGCTGAATGGATAAGCTTGTGACGCGTCATGCCTTTCCTCTTGCCCGGCCCGGTCAGACCATTGGCCTATTGGGCGGATCATTTGACCCTGCGCATGCAGGTCATGCGCACATCACGCGCGAGGCCATGAAGCGTTTTGGCCTCAGTCAGGTTTGGTGGCTTGTCAGTCTAGGTAACCCACTGAAACAAAGAGGGCCTGCGTCACTTTCACGTCGCATGGAACGTGCCCGCGAAATGATGCAGCACCCACGGGTTGAGGTAACGGATATCGAAGCGCAGCTTGGTACCCGCTATACTGCCGAAACTCTGGCTGCCCTGATTGCGATTTATCCGGGCGTGAGGTTTGTCTGGCTGATGGGCGCCGATAATTTAGCGCAGTTACATCTGTGGCAAGACTGGCGCTCGATCATTCAAACAGTGCCCGTCGGTGTTTTGGCTCGTCCCGGCGATAGTATGCCTGCACGGTTCAGCCGGGCCGCGCGGCTCTATTCCGCAAATCGTTTGCCGGACCGCGCAAGCCATATGCTGGCGCACGCTCGCGCGCCAGCGTGGTGTTTTGTGAATGTAGCGATGTCACCAGATTCGTCTACGGCGATCCGGAAGGCAGGTGGTTGGACAGATTAGCCCAAAACCTTGCCTGTGAAGCGCTTGTTTGTCGTTCTTAACTGGGCTTAGATGCTCACATGTCAGGTGTGATTTCGAGACGTGTATTTTTGGCTGTGACAGCGAGTTTTCTGGCACAAAGAGTAGCGGCAGCCCCACCCAGCGCTTCATTGCGACCCATCGCCCGAGGCACGGAGCATTTCAAAAAATTAGTCCCAAGCGCCGAGACAATCGTTGATAGTGCACGCCTTGATGGCAGGGTTTCATTTGCCGTTGTGGATGCCCAGACGGGTCAGCGTCTTGAAGGGGCGAATGCCAAAACTGGGACGCCACCCGCAAGTGTCGCCAAGGCTATCACAGCGCTTTATGCACTGGATGTTCTTGGACCATTGCACCGATTTATTACGCGACTTGTGGTTACGGGCGCTGTGTCAAACGGTGTGGTGCACGGCGATCTTATCTTGGTAGGAGGGGGCGATCCGACGTTAAATACCAATGATCTCGCCGAGATGGCCAAAGCGTTAAAAGCGCAAGGTATCCGTGAGGTGCGCGGCGCGTTCAAGGTGGCCGAGGGCGCGCTTCCTTATGTCAAGAGTATTGATCGTGACCAGCCTGATCATGTGGGGTACAGCCCCGCGGTTAGCGGTATTGCGTTAAACTACAACCGGGTGCATTTCCAGTGGCGCCGTGCAGGCAGTGGATATGGTGTGACCATGGATGCGCGTACAGATCGGTACCGTCCGCAGGTCGCAATGGCCCAGATGAAGATCGTGAACCGAGATACTCCGGTCTATATTTATAAGGGTGCGGATGGGGCTGACACCTGGACAGTCGCGCGGCATGCCCTGGGCCAGGACGGCGCGCGGTGGCTTCCGGTGCGCAAACCTGCTCTTTATGCTGGTGATGTTCTACAGACCCTCATGCGCGCGCATGGAATTGTGCTCAAGGCACCTAAAATCACCGATATCATACCCGTTGGAACGATGCTTGTTGAACATCAAAGTGAGGATTTAAAGACTATTTTACGGGCGATGCTGCGCTTTTCGACGAACCTGACCGCAGAGATGGTGGGCATGTCGGCGACTGCTAAACGCGCAGGCCTGGTGCCGAGCCTAAAAGCTTCAGCAGCCGAGATGAACCGCTGGGCTGACGCTGCGCTGGGTGCGAAGGGGATCAAGCTTGTCGATCATTCCGGGCTTGGCAGTGACAGCCGTATGACGGCCGCTGCGATGGTGAATGCGCTGGTCAAGGCACATGACAACACCGCCTTGCGCCCGATTCTAAAGGCCGTTGCGATGCGCGACAAAAGGGGCCGTATTCTTAAGTCGCACCCGATCGAAGTACACGGCAAGACGGGCACTTTGAACTTTGTGTCAGGGCTGGCGGGCTACATGACTGGCAAAGACGGCAAAGTGTTGGCTTTTGCGATCTTTGCAGTCGATGACGCGAGGCGAAGACGAATTTCCAAAGCAAACAGAGAAGCACCTAGGGGCGCGCGGAGTTGGAACCGCCGTGCCAAGACCATGCAGCTAAAACTGATTGAACGCTGGGGCGTTCTTTACAGCACCTGAATGCGGCATGACACTTAACCCGGATGCACATCCTATGAGACACAAACCTGTCCAAAAAAGCAGGACCACTTTTATGCCTCGGAGATTTCATCAAACACTATGATATGAATTTGTGTCATCTTCTCATTGTAATAGTGACGCAAACGGACGCGCGGTTAGATTTCAGCGAGCCGCCTGACACTCGTCACGCCGCGTTGCGCATCCGATTCATATCGATGGTATCAGCGGTAAGTTGCGCGGTGACAGCAGACAAGGTCCAGCCGAGGTGGCCATGGCCAGTGTTGTAGTAAACGCCAGGTTTTGAACCGGGGCCGACCTTGGGCATCATAGATGGTAGCATAGGTCGCAAACCTGCCCAAGGAACGCAGTGTTCGGTTGATACATCTGGAAAAAACGTTTCACACCAGTCGCGCAGCGGCTTTATTCGGTCGTCTCGAATGTCGAGGTTGTAGCCATTGAACTCGGCAGTACCGGCAATGCGAAAGCGGTTTTTCCCGAGGCGACTGGTTACGACCTTGGCCTCATCATCAAGCAGGCTCATCCATGGTGCGGCCGTCTGACTTGCAGAATCGTCTAGGTTGACGGTGATCGAATACCCCTTGACGGGATATATGTTTGCCCGGTCCCCAAGCTTGGCAGCGATGGCGCGGCTTCCGACGCCTGCGCATACGACGACACCGTTGAAATACTGTTGCGCTGTGTCGTCCGTAGTTGCCCAATCAAGACGTACGCCGGACCCAGTATGATGAATTTCTGTGACACGCGTTTTGTAGTGAAACGTCACGCCCATTTTTTCACAGGCTGCACTAAGCGCGCAGGCGTACCGGTGGATGTCGCCAGTAAAGTCGCTCTGTGTATAAAACCCGCCTAAGGTGTCGGTTTTCAGCGCAGGTTCGAGGCGTTGCACTTCGTCAGCGGACACTTCGTGCCGCTCTAGACCAGCTTTTGACAGCAAGGTATTCACCCGGCGCGCATGGTCGAATTCGGCTTGTTTTTTGTAAATGTGCAGAATGCCGCGTTGTTCGCAATCAAACTCGACACCGACTTCGCGCGCAAAATCCAGCAGATGCTCTCGCGAGGCGATGGCCAGCTGCGTGGTCTGGATCGTGTTTGCCTCGTAATGGGGGATGTTACCCATGAATTCAGCCATCCAAGACAGCTTATGCCAGCTGGGGCGCGGGTTCACCAACAGCGGGGCGTCGCGCCGCATCATCCACTTAAGACCCTTAAAGATAGTGCCCCAACGGGTCCACACTTCGGCATTGGAGGCCGAAAGCTGGCCGCCATTTGCAAACGAGGTTTCCATTGCTGCATATCGGTTGCGGTCAAAGACAGACACGTCATAACCTCGGCGGGCGAGGGCGTAGGCAGTTGTAATGCCAGTAATACCGGCACCAATCACGGCGATATGTGTCATAGAAAAATCCTCTCAAGCGACGCAGATAGGATGGACGCCCCCGACAACCCGCCGGCGTTTGCGTCCCCATCTGTTGCGTAACCTGAGAGTTTGACGCGAGGGCTGGCCCTTGCGCTTTCTCCGTCGGTGGGTCAGGTGCGTTACGCCTGACCGCTCTCCAGATCGTCGGGTTCCCTTTACAGGGGCGGCTGGCACGGTTCCGGGTGCCTGAGAGTTTCCGGGGCGTTGCTCCTTCGGCGGCGGGTTGCCCCGCACTCTCCCATGTCAGCCTTGCGACTGCATCGCGTGTACGGCTGGAACGTGAGTCGGGTCAACCGATATTTTAAAACGCAAGCGCGTCTATACTCGCCCTCAAGGCTCAGTAATTTACGGCAGGAGTTTTTGTGCTTGGATGCCATTATCGAAGTCGTCAATTTAGGCACGTGCCCTTTCGTTTTTTGTGTCACAAAAACTGTCTGGCAGTGGTCATGCTCAGAGACCCCAAATTATTCAAAGTCTTGGCGCGCTTTTGCCAAGCTTGGCGGTATGTTAAATTCAAGGCGCGTTTCAAATTGTTTTTGGACAGGTTCCAAAAAGTCGAGGATTACATCGCAAACTTGGGGCAGAAAATTTTAGTTCTTGCGTGTCTAAACGGTTGGCGAGATCCGGCATGAAGCGTATGACCGCAGCAGCGGTGGCATGAAAACCAGAAAATCGAGGCAAGATCCACTAAGCTAGGGTATTGTGCTCACGACATTTCTGAACAACGTCCTTTCTATGTCCACCTGTTTTAAAGCCTTTCCCCGAAGCCAATAGCTTGGGCTAGACGTCACTGGTGGCTCCGGCCCCTTAACCTGATCACCATGCGCGGTGATACTCTTTGCGGGAAATTCTGGGGTGCTGCAGCACATTTGTGGCGCACAATTTTTATGACACGAGATAGTTTGTTCGAAGGCGAAGATACACAGCCATTTTGGTAGCCGTGGCACGGGTTAGCAGATTGGCCGCTGGATCGGCTCTGAAACTTTGATCGGGCGGCAACATTGCACCCAACATTTCATATGAATTACGTTATTGGAATGACAATGATCGCTAAAGCATGAGCTATCTCGCATAGTCTAAGCGCTAACGCCTGCGCCTTTTACAAACTGCACTGCGTTGATCTTCCAGCCGTCAGCAGTTTTTTTCATCCAGTAGTCCAAGCAATGGACGCGCCCGGCCATGTCAATAATCTCAATCTTTTGCCACAGATCGCCACCGATCTCGCGCAGATCTAAATATGTCACCTTAGATGGGCGCCAGACCATCGGATAGGTGTTTGTCACCATGCGACCAAAATTCTCGGATGTACGAAAGATTTTGCGGATTGATGGGCTGGCAAAGGCAAAAGCGCTTTCAAAATCATCTGCTTTGAACGCCTCTATTTGTTTGTTTATAACGTTTTCGATTTCGGATTCCTGAGCTTGTGCAGAAAACACTAAGCCAAAGATCAATACCAGTGCTGAAACAATTACACGCATCGCAATTCCTTTCGAACCCCGCAGTATTACATATAACTGTAAAGGCGTAGGTCAAATGCTGGCGTCGAAGTCAATCAGCAGTCGCTAGCTTTCCGGCCAAACCGAGGTCGATCAAGGCTATGGTTTCAGCCACGCCATAAAGTGCGATGAAACCGCCAAATCGCGGCCCTTGGCTTGCCCCCAACAACACCTCATACAGGGCGGTGAACCATCCGCGCAGCGGGTCAAAACGGTCCCGCCCTATGGCATATACCACCGATTGCAGCGCTTCGTCTTCGACTGGGCCATCGTATGCGGTCAGCGCGTCACGGAGCGCTATAAGCGCTTCGCGTTCTGGGTCAGTGGGATGGCGGTAGGTCTTGGATGGTTTGACGAAGTCGTTGTAATAGCGAACAGCAAATCCTACCGCTTGGTCCATGCCGGGGTGGCTGTCGGGGCCGGTATCAGGTGCGTAGCGCTGAATGAAGCCCCACAGCGTTTGCTTGGTCTCTGCAGAGCTGACCGAGGCAAGGTTTAGCAGCATCGCGAAGGGCACCACCATATCGCTTGTGGGCACATTACCGCCATGGATATGCCATACTGGATTGTTCAGCCTTTGGGCCTCGTCTTGGCCGGCATAGGCGCGCAGTTGCTGATGGTATTCATCGACGGCCTTTGGAATGACATCAAAATACATCCGTTTTGCAGTCTTAGGCTTTTGGTACATGAAATAACCGAGCGACTCGGTAGAAGCGTAAGTCAGCCAGTCGTCTATACTGACTCCATTACCAGAGGACTTGGAAATCTTTTGTCCATTCTCGTCCAAAAACAACTCATAGGTAAAATGCTCGGGCTTTTTCTGTCCAAGCAACTCACAGATCCGGTCGTAGATTGGCGTATTGGTACTGTGATCCTTGCCATACATCTCGAAGTCCACGCCAAGCGCGGCCCAGCGGGCGCCAAAATCGGGTTTCCATTGCAGTTTTACATGACCACCTGTCAGAGGCACGGTCATTTCTGTGCCGTCCGCGTCTTCGAAAGTGATGGTGCCTGCTTTGGCGTTGACCTCTTTCATCGGCACATACATCACGCGCCCCGTATCTGGGTGGATCGGCAAGAAAATGGAATAGGTTTGCTTGCGCTCCTGGCGCAGAGATTTCAGCATGACCTTCATTATGTCGTCATATCGTTCAGCGGCGCGCAAAAGGATCTCGTCAAACTTGCCAGAACCATAGAATTCTGTGGCAGAGATAAATTCGTATTGGAACCCGAACGTATCAAGGAAACGGCGCAGCATTGCGTTGTTGTGATGTCCAAAGCTTTCATGCGTCCCGAACGGATCTGGGACTGAGGTCAATGGCATTTGCAGATAGTCTTGCAGCTTTTCTGGATTGGGCACATTACCCGGCACCTTGCGCATGCCGTCTAAATCGTCAGAAAAACAGACCAGTTTGGTGGGAATGTCGCTGAGTTCCTGAAAAGCCCGCATGACCATTGACGTGCGGGCAACCTCTCCGAAGGTACCAATATGGGGTAGGCCAGAGGGGCCATAACCGGTCTCGAATAAAACATACCCCTTTTCTGGGGGCGCCTTTTCATAGCGTTTGAGCACGCGGCGGGCCTCTTCAAAGGGCCAGGCTTTGCTTGTCATCGCAGCGGTGCGCAAACTTGACATTGGGATGTGTCCTAAATTGGGGTGCCGCACGGTGAGCGCAGCAATTTTCATCATCAGACCCGCGTTGGTATGCACGGTCGAATCCGCGCCGGATGCGCGGTATCCCGCTGGTACCTATTGCGGGCGGCACAGAGCGTCAATATTTAGGAAAGGCAGGTTTCTGCGAACAGGCCCCACAGGATTAACCCGATGACAAATTCCACGACGTTTTCGTTGACGCCACAAGATGCGCTGGTCGCTCTGATGATTGCTGTTTCCGCATCAGACGAGGATATTCGCACAGCGGAGCTGGTCAAGATCAATTCGGCGGTCAACAACCTGCCGGTGTTCGCAGGCTACGATTTGGATCGTCTTAATGTGATCGCGCAAACAGTGTTTGATTTATTCGAACAGGAAGATGGACTGGACGCACTTTTTGGTTTGGTTCGCGACGCATTGCCAAAGCGTTTGCACGAGACAGCCTATGCGTTGGCTTGTGACGTGGCCGCGGCGGATGGTTCCATTGCAGAAGCTGAGCTGCGTCTGTTGGAAGAGATGCGCTATGAGTTGGAAATCGACCGACTGCACGCAGCGGCGATCGAGCGCGGCTCGCGTGCACGCCATGCGACGCTGTAACGGCGGCATGGTTGGATTTCTGTTAGCCAGAGGACATTAGCACGTCCTGTTGCCATGCGCTTGCGAGAGCCGCGCGCTGCTGTCAGCCTGTGTTTACCCCTTATTGATACTTCCCTTGCCCGGATGGGTCGAAACTGCCGAACCTTGGTGGATTGACCGCTTTATAGAGCTCATCTGAGCCCTCTGCGGAGAAAAGGGATTTTTAGATGAACATGGCGATCACTGATGGCGCACTACTGATGCCGCCAGCCTTTGCAAATGGCCTTAACGTTTGGTCGAGCGGTGATGGAACACCCGGGTCTGATACCTATGAAAAGGCGATGAATGCTGCATTCGTGCCGGCAGATCAGGACTTTGGTGGGTGTCTAGAGCTGCAGAAGACGACCAATACAACACGCGTGCGTCATATGGGCGAGACGCGGATCGTGCCAGGGTGCTATTTGCAGGTCAAAGCGCGGGTCAAAGCCATCAGTGGCAGCCTGCCATCCGTGCGCATTTCGGCTTATGCAGCTTTGGCCAATGGCCAGCCTATGCCAGGGGTATCAACACAGGCGACCTCGACCGCGTTGACCAATTACGGCACGATTACCGAAGTTACTGCGATCATCGGTGTCGGAAATCGCGACGGTGTCGACATGATTTTGGGCCGAACAGCTGCGTATTGCCACTTCGGGATTGATCTGCAAGGCCCCAACGGTGGCATCGTTCGGATCGATGACATAGAAATCCAAGACGTCACATCGATGTTTCTGCGCGATCTTGTCCCCTACGTTGACGTACGCGACTATGGGGCGATCGGTGACGGTGCAACCGACGATTCCAGTGCGTTTAATGCCGCAATTGCAGCGGCAAATGGGCGCACGGTTCTGGTGCCCGAGGGTATATTCCGCCTTGAAGCCGACATGGCCTTTGAAGAGCAGGTCAAGTTTGAAGGCACTCTGAGCATGCCGACAAACAAGATACTTTTGTTGCGCAAGAGCTATGATTTACCGACCTACATAGAGGCATTCGGTGACGAAGAACTTGCATTTCGCAAGGCGTTTCAGGCGCTGCTGAACAGTTCGGATCACGAGAGCTTAGACATGGGGGGCGTCGCATTGCGGTGACAAAACCCATCGACATGCAGGCCGCAGTACCAAATCGCACGAGTTTTGCCACGCGGCGGATGATCCGTAATGGGCAACTTGAGGCGCAAGGCAGCAGCAATTGGCAAACATTAAGCGCAACCAGTACGGCCACCTACAGCGCGTCGAATGCCCGAAAGCTTACCAATGTCACCAATGTAGCCAACATCGAAGTTGGGTCACTGGTTGAGGGAAATGGCGTGGGGCGTGAAATCTATGTGCTCCGCAAAAATGTTGGGGCCCGGGAAATTGAACTGAATGCGCCTCTTTTTGATGCAGAGGGTACACAGACTTTTTCGTTTCGGCGTTTCAAATACCTTTTGGACTTCAGTAAATTTACGCAGCTGAGCAAGTTCATAATGCAGGGAATCGAGTTCCAATGTAACAGCAGATCAAGTGGCATAATGCTGGCCCCATCGGGTTCAACATTTGAGTTGCAAGACTGTTTCGTCAGCCGTCCAAAGAACCGTGGCATCACCTCGATCGGGAGCGGCTGTCAGGGGATGCTGATCGATCGGTGCCAGTTCCTGTCCGCGGAAGAACCGCTGGATGTGGATCAGCGGGTGTCAATTGCGCTGAACGTTAATGCCAACGACGTCAAGCTGCGCGATTGCAGGGCGACAAAGTTCCGGTACTTTGCCCTCCTCAATGGCCAGAACCACTTGGTAAAAGGCAACCATTTTTTCCAAGGTGATGGGGTCTCAAACGGGTTGCGTACAGCTGGCTTGGTGCTGATGGAAAATTTCACATCAAGCGTGGTGACCGGCAATTATGTCGATAACTGCTTTATCGAGTGGACAAACGAACGCGACCCCACACCTGCCTTTACGTCTGGTTTTTCGTTCAGTTCGCTATCGATCACTGACAACGTGTTTTTGTCTGGCGATGTAGCACCTTGGTTCAGCTACTTTGTTGTGAAGCCTTTTGCTGCGGGTCACTTCCTGAATGGTGTAACTGTGTCCGGCAACCGGTTTCGATCAATCAATGGCAAAATTGACCGCGCAGAGCGGGTGGATACCAGTTTTGCTGATCTTGACTACAATCGGAATCGAGAGGTCTATTTTGACGGCAACTCATATCACAACGTCAGCGAACAGGCGCACAATCCGCTGATCGTAGCGCATAACAATAATAACAACTCAAAGATCTGGACTGTGGGCACTGCCAAGCAGCTTCCGTTCGAAAGTTATTGTATGTTTGTCGATTCTGTCGCTTTGACTGGTGACATGCGGGATAGCTCTAACGTCAAACGCTATGAAACGCCGGTGGCCAAGGGCCGGGTGGGTGCCAAAAAAGATGCATTTTCGCTAGAATTCAGCACGGCAATGCGCGGACAAATCCGAGCTACCGTGCGCATGGACAAATAGGAATATCGGGGCGGTGGCAGAGCCGTCGCCCCATCTCAAAAGTCTTTCCAGAGGCCGAATTTCAGGGCGACCGCAGAATTTTCGATACTTGCTCCGATCTGGTAGCTTACTTCTCCATTCCCCGGTTCCCAGATCAGCGAAGGGGTGAATTTTGTGCTGCTTTCTGTCTCGGTCTGGCTATAGAATACCTGAACCATCATCTTGATGCGTTCGTTTAGTGTCAGACCGAAGGTCGTGTCCAGTTTGGCTGTGTATGAGATCTCGCTTAACGACCATTCGACAGCGCCATCCACCGCCAGCCAACCGTAATGATCACCAATCTTTAACCCGCGCCCATAGCCCAGGGCCGTCAGCAGCAATGGTTCTGAGCTCTGCCCAAACGTGGTGCCGATGCCGACCTCATAGGCTATGATAAAAGGCCGACCGTCGGCAGTTATCGGTTTGCGGGCAAAGACAAAGCCTGATCCATTCCGGAAACGGCCAGTGGTCATGTCTGCGTTAATCTTGATCCCCAGAGAAAGATTGGCGCGCGCGCCGTAGTCCACGTAAAGACTGTTTTGGATTTTACTATTCTGCTCGACTGTGGCGCTGTAAGACAAAAAACCGGTTCCTTCGGCGCGCATCCACGCCCCTCCAAACGCCGGGCTGGCCAACGTCAGGGCCATAGTCAGCAAAATCAGGCGCATGCCTACGCTCCGCGTGGGTTAACAAGCTATGAATTGACCCGTTCTTAGTTAACAAACTGTTACGAATTTCATTGGTGCCGCTGAATGATTTTGCGTCCGCTCACACAATGAACAGATGCTTTGACATCTGTTCATTGGTCGTTTGAGAGTTGGAAACACAAAACGCGGCATAGCTGATACAGGTAGGCGGCACAGCAAAAGTAGCCGCCTGCTGCGTGTTCGCCGTGTTTGGCTTTGGTTGTGCAGGTTAAATTAAACGACAAACTCTTTAATTTCTTCGCCGCTTTACATTCCCACCGCGCATCCCACCACGTCCCGCCGTTGACCGACCGGACGCTTTCTGCGCATCTCCAACTGCTTTTTCTACCGCATATTGACGTGCCATGGGATCGTCGGCAACGGTCAGATCGACGGCCTCAAGTCGTTTGACTTCGTCGCGCAGACGGGCTGCTTCTTCGAATTCGAGGTTTTCTGCAGCCTTGCGCATATCGGTGCGCAAGCCGTCCAGTACTGTTTGCAGATTGCCGCCAGCCAATGGGTTATCGATTTTGGCTGTCACGCGGCTTTGGTCAGTGTCACCCTTATAGAGACCTGCCAAAACATCCTCTACGTTCTTTTTTACAGTCTCAGGCGTAATTCCGTGTTTCACGTTATAGGCTTCTTGCTTGACGCGGCGGCGGTTGGTTTCTGCCAATGCACGTTCCATCGAACCGGTAATGCGGTCGGCATACATAATCACGCGACCCTCGGCGTTGCGCGCAGCGCGGCCAATGGTTTGCACCAGAGAAGTTTCAGAGCGCAGGAAGCCTTCCTTGTCCGCATCCAGTATGGCTACCAGCCCGCATTCGGGAATATCGAGCCCCTCGCGCAGTAAGTTGATCCCAATCAAAACGTCGAAAGCACCCAACCGCAGATCGCGCAAAATCTCGATCCGCTCGATTGTGTCGATGTCGGAGTGCATGTAGCGAACCCGGATGCCTTGTTCGTGCATGTATTCTGTCAGATCCTCGGCCATGCGTTTCGTCAGCGTGGTGCAAAGCGTGCGCATGCCGTCGGCGGCCACTTTGCGCACCTCGTCCAAAAGGTCATCAACCTGCATCTCAACAGGACGAATTTCAACAGGCGGATCAAGCAGACCTGTGGGACGGATCACCTGTTCTGTGAACGCGCCGCCCGATTGCTCCATCTCCCACGCGGCGGGTGTGGCGCTGACAAAGACTGACTGGGGACGCATGGCGTCCCATTCCTCGAACTTGAGAGGGCGGTTGTCCATGCAGGATGGCAGGCGAAAACCATGTTCAGCGAGGGTGAATTTGCGTCGGTAGTCGCCCTTGTACATGCCGCCGATCTGGGGGACCGAAACGTGGGATTCATCCGCAAACACGATCGCGTTGTCTGGAATGAATTCAAACAGGGTGGGCGGCGGCTCTCCGGGTGCACGACCCGTCAGATAGCGCGAATAATTCTCGATTCCGTTGCAGACGCCCGTTGCCTCCAACATCTCAAGGTCAAAATTTGTCCGCTGTTCGAGCCGCTGCGCCTCCAGTAGTTTGCCGTCGCCCACCAGTTGGTCAAGGCGCGTGCGCAGTTCTTTCTTGATGCCAAGAACCGCTTGGCTCATCGTCGGCTTAGGGGTCACATAATGGCTGCTGGCATAGACTCGGATGTGTTCCATCGTGTCGGTCTTTTCGCCCGTGAGAGGGTCGAATTCCGTAATGCTTTCCAGCTCTTCGCCAAAAAAAGACAGCCGCCAAGCCCGGTCATCAAGGTGTGCAGGAAAGATTTCGAGAGAATCGCCCCGCACCCGAAAGCAGCCGCGAAAAAACGCAGAATCGTTGCGCTTGTATTGCTGTGCCACAAGATCGGCGATCACTTGTCGCTGATCGTAACTGTGGCCGACTTTTATGTCCTGTGTCATCGCGCCATATGTCTCGACTGATCCGATGCCGTAAATGCACGACACCGATGCCACGATGATGACATCGTCTCGCTCCAGCAGTGCGCGGGTGGCCGAATGGCGCATGCGGTCGATCTGTTCGTTGATCTGGCTTTCTTTCTCGATATACGTGTCCGAGCGCGCGACATAAGCCTCGGGTTGGTAGTAGTCATAATAGCTGACAAAGTACTCAACAGCGTTGTCGGGAAAAAACCCTTTGAATTCACCATATAATTGGGCAGCAAGCGTCTTGTTTGGTGCCAGTATAATTGCCGGACGACCAGTTTCTTCGATCACTTTGGCCATTGTATAGGTTTTGCCCGTGCCCGTTGCCCCCAATAGCACCTGATCGCGCTCGCCAGAGTTAACGCCCGTGCTAAGTTCACGGATCGCAGTCGGTTGGTCGCCTGCAGGTTTGAACTCGGTTTCCATTCGGAAGGGGATGCCACCCTCGAGTTTAAGCCGCGTGCGGATGTCCTCTGCAGGATTCGCGAGGATCGCCTCTGATTTGTCCGAATGGGCGTAAGGCATTAAGGGGCTCCTGTAAGTATGTCCGTAATCTGGCACTGATTGGAAAAGGTGCAAGGGGGTGCAGCATAAAGCGGGCCAACGACAGGCGGGAAATGCACGGTGCGATCACGCGCGGTCGTTATAAAATGAATTTACTGCGGGTATAGGCCATACAAAAGCTTTCAAACCAAGAGAATGATCCGGCCTTGGCCAATTCGTATCTTGCGAGCACGCCCAGAATTGCCGATATATCAAAGGAGCCAGTCAGGAGCCAAGCCATGCGTGCACGCATCTATCAACCAGGAAAGACAGCCATGTCGTCGGGTTCTGCCAAGACCAAGCAGTGGGTGCTGGAGTTCGCACCTGCATCGGCCCGGTCTGTTGATCCTCTGATGGGTTGGACGTCTTCATCCGATACGCAAAGTCAGGTGCGTCTGACGTTTGAAAGCCTGAATGCAGCGCAAGACTATGCGCGCGAACATGGCATTGATGCGCTTGTGCAACAGCCGAACAAACGCAAACCAAATATTCGTGCTGGCGGCTATGGTGAAAACTTTGCCACTGGCCGACGTGGGGCATGGACGCACTAAATCTGAGTATTGATACTGCGTCCACTTGGGATGTGCGCGCTCTGCTTGAGCGCCACGTTGTCTTGATGCGCGAAGGTTCGCCTGAAGAAAGCTGTCATGTCTTGGACCCAGCGACCTTAATGGAACGGGATTCCGTTCTGATCGCAGCGCGCGCTGATGGTATTTTGCAAGGGATCGGCGCATTGACCGTGATCGGACCAAAGCATGGAGAGTTGAAATCCATGCACACGCGGGCAGAGGCGCGCGGCAAAGGTGTCGCGCAGGCTTTGCTTGAGACGCTGATTGATCATGCACGTGACACAGGCCTTGCGCGGTTGAGCCTGGAGACGGGCACCGCCGAAACCTTTGCCCCTGCACGCGGGCTTTACCAGCGGAACGGATTTGTGTCCTGTCCGCCGTTTGGGTCTTATTCGTCTGATCCCTTAAGCATTTTCATGACTCGCTTGCTTTGAACGCTTGCCCCAGCCGCTTTGGTACGGCATGAACATGGCAGCGGTCCCTTAGCTCAACTGGATAGAGCAGCTGACTTCTAATCAGCAGGTTGAGGGTTCGAGTCCTTCAGGGATCGCCATTCTGAGAACAACGCAACAGTGTTCTTCTTCTTAAACAGGGTTCGCGGGTGATTGCGCTTTTGGATGGGCCTGCATCATTTTAAAAAGGTGTGCGAAAAACTTGAACCAGCTAGCGCTTTCTGAAATCGAAGACTTCCATGCGATTGGTAAAGCGTGATGTTGTAGGTATTTGGCCAAACGTTATTAGCAATCCGCAGCGCGGGGGTCGCGCACCACATTTAAAAGCCCCATGTATCAGACCATTTTATCGATTTAGATCGGTAAAAAACCTTTTCGATGCTAGATCCTTAGTGTTTAGCGTACCTCCCTTTGTCTTCAGTATGTATTTTTGCCTATATAAACGGGTAATTTTATTAGCACTTGGCGGCTTAGGCGGCTGTAGAGTGTAAATACTTATGCGCGTTTTCGATACGCCGCAGGACGAGCACTCAGGTGTTCACTAG
>JAQWVA010000040.1:0-17187 GCA_029250205.1 Tateyamaria sp.
TTTCAAAGATGTTCTGATCCAGCCATTCGTGGCGTACCGTGCGATTGTAGCGCTCGATATAGGCGTTTTGTTGTGGCTTGCCTGGCTGGATGTATTCGACGTGAATGCCCCGCATCTCAGCCCATGTTTTCAAAAGCCCACTGACGTATTCTGGGCCGTTATCAACGCGGATCACCTTTGGTGCCCAGCGCCGTTCAATGATCCGGTTTAGACTGCGCACAACACGCACCGCAGGCAACGAGAAGTCCACCTCGATACCCAGACCTTCACGGTCGTAATCATCCAACACATTGAGGGTTCGTAACTTTCGGCCATCTGCAAGCTGGTCCTGCATGAAGTCCATAGACCACATGTGGTTTGGAACTTCTGGCACCGCCAACTCGTCTGGCTTGGGTCGCTTCAGCCGTTTGCGTGGCCTGATACGCAAATTCAGCGCCAGCTCGCAGTAAATCCGGTACACCCGTTTGTGGTTCCATTCAAAACCCTTCACTATGCACAGATACAAGAAACACAGACCAAATCCCCAAGTCTTGCGGTTCGCGGTCAAGCGCACCAGCCAGTCTGCAATCTCCGCCATCGCCTTCATCTGGGACACCATCGACGCATTCATACCGCCGAACTTCGCATGCCATTTGCAGAAGCTTGCGCTACTCATCCCGTGTTCACGGCAAAGTTCGGAAACCGGCACGCCGGCCTCCGCTTGCTTCAAAATTCCCATGATCTGCGTCTCGCTAAATCGTCCGTTCTTCATTCAAAATCCCCTCATATATCAGGCCAAGAAAATTCTGCTTTCGAACGCCACTAATTCGTGGAGGGGGTACCGTTCGACACCTATGGGCACTTCAAACGGCTGAAAATGATGCGCTGGCGTCGAACCTTTGTGTTAGGGGTTGATGCGGCAGGCACCATTGCGTAATAGAAACCATCGGGTCGTTAGCTCAGTTGGTAGAGCGCTTCGTTTACACCGAAGATGTCGGGAGTTCGAGCCTCTCACGACCCACCATTCCGTCCCATGGAAACTAAATAAACCCTTTGCAAACAACGGGCTATGTCCGTCTTGATGTTACAAAACTTGTTACAAACGGATTTTGGGATGGCAGGCACTCCCAGATATTTATTGAATCGCAATGGACGTTACTTTGCGCGACTCGTTGTTCCTAAAGACCTGCGCGAGATTGTTGGTAAGACTGAGCTGCGTGAGCCTCTGGGGCCGGATCGCAGGGAAGCGCTCAGGTTGCTACCGGGCGCAGTGACCCAGCTTTAACACAGGATTGCTGTGGCAGAGCGTGAAGCCGGAGCTGGGATGCCTTAGAGCGCCCCGGCACGCTATCCTCTGGCACCAGATCAAATCGCCTATAGTCACTACATGCAGCGGTTGACTTTTGTTGATGAACTGCGCGATGACCCACTTTGGCCGGGGGTGGGCATAGACGACCTGCTTGTGAAGCGCCTGCACGATGCCATAGCCGGTCACGCCAATGACGCGGAATTGGGCGCTCTGGTGGGCGCCCAGATCGAACGCTTCCGGGCCGCTGGCAATCTGGACGCCGAACCGGGCAGCGATGAATGCCGGAGCTAACTTCGGCAAAGGGCCTTTTGGGCCTTCGCCTGCGCAATAAAAAACCCGTATTCCAAAACCGATCTTGACGTTCCAACTGCAAGGAAATATCAAATCAACTTACTGAGCGGGCGTTGTGTAGTGGTAAGACCTTAGCCTTCCAAGCTAATGACGCGGGTTCGATTCCCGCCGCCCGCTCCACAAATTGATTGTCGACAAATTACTGGCAGAACTGTTCTTTCGGCTGTGCCAGATCATTTGAGCAATCATAGCTCCCATAGCGTCTGATTTATCATTGAAACCTCCAAAATAGAGGTTTGAATGAACGAGCAGCGGTTTGTCGTGTCGGACATCTTGTGGCAGCGGCTTGAGCTATATCTTCAGGGTGAGGTCTGTGATGCTTGGACTGAACAACTATAGCGTCGCAAATGAAACGTGAAACGATGGGGACTCCAGGTGCTAGATTTATGATTCACCTTCTTTGGGAGGATGTTTTGTGTTAGCAGAGCTTTGTTGCACAAATCGGATTACAGACGTTCTTCCCCTTACCTCAAACGTATTTTGCCTATGGCCGAACTGGCGCTTGAGGATCGGAAACGGATGCTCGACCTTGGAACGCACCTTCGCGATGATCTGGTTGATCTGCGCGTCGAGCTCGTCCAGCTCACCACCCTTGGGAGCCTTGCGCATGACGCCCCAGAAGGCGTCGCTCTTCTTGGTGAAGGCGGTCTCCCGACCGGCATGGACATAACCCTTATCAGCCCAGACCGATGTTTCCTTCCCGTGCAACAGCTCGTCCCATACGTGGCTGTCATGGGTCTTGGCCGTGGTCGCCTCCAGGCTGTGGACGATGCCGTTCTCGGCATCCACGCCCACATGGGCTTTCATCCCGAAGTACCAGTCAAAGACCTCTGCGTAGAAGCCTGAAGGGCAGCGCCTAACCCTGGGCGGGCGCATCGTGACGCCAACTCTGATTGCGGAGATCGCCAAAAAAACAGAGGCTTCAATGCCTTGCAAGATCACAAAAGCACCCTCCCGCGGGGAGGGTCGGGCGCTGCGCGGCCTGCGGCCGCGCGAAAGATACGCTACCTGATGATATTGATGCCCTGAAGGCTATCATCCTCACGCAGCAGGACCAGAACGCGCGGCTGGAAGCTTTGGTCAAAGCCTTTAAGAAGGCACTGTTCGGAGCCAAGTCCGAACGCATTGCCCCAGACCAATATGAGCTATCCCTCGAAGATATTGAAACAGGTATCGCGCTGGTACAGGCAGAGATTGACGCCGACGAACGTACAGCACCCGTCCGTGCGCCAAAAGAACGCAAGCCACGCGGGGCTTTGCCCAAACACCTTCCGCGCGTCGAAGTGGTTGTTGAACCAGACAGCACGACCTGTTCCTGTGGGCATGAACGTCATGTCATCAGCGAAGACTTCAGCGAACGGTTGGACATCGTTCCTGCGCAGTTCCATGTAATTGTCACTCGACGTCCAAGTTATGCCTGTCGCGCATGTGAAGGCAGTTTTACTCAAGCTCTGACATTTGCTATATTGCCGACATAACGACCTGCTGATCATACATTATGCGATGCCACAGCATTGACGAAGGCTGTGAGTTTTTTGCTTTTCACCTGAGGTGTGAACCCTCGAATTACAATTCGGCTTAAGTCAGGCGGCTTTCCAACAAATCTCCGGACTTGTACAGTATCGGATAACCAATCTGTGAAAATGCAGTGTTTATCTGCTTTAGCGCCCTGAGGGTTTCTTGATGGATGTTGCTGGTTTCAATGCTATCGACCAAGCCTTCGCGCAATCTGCCTATGTGGCTGCGCTGTAACTTTTGTTCGACGTTACGCACCTTTTCTTTTGCTTCAACAAGCTCCCGCGCTTCGGCCGGATTTTGGTTCAACATGACATTCAATGCCAGCAATACGTTGTTTTGTACGCGTTCCGAGAAATTTCCAATCTCTTCGCGACCCTGCTTAGAGAATTGCAAGTTTTGTCTATCCAGCCGCTGAGCGAGGTCGAGCATAATCCGAGTAATGGTATCCGATGCCGAAGCGAGACTGCTTGAAATAGATGCAAACTCCATTGAGCGGCGGCCAAGTTCCTTGTCGAGACCTTTCTGACCGAGTTGGGCAAGATAAAGCTTAACATCAAGATGCATCTTCTGAATTGTCGCATCCTGATCACGGATCAACTGGGCGCTATCAACATTCCACTGGTCATACAGAGGTTCGACAGCGACAAGCATCCGTTCGATTTTCTGCCCCATCCCAAGCAATTCACGCGCAGTGCAATCCAATGCCCGCTGAGGACGCATGATTGCCGATGGATCCAGCGCGGAAGTATCGTCCAGCCTCGCATCCTCTGTGGGTTTCTCGGTCATGATGCGTGTCAGCACAGCCATTACAGGACCAACAAGCGGAAGCATCACTATTGCCAGTGCAAAGTTAAAAGCCAAGTGTAGATTGATAGTTTGACGCGCGGGTGTCGCGCCAAGTGCCTCAAGGGTATCGGGGGCAATAAAAATGACCATTGTAAAAAGAATGGCTCCGCCACCCCGCAGCACAAGATTTGCGACAACCATTCGGCGCGGTTCAACCGTGGTCGTTAACGTCAGCACATATGCAATAAATGCGCCGCCAAGGTTGGCACCTAGGATCATTGCTGCAGCAGCAGAAGTCGGCAGAACAGCTTGCGCAGCCAGGGTGACAAACAGCAAAACCGCGGCAACACTGGAATGGACAATCCAGGCAAACCCCGCCCCGAGCACAAAGGCCGTAACCAGATCGCGCCCAAGATAGGCCATAACAGTTTGCGTGCCCGGATCACCGACAAGTGGACCGGTTGCAGCCCGGATCATATCAAGTGATACGAATATCAAGGCAATACCAATCAATATACGACCGATTTGACGGACGTTGCCATGACCGCGCAAGAAGATCGCTACGCCAATCAACATCAAAAGAGGGATGAGAAACGCCTGTCTGACCATCAAGAGCTGCGTTACCAGCGCGGACCCCACATCTGCTCCCAGCAGAATGGCAAGGCCCACTGTTGCAGTCAGCCCTCCCTTGACGACAAAATTAGAAGCTAGAACTGCAACCGCTGTAGAACTCTGCAGGAAAACCGCAGCAACCATGCCTGTTCCCGCTGCCAGTAGACGGTTGTTCGCAGAATGGCGCAGCCAAATCCGAAGCGGCGCAGCAAAGCCCCGCTCAACACCGGTGCGCACCAGCCGTACCGCCCAAATAAGCAGCGCAGCGGAGCCGGCGATGTTCAGAAGGAACATAATAAGATTTGGTTCGTCCATAGCCGTCACTTTCTGTCAGGCTGACAAGATTAAAAAGGGAATGGTCCCGCACCAGCCACAGGCCCAATCCGTACAGATTGAAAGCTCCCATCATAACGATGCAGCAGGCATCCGTCTTCCATATCGCGATATCCGACCTGGGCATCGGCACGGTAGTCACTTTCGAAGGTGCTGCAGGGCGATGGTGCTGACAGTGCAATGTGTCCTGAAATGCTTGCTATGACCAAGCTGTGTATATGGCCGCACACGACACGCAACTCGCTGGAATATTGTGCAATCACCTCGCGAAAAGCAACTCGATTCGTAAGGCCAATATCATCCATAAAACCGATGCCCGACTGGAACGGAGGATGGTGTAGCGCCAACAAAACGGCTGCCCCATCTGCGTTTTCAAGGGCCTCACTGAGGAACTTCAGTGTTTCGGAATCTAATGTTCCGTGACCGTGCCCCTCAACAAGAGAATCCAGACCGATCAAAAGGACATCCCCAACCGTACGGCTCCAATTCAGTGGGCCCGTCACCGGAAGCTGCTCTGAAAACGCCGCCCGCATTGGTTCGCGGGCGTCATGATTGCCGGGTATCACATAGATGGGCATTCCCAGCGGAGCCAACATCGACTGGAAACGAACGTAGCTTTCTGCACTACCGTCGTCACTCAGGTCCCCACTGACCAAGACCGCATCGATCGGCCAGATTTGATGCTTGATCGACATAATCCGATCGACCAAGCGGGTCAGTGCGTCGGCAGTTTCCAGCCGACCTGAAACCAGAGCACCCTCACGGACAATATGTGTGTCCGTAAGTTGAAGAATGGTAGTCATTTAATCCCAGCTCGTAAGAAAGACTGCACAAACTGGCGTTGGAAGATCAGGAACGCAAGCAGTAGCGGCGCAACAGACATTAAAGTCGCAGCTGAAATAATACTGATATCGACGCCATTTTCTGGTGCCCCAAAGATCGACAGACCAACTGTCAGCGGCCGTGTTTCAGGGGAGTTGGTTACAATCAGCGGCCACAGAAAGTTATTCCAATGCGTCGACACCGAAACCAGCGCGTAGGCAAGATAAGTCGGCTTTGCCAGTGGCACGTAAACCCGCCATAGAATTCCTATTAACCCACAGCCTTCGATGCGAGCGGCTTCGTGTAATTCGATCGGGACACCTTTAAACGCCTGGCGCATCAGGAATATCCCAAAAGCCGATGCCATATAGGGCATGCCAACGCCAAGGATGCTATCAAACAACCCTAGTCGCGACACCATAGCGTAGTTTTCAACGATCAGGACTTCGGGCAGGATAAACAACTGCATCAGGACCAGTATGAAGACAAAATCCTTACCCGGAAACCGGAGTTGCGCGAATGCAAAACCAGCGAGAGTGGTTAGGAAAAATTGGCCCATCAGGATCACTGTTACCAACATGAATGTGTTGAAGAAATACTTCAGCCATGGGGCGCCACTCCAGGCAATCCGAAAGTTCTCCAACGTCCAAGGTGAAAACAAGTTGAGGTTCACCGCATCAGATGTCGAATGGGTTGCAGCCCAAAAGGCAAACAGTAGCGGCGCGATCCAGATGACGGCCAAAAGGATCGCTCCGAAACTGTCCATGAATTTTGTTAGGCTCTTCATTGGTAGTGTGTCCTTCTGTCGAGATACAAGAACTGCACCGCCGCGACGACCCCTAGCACTGCTATTACGAGGACCGTAATTGCAGCCGCATGTGGAGCGTCAAAGAATGCGAATGCCATTTCCCAAATATAATAGAGGATCAGCTTACTGGCATCGGATGGACCGCCCTTGGTCAGGATGAAAAGGTGGTCGATCAGCTTAACCGAGTTGATCATCGCGTTGACGGCAATAAACAGTGTTGTCGGCATCAACAGAGGCAACACGATGCGGCGTGTATAGGTCCAGCGGCTGGTACCTTCGATATCAGCGGCTTCCTTGAGGTCCTCAGGAATTGTTTGCAACGCCGCGAGATAGAAAATCATGAAAAACCCGGCTTCTTTCCAGATTGTCACGATTATGATCGCCCACAGCGCAGTTTCGGGCTGTCCAAGCCAGTTAACCGATGGCAGGCCGAACAAGCTGCCAATCTGGTCTAAAACACCAAGTCCAGGCGTGTAGAAAAACAGCCACAGATTGGCCGCAGCAATCATTGGCAGGACGGTCGGCGTGAAATACGCGGTGCGCACAAAGCCCCGAGCCGAGATCTTGGAATTTGCCCAAAGCGCCATCGAAAGCGCTATAAAAATCGAAAGTGGTATAGTGACGCCAGCGTAGAATAGATTATTTTTCACCACCAGCCAAAAGGTCGGGTCAGCAAATAGATCTGAATAATTTTCAGTACCGACGAATTCTGTTGGTCTGCGCCGGGTATTACGTGAAAATAACGACGACCAAAGGGTCGCGATTGAGGGATAGAACGCAAATACTGTCAGCAGTACCGCTGCTGGAGATAGAAGCAACCAGCCGTATATGGCCTGTCTGCGTCGTTCTAAATTGGCGTGAACGGACATTACGCGTCTCCGATATTCAGGATTGGCCTGTTAAAATTTGGTTGGGCCGATACGATGCGCACCAGCCCAACCGGCAGGTATTATTTGTAAGCCCTCAGTAGACGCTCAGCTGCAGCTTGTGCTTCGCTCAATGCCTCTTCAGCCGTCTTCGATCCTGTCAGCGCCGATTGGATGGCGTTGTTAAGACCATCACGCACGCGTGCAGTCTCAAATGTCGAAAACTCTGCGACCGCATTTTCAAGCTGGTTGCGCGCGACGAGTGCCGGCGGGAAATCAGCAATGTAGTTTTGCAGTGCTTCGGTTTCGTACGCGGCAGGGGAAACGCCCATATAGCCTGTGCCGATTGACCAAGCCGCGGCTTGCTCAGGTGACGTCATGAATTGCATCAGCTTAAGAGCTGCTGCGCGTTCTTCATCTGTCGTGTCTTTGAACATATAGAAGTTGCCACCACCGGTGGGTGACCCAAGACGCACATTGCCCGGCAGCTCGGCGACACCAAAGTCAAAGCTGGCGTTCTTTTTTACGGTCGTCAGGTTGCCGGTCGAATGCCACATCATTGCGGTTTGGCCTTCAAGGAACGCCTGACGCAATGTGCCCCATTCGACTGTGCCGTCAGGCATGATGCCGTGTTCGCCAGAGAGGGACTGCCAGAACTCCAAAGTGTCGACAACGGTCTCGTCATCGAAATAGGTGGTCAGGCCGTCGTTCGACATAACCTCTTTGCCATTCTGGATCGCCAACGCTTGGAACATCCAGTAAGGATAGCCGGTGGATGGGATCATCAAGCCATAGGTGTCGCCCTGTGTCAGAGCCTTGCCCATAGAAATCATTTCATCCCATGTGGTTGGCGGAGCTTCAGGGTCGAGGCCAGCTGCGCGGAACATGTCCTTGTTGTAATAGGCCACGATGGTTGAGCGCTGGAAGGGAATGCCCCATGTCTTACCTTCGATCTGACCATTTGCCATCAAGGCGGGGTAAAAACTGCCCATCCATTCCTTGTCTGAAGCCGATGTTGCGACGTCATCGAATGGTAGAATTAGATCCTGTTCGATGAGGTCGTAGGCATCAATTGAAAACATCACAGCAAGTTGCGCCGGCTCACCCGAGGCAAGTGCCGACAACGCCCGAACGCGGGTGTCATCATAGTTGCCCGAGTAGATTGCATTGACACTGATGTCTGGGTTGGCTGCTTCGAAATCCGCGACGATACCGTCGACCACTTGGGTCAATGCACCACCCACGGCGATCGGGTAATACATTGTCAGTTCGGTCTCGGACATCGCCGGCGCGGCGATACCAGCGGCCATCGCTGTTGCCAGCCCCAGCCCTGTTGTTGAAAATAGTTTCACTTCTTTCTCCCTTGGTTTGATCGTTGTTGTGTTGTTACTGCGGGCTTCAACCCAGTAACCGTTGACCTGCACCGTCAAAGACGTGCAAATTCTTGTCGTGAAAAGTGATGTCGATCTCGCTTCCTTCAGCCACCATTGACATACCTGGCTTGAGCACGCTCAATCCTACGGCACCATCGTGATCCAGTCCGATCAAAGTCTCAGCTCCGAGGAATTCGCACTCATTTACAGTGCAACTCATCCTGCCTTCGCCTTTTGGCACTATCTGGATGTTTTCGGCTCTAATTCCGATGGTCTTATCATCGCCGTAGCCATCTAAAACTGACGACTTAAGCAACGCCATCGGCGGCGCGCCGACAAACTCAGCAACGAAAGTATTGTTGGGGCGGCTATAAAGATCTTCGGGTGAGCCAACCTGCTGAATGTAACCTTCTTTCATCAATACTACCGTATCAGCCATGCTCATCGCTTCGGTCTGGTCATGGGTGACGTAGATCACGGTAATACCCAGATCACGCTGCAGCTTTTTGATATCCTTGCGCACAGAGTTGCGCAGTTTTGCATCGAGGTTCGATAGCGGTTCATCCATCAGACAGAGACGCTGACCAGCTACGATAGCACGGGCAAGCGCGACGCGCTGTCTCTGACCGCCGGATAGTTCACCTGGCTTGCGATCCTCGTAACCTAACAATCCTGTGATTTCTAAAGCAAGGTGCAGCTTTTCCTGACGTTCCACCTTTGGAACGCGCCGCACTTTCAGGCCAAATATGACGTTTTCGGCTACTGAAAGATGCGGGAATAGAGCATAGGATTGAAACACCATCGAAAGGTTACGGTCCGACGCCGCACTGGTTGTCACATCCTTTCCGTCGATCAGGATTTTGCCCTCGTCCGGCAGTTCCAGCCCCGCCAACAGGCGCAGTGTCGTGGACTTGCCGCAACCCGATGGGCCAAGCAATGCCGTAAAGCTACCCTCGGGGATTTCCAAAGAAATTCCCTCTACGCCAAGCTGACCATTCCATCGCTTGGCAATATCCTTGAGCACTACAATGGGCGCTGTTGTCATTTCATTTCTCCTTCGGCGATCACCAGCCTGTTTTCAATTGGCTCTAGCAGCGGGGCAAACGCAGGCCCCGGGCGTCGATCCAATATGATTGTATCGATATCAGTAACATTGCCGCCCAAAGCAGGAGCTTGACGCCCGAACTTGGAGTGGTCGACGACTAAGATAGATTTTTGCGCATTCGCACTAATCTTTTGACGCGCTCGGACTTCGGTGGAATGGAAATCTAAAAGGCTGCCGTCCAACTCAACACCAGCCACACCAAAGATCGCAAACTCCGCCCTATAACGGCCAAATAATTCCAGAACATCATTGCCCAAGATATCGCGATCCGGCAGACGCAACTCCCCCTCGGGTATGATGATACGGTTTGAAGGCTCATCGCTCATCGCCATGGCAACATTCAGGTTATTCGTGATGACAGTCAGGTTTTTTCTGCTGCGTAAAGCCTGAGCGACACTCAATGGCGTTGATCCAATGGACATGAACAAAGTCGACCCATCCGGGATCAGCCGCGCAGCGGCCTCGCCAATCGCCCGCTTACCGAGCGGGTTTGTATCTGTGCGCTGGTCAAAAGGCGTATTCAAAAATTCTCTGCTTAACTCAATCCTGCCGTGCACACGGTGCAACATGTCGTCCTCACACAATGCATCGACATCACGGCGGATAGTTTGCATGGAAACGTTCAGCTGCTCAGCGAGCGAGCCAACGGTGGCCGCCCCCTGATCAAGCACAAGGGCCGAAATCGCTTTCCGCCGTTTTTCTTTTTTCAGAGACATCGCACCCCCCAGCCGCTCCGTGATTCACACTAACCTTAGACAAGCCACAAAACAACATTATTTTTTGTAAGGTTCCAGATTTAAATTCGCTTTAAGTGTAATAATGACGGCTTTTATGGTATAATCCATGTTATTTACGCCATTTTTAGCAGAAAGTATCAACTTTTGTGGTTTTAATTTTGTAATTTTGGTTTATGCTGCGTTTCGGATGTGGTTCGTCCAACAACCGACGCAGGATGCATGCAACTCACTCAACACCTGCTTCTTTCCGAAAGGATGTATTCTGTTTTCAGTGATGCCCCCAGAACAGCCTGGCCCAACTTTGACTGTTTTGTTGGCGTCTGACCGTAGCCGCAACACAGATGCAACCACCAAACAAACCCCAAACAGAAACGCGAGTTATCCAAAATGCGCCCCATTTCTGAGCTTCCTACTAACACTGCCGCCGGAATTACCACGGTCTTTGCAGATATCGATGACACGTTGACCACCGATGGGCGTTTACCTGCCGCAGCTTACCGTGCGCTAGAAGATCTGTTCAACGCCGGGTTTCACGTGGCCCCGATAACCGGGCGTCCCGCGGGATGGTGTGATTTGATCGCGCGGCTTTGGCCAGTCCACGGCGTAGTCGGTGAAAACGGTGCATTCTATTTCGCCTATGACGGCAATACACGTAAAATGCGCCGAGAGTATTTTGCTGATGCAGCTGAGCGGGCAAAGAATTCCGCCCGTCTTGCTCATATTCAGGACCGAGTTTTAGCCGAGGTGCCGGGGTGCGCAATCTCTGCCGACCAACCCTATCGCGAGGCCGATCTTGCGGTAGATTTTAGTGAGGACGTGGCCCCGCTAGACTCAAAATCTGTCGCTCGGATTCAGGAAATATTCGAAGAAGAAGGCGCGGTGGCCAAGATATCTTCAATCCATGTTAATGGCTGGTTTGGCGACTATGACAAATTGTCGATGTCGCGCCGGTTTGCCGACGAAGTGCTTGGATTTGACCTTGAGACAGAAAAAACCAACGTCGTGTTTTGCGGCGACAGCCCAAATGACGCGCCAATGTTCAGCTATTTTCCCAATTCCTGCGGCGTCGCAAATGTCGCCGATTTTGCAGACCAGATCGCTTGCAAGCCCACGTGGATCACTGCAGAAAAGGGTGGTGAAGGATTTGTTGAACTGGCTCAAAAACTATTGAGCTGTCGAATGAAATGACGCCACTATCCAGACTTTTGCAGTGAGCCGAGCTCGCAAATGCTGCAAACTTTGAAACCGTTCGTTCATCGCGCCACAGGATAACGTCTTGCATGACGGTGCGATGTATTGAAAATTCTCGTCGAGAACGGCTTTAACTGACAAAACTGGACCGACTGTCTGCTATCCTGTTATGTATATTAGTCGTGGGACAAAACGGATGTCTTTGAGTTTGGACTGAAACCCATATCTGATCATGTCAAACTCCCCAATCCAGTTTGTCCAATTTCTCGCCTTTATCCTAAAGGTACTGAAATCTCAGGTTTTAACCAAGCCAAACCCAGCACCGTTGCACACCAGCTTGACGAGTGACCTCAAATGGCCTTGCGATACAATACAAAAACCCAGCAGAAACATTTGAGGCATGTTTTGCGCTCATCCGTTGAAACAGCTGGACAAAATGAGCTTTTACCGCGGTTGCCGAAATATCCGCTTGGCGCAAACAAACGTGTCGCCAGAATATGGTTAGCTATCTGGTCGGATTGCCGGCAAAATATCAAGAATGGATAGGCCTTTCATATTTTCCTTCTTGAACCGCCCCGCAGTGACAAGTTGCGCATAGCCATGCACAAGGCTCCATAGAGCAACCTGACCCTTACCATTCTTTTCGTCGTCACTGCCCGCATACCAGCCTAAGTCCATCGAAATATCGGCAAGAATAACAAAGCACGCCCCAACCTCGCGCATAAGGTCAGGATCATCATTCACCAAACGATCTCGCGAAAACATTAACTCATAAAGCGCTGGGTTACTCTCTGCGAATGCCACATATGCAAGCGACGCGGCCTCACGCCTTTGTATGCGCGCTGCATTCTCTGACACCTCAGCAACCATCATCTGCGCAAGTTCGCTGTAGCCCTTTGTTACAATGGCTGTCAGCAACCCTGCCATATTGCCAAAGTGGTTCTTTGGAGCTGTATGGCTGACGCCAACCTTCTCTGCGCATTTGCGCAAAGACAATCCGGCCAACCCATCCGTTTCCAGAAGAGCACGGGCTACATCAAGGAAAGCCTCCTTGAGATTGCCGTGATGATATTTGCGTTCTGCTGTCACTGGTTTCCCTCAACTGATGTTCTTACCGTAAATTTTCGCTTGACCGCACGCAAGGGGACGCCTACTCAATATTTCCAGTGTAAATATTTATGGAGCGCAAAAGGATGAAGAAAGTGACCATAGGGATATTATCGGTTGTTGCCGTTGTTATAGGGGCACTGGCCTTTGTCTGGTTCGTCAACCCTTTTGATGTGCGCGACAAGATTCTGGTTAACCAAATCGTCAAAATGCGGGTTGCGCCCAAACGTCTGGAAAACCCTAAAGCACCGATTGATTACGGGATGGCCTACACCGATGTGGACATCATGACGGCAGACAACGTCCGCCTAAGCGCATGGGAAATCCCCGCCCCCACGACGTCAAACAAGACAGTGATCGTAAACCACCCTCTGACCACCACGCGCTATGGGTCAGACGCAGGACTGGATAACGTTGCAGCTGAATTCCTACCGATGGTCAAGCACCTGCATGACGCAGGATATAACATCGTAATGTATGATCACCGCGGTCAAGGCGACAGCGATGGCGGTATCGGGAGCGCAGCCAAAGGCACTGAAGCGCTTGTGGGGGCCGGGGTCACGGAGTGGCAGGATGTGGCGGCCTCCCTACGCTATGTTCTGGCGCATGCAGATTTTGCCGATGATGAGATCATTTTTCTGAGCCAGTGCATGGGCGCGAATGCAACATTCCTTGCATGGCAGAAGGAACCGGAACTGTTCGCCAACCCGCAGATCAAAGGCCTGATCGCGAACCAGCCGACGCTGTCCTACAATATGACGGACCGCTTCATTCGCGCGAAAACCGGGATCGATCTTGTGGATCGCGTGCTGGACGTACAGCGTGAAAAGTTCGGATTTGGCTTTGCAGAGGCGCTTGAGTACGTGCCAAGCCTGACCGTGCCCGTACTTTTTGCGCAGGTGAAAAAGGACGTTTATACGTTCAACATCGAGACAGGGCAGAATGATATTCAGGAAATCATGGACGCCACGCCAACCCCCCATAACATTGTATGGATTGGCCCTGATCAAGAGACGCCTTTCGGGACGGGCAATCGTTTTGATGGCTATCAGTTCTTTAACAAGCACCCAGAAGCATTGCTGGAATTCCTATCTCGACACACAAGCTGATAGCTTTTGCGGTTCCGCCACGATTGGGACGGGGCCGCAATTATTAACCGTTTATACCGTCGTCGTACGCCGCACGGGCGACATCAATTTTAGCGAGATTATCCAATGCCCAACACCCCAAAGCGCTCACAGGTTTCCGAAACGACTGACCCATCTCAGTCAGGTTATATTCAACCTTTGGCGGAATCGTCGGGTGATAGGTGCGATTCACAAGCCCGTCGCGTTCAAGCTCCTTCAACGTTAGGCTCAGCATCCGTTGCGAAATATTAAGGTTGCGCTTGAGCTCATTGAACCGCAGCGTTTCATATTGGGCGAGCGAGATCACAACAAGAACGCTCCACCTGTCGCCAACCCGCGATAGAACCTCATTGATGCGCTTGCATTCTGGGCATTGATCGTTGTTCGGCATGGTGGTTCCCTGTGTGTAACCAAGGTTCAAAAATGTGCCTTCTTGCGAGGCTTTTTAGTACTCAATACATGTGAAGCATTAAAATTATACTTCCCGTAAGGGTGCAGATTATAGGACAAGACTGATGACAGCCAAACCTCTTAACGACCTTCTCAACTGGCGCTACGCGACAAAGAAAATGGACCCTGCAAAGCCTGTGCCGCAGGACAAGGTCGACGCCATCATTGAGGCGATCCGTTTGGCCCCGACGTCAAGTGGAACGCAACCGTTTGAGCTGTTTGTTGTCACCAACCCTGATATCCGCAAGCAGATCACTGAGGCGGCTGGCGGGCAGGCACAGATCACCGACGGTTCGCATCTGTTAGTATTCGCGGCGTGGGACAATTACACAGCGGACCGCATCGACGCAGTCGTTGATCTGAATGTTGAAGCACGTGGTGATATGCCCATGCTGCACACCTATTATGACAACCTGAAGGCTAACTATGTGCCGCGCGACGCTGCGGTAAACTATGCCCATGCAGCGCGTCAAGCCTACATTGCTTTGGGCATCGCACTGTTGGCTGCAGCCGAGCAAGAAGTCGACAGCACACCGATGGAAGGGTTTGACCCCGCCGCGGTCGATGCCATTCTGGGGTTAAAAGAACGCGGCTTACGCTCCGTTGTTCTAATGCCGCTGGGCTATCGCGATGAGGCCGGGGATTGGTTGCTGCCGATGGGCAAGGTGCGCAAATCCCGCGACACCATCGTCACTGAATGTAATTGAGCTGGATCTTCTGAGCAGCGTACTGCGCGCCTCGCAAGCTCCTACCGGTGACGGAGCGTTTAGCCGTCACCGGTAGCGATAAAGCGAGGGCAAATTGCATCGCATTGAACATGCCGAAAGATAGAAAAATCTTTATACTGTCACCCTGCCCGTAGAGATGGCCGCGCAGATATTTTGTTAAGTAGACACACAGGCTTTTTGCGAAGCCATAGCTGATCTCTACACCTGACCCGTTGCCTTCTGCGGTCTAACGCGCATCACTGCGCGCTTCGCACGACCAGAGTACAAAGCGCCCTCCTCAGCACGTTTGCAACGGTTTCATTGGGAACACCTTCCCGTTGCATCCGCATCGCGCCACCGTGCTGCGCATCAATGTAGAGGGCGGCAATATCGGTTGGAATATTGGTACATTCACCGCGCGCCTTTGAGCGTTCGGCCCATGCCGCGAATGCGCTCAAAAGGCTGCGCCGAAACGCATTCAACGTCTCGCGGGTCAACGGCCCAAGTTGCTGCGACTGCGCCCGCATGTTCACGAATAGACAGCCCTGTGGAATGCCGAGTTCTGTACGGTCTTGCGTCATGTAGTCTACCGATGCATCGATAGCCTCACACATCGATTGATCTTTCTCAAAAATATCGATCAAGGGTTGAACTGCACGGATATAGTATGTTTCCAAAGCGCTAGCTTTTAGACCATCATCATTGCCAAACTCGCGATAAACCCCTGGCTTGGACGCTCCCGTCGCCAAGCAAATATCGCTGATCGAGACGTTCTTGGTCCCCCTAGACCAATACGCCATCAAAGCCTCTTGCAGGACCTGATCCCGATCCAGCGTCTTTGGGCGACCTCGGCCCTGAGTAGACACTTCGCGCATTAGCGTTCTCTTTGGTATTTAAATATTGGCCAAATAATTTATAGGCAGATACAATTAAAAATATACACTTGCCACCCCTGAAGCAAATATCATGCCAAAAGATCCCATTGGGATGCTCAGTCGACTAAACGCGGCCAGCCTGATGATGATTACACCTGAGTATATGCAGTTAAAAGGTCTGAGAGTTCGCTATGCTACAGATGGAAATTCTGACGGTCCAACAGTGCTATTTCTCGGTCCTCTTCCGCAAAGCGTTCTTTGTTATGACGCGACATGGTTTGCGTTGTCTGCCGATGCCAATCTCGTAGCACTGGATTTGCTGGGGTTTGGGCAAATCGCTCAAGCCAGGTCAGTGTCATGCCAGCGCGCAGTTTTCCGCACCGGTAATCAGTGGATCGTATAGAGCGGCTTGTTGTTCTTCTTATGCCGCACCACGAGTTTTCTCATTAGTTTGCCCGTCTCTGGTATGAGACGTGCAGACGCAGGCTCATAATTGGGCTCGCAGATCTCGGGAAACAGTTTTTTGATTTCCTGCGCGCTCGCTGATGGCACGGCTTGCAACGCCTCGGGACCAGTGAACAGGCTTTCGGACCAGGCACCGTTTGAACACACGATTTCATGCCGATCAAACAGGATGTGGAAATACTCGACCGCGTCGACATCCTCGGCGATATCAATCCCGTCCAGATCGATCAGCTTGATTGCGGGCAACAGAACTTCGGAAGTTTCGAATATCCTCTGCGCGATAGGAGATCGGACGAGAAAGCGGTGTTGGCGCGACACCAATAGCTCCTGCGCGGGCAAGCCCCCGCCCAAGGCACCGGCACTGATACGCACGGGCCGCAGCTTTGGGTCTGCCGCAAGGTCGATGGAATCGCGGTGCGTGCTGCCGATCCAGCGGATTTTTTGGGTGCCCGTGTCCAGTGTCAGGACGTCATCGCCAGCTTTTAGATCCTCGACCCTGACCGGTCCGAGCAAAGTCCCAATAAGCGTTCCTGCTGTGAAGCAAACAACGTTGGTGTTGTCATACGTGAGGCCAGTGCCAGTGACGGCAGCACCACCATTTTCGAGAATAAGGTCGACGCCAACGATTTGTTCTTTATAATCGTTGTTACCAATTATGCCATCGAT
>JAQWVA010000111.1:0-3660 GCA_029250205.1 Tateyamaria sp.
ATACGATGAGGAAACATCAGTCTGGACGGACAAATGTAGCCTTCATGCCGTGCCGTCGTTCCCATCCGTTGAACCCGCCCTTTTGAGCAGAATCATGGCCGGTTGCGCTACTTGAGCAGCCTAACGCCAGAGGAGAATTTCGTCGAACGTATGATTTTGTGATCGGCGATTTGGGCAAGGCCCCATGTGAGCCATGCTTGGGGATCGACGTCCTTGCGCTTGGCGGTCTCCATGAGGGTGAAGGCGACTGCTATGGCTTTACCGCTGCCTTCTGAACCCCCGAACATCCAGTTTTCCGACCGATGGCCACAGGTTTGACGGCGCGTTCGGCTGAGTTATTGTCCAATTCAAGGTGACCATTGTGAAGTAATCCCCGCGCCTTTGGCATCCGGCCAAGGGCGTAGAGGATAGCTTGTGCAAGGAGTGACTTGCCCAAATTTTCGGGCAATTGCGCATGTCGCCAAGCTTCTAGATCATCGAAGATCGGTTTTGCACGCGCCTACCTCAGCGTGACACCCAAGTCGGGCGATTTGCCAGACGGATGATTTCCAGAGACGCCTTGAAGTACTTTAATCAGTCGGGTTTTGCCATCCGGCGACGCTTGTCGCCTGCCCTGCCCGCCTCAACCGATCTTCTTCTGACAGCGCTGGGGGTGGTCTGGTTTTTTCAAACGCTTGGCACGGTAATCTTGCTTCTTTTAACCGCACCAAACCTCACGGATACAAGCAGAGTGCTTTCGTCTATGTCTTGTGCTGTTCTAGGCAGGTCACCAACCAGCTTAGCGCTATCACATAGAAACTTATTACAAACTTGTGCCCGATCATGACGTGGGATCGAACATCCGTTTTTACCGTGGAAAAGGCAGCTACCAAGAACATGTTCATCGGGCATATAGTTAATGTAAAGTTTTACGATATCCTCAATCGTTGAGTCTTCGTCCTTTTCGAAATGCCTTTGAAGGTCTTCTGCCTTGAGAAAGGCGTTGTTTTTTTTCCCAGTACCGCAACATCTTCCATTACACAATGCGCATGCCTGTTGCATAAGGGTTGATGGTATATTTGCGTCCAATGATCTTTCGGAAACTTGTCTTGAATTAAGATCTTTTTTGGCGCGGCGCGCTTCCTTGGCCAAACGTGACGAAAATTCTTCTTTCTCGTCTGCCGTCACGGAAGTGAATCCCTGATGCATGTAAGGAACTTTAACAACGTAATTGGTTTGAGGTAAACTCCGATTAGTAAGGCGCGCGTCATTATAGTCAGACATTATTTTATTCAGATTAAATTGGTTCTGCCCCAACGGCTCGAATGCTGTTTTTCTTGCAAAAATATCACAAAGCTTTGCAAAGCGGGCTGCGGTGATAAGCCCAACCTTCTTTCCCCATCCCCGAAGTAAATTGATTGTTATAGTATTTATGTGGTGGGGGAAATGTTGTGCTAGTATACGCGAAGTCAGCAGGAGATCCCAGCCTACGGGTTTAATCGAGCTCGCCTCAAAATCTACACCCAGTACTTCACCATTGGGCGAGATAATAAAATTGTGCAAAAACGAGTCGTTTTTCGCAATTCTTAGCTCATATATTGGCATTTTTTCAAGCCAAGTAGCACGCTTTGTAACAATTTTCTGCAAAGCTGGTTCTCTATAATGCTTCAAGTAATCAAACCACGTTGATTGCGTCCGTTGGGAAGGCATTTCTTCATTGAAACTAGCCAACCAACGTCCAAGTTTACGGCAAATCATTGGCAGTTCAGATTCAACTAAACTATCAGAGAGCGGCACGCCCTCTAAATACTCAAGAGCGAGAAATTGATGCATTTTATTGATGCTTACTAAACGGGCGGCCAAGCCAGTATTTGAAAGCCTACTAAGAACTTTAGTTTCGCGAGCCATATTCCACAAGCTGTCTGGATTTTCAGGATCAAACGCTTTGAATACAAGCGATTGGCCATTCATTTCCATACGCGCTACCAGCCCCTTTTCATTGTGCGACAACAGCTTTGCCGCCATGGGTCGTTGGTTTTTAGGATCATCGTCAAAGCAGTGGCCGATGGATGTCGCACAGCGCTCAAACACCGCATGGGCCGTAAAATTTTTATTCGCTGGACGAACAAGTGCATTCATTATGACACAACCCCAAGTTAGGACTTGAGGAAACAAGGTCCCCAGTCCAAAAGCTCTCTCAAGTCGCAAACGGCACAATATGTGCTATTAGTTTTTTAAACAAACGTTTTATTTTCATAAAGTATGTCGCAAGAAAACGTTTTTAAAAAGTAAACGGATAATCGATTTCCTAATTAATATTAATCAATATCTCTGGGATTAAAAATACTACTATGTCGGGATATTTAAGGGTGTTAATCTTATAGTATGAATTTCTTAATATGATAGCTCTTTAAAAATATCTCAGGCGAACAACACAGCTATTTCCTCAGGCGAACAACACAGCTATTTCGATCCTAATGCCAAACCGAAGCAAACAGAAAATTTTGTCGCTCGTCATTATAAGGAAGGTTATTTATGTCCACACCAATAACTATTACTAATGGCAGCTTTGAAGACGATAACAACCTCAGTCCAAGGCAGGAGGGTAGCTGGGAAGATGTTCCAGGTTGGACTGCTAGCGATGCGGCGGTATACAACCCAGGTACATACATAGATAGTAACTCTGTCTCCGGCAGCAATGTAGCGTACCTGTGGAAAGCAGGCGCGACATTAACACAAACCCTTTCAGGCTACAGCTATAACGCGAATGAGCAAGTCAATTTAAGTCTAGACATTGGTGACCCAAACTATGTCTACGACGCATTAAGTTACTCTATTGAGCTGGTAGCAATCCATCCCGACTCTGGCTCAGAGGTGGTTATAGGAAGTGCACAAGGCTTAACAGATCCAACCGCGGACACGCTTGCGTCCGTGGCCCTTAACAGCACCGTGCAAAACGCAAGTTACGACGGATATGATGTCGCAATCCGGATCACAAAAAATGATCACGACGATAAGAGCCTATATGTTGATAAAGTTCAGGCCAGCTATACTGTATTGGGCCCGGACGGCATCGTCGATGGTACGAGTGACGACGATGATATGGTACTTGGCTATAACGATGTGGCAGGCGACGCCATCACAACCGGCGATGATATCATCAGCGCCGCTGATGGCAACGATACAGTCGGTGCATCAGGTGGCGATGATACGATTGATGGCGGGACCGGCGATGATGAACTAAAAGGCTTCGGGGGTGATGATGTTTTCGTAGCAAGCGAAGGCAGCGACACTATTTATGGCGGTACCGGTACCAATACCTACGATGCATCCGGTGATGAACGGTCTGGTTACACGCCGGAACTCCAAGACGAAGCGATCGATGTCACTGTTGGTACGCAAGGTGAAAGCGGATCAGATGATTCAGGGACCTACGGCGACGGGTCACTCTCGCTGCTGAATTCTGGTGGGTCTGCGACGTTTTCTGATATACAGGTATTTATTGCGGGTGAGGGGCAGGACTCCAGTGTAACTGGTGGCGGTACTAACCTGCTGTCTGGATCTCCGACTATTCCTGCAGATGACTTAACCACGGATCACAACGACGTTATTGTGAATGGCGGCAAACAGGATGCAAATGCCATCACTGGTGCCCCCGATGGTGCAGACGGGATCGAGGAG
>JAQWVA010000024.1:0-83319 GCA_029250205.1 Tateyamaria sp.
CAAGATCGCTGGTCTTGAAGTGCTCCGCATAATTAACGAACCAACAGCTGCAGCACTTGCTTATGGTCTGGACAAGCAAGAGACCCATACAATCGCTGTCTATGACTTGGGCGGTGGCACGTTCGATGTGACAATCCTCGAAATCGATGACGGCCTGTTCGAAGTGAAATCCACCAATGGTGACACCTTCTTGGGTGGTGAAGATTTTGACATGCGGATCGTAAACTATCTTGCTGAACAGTTCAAAAAAGAACACGCCGTCGATCTGACAGCAGACAAAATGGCCCTGCAACGCCTTAAAGAGGCAGCAGAAAAGGCCAAGATCGAATTGTCGAGCGCGAACCAGACAGAGATCAACCAGCCCTTTATTTCAATGGGTTCGAACGGTCAGCCGCTTCACATGGTCATGAAGCTGACCCGCGCAAAACTGGAGCAACTGGTCGGTGACCTGATCAAGGCATCGATGAAGCCTTGCGCCGCTGCGTTGAAAGACGCGGGCCTTTCAGCCTCTGACATCGACGAAGTGGTTCTCGTCGGCGGCATGACACGCATGCCCCGTGTTGTTGAAGAAGTAACCAAATTCTTTGGAAAAGAGCCTCACAAAGGCGTTAACCCTGACGAAGTTGTGGCCATGGGCGCCGCCATTCAGGCTGGTGTTTTGCAAGGCGACGTCAAAGATGTGGTACTGCTTGATGTAACACCGCTGTCCATGGGGATTGAAACTTTGGGTGGCGTATTTACCCGCTTGATCGATCGCAACACCACGATCCCGACCAAAAAGAGCCAAATCTTTTCGACAGCCGAAGATCATCAGAGCGCAGTAACCATCCGGGTTTTCCAGGGTGAGCGCGAAATGGCGTCTGACAACAAAATCTTAGGCAACTTTAACCTCGAAAATATACCACCTGCACCACGCGGCATGCCACAGATCGAAGTGACTTTTGACATCGACGCCAACGGAATCGTGTCAGTTGGTGCAAAGGATAAAGGCACTGGCAAGGAGCAGCAGATAACCATCCAAGCTTCGGGCGGCCTGTCCGACGACGATATCGAGCAAATGGTCAAAGACGCCGAAGATAACGCAGAGGCGGACAAAGAACGTCGCGAGTTGATCGAGTCGAAAAACCAAGCCGAAAGCCTGATCCATTCGACCGAGAAGTCTATGGAAGAGCATGCGGATAAGGTCGACCCGACCACGATCGAAGCAATCGAACTGGCTATTGCAGCCCTCAAGGACGAGCTGGAAACAGAGAGCACGGATAAGATCAAGTCGGGCATCCAAAACGTCACAGAAGCGGCAATGAAACTGGGCGAGGCGATCTACAAATCAGCGCAGGAAGAGGGCGAGTATGAGCCTACTGCCGCAGATGAAGCACATGCTGGTGACGAAGATATCGTCGATGCTGATTTTGAAGACTTAGATGAAGACAAGCGCTCCTGATCTTGCGCTCTATCAGGATCCAACCAAGAGGCCGGCCCATACTAGGCCGGCCTCAGACGTTCCAGTAAAGGATATGATCCATGGCAAAACGTGACTATTACGAGGTGCTTGGCGTTTCCAAAGGGGCCAGCGCTGACGAAATCAAGAAAGGCTACCGCAAAAAAGCCAAGGAACTGCATCCAGACCGGAACGCGGACAACCCCAAGGCAGAGGCGCAATTCAAAGAAGCCAATGAAGCGCATGATGTCCTAAAGGATGCTGACAAAAAAGCAGCATATGATCGGTATGGCCACGCCGCGTTTGAAGGTGGCATGGGTGGCCGACCTGGCGGTGGCGCTGGTCAACAGGGCGACTTTGGTTCGGCGTTCTCTGACGTATTCGACGATCTGTTTGGCGACTTCATGGGAGGTCAACGTGGTGGTGGAGGACGCCGTGCAGCACGGGGCTCTGACTTGCGTTACAACCTGCGCATCTCTCTGGAAGAAGCATATGCAGGTATGCAAAAGACAATCAACGTTCCTACTTCGGTCACGTGCGGATCGTGTAATGGTTCTGGCGCCGAAGGCGGCTCTGAACCTACCACCTGCCCGACATGCTCCGGCATGGGCAAAGTTCGCGCTCAGCAGGGTTTTTTCACCGTAGAACGGACATGTCCAACCTGTTCCGGCATGGGGCAGATCATCAAGAACCCATGCAGTGCCTGTGGCGGTGCTGGTCGTGTAGAGAAAGACCGCTCGCTGAGTGTGAATATTCCCGCGGGCGTCGAAACCGGAACACGTATTCGCCTTTCCGGCGAAGGCGAAGCTGGTATGCGCGGCGGACCAACAGGCGATTTATATATCTTTATCGAAGTAAATGAGCACAAACTCTTTGAACGAGACGGTACAAATCTTTTCTGTCGTGTGCCGGTATCAATGGGTTCGGCTGCTTTGGGCGGCTCGATCGAGGTCCCTACAATTGACGGTGGCCGTGGCCGTGTTCAAATCCCAGCCGGTTCGCAATCAGGTCGTCAGATGCGCTTGCGTGGCAAAGGCATGACAGCCCTGCGTGGCGGTGGTTCGGGCGATATGTTTATCGAACTCGCTGTGGAGACACCGGTTAAATTGACCAGTCGCCAAAAAGAGCTTTTGCGCGAATTCGAAGACCTTTCAGAAGAAAACAATCCTCAGTCATCCAGCTTTTTCTCTTCGGTTAAATCGTTCTGGGATGGAATGAAGGGTTAAACACAAGGCGGACAAATTGTCTGTCTTGCTTCCAATTTCATTTGGTTTGCTGTTTGCGAAGCAAGGTTTGACTTGGGCGTGTCTTCCTAGAACTTGTTCAGACTGATTTTGTTGTTTTCATGCGTTTCCAATTCTCTGTGTCCCGCATAATAACGTGGACTTCATCCAAATTAACACTTCGCTAACCATATATGGGGCACGCTGTGTTTATGTCTCAGTTAGCCGAACAGCCCCTTGCTTTTGATCTAGACGAAGCCGCCCCTATTTCTGTTCCGGTGGGTAAGGTTCCGTCATATATGACTGATCATCGCAAGCGCTTGCGGACGCGCTTCATGCATGGTGGTTCTGACGCCTTACCCGATTATGAATTGCTGGAACTGATCCTTTTTCGTGCTATCCCTAGACAGGATGTCAAGCCACTCGCTCACCAACTGATGGCGGAGTTTGGCGACTTCAACCGCGTCATTACAGCACCCATTGATCGATTGCGCGCCTTCAAGGGTGTCGGTGATGCTGTTATTACTGAATTGAAAATTATTGAAGCCTCTGCGCAACGCCTTGCTCGTTCAAAGGTATTGAACAAGCAGGTGATTACAAGCTGGGATGCTCTTGTGGATTACTGCCATATGACCATGGCCCATCGAGAAACTGAACAGTTTCGCGTGCTCTACCTGGATCGCAAAAATGTACTGATTGCAGATGAAGAACAGGGGAAAGGCACCGTTGATCACGTTCCCGTCTACCCGCGGGAAGTCGCAAAACGGGCCCTTGAGCTGAATGCTTCAGCTATGATCCTCGTGCACAACCATCCTTCGGGGGATCCAACGCCCAGCGAGGCCGACATCGACATGACCAACCAGATTGAATCAGCCTGCGTCGCGTTAGGGCTGACATTGCATGACCATTTGATTGTCGGAAAATCACGCGAGATCAGCTTTAAATCCGAGGGTTATCTTTAGTAGTTAGCGCACCCAGACTTCAACGCGGCGGTTGGCTTGACGGCCCCATTCACTGTCATCACAAGCCATTGGTAACGCTTCGCCAAAGGCGTCGACCTCAATATTGATACGGTTGAAGTTTGCAGTTTCTGCGGCGTTTTCTAGCGCTTGTTTCACAGCTTTGGCTCGCTGCAATGCGATACCCTTCTTTTTGGGCGCTGGCCCTTGTCCATCACTAAAGCCAACAAGCAAAATTTGACGCGCATCGTACCTTCCTTGCTCTATTGCATATGCCAATTGCTGGATAACGGACCGCGATTGCGCATCTAAACGGACCGAGCCCGTTTCAAAACGGAATGACGTGGTCAGCCGAGCAAAACCATAAAGTTTTCGTGTCATCCGTTGCAATTCTTCTAACGATACTTCGGGCCAAGCCGCAGTAACGGCATTGGCAAAGCGATAGCCTTGGGAGTCGATACTGATTTCTTCTGGTGCTTGATCTACAAACCCGGAACGACGAATGATGTTTTGCGCTGCAGGACTACGGTTAAAAGCAAGGAACTCGCGCGCCACCTTGGGCAAACGACGAGCTGGCGTATAGAGAAACATGGGTGAGGTCAGTGGATAATCTTCGGTCTTAATAGTACCTCGATCCGCAGATATCGAGAACCCACATGGGCCGGTTAGTGTCAACTTGCGCGCCCTTCCCGTTTCGGCGTAACTGGCAATGGCAATGGCAAATGGATCCCGCAGAACAGCCGCGACAAGATCATCAGACCGTACATGGCGCACAACCCCATCTGCAAAGTCCAGCTTAGCTGGACCCATGATGTCATCCTCTACTGATTGGCCAAGACCCGTCGCTCCATCCGGCAAATGTAGGACGATTTCGGTGTCTGCGCCGCCTAAAGCGCGCCAGTTTGTGATCCGACCTGCCAAGACCTCGACCAATTCCTGAGGTGAAATCGTACCTACCGGGTTTGAAGGGGCAACGATTGGCACCATTGCATCAAGCGCAAGCACGCGGCTGCGATTGGCTTGGCTAAGATCCCCCAATCCCGCCTTGCGAGCGCGTATCCGTTCTTGGGATCGCATTTCGCGTAGGGCCATGACGATATCGGCGTCATTCGCCAGCATATCGGCAAAGCCTTCATCAGTGGTTGAAACGTGGAAAAAGAACCGCGCGACTTCAGCTTCATCTGACAAGTTGCGAAGCACATAGATCAGATGCGATGCATCAACCGTTTCGCGCGTTACGCTATAGAAATTGCGGATGGCAAAACCTTCTAGAAGTGCAGGAACCAACAGCGCGCCCATAGTGGCAGAGCCGGATATGCTGACTTCGGCAATGAAATTTTGCAGATTCGGACAACCGGGCCCCTCACAAACCACGCCAGACCCATCAATGGTGAGTTCCCCATAAATGGTGTCGAGCCGATAGAATTCTCCGTCAAAGCCAAGCAATGAACCGCTTAACTCAATCGTGCCGTCAGGTGACGTCAACATGACATCTTGCGCAGCCGCTTTGCTACTCCATATGAAAAGTGCTGCGATAGTCGCCGCACGTATCCAAGCCATAGCACATCCTTTGCACAACACTCACTGGTTGAAGGCAACTCTCAAGTCTGAGACAAGATTATTCAACACCAGAAAACTACCGATCGCATCACATCCAGGCACAGCAAGGACCAAATCCTGAGTTTTCAGACTGCCGTTTACAGCCATTTCAATCGACTGTGCTTCGATTTCACGACCGCAGTTCATTGCGGTAACCTCGGCCTCTACACTCAGGTCGACAATACCATCCTGCACAGTTTTTGCCGTCTGAAAGGTATAGACCTCGGCCAAAAGCGGCTCGGGTATATTAGCGTCGCCCAGCTGCATCAAAAAACCGCTTTCCCCATTGATCAAGGCCAAGACATCGGGGGCAGTCCCAGCCCAAACATGACCGGGTGCATTGTAATCCGCGCCAAACTCACGCGCATGCAACTGAAATCCGGTACGCCCGCGCCATTGCAAAGCGACTCTGTCGAACTGATCTAGGTCATATACTGTTGTCTCAACAACCGCGCCGTCACCATTTGCAAACGCCAAAACAAAAACGGCCTGTTGAGTCAACGCTGGTGCAATGAGCTCCAACAAACCATCTGAATCTGTTGCCTGCGTGAACATCATTCCGTTGTGGTGAACCGTAAGACGCTCATTCGGAGCACACGGAGCTGACAAGGTCAGATTCACCATTGCACCGGCTATCGGTTTAGCCGCGGCCTTGATTTGGCATTCAGCCAGTTTGATTGGGGCTAGTTCTGTGTCGGGCGCAACTAGATCAGATACTACTTGAACCGAAGCGCGGTTCACATCCATCTCAATGCTGGGTTTTGAAATCACTTCTGTTCCACTGGCTGAAGTCAGCTCTATTTCCTGAACATCCAGCAGGACATCCACGGTGTCTGACATAATGGTTGCCTGAACATGCGCATCAGCTTGATCAACAGGCCGTATCGCAGCGCCATATCTTTCGCGTGCTGCATCACCGCTTTGCATAGCGAAACCAATACCTACAGCAATGGCGAGCGTGCCCGCAGCGGTCATCATTTCTTTCTTTCGCAACATTGCTAAGTGTCCCTTCCACAGATTGATATTGGAAAGGATTCGCACATCACATTGACCGGGTTATGACCGCTCTGTGGAGTCTTTAAGGCAGGATTATGGCAGCTGCTTTAAGCCAACCGCCCATGGCAATGCTTAAACTTTTTACCGCTACCACAAGGGCAAAGGTCGTTGCGACCTGGATTGCCCCAGGTCGATGGGTCATTCTCATCGAACCCGGCATCTGTCGCTTCGAGCGTCGGGCGGGGAGCTGACTGCTCTGCATCAACGAGGGCTGCCTGCCTTTGTTGATGCATTTCAGCCAACATTTGATGACGCTCTTCTTCTGTCATTGGGCGAATCAACGCGAGCTTTTGTGTTACTTCCGTACGCAAACTATCGAGCATGGATTCAAACAACTGGAACCCTTCGTTCTTGTATTCGTTCAGTGGGTCACGTTGCGCATAGCTGCGGAAACCAACCACAGAACGCAAATGCTCCAAAGTTAACAAATGTTCGCGCCACTTACCGTCAATTGCTTGCAGGATAAGCTGTTTTTCGATGCCACGCATACTTTCAGCACCAAAAGCCTGTGTTTTTTCATCAATCAGTTTGTCGCTTGCTTCGATCAGACGGTCGCGGATTTGCTCGTCGTCAACGCCCTCTTCCTCACACCACTCAATCACCGGCAGGTCGAGGCCCAGATGCTCGATCACCGCCGCGTAAAGCGCATGCGAATCCCACTGATCTGCATATGTGTTGGGGGGTAAGTACTGATCAATAAGATCATCCGCGACCTGATCGCGCATGTCCGAAATAATTTCCGAAAGATCTTCAGCTTCCATAATCTCGCGACGCTGGCTGAACACCACCTTGCGCTGGTCGTTCATCACGTCATCGAATTTCAATAGCTGCTTACGGATGTCAAAGTTGCGACCTTCGACCTTTGCTTGGGCGCGTTCCAAAGACTTGTTAACCCAAGGGTGTACAATGGCCTCGCCCTCTTCAAGACCAAGTGTCTTCAGAACCTTGTCGAGGCGATCGGAACCAAAGATACGCATCAGGTCATCTTCGAGCGACAAATAAAACGACGTCTTTCCTGGATCACCCTGACGACCCGAGCGGCCACGCAGCTGATTATCGATACGTCGACTTTCGTGCCGCTCAGAGGCCATCACAAATAAGCCGCCAGCCGCTAGAACTTTTTGTTTTTCATCTTCATGCTCAGCCTCAATCTTGCTGCGCACATCTTCCGGGTCCGCGTTCGGATCGGCTGTGATTGCCTCAAGCACTTTCATTTCGACATTGCCGCCAAGCTGAATGTCGGTGCCGCGCCCGGCCATGTTCGTTGCAATCGTGACAGCTCCAAGCTTGCCGGCATCGGCAATGATCTGCGCCTCTTGCTCGTGCTGACGCGCGTTCAGAACATTATGCGGAATGCCCTGCGCTTTGAGCAGAGTGCTAAACATCTCGGATTTGTCGATAGATGTTGTGCCCACCAGCACCGGTTGCCCGGCTTCGTGGGCTGTCTTGATTTCTGTGACCATGGCGCTGTATTTTTCTTCGCCGGTCCGGAAAACCTGATCATCTTCGTCGACACGCGCAATCGGCTTGTTGGTTGGAACTTCAACCACGCCAAGGCCATAGATTTCGGCAAATTCCTCGGCCTCTGTCGCAGCGGTACCAGTCATGCCGGCCAGCTTGTCATACAGACGGAAGTAGTTTTGGAACGTAACAGAGGCAAGCGTTTGGTTTTCCGGCTGAATTTTGACGCTTTCCTTGGCTTCGAGTGCCTGGTGCAAACCATCAGACAAACGGCGGCCTGCCATCATCCGACCTGTGAATTCGTCAATCAGCACAACTTCGTTATCACGGACGATATAATCCTTGTCCTTCTTGAACAGAACATGTGCGCGCAAACCTTGGTTGACATGGTGTACGATGGTCGTGCTTTCGGGATCGTAAAGTGATACTTCTAGGTCAATCAGCCCTCGGGCGCGCAACTGTTCTTCGAGGAACTCGTTACCTTCGTCGGTAAAGGTGACGTTGCGCTGTTTTTCGTCGAGCAGGTAATGTTCAGGCTCGATCAGCGGAATGATTGCATCGATGGTTACGTATAACTCTGATCGATCCTGCATGTGACCCGAAATCACCAGAGGTGTCCGCGCCTCATCGACAAGGATGCTGTCGACCTCATCAACGATAGCGTAATTGTGTCCGCGCTGCACCATTTCCGCAATCGATGGCTTCATGTTGTCGCGCAGGTAATCAAAACCCAGTTCATTGTTTGTCGCATAGGTCACGTCACAGGCATATGCTTCGCGTTTGGCCTCTTCGGACATGCTAGAAATGGCGGTACCTGTGGTCAAACCAAGCGCGGCAAAGACCTTGCCCATCCATTCGGCATCACGCTGCACAAGGTAGTCGTTGACCGTGACAACATGCACACCCTTGCCGGTCAGCGCATTCAGATAAACCGCAAAGGTCGCCGTCAGCGTTTTGCCCTCGCCGGTCTTTTGCTCTGCAATATTGCCCTGGTGCAGAAAAATCGCGCCCATGAGCTGGGTATCGTATGCGCGCAATCCCAGTGCGCGTTTGGCGGCCTCACGGCAATTGGCAAATGCCTCTGGCAACAGGACGTCCAACGCTTGGCCGCTCATAGCGCGTTTGGCCAATTCCTCAGTTCGGTCCTTCAACCCATCGTCCGTGAATGCTTGAAATTCAGACTCGAGTGCATTGATCTGTTCGACCAAAGGGCGCACGCTTTTGATCTTGCGATCGTTGGGGGTGCCAAACACCTTTTTGGTGAGCGTTCCGAAACCGAGCATGCTTTCTCCAGGCGATCAATTCATGTTGTACAGCATCTGCTTGCCGGGCGCGTGCCAAGACCATAGACACAGAAGGCATAAACCGGCCCGAGCCGCGCCCATAGGGCGATGTAAGGGTCACGCTATACCATGTCAATGCGCGCCCCAACTGCGCGCCCATCCTTGGGACTGATCAATGAAAAAACCTTTTCTCACACTGCCTGTTTTTGGACTTCTGGGCGCTATGGCCCTTCCTGCCGCGGCGCAGGACGCTGACACCGTCGTTGCCACTGTTGGCAAGACAGAAATTACAATCGGGCATATGATCATTGCCCATGAATCGCTGCCAGATGAGTATCAGGCATTGCCAAACGAAACTTTGTTCAGAGGAATTCTGGATCAGTTGGTTCAGCAAACGGTACTGGCCCAATCGCTTAACGGAAACGTGTCGAAACGCGTGGCACTTTCAGTTGAAAATGAAAGGCGATCATTACTCGCTGGAGAGGCAGTAGAACGTGTGCTTGGTGAAGAGATTACCGAAGAGCAAATCCAAGCCGCTTACGACAAGCGCTATAAAAATGCGCCGCAAGGCGAGGAATTCAATGCTTCACATATTTTGCTGGAAACGCAAGAGGCTGCATTGGCTGTCGTCGCCGAGCTTGAAACAGGCGCAGATTTCGAAACAGTTGCGCGCGAAAAATCGACCGGTCCATCTGGTCCAAATGGCGGAAATTTGGGTTGGTTCGGCACTGGCGCCATGGTCCCCACCTTTGAGGCGGCTGTGATTGCGCTTAAAGTTGGCGAAGTGTCACAACCTGTTCAAACCCAATTTGGCTGGCACGTTATCACTCTCAACGACATAAGGTCCAAATCGATACCCTCGCTGGATGAAATGCGCCAGGATCTTCAGGCCGAAGTGCGGCGAGACGCGGTCGAAGCACGGATCGCCGAACTTACGGCAGCAACAGAGGTTAACGAAGCAGAAACAAGCGGCATTGATCCTGCCATCCTCAAAGATTTGTCTGTGGTGAACTAAACTATGGCTAAAGCATTGCCACGATCACCATTGGCCCCCGTTGCCTTTCCAAAGATGCCAAGAATCGACGGTGTCGCGTTCTCTGCAGTGGCATCAGGGGTCAAATACGAAGGCCGCTTTGATTTGATGTTGGCGAAATGTGTGCCTGGAACGGCGGTTGCGGGTGTTTTCACCCGCTCCGCCACTCGGTCCGCGCCAGTTCTGGATTGCCAAACCAAATTAGGCAGACAAAGTCACGATGGCGCAGCCATTTTGGTCAACGCTGGAAATTCGAATGCGTTCACCGGCAACAAAGGTGTGGCCGCAGTTAAAGCGATCGTACATGCCACCGCCCACGCGACCGGCATACCGGATAATCGCGTCTTCACCGCTTCGACCGGTGTTATCGGTGAACCGCTTCCATATGATCGGATCACCGCCAAACTGTCTGAACTTGTTGTGGGCTTAAGCGCTGATGCGATCAACGATGCAGCCGCCGCAATCCTGACAACAGACACCTATCCTAAGGGTGCCGCGGCGCATTGCAACATAGGTGGCCGCTCGATCAAAATCGCAGGAGTAGCCAAAGGCAGCGGTATGATTGCGCCTGACATGGCAACAATGCTTGTCTATATCTTTACCGATGCAAAAGTGGATCAGGACGTGCTGCAAGCCATGACCGCCCGGCTTTGCGATGAGACCTTCAACTGCATTACCGTCGATAGCGACACTTCGACATCTGATAGTCTGATGGTCGCAGCCACAGGAGCAAGCGGCGTCGACGCGTCCGCTGATCCTAATTTTGAAGCCGCCTTACATTCTGTCATGCTAGACCTCGCCCATCAGGTCGTCAGGGATGGTGAAGGCGCCACTAAATTCGTCGAGATCAAGGTCAAAGGTGCCACTGACAAGGCCGCAGCCAAGACCCACGCAATGTCGATTGCTAATTCTCCTTTGGTCAAAACGGCAATTGCAGGACAAGATCCAAATTGGGGACGCGTGGTCATGGCCATCGGAAAATCCGGCGCACCGGCGGATCGGGATGCGCTTTCTATCTGGTTCGGCGATGTGTTGGTCGCAGAGAACGGTTGGGTGAGCCCCTCATATCTAGAGGAAGAAGCAGCAGAGCACATGAAAGGCGAGCACATTCGGATCACAACGGAAATCGGTATGGGGACAGCAAGTACAACGGTCTGGACCTGCGATCTGACCCATGGATACATCGAAATCAACGCAGACTACCGGTCATGATCGAAATGAAAGTCGTTTTGGTCTCTGCGGTTGCGCTGATTGATGTGGATGGCCGTGTTTTGCTGGCGCAACGGCCAGAAGGTAAATCAATGGCCGGCCTGTGGGAATTTCCCGGCGGAAAAATAGAGCCCAATGAAACGCCTGAGGCCGCATTAATCCGCGAGCTCGAAGAAGAGCTGGGCATCAACACTTGGCAATCGTGTCTCGCTCCATTGACCTTTGCCAGTCACAGCTATGATAGTTTCCACCTGCTCATGCCATTATTCGCATGCCGTAAATGGGAAGGAACGCCGCAACCACGTGAAAAGCAAGCGCTTAAATGGGTGCGCCCAAATGACTTACGGTCTTACCCTATGCCCCAAGCTGATATCCCTTTGGTTGCGATGCTGAGAGATTTGCTTTGAAAATGTGCTGATTTTCCAAAAATGTTGAAAAATTATGCAACGTTTGAAAAATTTAGTGACTCGATAATCCCCAAAAATTATCATCAGATAGCGTGTGCTTTTGGGGAGAAAAAAGGCATGATCAGAACAATTTCTTTGGGAAGCTCAACTTTGGTGCAAGGCATCTTCGTAAAAACGTTATCAGATGGGCGGGTTACCGTTCGCGTAGACGGGTCTTATTTTTCTGGAATGCCTGTCAAGCCAGCAGCTTAAGACTAAAACGCTCACGAAACATCGAAGGGACAGCAACGGTTGCTGTCCCTTCGATGTTTTAAGTATCATCTGCAAGCAGATCAGTCCAAGCTGCGAGTGACCTCTTCGCGTTCGAAGATTTCGATAACATCTTTGGGCCGGACATCATCATAATTTTCAAAGGCCATGCCGCATTCTTGACCGGACTGGACCTCGGCGACCTCATCCTTAAATCGTTTCAGCGTTTTCAATGTGCCTTCGTGGATCACTACGTTGTCACGCAGCAAACGCACACCAGCTGATCGACGCGCCACACCTTCGGTGACCAAACAGCCTGCAACTTTGCCGACATTCGAAACCTTGAATACTTCCTTGATCTCGGCGTAACCGATAAAGCGTTCACGAATTTCAGCACTAAGTAGACCAGACGCTGCCGCTTTCACATCATCCACCAAATCATAGATGACAGAGTAGTAGCGGACTTCGACACCCTTTTGGTTGGCTGTGTTCCTTGCAGAAGCGTTTGCACGAACGTTAAAACCCATAATCGGTGCGTTCGATGCTTCGGCCAGACCAACATCAGTTTCTGTGATCGCGCCAACGCCCGAATGCAGAACGCGCACGCGCACTTCGTCATTGCCGATTTTTTCCATCGCCTGAACGATTGCTTCGGCAGAACCTTGTACGTCTGCTTTGACCAAAATTGGCAATTCGGTGACGTTTTCATCCGCTTTGGCGTTTGCCATCAACTGTTCGAGCGTCGTTGCAGCACCGGCGGCAGCGCGCTTGTCCTTAGCAGCATTCGCGCGGTATTCTGCAATCTCGCGTGCTTGTGCTTCAGTTTCGGTAACGTTCAAGACATCGCCTGCCTCGGGCGTACCGTTTAGACCAAGTACTTCGACGGGCACCGACGGGCCTGCCTCTTTGACGCGTTCACCCTTGTCGTTGATAAGCGCACGGACTTTACCGTACTGCTCCCCCACGACAAAGATATCACCCTGCCGCAGAGTACCATTTTGGACAAGCACGGTGGCTACGGGGCCACGTCCCACGTCAAGCTGTGCTTCGATCACAGCACCTTGGGCGGCACGATCAGCATTAGCTTTTAGCTCAAGTATCTCGGATTGCAGGGCAATCGCTTCGAGCAATTCGTCCAGACCCTGGCCGGTGATCGCTGAGACTTCGACGTCCTGCACTTCACCCGAAAGTTTTTCAACAATGACTTCTTGTTGAAGCAGATCCGTTCGGACCTTGTCAGGGTTAGCGCCGGGTTTGTCGACTTTGTTAATCGCAACAATCATCGGTACTTTGGCGGCTTTGGCGTGATTAATTGCCTCAATGGTCTGGGGCATCACTGCGTCATCTGCCGCAACAACCAGAACAACCACATCCGTCACCTGCGCGCCCCGCGAGCGCATGGAAGTAAACGCCGCATGGCCGGGAGTGTCTAGGAATGATAGTCTAGCACCACTTTCCGTTGTGACCTGGTACGCGCCAATGTGCTGGGTAATCCCGCCCGCCTCGCCGGCGACGACTTTGGCGTCTCGGATAGCATCCAAGAGGGATGTTTTTCCGTGGTCGACATGGCCCATGATTGTAATAACAGGGGGGCGTGGCTCAAGATCTTTTTCATCATCGATGATTTCTTTGATCACGTCCTCTACGTCGGCATCTGATACGCGTTGGACCTTGTGACCAAACTCTTGAATGATCAATTCGGCAGTGTCGGCGTCAATTGTCTCGTTCTGTGTAACCATCATGCCCATTTGCATCAGCGACTTGACAACATCACCAACGCGTTCGGCCATACGGTTTGCCAGTTCGGAAACTACAATAGCTTCGGGAAGGTTGACGGTACGCATAACCTTTTCGCGCTCGACCGAACCACCCATCGCCTTTTGACGGGCGCGTTCCTGCTTGCGTTTCATTGCGGCCATGGAGCGTTGGCGTCCACCTTCGCCACCAGACAGCGCCTGGTTCAGCGTCAGCTTGCCAGAGCGACGACCATCATCACCTTTCCCACGCGAGGGGCGCTGCTCGCGCTCACGTTCGTTTTTGCGGGGTGTCGGCGCTGGTTGCTGCCCCTGACGCGGAGCTGCACGAGTGGTTTCAGCAGCAGGAGCGGCCACTGCAGCCTGTGCCGCAGCTTCGGCTTCTGCGGCCTTGCGCGCGTCTTCCTCGGCCTTCAGGCGAAGGGTTTCTTCACGCTCTTTTTCTTGACGCTCTTTCGCTTCGATCTCGGCACGGCGACGTTCTCGTTCTTCTTCGCGCGCCTTTTCGTCCGCCGCACGCCGGGCTGATTCTTCCACTTCACGCGACTTCGCAGCCTGCACAGCCTTCAATCTGCGCTCCATCTCGACATCAGAAATGCCCGCTGGACGTCGACTGGGATTGCCAACAGATGGCCCAGAACCCGCAGGCTTTGGATTAGCCGCGCCCGGTTTGGGCACAACCACGCGCTTGCGCTTGGTTTCTACGACGACGTTCTTCGTCCGCCCATGGCTGAAGCTCTGTTTCACATTCCCCGGACGAGAGCCGCTACGCAGCCCCAATGTCTTTTTCCCGTCAGTATCGCTCATAAAGCTCGTCTATCCTTCCCGGCGACCGTTGCCGCCGTCATTTTCGCGCACGCCGCGTAAACGGTTGGCTTCCTCTACAACACGTTGCGTGAGTCCGCCAGAGGCGAGCGCACCATGTATCACAGTTTGACGACCGAATGCCAAACCTAACTCGTCAGCCGTCAACCAGCCGATATACGTTCCAAAATGCGGTGTACTGAGTTTGGACTTGCCACGCCCAGACCCATCCACCGCCTGAATCAAAACCTGAGCTTCTTCCATCTGAAGCCAGCCTTTAACTTTTTCATACCCTGCCACAGCCCTACCTGATTTCCGTGACAGTGCGATCAAATCAATCACGCGACGGGCCAATTGCCGTTCTACCTCTGCCACCAGATCGTCAGCGACCTGAACCGCCTGCTTTGCGCCACGGGCGAATAGCTTCTTTTCAACCGATTTATCCAAAGCTACCCGATCAGCTGCAACATAAATTCCACGACCGGGCAATTTGCCAGCTATATCCGGCACAATCTGTGCATCAGGGCCAACTACAAAACGGATCAGCCCATGCTTTGGTTGCACATCGCCCGTAGCAATGCACTTGCGTTCCGGCCCATCCGACCGATCTTTTGAAGCGCCACCGCGTCCCATCAGGTTGATCCGAGGCCTGAAATCAGGCCTCGGTCTCCTCGGTAAGATCAGCGTCTACGTCTTCCTCGGTTTCAGCCTCTAGTTCCGTTGGGTCAACCCAGCCCAACAATACACGAGCAGTCATAACCAAATGCTGCGCCTCTTCGAGCGATACTTCGAATGGCTCAAGTACACCGTCATCCTTGTGACGTTCGCCATCGACTGTCGTCCAGCCACCAGCCAGCTCCCAGTCAGCGCAAGTTGCAAAATCTTCGAGCGTTTTAACATCGTCCTTGGCCAAGGCTTCGATCATCTGTGGCGTCAGGCCGTCAAATTCAATTAGGCTGTCCTCAGCGCCTAACGCGCGCGCAGCGTCTAGCGCTTCTTTGGCCATAGCCTCAAGGACATCGCGGGCACGTGCCTGCAATTCCTGCGCTGTGCCTTCATCGACCCCGTCAATGACCAACAGCTCATCCAGCTCAACGTAAGCCACTTCTTCGAGGTTGGTGAACCCTTCAGAGACCAGCAACTGTGCAAAAAACTCGTCTAGGTCCAACTTGCCAGTAAATAGGTTGGTGCGAAGTTCGAATTCGGCCTGGCGACGGGCGGACTCGTCAGCCTCAGTCAAAATATCAATGTCTAGGCTGGTTAGTTGCGATGCGAGACGCACATTTTGGCCACGACGACCAATGGCCAAGCTTAACTGTTCCTCAGGAACCACAACTTCGATTTTTCCAGCTTCTTCGTCTAGCACGACTTTGCTAACTTCGGCAGGCTGTAAAGCATTCACAAGGAACGTGGGCTGATCTTCGTTCCAGGGAATGATGTCAATCTTTTCGCCCTGAAGCTCGTTGACAACAGCCTGTACCCGGCTGCCGCGCATACCTACACACGCACCCACAGGGTCGATCGAATTGTCATACGAAATCACGGCAATCTTGGCGCGCGACCCTGGGTCACGAGCCACTGCTTTAATCTCGATGATGCCATCGTAGATTTCTGGCACTTCCATTTTGAACAATTCTGCCATGAACTCTGGAGCGGTCCGGCTAAGGAAAATCTGGGGGCCGCGCTGTTCGCGACGCACGTCTTTAATATAGCAGCGGATGCGATCGTTTGGGCGGTACGCTTCGCGACCAATTTTTTCGTTGCGGCGCAAGATCGCTTCGCCAGCACCAACATCTACAATGACGTTGCCATACTCTTCGCGCTTGACCAGCGCATTGATGATCGTGCCAGCACGATCCTTGAACTCTTCGTATTGGCGATCACGTTCGGCTTCGCGCACTTTTTGAAGAATGACCTGCTTGGCTGACTGTGCCGCAATCCGACCCATTTCTACAGGTGGTACTTCTTCGATAAGCTGTTGGCCAACCTCGGGATTTTCCATATATTGCTTGGCCTGATCAACGGTAAACTCGGCCTGATAGTTCTCAAGTTCTTCTTCTTCAACCACGGTGCGGACACGGGTGAATGTCGCTTTGCCCGTCTTGCGATCGATGGCGACGCGAATATCCATTTCTGCCCCGTAACGCGACTTGGCAGCACGCGCGAGCGATTCTTCCATAGCTTCAATGACCAGTCCGGGGTCGATCATCTTTTCGCGCGCAACCGCCTCGGCAGTTTGCAACAGCTCAAGCTGGTTTGCAGATGTAATGGCCATCAGGTGTCCTCCTCAGACGTATCCGTCTGTACTTCGTCAAATTCAGTTTCTTTGATTACGCCAGCCGCCTTGCGTTGGCGCAGCATTTCCTTGATCAGTTCGTCAGTCAAAACCAGTTTGGCTTCGCTGAGCCACTCAAACCTTAGGCCAATAGTGCCCTCTGCCACGTTGATCAAAATTTCGTCCCCATCGATACCTGCCAAGATGCCCTTGAACCTACGACGTCCGTCAATCAGCTCGTCAGTTTCAATTTTGGCATCGTATCCTTCGAACATCTCAAAATCTTTGAGCCGAGTCAGCGGGCGATCGATTCCGGGGCTGGACACTTCAAGCGTATAGGCATCCAAAATTGGATCTTCAACATCAAGAGTTGCACTTACAGCCGTAGATATCGCGGCACAGTCGTCTACCTCGATCCCGCCATCTGGCTTGTCAGCCATGATCTGAAGCGCCGTTTCTTTGCCACTCATCAATCGCACGCGCACCAACTCATAACCCAGATCCTCGATCACCGGGGTGATGATCTCGGCCAGACGGCGATCGATAGCTGCTTTGGCAATCAGGTCGTTGTTCATGGTTCTTTCAGGCACAAAAAAACGGGCGCGCGGCCCGTCGGAATTTCCCGGTGGAGCATCAGGTTTGGACCCTAACACGCCGCTATTAAAAGTCGTATACGCATGCCCGTCAGAATCTGCAAGCCCTCAGGCAGCAGACCAACGTTCTGACATCCGCAAATTATCAAGTGGCCAGACTTTGCCGACCGTTGCAGGCAGAGAAATTGCCTGACTGGCCACAAATGCGTGGACTGGTCCGCTGTGGATCAGCTGAAAATCTCGCGGGTCAGCATAGGAATCCAGCGCATTTATATCGGCAACATCGACCAACCCATCGCGAAGCGCCTCTGCCCTTACAGCTTCGCTGCTGAAGTGTACAAATTCCACGCTGTCAAACCAGCCAGCTCGGCCTGACTTCCAGTGCTCTTGCAGGCGGTTCGCAATGAAATGCCGGCCTTTGTCAAGCTTTTGCAGCTGGTAAATCCCTGTGCCCATGCCATCCGCCCCGCGTTGCCCATAACCCGGGTGGGCCAAAAGATACGGTAAGTTTGGGTTGGGCGACTCAAGAGATATTTTGATCAGATGCTTATCCTTCACTGACAGGTCAAAGGGCAATGCAACCGTGGCCGCATCAAAATCTGTTTCGTCGTGAAAGATCACGTCCTTACGCAACGAAAAATACCACACGCGTGCATCCTGTTCAGACGTCCAATCGGTGGCCAAGGCCCCGCGCAATGTTCCGTCAGCACCAATCTCGGTCAGGTTTTCATAAAGCGTACATGATACCGCTTGATCAAACAGATCTGCAGAAAGTGCCGTGCGCAAACGTCCGCCACGCCTAGGTGCCGCAGACACACCTGCGGCCGCCATCAATGCAGCGGCAGCACCCGAAGCAAAAAGTGCACGGCGGTCGATCCCCATCATTTCTCTGCTATCCTATCCATCGTCCGAACAAGTTCAGCCGAAATTCCCGGCTCAGACAAGGCATGTCCTGCATTTCGCACCATTTTCAACTCTCCTCCCGGCCACGCTTTTGCGAGTGCATAGGCAGATTCGGGTGGGCAGATCATATCATAACGCCCTTGAACAATCGTCCCCGGGATATGCTTGATCCGACCGGCATGCGCCAAAATCTGACCGTCGAACTCAAGGAAACCCGCATTGGAGAAATAATGATTCTCGAGACGCGCAAACGCTCGGGCATAGTCTCCCGGCGCTTCGCCACCATTGCCTGCCGAGTGAACAGACGCCAATGCATTTTCCCATGACGACCATGCACGGGCAAAACGAACCTCTTGTGTGATATCGCCTGAAAACAACCGCCTGTTATACGCCGCTATCAAATCGTCTCGTTCGTCTTCAGGCACTAGACTGACAAATCGGGCCCAGACTTCGGGCCAAAATTTCCCAGCACCACCGCCGTAAAACCAATCCAGTTCGGACTGAGTCATCAGGAACACACCACGCAAAACCATTTGCGACACACGCGACGGATGCTCTTCGGCGTATATCAGAGCCAGAGTTGCCCCCCAACTGCCACCAAAAACGATCCACTCGTCAATATCCAAGGTGCGGCGAATCAGCTCAATGTCGTCAACCAAATGCCAAGTTGTGTTGTTAACAACCGAAGCATGCGGCCGCGACCGGCCACAGCCGCGCTGGTCAAACAGAATGACACGATAGTGTTCAGGGTCGAAATAGCGGCGCATTGCTGGACTGCATCCACCACCGGGCCCACCATGGAGCACAATAACAGGCACGCCGTCGGGGTTGCCACACTGTTCAACATAGACGCGATGGCCTTGTCCTACGTCCAGCATCCGCTGGTCATAGGGGTCGATGGGTGGATGCAGATATTGCACCGCAGGCTTTTGATCGCTGTATTTGTCCATTACTGACCTACATAGGGCTTATATTGCAAATGAGCATACGGAGATCAAAATGCAAACGCATCAAACAACCGTTGACCCCTCAGAGATCGCAAAATTTGAGGCGATGGCGGCAGAATGGTGGGATCCCAACGGCAAATTCAAGCCCTTGCATATGCTCAACCCTTGTAGATTGGATTATATAACAAGTCAGATCGCAGCAGAGTTTAACAAGGATTTGAAATCTTCAGCGCCGTTTGAAGGATTGCGCATCTTGGATATTGGCTGCGGCGGCGGATTGCTGGCCGAACCTATGGCACGTCTCGGTGCCAAAGTGGTTGGCGCTGATGCTGCCGAACGCAACCTTCCGGTGGCACGCGTCCATGCCGAGCAATCGGGTCTGACGATCGACTACCGCCATACCACTGCAGAAGACATGGCTGCGGCTGGCGAACAGTTCGACGTTGTTTTAAACATGGAGGTAGTAGAGCATGTTGCCGATCCTCTAGGGTATCTGACGGCCTGTCGCCAATTGTTGGAACCGGGCGGGCTGCATATCTGTTCAACCATCAACCGTAATCCGAAATCCTTTTTAATGGCGATCATCGGCGCAGAACATGTGATGCGCTGGCTTCCCAAAGGTACGCATGAGTGGTCGAAGTTTATAACACCAGACGAGCTTTTCGATCTGATGCGGGATGCAGGCCTTAATCCGGTCGATCGGCAGGGATTTGTTTTCAATCCAATCACCTGGTCATGGAGGCTTTCAGATCGCGATTTGAGCGTGAACTACGTCACTGCCAGCCTTAATCCTGTTTAGCCTTGGGGCTTAGCTGTATGCGGAGTTGACGAAGAATTGGCAGCGTGGCGCGCACGCTGTCTTCTCCCAGCTCATCAATTACGTCTGTCACCAGCGGCGCGATAGCGCTCATGGCTTGCTCTCGCGCCTGCCTTCCGGCCGGACTTATCGCTACCATTTTGCGGCGGGCATCATCCCAGTCAGGCCTAATGTGAATGTAACCCGCCCACTCAAGGCGCGAGAGCGTATTGGTCATAGCGCCCCGTGTCACCTTGAATGTCTCGGCCAGTTGGGCAGGTGAGCGTTCATCCTCGTGCCAATGCAAATTGTTGAGAACCGAAAAGTGTGAAATTTCCATACCCTTAGGCATCACACGGCTGATCCGGTTCCGCACCATCTGGTCAGCTGCCAAAATCTCGCTGAAAAGCGAAATGGCCAATGTTTCTTTATCTGTGCTCATGCAACCTCAGGGGCCGTCAAAATCGCGCATGTTGTCCCGCGAAGGGATACGGCGGCGCGCCTCGGGCACTTTCTCCATATCCAAATCAAAAGTATAAACCCCCGGCGCAGTGCCCGCGTCAAGCACCACCTTACCCCAAGGATCAATGGCAAGGCTGTGTCCATAGGTTGTTCGAGAACTGCCCGATTGACCTATATGCAAACCGGTTTGCGCAGGCGCGAGCACCCATGCTCCCGTCTCGATCGCGCGTGCACGCAACAGACTGTGCCAATGAGCCGCACCCGTGACAGACGAAAAAGCAGATGGGTAGCTTAATATTTCGGCCCCAGCGCCGACCAGAGCATCAGCAAGGCGAGGAAATCGCATATCATAGCAGATTGACATTCCAAGCGTGCCAAAAGGCGTCGAAGCGACAACTGCCCTTGTGCCGGGCCGATAGCCAGCCGATTCGCGATACGTCTCGGTTTCGGAAATTGCCACGTCAAACATGTGGATCTTGTCATAGCGTGCCATGATAGTTCCATCCGGCCCGATTAAAAATGACCGATTGGCAAAGCGACCATCCGAATCATCAGTCTTGAGCGCCAATGACCCAATCAGCAGATGAATGCCACTGCCTGCGGCGGCCTGTTGCAGCGCTTGCAATGTCTGATCGTCTGATTCGTGTTGCAGTACTGCGATTTGATGCGCTCGGCTGGTGCTGACGCAATTGGTGACTTCGGGTGTCAAAACGAACCGCGCGCCCAAGTCTGCTGCGTGCTGTATCATCGCGATTGTCCCGGGCAAGTTTGCCTTTGGGTCATCCGACACATTCATTTGCAGCAGGGCCGCTTTCATTCAAGCTGCAAGCAAAGCGTCAAGCTTGCCCGCGCGCTCAAGCGCGTACAGATCATCGCATCCACCCACATGGATGTCGCCAACAAAGATCTGTGGCACGGTACGTCCACCGTTTGCGCGATTGATCATCTCGGGCTTACGCTCTGGATTTTGCAAGACATCCACTTCGGAAAAGGAAGCGCCCTTTTCGTTCAAGAGCCGCTTGGCCGCGTGACAAAAGCCACACAAGGGTGACGTGTATATTTCGATTTGGGGCATAAGACCTGTCCTTTAGGTATTCCTGTTCTGTTATTATTTATGCGCGCTTTACTGCGCGCGCCAGTACAGATACACAGACATTGCTCGCCCCAGATGCCAGACAGACCGCGGCACAGGCCTCAAGTGTAGCGCCAGTCGTTAAGACATCATCGATCAATAAAATGTCCCGCCCTACAATTCGATGCCGACGCTTGGGTGCGATACGCACAGCATCGGCAAGAATTTCGCTGCGCTCGGCCAGAGTTTTGCCATCCAACGAAGAAGTGCGCTTTGGACGTTCCAGCAAATCAGGGCACCAGTCCAATCCAGTAAGCTCCGCCAAGCACTTAGCCATCAAGGCGGATTGATTGTAGCGCCGCTTTAACAGTCGGGTCCAATGCAGCGGTACGGGCACGATGAGTGTTCCTTCTGTCACAATATCACGCGTTGCCGCATGCATCCACCGCGCAGCAGGACGGGCGATTTCCTGGCGGTCTGCATGCTTCAAGCCCAGCACTAGTTTGCGGCCCATTCCCGAATAGACAAGTGCCGCACGACCTTTATCCCAAGACCGTGGCGTGTGCAGGCATCCGTCGCATTTGATAGGTTCGTCATCGACTTGCCCCGGCAAAGGGGTTCCGCAAACGTCACAGGCGGCTCCGCCAATGAACTCTGTTTGTCCCCAGCAAGATCCGCACAGACCAAAGTCACTATCGACAATTTCGCCACAGCCAAGGCAGGTTGGCGGATAAATTACCGCTAAAGCCATTTGTAAAATACCCATTGTAAACCTATCCTTGCCCGATGACCAAACCTCAGCCTTTTGCCGATCTGCATGCTTTGAACCGGAACCGAAACCGTGCCGATCCGGGTGCGCTATTTCTCCAACGCGCAGCACAATCAGAGGTGGAAGATCGCCTTGCTATGGTTAACAAAACGTTTCAATTTCCAGCAATTGTGGCAGCGCATCCGTCGCTTTGGGTTAATCGCTTTGTGCAGGCCAAAATTGTTCCAGAGACAGAAACGTTGCCTCTGGAACCCGGTCAGCATGATCTGGTGGTTCATAGCCTTGGCCTGCATTGGGCCAATGACCCCGTCGGGCAACTGATCCAATGTCGCCGCGCGCTTGCGCCTGATGGGCTGATGCTGGGTGTAACACTTGGCGGGCAAACACTGCACGAATTACGCGCCTGCCTGGCAGAGGCGGAAAGCGTCACTACTGGCGGGCTGTCACCGCGCGTGGCCCCAATGGCCGAAATTCGTGACTTAGGCGGGCTTTTGCAACGTGCTGGTTTCGCGCTGCCCGTGGCCGACTGCGTACCACTCAGGGCCGTATATAAGTCAATGTGGCACCTGATGCGTGATTTACGCGCCATGGGAGAGGCGAACGCCATGGCCGCTCGCGGTCGCAATACCATGCGCCGCTCTATCCTCGACCATGCTGCCGATAGCTATGTAAAAAATTTTCCAGCAGATGAGGGCGGTATAATTGCAACCTTTGAACTTATTGTGCTGACTGGCTGGGCGCCGGATGCAAGCCAGCAGAAACCAATGCGGCCCGGATCTGCAAAGGTCCGACTGGCGGATGCCTTGCAAACAAACGAAAAGTCGCTGTTTGATTGACCTGCGGCCAAAACCGTTTATCTGAAGCCTATTCTCATGAATGGAACCGACCGAGATGCTTGATACCAGCAAAACCGCCGCACGCCCAGCGCATGCAGCCGAAGATCATCCCGCGATCCCCCCGGCCCGCGTAGGCGTATTGCTGGCGAATCTTGGCACACCAGACAATTATGATTACTGGTCAATGCGCCGGTATCTGAACGAGTTCCTATCTGATCGCCGGGTTATCGACTACAGCCCATGGATTTGGCAGCCCCTTTTGCAGCTAATCATCCTGACGAAACGGCCATTTTCTTCAGGTGCTGCGTATAAATCTATCTGGAATCACGAGGACGGCGAAAGCCCCTTGATGACAATCACCAAAGATCAGACCATCAAGATCAAAGAGGCAATGCACGCCCGTTACGGCGATCAGATCATGGTTGATTTTTGCATGCGCTATGGGAATCCATCGACCAAGTCCAAAGTCCGCGAGATGGTACAGGCCGGGTGCCGGAAAATCCTATTTTTCCCGCTCTACCCGCACTACGCTGGCGCAACTTCGGCCACGGCGAATGATGAATTCTTTCGTGCGCTGATGGAAGAAAAATGGCAGCCCTCTACGCGTACTGTCGAACCATATTACAACCATCCAAAATACATCGAGTCGTTAGCGCAATCGATAGAGAAAACCTATGCCGCGTTGGAAAAGCGTCCGGACATTCTGGTGTGCAGCTATCACGGTGTGCCCAAAAGATACCTGATGGAGGGTGACCCCTATCATTGCCAATGCCAGAAAACGACACGCCTACTTAAGGAACGGCTGAGCTGGGCAGACAGGGAAATCAAGACGACGTTCCAATCCAAGTTCGGGCCAGAAGAGTGGCTAAAACCTTACACGGTAGAGGAAGTGGCCCGCCTAGCAGAAGCTGGGAAGAAAAACATCGCAGTTTGCGCTCCGGCTTTTTCTGCCGATTGCATAGAGACGCTGGAAGAGATCAACGAAGAGATCAAAGAAAGCTTTGAAGAGGCGGGCGGAGAGCACTTTACTTATATCCCCTGCCTCAACGACGATGACGCACATATAGATGCGCTCAGCACTGTCATTGAAGAAAATCTTCGTGGTTGGTTAGAATAACGATCAAAACTATGCAAAACACAAAAAAAGGCGGCGCTTGTAGCACCGCCTTTTTTGTTTATTATTGTTAGGCCTTAGTCTGAAGTAGCCGCAAGTACTACAGCCAGCAAAATCAGCGGCAACAGGATACCAGCTGACGAGCTTGTGGCTTCTTCAACTACCACTGGCGCTTCAATGATCGGATCGGCAGGTGCGCCGGCAAAAGCAGTCGAAGCAGCGGCTGTCAAAGCGGCGGCGAGAACGAGTTTCTTCATGTTAACCTCCAAATATATGCGCCAAATCTAATATTTGGATCGCACAAAAGAAATATGCAGTTTCCGTTCTAAACAGTATTCGGGCTGCAATGCAAACCTTGTTTCATATGGTCACCAGCACTTACGTGGTAACGTCGTCAAATTAGCAACACTTGCGTGCCGACTTTTGCCATGCCGAACAGTTCAGAGATGTGTTCGTTGTACAGTCCGATGCAGCCATTTGATGATTTACGCCCAATCTTGCGGGTATCGTGCGTGCCGTGAATCCGATAATATGTCCAACTCAAATACAGCGCATGGGTACCCAGCGGGTTTTCTGGGCCTGGTCCGATAAAAGCTGGCCATTCAGGATTTCGCTTCAGCATCGACGGGGTTGGCCGCCAGCTAGGTCCTTCGACCTTTTGAATGACCTTGGTCCGTCCGCGGCGGGTCATTTCCTCAGTCAAGGGGATGCTTGACGGGTACAGCTTGTAAACAGTCTGTTCTTCGTTCCAGTAGTGCACAGCACGGCTGTCGATGTCTACTAAAATTGCTCCACCGCGCAAATTGTCGAAATAAGATTCCCACGACAACGTACGGAAGCTTGAGATATTGCGGCGCACCGAAACTGTCGGATCACGTTCCGCCTGTCCAGCAGGCAAATCTTGTGCCAACGCAGGTGCGCCCAGCACCGCAGCTGACCCGGCAAGAAAGGCGCGCCGGCTGGGAGTTTTAAACGTTTCTTCTGACATATATTCCACCCGTTAGTTGCGTTAAGCAATTGAAAGCAACCTTATTGCTCAAAAGGCTCAGTCGCAAATCAAACAGATGTTATCTTGCGCGATCTTTCTGATGTTTGTTTGAACTCACTTCCGGAAAGGTGTACCGTCGCGTCTAATAATAACAACATGAGCGGTACAATGAGGGTCCTTTCTGTTCTTTTGATTGCTCTTATTTCACTTGCGGCATGTGATGTTCCAAGCGCGCCTACCCTTGGCGCAGATGGTCGCCCGCTTCCAAAATTGTACCGCATCCGACCCAATGACACAGCCAAGCTGCAATTTCGTATGCTCGATTCGGTTAACGCGTTGCGCACATCCCAAGGGGTCGACGCAGTTGACTTAAATCCGCAGCTCAACGCTGCGGCTGCGACACATTCGCGTGACATGGCCCTGCAAAACCGACCTTGGCACTTTGGATCGGATGGATCGTCGCCTATCGATCGACTGGCACGGGTAAACTATAGCGGTACGCTGTCAGGTGAGACTATTTCAGAAACTTACGAAACTGAACTCGAGACATTGGCCGCATGGATGGCACAATCCGACACACGGCGAACCATTTTAGCACCATCCGCACGCGACATGGGCTTTGCTTGGTTCCAAGAGCCCAATGGCAAAATTTGGTGGACATTGGTACTTGGAGATCCCTCAAAGCCACCGATGGTTCCGACGACCAACCCTGCAGCAACACGATTGGTCCCTGCAAGCGTCGACACCCCAGAGCTAAACGCCGTGGACGACACAGATGAAGAAATTGTAACAGTCACCACTCTGCCCAGTAGTTGATCACAGTGTTTGACGAGATGTCCGAAATATCAGGCGGAATATAACGCGTTAAAACCTCTGATTTTCAGTTGGTTTTGGATATTGTATGTTTTCACCGGGCGCTTCAGGGATTAATCTGGATCGGAGTTCCATTGCGTACCATTGCGTATACATCTTCCATCTGCCGATCGGTGATAGCGATGCAGCCCCATGTCCAGTCTTTTTTGTCTCGCCGATTAAGCGTAGAATTGCCGTGGATGAAAATATCTCCGCCCGGGCTTTTGCCAAGCGCGGCGGCCTGAGCCTTATCTTTCGCATTGGGGTAAGAAATACCCAGTGACAAATGGAACTTGCTGTTTGGATTGCGGCGGTTGATTTTGTACAGTCCTTCGGGCGTCTTGCCATCACCCTCGACCATTTTTTCGCCTCTGGGTGCAAACCCAAGGTCAATTCGATACGTTTCGAGAACCTTGTCGCCGTGGAACAAATACATGTTCCTAGCTTCTTTATTCACCACAACAAAAGTGACTTCAGGCCCACGATAGGTTTTGAATTTGGAACTCTGACTGCACGCACCAAGCCCAAATGCTGCCGCAACTCCAAACATCAAATTTCGGCGTCTCATACGGATTTTATCCTGCTCTAAATATTTTTGCGCGGCGCGTACCATTCTTTCGGCGTTCTGACCCAGCGAATTTTATAACGGACAAACCAGTATCACCCGAATGTGAATTATAGATCACGCTTAGCCAGACGCTTTTCGATGGCTTCCAGCCGCTCCAAGACAGCATCACGATAGGTATCTGTCGCCGCGTTAGACTCTTCGGCGTGAGCGTCTTGCATCGAGTTTACAATCAGGCCAACCAAAAGATTCACCACGGCAAATGTAGTCACCATTATAAACGGTACGAAGAACATCCAAGCATAGGGATAGACTTCCATCACTGGCCGCACGATGCCCATGGACCAAGATTCTAGCGTCATAATCTGGAACAGCGAATACGCACTTAACCCAAGATTACCAAACCACACCGGAAAGCTGCTGGCGAATAGCTTTGTCGCCATGACCGACCCGATGTAAAAAATCAACGCCATCAGCATGAAAACGCTGCCCATTCCCGGAAGAGCAGTGACAAAGCCTTCTACAACCCGGCGCAAACTGGGTGCCACGGAAATAACCCGCAGCACCCGCAAGATCCGCAAGGCGCGCAGCACAGACAATCCGCCGGCCCCTGGCATTAACGCAATGCCAACAATCACAAAGTCGAACACGTTCCAGCCATTTCGGAAAAACTTGAACCTGTGCGCAATCAACTTGGCCATAATCTCTATTACGAAAATACTCAGGCAAAGCTGATCAATCCTCATGATCAACGGGCCCGCCGCATTCATCGCATAAGTCGATGTTTCAAGGCCAAGCGTAATCGCGTTCACGACAATTACCGCGATAATGAAAGTAGCGACGCGCGGGCTTTCAAGCCAATCGGCCAATCGGATGCGAACAGACATAAAGCTCCCCTTCATACCGACATATGAGCCAGCCGGAATGCGCCCACAAGCTCCACATGAGATGACCAGCGAAATTGATCGACCGGCTGAACCCAATCCAGAACATAGCCCGAGACGCATAATGTTTTAGCATCTCGGGCAAAAGTCTGCGGATTGCAGGACACATGTGCAATCTGGGGCACACTCGCCTTTGCAAGCTCTGCAATTTGTGCCGCGGCCCCGCTACGTGGCGGGTCAATCACAACTGCATCCAAACGTGCAAGTTCGTCCGGCATCAGCGGCCGGCGAAAAAGATCACGGGTTTGGGCCACCAACTTTTTCAAACCTCGTGCCTGTCGCCATCCAGCATCCATCGCAGCGACCATCTCTGGGACGCTTTCATAGGCAAAAACTTTGGCTTGTTCCGCCAAGGGTAAGGAAAATGTTCCGCACCCGGCAAACAAATCGGCAACAGTTTTGGAGTCGCCAACGATTTCGGCAACTAACCCCAAAAGTACGTTCTGCCCATGTGCAGTCGCTTGCAAAAAGGCACCCGGAGGCGGCAGCACCTGAGCTCGGCCCATTCGCTGGGTCGGCGCCTGCCGCATTCCAATCAATTCACCATCCCAATCTAGTCGCGCCAACCTATGTTCTTCGCAGCAAGCCGCCAACGCAATGCGCAATGGCGCATCCAGCGGCTTTCCACCTTTCACTGCGACATCCAACCCTTCCAAACTGGTGGTTACCGTTACAGTTAGTGTCGCCTTTCGACTGGCACCTACCAGTGCCAGTGACTCTGCCACTTCTTGGCCGAAAACAAGTTCTGGGCTTACAAGAATGCACGACGGCACAGGAACGATAGTATCAGATCGGCGCCCATGAAATCCGACAAGTGTGCCCTTTTTTGTACGTCGCGCAGCAAAACTTGCCCGTCTTCGGGATTGGTCAGGCGAAGTAAGCGTATCCCGAACAACTGTTTCTACGCCCTGAAAGTGCAGTGCAGTTGCAACAATGTCTCGCTTGAATGCGGCTACAAAATCCATGCTCGCATGCTGCAATTGGCAGCCGCCACAAGACCGGTAATGAGGGCATCCTGCTGCGATCCGATGGCTCGACGGGGTCTCGATGCGAATTTCGGTTAGCTCATCACCAACAAGAGTGCCGTTCACCACTTCGCCCGGCAATGTGCGAGGTGCATAAATTGGCCCAACGGCAACGCCATCGCCCTGCTGACCCAAGCGATCAATCGTAACTGTCTTCATGCCAATGGTCCCATGTGTGACGCGGACACCGGCAAAGGATTTATTCCGCAGCTTTAGTGCTGATAAACCCACCAGACTGGCGTTGCCAGTACTTGGCATAAAGCCCGCCACGGGCCAGCAATTTATCATGACTGCCTTCTTCGACGATCCGGCCCGCATCCATAACGACGATGCGGTCCATTTCAGTCAATGTGGACAGTCGGTGCGCGATCGCCATAACGGTCTTGCCCTCCATAACGTGGCTTAGAGCCACCTGAATGGATGCTTCGACTTCACTGTCTAGCGCGCTGGTCGCCTCGTCCAGAACCAGAATCGGGGCATCCTTGAGAATGGCGCGGGCCAAAGCAATCCGCTGGCGCTGGCCACCGGACAGCTTCACGCCGCGCTCTCCAAGGTGTGCCTCAAAACCGGCGCGCCCTTTGTGATCCTGCATTTCGGTGATGAAGTCATACGCCTCAGCCTTTTTTGCTGCAGCCATCATGTCAGCCTCTGACGCACCGGGGCGCCCATACAGGATGTTGTCGCGCGCTGAGCGATTGAACATGGCCGTTTCCTGCGTGACCATTCCGATAGACTGACGAAGGCTTTCCTGAGTGACTGTTTCAGAATCTTTCCCATCAATCAGAATGCGCCCCTGTTCGGGTGCATACAACCGCAACAAAAGGTTAACCAAGGTCGACTTGCCAGCACCCGAAGCGCCGACAATACCAACTTTTTCGCCCGGTTTAATCGTCAGGTTAACGCCATTTATACCGCCCGTCTTACGGCCATAGCTGAACCCCAGATCCTCAAACGATATCTCGCCCGTTACCCCCTTCAACACATGAGCATCGGGCTTGTCTTCAACTCTGGTGCGCGGCGTGAGGGTGCGCATCCCGTCTTCAACTTCACCCACATTTGAATAGATCGCCATAAGCGTGAAGCTGACCCACCCTGTCATTTGAGCAATGCGGATCGCAATGGCGCCCGATGCAACGATATCGCCTGCGGTTGCCTGACCCGCTTGCCAGATAAAAATTGTTCCACCCAACAGTACAACCGGCAACACACCGGCCAACGTCATCAGCGCAAGGCGGAAACTTGCGGCGAGAACACCGAACTTTACAGCGGCCGTCCGAAACAGCTCCATAGCGCCAAGCGCTGCCTGGTCTTCATGATCATCATGCGCAAACAACTTAACAGTCTTAATGTTGGTAATCGTGTCCACAATCTGCCCTGACACCATCGCACGCGCCGCCGCCCGGCTGGCCGACCGCTTGCGAACACGTGGTAAAAACCAGCGTATCAGCGCAAAATAGGCTATTAGCCAAACCCCAAAGCCCAGCGCAATTCGACGATCAATAGCCAGCAGCAAGACCACCGAACCGGCCAAAGACGCCAGCGCAAAGGCAACAACGTTGATAAATTCTGACACGACATCAGTAACAGCCCGCGCTGCCTGCATTTGCTTTTGCGCAATCCGACCAGCAAAGTCATCGTCAAAAAACGTAACCGCCTGACCAAGAGTCCAGCGGTGCAGGCGCGACAGGACCAAGGGATTCACGTTCGGCTGCACGATAATCGCATTTGCCGCCGAGGACAGACCATAAAGCACAGGGCGGGCCAGTACAAAGAACACCAGCGCACCAATAATCAAACCCATATTACCCGGTGCAAAAAAGCCGTTCGGGCCGAATTGCGCCGTTGCATCGATCACTCGCCCCAGTATCAGGGCGGTCCCGGCCTCAAGCACACCGGCAACTGCAGATAAAAATGCCGCAAGCCAAAGCGCAGGCCAAGCGCCCGACAGGCACCACCGCATGAACGGCCCAAGCGTTTCTGGCGGCGGCCCTTCCGCGTGACGAAACGAATCGATCCAGTTCGAAATTTTCACTCTGCTGCCTCGGTCTTTAGGAACCCGCCGGATTGGCGTGCCCAGAGGCCTGAATATAGGCCGCCTTGCTGCAAAAGCGCGTCATGAGTGCCATCTTCGACAATTTTTCCTGCATCGAGCACGAGGATCCTGTCCATCTTGGCAATAGTAGACAACCTGTGGGCGATCGCGATTACGGTTTTCCCTTCCATCATTTGATAAAGTGTCGACTGTATCGCTTCTTCCACTTCACTATCGAGCGCGCTCGTTGCCTCGTCCAGCACAAGGATAGGCGCATTCTTGAGGATCACGCGAGCCAAGGTGACCCGTTGGCGTTGACCGCCCGAAAGTTTTACACCGCGCTCGCCGACATGGGCATCATAGCCGGTGCGCCCTTCTGGGTCGGCCAGCTCAAGAATAAACTCATGCGCTTCGGCTTGTTTGGCAGCTTCGATCATCTGCTCTTCGGATGCACCCGGCCGCCCATACAGGATATTGTCGCGTACAGACCTGTGCAGCAACGAACTGTCTTGCTGCACCATACCGATGTTTAGCCGCAAACTGTCCTGTGTCACACCGGAAATATCCTGGCCGTCGATTTCGATGCGGCCAGCATCGCTGTCGTAGAATCGCAATAGCAACTTAACCAGTGTGGATTTTCCCGCGCCAGAACGTCCGATCAAGCCGACCTTTTCGCCTGATTTAATGACCGCTGTTATAGCGTCTAGCCCACCGCTTTCGCGACCATAATGATGTGACAGGCTGTGCAGTGAAACCTCGCCCTTAGTCAAGATTAATGGCTTTGCATCAGGGGCATCGACTAAGGTGACTGGCTGGGCGATGGTCTGCATTCCCTCTGCCACCACGCCAAGCTGCCGAAAAAACGTCGTCAACGCCCACATTATCCAAGCAGTCATCGAATTAAGGCGCAGTACAAGCGCAGTTGCCGCCGCAACAACGCCCACGCTGGCGGCACCTTGTGTCCACAACGCAATCGCCCAACCCACAACGCCAACAATCAACAATCCGTTCAGTATGACCAGAATGACATCCATCGTCGTATAGATCCGCATCTCGATCATAAAGGTTTCACGCGCGTGTTCGATTGCATCCTTAGCATAGCTTAATTCCAGATCATGATGAGCAAACATCTTAACGGAATGAATGTTGGTATAGGCATCAACAACACGCCCGGTTACAAGGGACCTTGCGTTGGATGACGTCTGCGATGCAGGGCTAATCCGCTTGACGGCCCAAGCCACAAGACACAGGTATAATGCAAACCAGATGACCATCGGTACCAACAAACGCAGGTCAGCAACGCTGAGCAACACGGCTGCGCCCACAACGTAAGCCAGAGAAAACGAGATTGCGTCAAACACCTGAAATACCACTTCGCCAGCAGCGGGTGGCGTTTGCATGATCCTATTGGTGATGCGCCCGGCAAAGTCTTTTTCAAACCAGCCAACGGACTGACGCAAAACGTGTTTGTGCGCGCGCCAGCGAATTAGGGTCCCAAAATTGGGCAAGATGGTATTGTTAAGAAGTAGAACATCGATCATCTGGACTATTGGCCGCGCAATCATAACAAATATCGCAACAACAATGATTTCGGTGCCGTGATTTTCCCAAAACGCCTCTGGTGACTTACCCAGCAAATCGACGACACGCCCCATGTAATAGATCAGCCCAATCTCGACTGTGGCAACGATCACCGACATTAAGGCGGTTATCATAAAGACGAATTTGAACGGTTTGGAATAGTCACGCAGAAACGGCCAAAGTTTGGTCGGCGGTTCGTCGATTTCCTGATACTTGATATAAGGATCGATAAGCGATTCAAAAAATTTGAACATTTGGGAACGCCACAAAATCAGAGTACAAAGTGCAAGTTACGTCGGCCAGAAGGCCAACCTAACAACAGTACTGTTGGTAACATTATCAGTGGTCGTACCAGATTTCACAAAACATAATGCGTCCCTGTTGACTACGGTGGTACGGGTTACTCTTTAACTGCACAAAAGTCACGCCCTCAAAAGATCAGCCTTAGTTTTTGTCAGGTCAGAGATCAGCCAGTCCTTTTTGATAGCGGCCAGACGCTTTCCAAGTGCTGGACCAATCAGTTCGGGCAGATCACGGGCAGAGACCGGGAATTTCATCGCCGCACCGTATGCGATGTCTTGGGCAGTGCTGGCTAAAAGCGGCTGCTCGGTCAGCGCCGCACGCAGCAAGATCGCTCCAGTGCCAGCCGCAAGTCCCGCGCTGTGCCCAATTGCTCGGGCACCCATCAATGATCCTGCATGTTCAAGAGTGAGTGCAAGTTGCTTTTGATCTTTTCGTGACAACCTCAATCGTTGCACCACATCGGTCCCTCCAAGCGCTGCAAGCCGGGTTATTGGATCTCTCGACGCCGCAATCTGCCCTTCGATGTGGATCAGCAGACCTAACAGTTTCGCATCCGCCCCCGGCAAAATACTATTCAATACTCCTATTCTTTCCATAACGGCGACCGGCCCAACCGGATCTGATGCCGATAAAAGACGCAGCATCTCTGACCCGACACGTTCGGCTGAAAGTGTCTTTAACCCGTTCAGATTTTCAGCAATGGCAGCCAAAGCGTCTGCATTCCAACCATGGTTCGGTTGTCCATAGAATGCGCTGAATCGAAAGAACCGCAGGATGCGAAGATAATCTTCGCGAATGCGTTGCGCGGCATCATCGATGAAGCGCACGCGCCCTTCTAGGGCGTCTTTCAATCCGTTCACCGGGTCATAAACAGTGCCGTGACGATCTGCATAAAGTGCGTTCAGGGTGAAATCGCGCCGCGCGGCATCTTGGGCCATATTCTGTGAGAATGCGACGACAGCGCGGCGGCCATCTGTTGCAACATCGCGGCGAAAGGTGGTCACTTCAAACGGCGTTCCATCCACAACAACTGTCACTGTTCCGTGGTCAAAACCCGTCGGAATCGCACGCAGGTTAGCAACCTTCGCCAGATCCATTACAGCCTGTGGTGCGGCTGTTGTTGCGATATCCACATCTGATGGGGGGTACCCCATAACAGCATTGCGCACACAGCCGCCTACGAAATATGCGCGGTGCCCTGCATCTTCGAACATCGCACACAGCTTTTGCCCAGCTGGATCAGCCAGAAAGGGTATATCAGCGCTTAGCCTGAGGGTATCGCGTCGGTCCATGCGCGCAGTATACGCGCGGTCGCACCCCAGATGTAATAGGGACCATAAGGAACCGCATAGTATGAACGACGCGCACCGCGCCAATGACGCGATTCCACGACATATTGTTTAACATTCAGAACATGGGCCAAAGGAACGCGAAACACCTCGGCAACTTCGCCCTCTTCGGCCTGCACCTCGAATTCTTGGGTGATCAACGCCAGAACAGGTGTAACAGAAAAGCCCGTGACTGTCTCATGTGTCGCTAAAGTACCAAGGATTTCCACGTGCTGCGTCGGCAGGCCAATTTCTTCGTTCGCCTCGCGCAGTGCTGTTGCAATCAGATCGGCATCAGAACCATCCTTTTTGCCACCTGGAAAAGCGATTTGACCCGGATGATGCTTGAGCGCCGACGACCGCTTTGTCAGGATTAATTCAAATCCACCGTCCCCCTCGATGATCGGGGCAAGAACCGCTGCCTCTCGTAATTTACGATTTGGCGCAAGAATAACATCCGAATTCAGGTCAAAGTCTGATGAGCCGACCCGGGTCTGACCCAATGCAGCCCGCGTCATTGAAAGTAGGTCACTCACCCGGCTACGCTTCCGCCTCAAACCCGACGGTCTTGGGATCAAGATCATAATGAGCGCCACAAAACTGACAATCCGCTGTCACCCGTCCATCATCCGTCGTCATCGTTTCGATATCCTTGGCCGAATAAATTGACAGGCTTTGGCGTACACGGGCTTCAGAACAGGTGCACCCAAATTTCACCTGCTGCGGTTCGAACACGCGAGGCGTTTCTTCGTGGAACAATCGCAGTAAAAGATCGCTGGGCGACAGTTGCGGGCCCATGAGCTCGAGCTCTTCGACCGTATCAAGAAGGATATTAACCCGATCCCAATTGTCTGACTGGTCACCATCCAACAAGTCGTCAGCTTTGAGAATTTCGCCTGTGCCTTCACCTGACGCCAGTAGCGGGGACGCCTTCGGCATGTGTTGCAACATCACCCCACCAGCACGCCAGTGCTCGTCCACACCTGGCTCTATGGATTTACCAAAGCTCAATTGAAAGCGCGTTGGCAATTGTTCGGACTGCGCAAAATATGCCTCTGCGCACGATGACAGCGAACTTCCTTCAAGTGGGGTTATGCCCTGATAGGGCTTGGTTCCTTCGCCCTGATCGATCATGACTGCAAAATATCCATCGCCAAGCTGCTCAAACGGGACATCGCCCTGCAGTCTGTCCGCATCATAACTGGCGTAGGCACGCACGCGTGCCGCATCTCCTTCGTCATCGGGGCCATAGTAATCCGTTGCGATCATGCGTACCGGGCCATTGGTCTGGACTTGCAGCGACAACTTCCAGCGCAGCTTGATCGTTTGACCAATCAATGCAGTCAGCAGTGCCATTTCGGCCACCAACGCTTCGACCAGTGAAGGATAGTCATGTTGTTTGAGAATGCCGTTCAAAACTCCGTCAAGACGCGCCACGCGCCCACGGATATCCGACGCATCAAGTTGAAAGGGCAGGACCGTATCATCCCACGCAAGTTGCGAACCGAGTATCATTAGGGTTTCCTTTAGCGCCGGTGCTTGCCATATTGTGCCTATATAGGCCCATGGTTAAAAACTGAAAGAGGGGTTGCATGATCCGTAGGATCGGCCAGCCGCCCATAGCCGGGCGTTCTTACACCCTAAGGGCTGGCGCATATGCCATTCTGCCGAGAAAAGGTCAGTTGCTGCTGACATGCCAATCCGACCAAAAGCCCGACATTCAGTTGCCAGGCGGCGGAATTGATCCCGGCGAGTCGCCGTTGAGCGCGCTGCATCGAGAGGTTATCGAGGAAACGGGTTGGCGAATTTCCCGACCAATTAGGCTGGGCGCATTCCGGCGTTTTACCTACATGCCTGAATATGATCTCTGGGCCGAAAAACTATGCCACATTTATTTGGCAATGCCTGCGCGACGACTGTCTAAACCGATAGAGCCCGACCACCAGGTCTTGTGGTTGAGCCCAGAGGATGCAGTCCGTTTGCTCGGAAATGATGGTGACAGAATGTTTGTTACGCGCCATCTCGTATAGAGACTTTTGGCGATCATCTTGATGCTATGAGTGCCTTGATCCGGGTCCAGGACGCTGCGTAGCTGCAATCTGTTTTATCGTTCATTGTGTTTATCGCGCTGAATTTTGTGGTTGGCTTTAGGTAAGATCACGACGGTTTTACCGCGATGGTCAAGGTTTTCTAGAGCCTGTGGTCATTCAGGTTTCCCATTGCGCCTGATTTCCGATTCAAGATTTCAAAATGGAGGTTTGAATGAACGGTCAGCGGTTTGTGGTATCGAGCGTTTTGTTGCAGCGGCTTGAGCCAGTTACGTCACTGCATCACAGTTGTTGCATTCTCTAGACCGCCAACCTTTTCAATCCCTATGGAGGATTGGCATCATTCGTTACAGAAACATTGCGGTGCATATTCGGCAGTCAATCATGCGACATTTGGTGAATCAATCAAAGCGATCAGCTGAACTGAAGGCGCACTACTACTGCATATCGTCTTTTAAGCTGCACAAAACATTCTGATCATGCGCGCGGGAATCCCTTGACTCCGATGCCGCGGCCCTGCTTCGCTGTGGTCATTAAAACTTAAAATGCCTAATATCGCAGTGAATTCGACTGGATTATCAAATCTGCACCAAGATTCGATTTAAGCAGGTTGCAATGCAAGCACCTACTCGCTTTACATACAAATAACGAAGCGGAATATCGCTGAGACAAAATGAGGAGCCTACTTTGGCAGACACTGCGACAGACAAGGCGTTCGTCGAGTTTGAACGTGTGCAGAAAAGCTACGATGGCGAAACGCTTGTCGTTAAAGACCTCAACCTTTCTTTGCCACAAGGCGAATTCCTGACAATGCTTGGGCCCTCTGGTTCCGGCAAGACCACCTGCCTGATGATGCTGGCTGGATTCGAGACAGCCACCCACGGCGATATCCGCCTAAATGGCGTTTCGATCAACAACATCCCCCCGCACAAACGCGGTATTGGCATGGTGTTTCAAAACTATGCGCTCTTTCCTCATATGACTGTTGCCGAAAACCTCAGCTTTCCGCTTGAGGTGCGCAAGATGGGTAAGTCAGATCGCGAAAAAAAGATCATGCGCGCCCTTGGTATGGTGCAAATGCAGGATTTTGCGGGTCGCCGTCCCACACAATTGTCCGGAGGGCAGCAACAGCGTATTGCTTTAGCGCGCGCGCTGGTGTTCGAGCCCGAGTTGGTCTTGATGGATGAGCCACTGGGCGCGCTGGACAAACAGCTGCGAGAGACACTGCAATTCGAAATTACGAAGCTGGCACATGATCTGGGAATCACGACTGTCTACGTAACCCATGACCAGACTGAAGCGTTGACAATGTCAGACCGGGTTGCCGTGTTCGATGATGGCCGAATTCAGCAACTGGCCCCGCCGGATAAGCTGTATGAAGAGCCACAAAACAGTTTCGTTGCCCAGTTTATCGGCGAAAACAACACGCTCGAAGGGGTGATTAAAGAAATTAGCAATGGTGTGGCGCTGGTTCAGTTAGATGGTGGCGATTTGATCGATGCAAAGCCTATCAACGTCAGCAAGCCAGGAGAACGGACGCGCGTTTCCATCCGGCCAGAACGTGTCGAGATGAACCCGGATCGCCTCAGCGCGGACGCACACACACTCAAGGCCGAAGTGCTTGAGTTTATATATATGGGCGACATCTTTCGGACACGCCTGCGGGTGGCGGGAATTGATGACTTTGTCATAAAAACGCGCAACGCTCCGGATCAGGTGCGTTTAACGCCGGGTTCGCAGATTGAAATTGGCTGGATGGCCGAAGATTGTCGCGCACTCGATGCATAGAACACTTCGTGGCCAGTAGATTGGTCGCGACGCGTAAAGGGGCGGTTGGGATGCCCGTAGTCTCTGCCTCAAGAAACCAAACACGGGCTTAAACAGTGGGAGAAGAGTTATGAAACTCACCAAAACACTCATGGCCACCACGGCCTTGACGGTTGCTGCCGGAATGGTGGCTGCTGATGGCCATATGGCCAGCGAATTGACAATCGTTTCGTGGGGCGGCGCTTATTCCGCGTCACAAAAGAACGCGTATCATGACCCCTATTCGGCGATGACCGGCGTGACGATCATCAATGACGACAGCTCTGCGGAAGCCGTGGCGAAACTGCGTGCGATGAACGAAGCAGGCAATGTCACATGGGATGTTGTTGACGTTGTGGCCGCCGACGCCATTCGCCTCTGTGATGAAGGTTTGGCTCTGGAAATCGACGCCGACACACAATTGGCTGCTGCCCCCGACGGCACACCTGCGTCCGAAGACTTTGGCGATCTGATTGTGTCAGACTGCTTTATCCCCCAAATCGTCTATTCGACGACTTTTGGTTATCGCACAGATCTGGTTGGCGACACGCCTCCAACGTCCGTTTGCGCGGTCTTTGACACAGAAGCCTATCCAGGCAAGCGTTCGCTGGAAAAGCGCCCAATCAACAATATGGAATGGGCTCTGATCTGTGATGGTGTGGCCAAGGACGATGTCTATGACGTTCTTGAAACAGCAGAAGGGCAACAGCAGGCTCTCGACAAATTGGCAACCATCAAAGACGATGTGATCTGGTGGTCGGCTGGCGCGGATACGCCTCAGTTGCTGGCGGATGGCGAGGTTGTCATGGGTTCAACCTATAACGGTCGCTTGTTCTCGGTTATTGAAGAACAAAACCAGCCAGTTGGCATGCTATGGGACGCGCAGGTGTTCGACCTTGACGGCTGGATCATCCCTGCGGGCCTGTCGCCTGAGCGCCAAGCACGTGCTATGGATTACATCATGTTCGCCACAGACACCCAGCGTCTGGCGGATCAGGCCAAGTGGATCTCTTATGGTCCGGCACGCGCATCTTCGGCACCGCTGGTTGGCAAGCATGCCGATCTTGGCATCGACATGGCACCACACATGCCAACTGATCCAAACAATGCCAAAAACACGTTCTTGTATAACTACGAGTTCTGGGCAGATTATCGCGATGACATCGACGCCAAATTCCAAGCGTGGCTCGCTCAATAAATTCATAAGGCGGGGATATCCCCGCCTTATCCAAAATTTTTGCGGGGCGCGCCAACAGCTTGCCCCGCAAACCCTAGCACCGGAGAAAACGATGCCCAAAGGCTACATCATCGGCCATATCACCGTGAACGATCCCGAAGCCTACAAAGAGTATGTCCTCAAAGACACGCCTATTCTCGAAAGTCACGGCGCCAAACCTTTGGTGCGCGGCGGGCACGCCGAGGTGATGGAGGGCGAAACACATGATCGCCATGTCATCTTTGAATTTCCGTCGTTTGAGGCTGCCAAAGCCGCCTATAACGATCCAGCCTATCAGCAAGTTATGAAAATCCGCCATCGCACGGCCACCAGCACCATTATTCTGGCCGAGGGCGCATAAATGACGGACGCGATCGATGCAGGCCCGGTTCTTGCCGCAGATGGCTCTCCGCTAAAGCGCAGTCTTGGCCGTGCATTGCGCCGACAGAAACTGCGCGCTCTTGCCCTCGTCGCCCCACTTTTGATCTTTGTTCTGATTACATTCATTTTTCCGATCGCATCGATGCTGTTTCGTTCAGTGCAGAACGACATTACCTCCAACACACTGCCTTACACTGTGCAAGCACTGGCAAAATGGGACGCAGAATCCAGTGACCTACCTGCCGAAGAAGTATACCAAGCAATGTATTTCGACATGTTCCTCGCTGCGGAGGCCAAGCGTCACACACGGCTGGGAACGCGCCTTAACTACGAACAAACCGGAATATCATCACTGTTTCGTCAATCAGGGCGAAAGCTGGACGATTTAGGCAAAGATGTTGAACGTGCTCTCGGCAAATTGAATTCTGACTGGAAAGACGGTGGGACGTGGTACCATCTGCTAAACGCAGGCCAAGGCACGGCGGACATGGCATTGCTAAACGTGCAGCGAAATCGGGTGGTTGCGTTGACTGACCGCAGTGTCTCGGGCAACCTCAACTTCTCTCCAAGCGCCGAAATGGCCGAACTTTTACCCGCAACAACAAAGGCTTATACCGTTTGGGTTGTCTACACGGCCACGCAAAGCGACAAAGACCCGGCCACCAAAAGCCCATGGGAAGCCATTCCAGTGGCCTTGGCCCTCGATCTGCAAACCACAGATCTGAGCGGCTATTCAGGGACTGCAGCCGATCTTTTAATACAAGCACAAGCCGCAAATCTGCAACTGCCCACCTTCACAAAAGCCTTTGCAGAAATTGATGAAGACTGGGCCACGGCAATACCCTGGAAAACCATTCAGACCCATTCTGGAATTTATACCTCGGGTTATTTTCTAAACGCCGTCGACGCTCAAAAGACGCCCCAAGGTATCGCTTGGCAGCCCGAAGACAAACAGATCCTGCTAAAACTATTTGTGCGTACGCTCATCATGTCTTTAGCCATCACCGTGTCTTGCATATTGTTGGGTTATCCGATCGCGTGGCTGCTGGCGAACCTGCCAATGCGCCAGGCTAACGTTCTACTGATTCTGGTACTTTTACCGTTTTGGACATCGCTTCTGGTGCGAACATCTGCATGGAAAGTGATGTTGCAGCAACAGGGCGTCATCAACGATGTGCTGGTCTGGATTGGGTTTGTGGCCGACGATGGGCGGCTGATCATGATCAACAATCAGTTCGGTACGATTGTGGCCATGACGCATATCTTGCTGCCCTTTATGATCTTGCCAATGTATTCAGTGATGCAGACAATCCCACCCAGCTATCTCAGGGCGGCCAAGTCACTCGGCGCTACCAATTGGACAGCATTTTGGCGGGTGTATTTCTCACAATCGGTCCCAGGAATTGGGGCGGGGTCGATACTCGTCTTCATTCTTGCCATAGGCTATTATATCACCCCGGAAATCGTAGGTGGCACCAAAGGTGTCTTCATTTCAAACCGTATAGCTTATCATATTTCGTCTTCACTCAATTGGGGCTTGGCAGCCGCTCTGGGGACAATCCTGTTGGCTGCGGTCCTTGTACTTTATTGGGCCTATGACAGGATTGTTGGTATCGACAACGTCAAGCTGGGATAAAGATCATGGGCCTTCCTCCTTATGCAACGCTCGGCCAACGAGTCTGGTATTATACCTTTCGCGTAATCTGTGCGCTGATCTTCATCTTTCTGATTACGCCAATCCTGGTGGTTATGCCGCTCAGCTTCAATGCGCAGGATTTCTTTACTTTCACGCCTGAGATGCTGCGGCTGGACCCGGCTGGTTATTCTCTCAAACACTATGAAGATTTCTTTACCAATTCCGAATGGCAACGCAGCCTGAAAAATTCACTGATCATCGCCCCCATTGCAACGGTAATCTCGGTAAGTCTTGGCACCCTCGCCGCGATTGGTCTAAGCCAAAGCCACGTTCCGTTCAAAGGGACGATTATGGCCATTCTGATTTCACCAATGATTGTACCGTTAATCATCTCGGCCACAGGCATGTTTTTCTTTTACTCAAGCTTGGGCAACTGGATGGAAAGCAATCTTGGGCTCGATAAGAACTTTGTTGGGTATATCAAAGTGATACTTGCACATGCCGTTCTTGGCATTCCGTTCGTGATTATCACAGTGACGGCTACTCTAGTGGGATTTGATCAGTCTCTGACACGTGCCGCAGCAAACATGGGTGCAAACCCTGTTACCACCTTTTTTCGGGTGCAGATGCCACTGATACTGCCTGGCGTTATCTCGGGCGGTTTGTTTGCTTTTATCACGTCCTTTGACGAGGTGGTCGTTGTTTTATTTGTCGGTTCAGCCGGTCAAAAGACCTTGCCCTGGCAAATGTTCACCGGCCTGCGAGAACAGATCAGCCCGACCATCCTTGCCGTCGCAACCCTTTTGGTGGTGATCTCAATCGCCCTTTTAACCGTGGTTGAATTGTTACGTCGCCGCAGCGAAAAGCTGCGAGGGATGTCTCCGGGGTGAACGCCAATGCAGATCGGATCAAAAAGAAAACCCAAGATCAGCGCAACCGTTTCAACAAGCCGAATGACGCATAACCGTCCGGCACTAAACCCCTGCTGCGCTGGAATCGTCGCACCGCCTGACTAGTCAGCGGGCCAATCTTGCCGTCTATACCCCGCGTATCGAATCCCGCCGCCGTCAGTCGGCGCTGCAACTCTTTACGCTCAGAGAATGTCAGAGCACGGTCGCTGCGTGGCCAACTTGCCTTGATCTTTGGACCGCCTTTGATCCGATCACTCAGATGGCCCACGCCAATAACGTAAGCATCCGCCGTGTTGTAGCGTTCGATCACCGAGAAGTTCTTGAAGATCATAAAAGCAGCGCCCTGTCCGCCGGCGGGCAAAAGGATCGAGGCCATCCCATAGTTTGGCACAGATTTTCCATTCGCACCAACCACACCCAATTGGGCCCACTTACTCGGGCTGTTGCGGATATTGCGGTTGGCAAGCGCATAATTAAAGCCATGCGGCAGGTTGACTTCGACACCCCAGGGTTGGTCTTTGATCCACCCAGAACGCGCGAGGTAAGCTGCAGTCGAGGCCAGCGCATCGGTCGGGTCAGCAGACCAAATGTCACGTTTACCATCACCGTTGAAGTCCACGGCGTAGGCCAAGTACGACGTTGGAATGAATTGCGTATGACCCATCGCGCCAGCCCAAGAACCAGTCATATTACGCGGTGATGTGTCGCCATTTTGCAAGATCTTCAATGCGGCGATTAGCTGTGCCTCAAAGAACCGGCCACGACGCCCATCAAAGGCGAGCGTCGCGAGGCTTTGCACCACATTATTGTCGCCCTTAAAGCTTCCATATGCACTTTCCAGACCCCAAATCGCCACAACGACTTCCTTGTCGACGCCATACCGCGCCTCGATCGCATTCAGCTTAATACGATGCTTTCGTAATGCGGCCTTGCCATTCTTGATTCGTGGACCAGAGACAGCACTGTCCAAATAGTCCCAAATCGTCTTGGTAAACTCCGATTGATTGCGATCACGCCGGATCACATCTGGATCATAGCGAGCACCACGAAAGGCGCGATCAAAAGTCTGGGCCCTGATCCCTTGCGCGGCGGCGCGGTGGCGAAAATTCCTGACCCAGTGCTTGAAACCAGCGTCTCCACCCGTCTTTTGGATTGTAGGAGGACCATAAGGTGCAAGATTGATAAACGGGCGTAACATCGGCGCACTTGCAAAGGCAAAAACAGTCTGCGTCTGGGTTACCGTATGCGGAACACGCCTAGGTTCAGACGATAATGTTTGAGCAGACGCATCTGAAATATTCATGAGGTTAAGATAAACTGCAGCACAGATCGCAACTAGAATAAATGCACACCGCATTGTTGCCTCATGTTCACTTTTTGCACTGCTTCTTAAGCGTATCGGAAATGCCCGTCTCAAGAAAGAGCCCAATCAGGCGGACGGCAATCCTTTGCCGTTGTACCCTTAGATTGAACACGATGCCGGATATTGTCAGCAGCGGACAAACGCAGTGATGTACAGATGTCGTCAGAGAGATTGGCTTGCTAATTACGGCTGCGCATGAACTTGCGGTTTGCTTTGTCGTTGCGGCGCTTTGCCTTGGATGTTTTGCGGCGCGGGCTGCGCCCTGCGGGGCTTTGCCGTCCCTTGGGTAACGATTTTCCGTCCAACGCCAGCAGCTCAAGTACAATACCGCCCGTGACCGGTATCGCCTCGGCCAAGCGGACAGTGGCGAGCTGGCCTATACGGATAATCAGCCCCGTATCTGACCCCATAAGTGTGCTCGCCTCTCGATCAAAGTGGAAATACTCCGCCCCTATGGACCGCATAGGTACCAAACCATCCGCCCCACTATCGTCCAACTTGACGAATATCCCAAATTTCGCAACGCCTGCGACCCGCCCTTCCATCTCGTCGCCAACCCGTTCGCTAAGATAGGACGCAAGGTACCGATCGGTCGTATCCCGCTCAGCCATCATCGATCGGCGTTCAGTATCTGAAATATGTGTGCCGGTCTTTTCAATCTGTTCGATATCTTCAGATGAAAGACCACCCTCGCTCCAGCCGTAGGCCGAGATCAGTGCGCGATGCACAATCAGGTCGGAATACCGCCGGATTGGAGATGTGAAATGCGCGTAACTGCGCAAAGCCAGTCCGAAGTGGCCAAAATTCTGGGGGCTGTAATAGGCCTGCGTCATTGACCGCAAAGTTGAGATATTGATCAGCTCTGCATCGTCAGTTCCTTTGGCCTGCGCCAGCAGCCTGTTTAGATGCGCCGTTTTCAGGACCTGCCCCTTGGCCAGCGTCAGCCCGGCTGCCTGCACAGTTTCACGCAAACTATCCAGCTTTTCGGGCGACGGTTCTTCGTGCACCCGGAACAACAACGGCGCAGCCCGCGCAATCAGCGTCTCTGCAGCGGCGACATTTGCCAGCACCATGAACTCTTCGATCAAACGATGCGCATCAAGTCGATCCTTGAAGCTGACAGAACGAACAGTGCCATCTTTATCAAGTACGATTTCACGTTCTGGGAGGTTCAATTCCAATGGTTGTCGCGCATGACGGGCTTTGACTAAAGCAGAATATGCTGCGTAAAGCGGCTTTAAAACAGGTCCTAACAGGGGCTCTGTCCGCGCATTGGGGACACCATTTATAGCCGCCTGAACCTCTTCGTAGTTTAACGACGCGGGCGACCGCATCAAGCCACGGTGGAAGCTGTGGCCTACCAATTCGCCATGAGCGGTAATCTGCATACGAACGGCAATACAGGCGCGCGGCACCCCTTCATGCAGGGAACAAAGATCACCGGACAGACGGTCCGGCAGCATCGGTACCACACGGTCTGGAAAGTAAGTCGAGTTACCGCGTTTGCGCGCCTCGCGATCCAACGCAGAGCCGGACGTGACATAGGCTGCTACATCCGCAATAGCGACCCAAATGATATGACCACCAGCGTTCTTGGGGTCATCTTCATCGGCATGAGCATAGCAGGCATCGTCGTGATCCCGCGCATCCCATGGATCGATCGTGATAAGCGGCATATCGCGGAAATCCTCACGGCCATTAAGACCAACAGGTTTTCTTACGTCAGCCTCGGCCATCACTTCGTCTGGAAAACTGTCGGGAATACCATGTTCGTGAATTGCGATGAGCGACACGGCCCTTGGTGCAGATGGATCACCCAAACGCGTTACAATGCGAGCACGAGGCAATCCAATGCGCGATTTTGGGCCGGCCTGCTCTGCCTCGACCAACTCGCCGTCCCTCGCACCATGCGTGGCATCCGAAGCGACGCTCCATTCTTTGTCGCTACCCTTTTCGACCGATAGGATGCGTCCCCCTTCAGCGCCTTTGCGAAAAACGCCTAACAAACGGCGCGGGTTGGTGCCGATGCGCCGAATTAGCCGAGCCTCGTAATGATAGTCTTGTTCCTGCACCAGTGTTAGCCGGGCCAGAATACGGTCGCCCCCTCCCAAAGCTGGATCAGAGGCGCGCGGGATCACCAGAACTCGAGGCTCTACCCCGGTACCGTGCCATTCCATAGGCGCTGCAAACAAATCACCATCCGCATCGGGCGGCAGAACCTGTAAGACGCTGACGGGCGGCAAGCGATCAGGATCCTGATAGGTTTTTTTACGCTTTTCGAGATGACCCTCGGCCTCCAACTCCTTGAGCAGACGCTTAAGATCAATGCGTGCGGCCCCCTTGATGCCAAATGCCTTGGCAATGTCCCGCTTGGCGGTGAGGGTCGGATTTTCAGAAATCCACTCGAGGATTTCGGGCTTGGATGGGATACGGGTCATAAGAGGCAAGTAGCACGCAGGTTGCGTGGCGTCATGGACAAATTTCAGGGCAAATCGTCCACCGTATCCACATCATTGAGTATATCCACCAGCGCGATCCGCCCCGGCAGCCGTGCCTTCGTGTCGACGAGGGCATGTGCCGTAGACCACCGCGCCCCAGAAAGCACACTTTTCCCAAGCCGACCGGGGTGACGTGCACCAATCAACCAAAATCCACCATCCCGAGCTGGACCAAGAACGGCATCACGATTCCCCAATGCCGCAATGGCTCGCGCGATATGTCGGCGCTTAACCCCAGTTATATCTGAGCCTATCAAAACACTTTTGGGCGGTGCTTGCCGCAAAAGCCGGATCATCCGATCGCCAAGATCACCACCACCCTGCCACATCTTGATGTCCTGCCCGCGCGTTATGATCTGGGCGGTCTTGGGCGCGTAGCCCGCCACAAGCGTCCAACGAGGATCGCGTAAATTGCGCAGCATCCGGTCCACGTGGTGACGGTACCACCACGTGGCATCTATCATCCCGATATCGCGCCCCAAGCGGGTTTTCACCCGCCCCGGACGAGGTTCTTTAACCATGAAGATCAACCATGGTTTTGACCGCCACGGTAACCTATGTGACGTCAAAGCTCACATTCCATGTCTTGGTGCGGAATACCTGCGTCATCATAAACTGGACCATAGGCAGAAAAGCCCAGCTTTTCATAAAACGCGAGCGCATGTGTCTGAGCCCCAAGCTTGGCCCGAGTAATGCCAGGTTGCATACGAAGAACATCAAGGCACGCCAAAATGATCGCAGCGCCAAGACCCTTGCCACGCATCTGTTGCAACACGCAAACCCGGCCAATCTTGGCCACGTCATCCACCAGCAAAATCCGCGCACAACCAAACGCTTTGCCATCAACGCGCGCCATAAGATGCAACGCTTCTCCGTCGCGCCCGTCGACCTCATCTGCAACACTTACATTTTGCTCTTCAATGAACACGGTGCGTCGCAAGGCGTGACAGGTCGCAAGATCATCCGTCAACGAAATGACCCAACTCATGCGAAATAATCCCGCAATATGCGCCCATAGATGGCCTTGAGCTGTTGGATATGTTCAACCTTCACATGTTCGTCCACTTGATGCATTGACTGACCCACCAAGCCAAATTCGACAACAGGGCAATGATTTTTGACAAACCGGGCGTCAGAAGTGCCGCCCGTCGTGCTCAGTATTGGTGTAACACCTGTCTCGGCCTGCACCGCGTGGGCAACCAGATTTGACAGGTGGCCCGGCGGCGTCAGAAAGCTTTCACCTGACACCTTTATCTTCATCCCGATCTCGACACCGTACTTATCGGCCACAGCATTCGCCTGCGCGCCCAGCCACGCCGTCAGGCTTTCGCCCGAGTGCTGATCGTTGAAACGGATATTTACCGCAGACTGCACCTGCGCGGGGATTACGTTGGTCGCCGAATTCCCGGTATCTACAGTAACGACGGCGATCGTCGAGGCGTCAAAATGATCGGTCCCCTGATCTAATTCGTAACAGGCAAGCTGATCCATCAACTTCATCATCGGATTTAATGGATTGTTCGCGCGGTGTGGATAGGCCGAATGCCCTTGCTTGCCCGTCACAGTGAACCAAACCGTCAGGGAGCCCCGGCGCCCAATCTTGATCATATCGCCCATTTGTTCGGGGCATGTTGGCTCGCCCACAAGACACACATCCATGGCCTCGCCGATCGTAGCCATATGGTCCAGCAGCGCGGTTGTCCCATCCAACGCATCGCCTTCTTCGTCGCCTGTGATTGCCAGGATGATAGCACCATCCGGCGGCGTTCGGGTCACGAAATCAACCGCAGCAGCAGCAAATGCCGCCACGCCGGATTTCATATCGGTCGTCCCACGCCCGTACATTATTCCGTCACGGATCTCGGCACCGAATGGTGGCATTGACCAATTGTTCACATTTCCGACCGGCACTACGTCGGTATGGCCATTAAAGCCAAAGGTACGTGGATGACCTTTGGCGCCCCAACGGGCAAACAGGTTGCGAATGCCACCCCGATCAGCCCACACACATTCAAACCCGGCGTCCTTCAGGACCCTGTGCACCAGATCCAGCGCACCTTCATCTGCGGGTGTGACAGAGGCGCATCGGACCAGATCAGCTGTCAACTGGACTGGATCAACAGAAGGGGGCATGGACGAACCTTTCTCTCAGGCGCACAGACAGGGTCTAACAAATAGACCACACAGCGAGCCCATTGCTACCAGAAACAGAGGTATCAGGCGCTCTATTCATCGACCAGAGCGTCATAGAAATATCTCTTGAAGCGGCGCAGTTGCACCACAAAACCGTCCACACATGGGGCCAAATCTATCCCTGCGATGTGGTCGAGACGAATGAAAGTGCTTTGCGTAGCCTCAATCTTCGCCAAAGAACGGCGTCACTTGCGCCACAATTACAGCATTCTCTTCAAGCGCGCGCTGCATCAGGGCGCGTTCGTCATCGTCGATGTCGTGGCCCTCGGCTTGACGTTCCGCCAAGGTGCCGTAGCCGGTCACATCCAGAGGCGCAGTATCTGCTTGCTTGAGCAGGGCGACGGTTTCGCGCACCGCTTCGGCTTCATCAACTCCGCTGGCAAAACACATCAATGCCGCACCTGTGGCCCCTTCGGGCAAGCCGTCACCAGACTTGCGTCCGATTTGCACCAGCAAAGTAAAGACCTGCTGACGCGAGGGTTTCTTGCCCTTTTTCGGCGTATCAGTCACGCAACAACTCGTTGATCGACGTCTTTGAGCGGGTCCGTTCGTCCACACGTTTCACGATAACTGCACAGTAAAGATTGATACCATTCTTTGACGGCATTGACCCCGCAACAATCACCGAACCACTGGGCACTTCGCCGTACATAACTTGGCCAGTTTCACGATCAACGATCTTGGTTGACTGGCCAATGAAAACACCCATGCCCAAAACCGAACCCTCGCGCACGATGCAGCCTTCGACCACTTCGGAACGGGCTCCGATGAAGCAATTGTCTTCGATGATGGTCGGACCTGCCTGCATCGGTTCTAGCACGCCACCGATGCCAACGCCCCCCGACAGGTGCACGTTTTTGCCAATCTGTGCGCAAGATCCAACCGTTGCCCAGGTGTCGACCATTGTTCCTTGATCAACATAAGCGCCGAGGTTCACAAAGGATGGCATCAAAACAACCCCTGGCGCGATAAAGGCAGACTTGCGAACCACACAGTTCGGCACAGCGCGGAAACCGGCAGTCTTCCACTGATCGTCACCCCAACCTTTGAACTTGCTGTCTACCTTGTCCCACCAGCCGCCGCCCTGTGGGCCGCCATCGTGCTGTTCCATGTCTTTTATCCGAAAGCCAAGCAAAACCGCTTTCTTGGCCCACTGATTGACATGCCAGCTGCCATCGCCCTGCTTTTCGGCCACGCGCAAACCGCCGCCGTCCAAAGCGTTCAGCGTATCTTCGATAGCCTCTCTGGCTTCTCCCGTGGTCGCAGGGGTGATGGTGTCGCGAACCTCCCATGCGGCTTCGATGGCGGTTTCAAGCTGGGCGTTGGACATCTGGAATCTCCTGAAAAAGCGTCGCGGCGCTTAGACAACAAAGTGCAGCGCCATGCAATGACATCTGGGCAATAGCGATTAAGCGCGCTAGGCCTTACGCGCAGCAATACGGAGCGCATCCATGAAAGACGACAGAAACAGCCCATTTCGGGATGCCTATAGCGACCGTCAGTCAGCGGCCGGTGTGCCCGACACGCCGCAGACCCGTTCGCCAGCTTACACGCTCGCGTTTGCTGACAACGAATTCATGTGCCGCGATGAGTTACGCCCGGTCCGGCTGCAACTTGAACTGCTGAAACCAGAACTGATGATGAACGAAGCGGGAATTGAATCGACGATCGTTCTGTTCGGTGGCGCACGCATCCCTGACCCGGAAAACAAGGGTCGGGCACCCACGGAGACTTTGGCCAACCTTTCCCGTTTTTACACAGAGGCCCGTGTGTTTGCACGGCTCATGACAGAGCGCGCGATCCGAAGCGGTGGACGCGAAAACGTTGTTGTGACGGGTGGCGGCCCAGGCGTCATGGAGGCAGGCAATCGCGGTGCGTTTGATGCAGGCGGACACTCTATTGGCCTCAATATTGTGCTGCCCCACGAACAGGCGCCAAACGCCTATGTCACCCCCGACCTCAGCTTTAACTTCCACTACTTTGCCATACGCAAGATGCACTTTTTGATGCGTGCCCGTGCGATCTGTGTTTTTCCGGGTGGCTTTGGCACCCTGGACGAGATGTTCGAGTCGCTGACCCTGATCCAGACGGGCCGAATGCAACGTGTACCATTCCTGCTGTTTGGTCGTGCGTTCTGGAAAAAGATCATCAACTGGGAGGCACTGGCCGATGCGGGCACCATCTCGGAAGCTGACCTTGACCTATTCCGCTTTGTCGAAACGGCCCGAGAGGCTATCGATGTGATCGACAACTGGGGGCCCGCCGAAGCCCGAAACGAGATCCCCGGTCGTTAACGCGTTTCGCGGTTTGCTGGAAATACCCCACGCGCCGAAACGCAGCGCGAGACTCGGAATACGCGACATAACATAAACTCGACACTCTGGAGTGCGGCAATCGTTGCACGGGTGCTGCTCTAGGCGACAATACGCAGACGATTATAAATGCCAGTATTCATTGATCTGCGTGAAGGCCAGAAGTTTCTTGAGCCAAGGCCATAGCCACTTGCGCAGCCCACGCGTTATAAACCAATGGGCCGGGATGAAACCCATCAGTCGCCATCGCGTTTTGGCCGATTGGAAAAGTGAGGGAAGTATAAGTTATGTTACCCCGTTCATCTGCAAGTTCGCGCAGGATTTTATCAAATTGAAGCGCACGACGCCCCAGCACCAAACGTAGTGGCGCTGGCAACAGGGGAAATTCGCCCAGTGGTGGCAAGCCGGACACACAGATTTTAGTTACACCAAACCGTGTTTCAAGCATGTTCAGGAGTGCGGTGTAATGCCTGCGCCAGTTGCGTTCTGAAACGCCGTTCTTGCTGTCATTTACACCCAGCGCGATCACTGCCGCATCAAATGGTTCATCCACAACATCATCCAGCATCCGCAACAGGCTGCCAGCCGTGGCCCCAGATTTCGCCACCAGTTTCCAGGACACCAAATGATGCTCGGCCAAGCGCACCTCAAGTTGACCCGGAAGCGCATCCGTCAGGTGATCCACACCCACGCCCGCAGCTGAAGAATCGCCAACAATCAAGATACGTAAAGGCGGACCATGACCCGCCGATCCAGTCCGGGACCCTGATGCTTCGGGCAATTTCTGTGCTCGTATCACGACCCAAAGCGCCTGAAGCAAGATCGCTGGAAAAGCCATCAGAAATAGTACCCGCCGGATCATGTCAGCCCTGCCACACTTTCCAACTGAAAGCTGTCTCTTGCTAGGTTATCCAATCGCATCAAAACCCGGCCATCCATTTTAGCTGCCTGTCAAAAGCATCATTTGAACGGCGCCAGAATTACTCGGGTGAAGCAAGTTACAACAGGCAGCCCTTAGGAACAACGCGGCATGATCTACGCCAAGCGCATTATACGAAAATTCATATGCCTGAAATCCCATAGATCTCAAGATATCTGGGCGGCTGTAATCAAGCTCAACCCAACCCAGCTTCCTCAGCGATCTGTCTGCGGGATTTTCGAGCACGCTCAGTCGCTGACTTCAACTGACCACAAGCGGCCATGATGTCTTCGCCGCGTGGCGTGCGGATTGGGCTGGCATAACCGGCATGATAGATGATGTTTGCAAAGGCGCGGATACGGTTGTTGGAACTGCGGGTATAAGGTGCCCCGGGCCATTCGTTGAATGGGATCAGGTTGATCTTGGCTGGAATACCGTCAATCAGCTCTACCAACCGATGCGCATCTTCATCACTGTCATTCACCCCGTTCAACATGACATACTCAAAGGTGATGCGTTCCGAATTGCTGACTTTGGGATAAGCGCGCAACGCCTTTAACAGCGTTTCGATATTCCAGCGCTTGTTGATCGGCACCAGTTTATCGCGCACGTCGTCTGTGGTGGCGTGAAAGGACACCGCCAATTGACAACCGATCTCTTCTGCCGTCCGCGCGATCTCGGGCACAACGCCCGATGTGCTTAGAGTAATCCGACGGCGTGACAATTGAATACCTTCGGGGTCCATCGCAATCTTCATCGCGTCGCGCACGTTTTCAAAATTATAAAGTGGCTCGCCCATGCCCATGAGCACGATGTTCGACAACAGGCGGGTCTCGTCCTTGGGGGCACCGGGAACCGGCCACTCACCCAGATCATCACGAGCCATCATGACCTGGCCCACAATCTCGCCAGCGGTCAGGTTTCGCACCAGCTTTTGCGTGCCCGTATGGCAGAATGAACACGTCAGCGTGCAGCCCACCTGAGACGATATACACAACGTGCCGCGGTTCTCTTCGGGAATATAAACAACCTCAACTTCATGGCCGCCGGTAATTCGCACCAGCCATTTACGGGTGCCATCCCCGCTCACCTGTTTCGACACAACTTCGGGAATCTCGATGACAAATTTTTCGGCCAGTTCGGCGCGATACGCCTTGCTTAGATTTGTCATCAAAGAAAAGTCGCGCGCACCCCACTGGTAAATCCATTGCCAGATCTGACCAACGCGCATGTTGGCCTGTCGCTCGGGCGTACCGTTGGAAATCAGCACATCACGCATAGCCGCACGGGTGAGGCCCACAAGGTTCACAGGCCCATCCGGCAATTTGCGAGGGATGGTCATTACATCCTGAGTAATTGGCGCGTCAGCCATAATACAGATCCATAAAATTACTGGTTGATGCGGCTATATAAGAAAAGTGCACGCAATAAAAAGAGATTCAACACCGCATTTATTTTTGCCTGAATATCCCCGTGGTCTGGGGGCCAGCCCGCAATGAGGCTGTTAATTTTTATCGCACTTAAAACATCTTTAGCGGGGATAGCTTTCTATATATCTGGCTTATCCTTCGCAGCGTCCTTCAGCATCCTCGACGGCAGCTGTGAACCCAAGTAACGAAAACGTATCCTTGGTGGTCGTGCCCCGGCTCGAAATACCGGTAACGACAGCTTCGGCCCCTCGCTTCATGGCAGTAACGATCTTGGAATCGTCCGCTTTGGTCGCAGGCCAAGCCCATTCGCCTTCTGTAAATAGCTCGAATTCGCTACCCTTGATATTTACGTTCACCGTCGATCCCGACCGGAATGGATATCCACCAGTAAAGGCGACCTGCCCTTTGGCGTCCGCGCTGGGGCGGTAAAAAACCATCAGCAGGATCTGTCCGCGCGTTGCCGCCACAACACGACCGTCACGGGTGTTCACAGATTCCTTGGCCGTCGCGACGCTCCAGCATTCTGTCGGATTATCCTCGACAAAAACGCTCCAATCCGTTTTTGCCGCAACTCGGTTGGTGCTTTGATCCTGCGCCAAAGCTGTTCCAGCCATAAATAAAAATGCGCCAAGACCCATAGAAATTTTAAAAATTAGTCCCATGCCGCAGCCTCCAAGCTGTCCAACCTCAATGCCAGTTGCACACCCCGGGCGCACCATTTTCGGCGCATTCTCTTGCAAGGGCAGCAATTCTTCTCGACAATTGGCACACTAACGCGAAAGGCGCGACGCAGGAAAGCTGAATTGGCAGAATTTCGCGCAATTGTGAGGAAAATAATGACACAATCCGTACCTCTGGCCGAAATCTGGCGTGGTCCATTCCTCGAGAGCATACATCGCGGCCATGCCGTGGTCTGCGATGACACAGGCAAGATCGTACACTCTTGGGGCGATCCAAAGGCAGTTTTTCTGCCGCGTTCGTCTTCCAAGATGATCCAGGCATTGCCGCTAATTGAAAGCGGTGCAGCGGCGGCGTACGGGCTGACGTCCGAACATCTGGCGCTTGCCTGTGCTTCTCACAATGGGGCTGCCATACACACCGATCGGGTCAACGCATGGATGTCGAGCATCGGCAAAGTTGATGATGATTTCCGTTGCGGCCCACATGAACCCGGCGATATCGATGCTCGAGAAATACTGATTCGCGCAGAACAATCTCCGTGTCAGGTCCACAATAATTGCTCGGGCAAGCACGCGGGCTTTCTGACCCTGGCAAAACATCTGGGCGCGGGCGCCGAATATGTCGATCCAAAACATCCTGTGCAACTGGCCTGCCTCGAAGCATTTGAACGCACCACGTGCGAAACGTCACCAGGCTATGCCATTGATGGATGCTCTGCCCCGAATTTCGCCTGCACAATACACGGCATGGCCCGCGCGATGGCACGCTTCGCCAGCGCCGATGCGCAATCAGCCCACGGGCAACTGCGCAATGCCATGGCCCAACACCCGGACCTTGTCGCAGGCGAAGGGCGGGCATGTACACGGCTGATGCGGGCAATGAACGGTAAAGTCGCGATCAAAACAGGTGCCGAAGGATATTTTATTGCGATTCTGCCAGAACAGCGCATGGGCGTTGCTCTTAAAATTGACGACGGCGCAACCCGCGCCAGCGAATGCGCGATTGCGCAAATCTTAGTTAAAATCGGTGCGCTTGATCCCAACCATCCAGAGGCATTGGCTTTTACAAATGGACCAATCCTGAACCACCGGAATATAGAGACGGGCCATCTGCGGGCTGCGCCAAAACTGCTGTAACGGGGCCAGTAAGCACTGACACATATACCCTGATTATATTTCAATGATGGGTGCTACTACGACGGTTCCACTTGCGTCGGCTACCATCGGACAAGCCTTTGCCATTTCACAGGCCTCTTCTGCCGATTCGGCACTAATAACAGTATACCCTGATATTGGGTTTGTTCCGCCATCAAGGCTAACCCCCGCCATGCTCACGATCATCGACCTTCCAACGGGATTGCCGCCATTTATCAATGACGCGCCCATATTCCCAAACCACTTTGCCCAGGCGGCCATGGCCTTTTCACCCTCTTGCCGGGTCTCTGGGGTAGTCCCGCCATGATACGCAAATAGAAATTTCGGCATTCCAGACTCCGTGCGAACATTTATTGACGCAACGTAACATAATGTGACGCTAATGCGCATCCTTTTTTTAAAATGGTCAGAAGTTTGCCTAAATTGTGCGACAATCATGAGGCATCATAAATGTCAGTGAAGGCCCTTAGCCCAATACAAATTCGGATCGGGCAAAGCCCTGCAGGTACAAAAGCGCCGTCAGATCACCAAAGTTCACCCGCATATCACATTGCGCAGCAACGCTTGGCTTGGCGTGCAGGGCCACGCCCATGCCAGCGCGGTGCAACATGCCCAAATCATTGGCCCCATCCCCAACCGCCAGTACATCCGCATCGCTCAATCCAAGCCGTGCGGTAATCTCGACCAGCGCATCGATTTTGGCCTGTTGTCCCAGAATTGGGTTGCCAACGTGACCGGTTAAAACACCATTTTCCACCAAAAGGGTGTTTGCACGATTTTCATGAAAACCGAGATGGTCTGCAACGACAGCGGTAAATGCCGTGAACCCGCCCGACACCAAAGCTGCATGCCCGCCCTGTGCCTTCATCGTCGCCAACAGGGTTGCGCCGCCCGGCATATAGCTGATGCGTGTTGCCAACACCTCGGCTATCACGGTTTCAGGCAAACCTTTTAGCAGGCCAACCCGCTCACGCAGGGCGGCTTCGAAATCAAGTTCACCGTTCATGGCCCGAGCGGTGATATCCTTGACCCGGTCACCAACACCGGCGACTTCAGCCAGTTCGTCAATGCACTCCTGCTCGATCATGGTGCTATCCATGTCGGCAAGTAGCATCGCCTTGCGGCGGCCCTCTGCAGGCTGGATGGCCAGATCAACGCCCTGCGCCTGCATGTCTGCCCAAACGTCCCATTGGCGGTCTGGAACACTGGGCAAGGGGAATTCCGCCGCTTCGTCAGGGGCCAGCCAGTGCAATGTCCCGCCACCCCACGCATCGCGCAAACTGTCGACAAGCGCCGTGTTCAGAGCAGGCGTATCAGGGTTTGTCAAAAGAGTGCAAACATACATGAGATATCGTTTCCGAAAGGCGACACTTCTGCCGCAAATAAAGTATCAAGCGGCGCTATAGCCCCCAAAACGGACTTGCACCACCCCAATGCACGGCGTATGCGCAACAGTGGGACACCCTTCCCCAACGAAGGGCGATTATCTGTAAGGATAGCAGAAATGGCTATAACTCAACCGGTCACGCGGCCGGAAAACCCGCGTTTTTCCTCTGGCCCTTGCGCCAAACCTCCCACTCACAATTTGGCTGCTTTGGCCGATGCTCCGCTCGGTCGATCGCACCGTGCTGCCGTGGGCAAGGCCAAGCTAAAACAGGCCATTGATCAGACCCGCGCCATCCTCAATGTGCCCGATGACTACCGGGTTGGTATTGTGCCGGCTTCGGATACTGGCGCTTATGAAATGGCAATGTGGTCCTTACTGGGCGAGCGTCACACCGAAATGGTGGCGTGGGAAAGCTTTGGCGCAGGCTGGGTCACTGACGTGGTCAAGCAGCTAAAAATTAATCATACAGTGCATACCTCCGACTACGGCGAAATCGTGGATATGGCGGCGCTCAACTACGATAATGACGTTTGCTTTACTTGGAATGGCACAACGTCTGGTGTGCGTATGCCCAATGGTAATGCCATTCCAAGCGACCGCGCTGGTCTGACCCTTTGCGATGCGACCTCTGCTGCTTTTGCGATGGATCTGCCTTGGGATAAACTGGATGTCACAACCTTTTCCTGGCAAAAGGTTCTTGGCGGTGAAGCGGCCCACGGCATGCTTATCCTCAGCCCGCGCGCAGTGGAACGGCTGGAAAGTTATACACCAGCATGGCCGCTGCCCAAGATATTTCGCCTGACCAAAGGCGGCAAACTGATCGAAGGTATCTTTGTTGGCGAAACGATCAACACACCGTCGATGCTCGCGGTCGAAGATTATCTGTTCGCTCTCGATTGGGCGCAATCTGTAGGCGGGCTTAACGGTCTGATCGCACGCGCTGATGCCAATGCAGGGGCAATCGCCGATTTTGTGGCGACCCACGACTGGATCGATCATCTGTCCATTGATCCTGCAACACGGTCCACGACATCAGTCTGCCTCAAGTTTACCGATGCGCGGATCCCAGATGGCGCAGTCTTTGCCAAGGCCGTAGCCAAACGGTTGGCTGATGAAAACGTGGCGCTGGATGTGGGTGCCTATCGCGACGCGCCCCCTGGTTTGCGAATTTGGTGCGGTGGCACCGTCGAAACCTCTGATATTGAAGCGATGCTGCCCTGGCTGGCCTGGGCATTCGAGTCTGAAATCAACGCTTAAGCGGTCTGTATACGCATAAACACCATTTTTGTGCGCGTGACTGCGCGCACCTACTTCCACACGTTTAAAGGACCAAGAACATGGCCCCCAAAGTACTCATCTCTGACAAGCTTTCGCCCGCCGCAGTACAGATCTTCAAAGATCGTGGCATCGAGGTTGATTTCGAGCCAGACCTAGGCAAGGATAAAGACAAGCTTGCAGAAATCATCGGTCAATATGACGGCCTCGCAATCCGTTCTGCGACGCGTGTCACACCCACGATCCTCAAGAATGCCAGCAAACTTCAAGTGATTGGACGCGCGGGCATTGGAACAGACAATATCGACAAGGATGCGGCATCCCAAAAGGGTGTGATTGTCATGAACACGCCTTTTGGAAACATGATCACAACAGCCGAACATGCCATCGCCATGATGTTTGCAGTCGCGCGCCAAATTCCCGAAGCGTCACAATCCACCCATGCAGGTAAATGGGAAAAGTCCAAGTTCATGGGCACCGAATTGACCAATAAAACTCTGGGCGTTATCGGCGCTGGCAACATCGGCGGCATTGTTTGCGACCGGGCCCGGGGCCTCAAGATGAAGGTTCTGGCGTTTGACCCTTTTCTTGGCGAGGAAAAAGCTAACAAGATGGGTGTCGAAAAGGTCGAGCTTGAAGATCTGATAAAGCGGGCAGACTTCATTACTCTGCACGTGCCCAAGACAGAACAGACGGCTAACATGATCACCGCCGAGCGTATCGCGATGATGAAGCCCGGCGTACGTATTATCAACTGCGCTCGCGGCGGCCTGGTGGATGAAAAGGCGCTTGCCGAAGCCCTTAAGTCTGGCCATGTCGCTGGTGCTGCGTTTGACGTATTCGCCGAGGAACCTGCCAAGGAAAATGCACTTTTCAACCTACCGAACGTTGTTGTGACCCCGCACTTGGGCGCCGCGACAACCGAAGCCCAGGAAAACGTAGCCCTGCAGGTAGCCGAACAGATGTCGAATTATCTGCTGACAGGCGCGGTTGAAAACGCGCTCAATATGCCATCTGTCACAGCCGAAGAGGCAAAAGTCATGGGGCCTTGGGTAAAACTGGCGAGCCATCTGGGCAGCTTTACCGGTCAGATGACCGACGAACCAATCAAGGCGATCAATATACTTTACGACGGCACCGTCGCTGAAATGAACCTCGATGCACTGAACTGTTCGGTGATTGCGGGCATTATGAAACGCGCGAACCCGGACGTGAACATGGTCTCAGCCCCGGTCATCGCAAAGGAACGTGGCATACAAATTTCAACCACCAATCAAGATAAATCCGGCACCTTTGACGGCTATATCAAAATCACCGTTGTAACCGAAAAACGCGAACGGTCAGTTGCAGGGACCGTATTCAGCGACGGCAAGCCGCGTTTCATCCAGATCAAAGGCATCAATATCGACGCCGAGATCGGGTCGAACATGCTTTATACCACCAACGTTGACGTGCCTGGTATCATCGGCCTTTTAGGTAATACGATGGGCAAAAACAGCGTGAACATCGCAAACTTTACCCTCGGCCGAAGCGAAGTCGGTGGCGAGGCCATTGCGCTGCTCTATGTTGACGAACCAATTCCAGCAGGCGTTTTGAACACGCTCGAAGGCACTGGGCAGTTTACACAAGTCAAACCATTGGCATTCGACGTCGCTTAAGATTGCATAGATCTGGGGTAGGTCAAACCCGCCCCAGATCGCGCTGTTCATGTTAAAATCATCCACTATGGGTGCTACATGCAACCGTCTGATATTTATTTCATTGGCACATCGTCCCGTATTGACCGCGCGAGCGTCCGGGCTGGGGCGCGCAGCAGGTGCCTCGTGCAAACCTGTTTACTGCCACTGACACTAAAACAGACGGATCACGGCACCGATTTGTCCAGAAGCATCGCTATCTTTAGACACACCGCGTTTATCCACCTTAAAGGGCGGCAACCTGAAACAGGCCATGTTCCTGGTCCGCGCACACAGATCCGGCCTCTGACACCGCAACGCCGATGGGTCAAACCTCAAGCGGACAAGCGCCATGCACGACACGGACTATGACACAGAGGCCATCAAAAATACGCAAATGAATCTGACCAAATTTGATCAAAACTGGCAGAACTGATTTACCAAAAGCAAGCTTTCCCTCCCGCTCGTGACCTACTCGACCCTCTCATCCGACCTGCGCTTGATCATTAAAGATTTTTTATCCGAAGGCAGTTTGCCAACCGCCGGTGCGCAAGCCATATATGCGCTGACAGCTCAGCTTGCGGATCACACGAACGCAAACTGGGTCGCATGGTTTTGCGCCCAGACCCGCTAGGCCCAACAAAGGACCACTCATGCCTCACCCCATCTATGCCATCGGCGACATCCATGGCCAAATGCACGAACTTGATCAGGCACTCACGCGAATCGCATCGGATGGTGGCAAAGATGCGCATATCGTGTTTCTGGGCGACTACACGGATCGTGGGTCAGACAGCCGCGCCGTGCTCGACACGCTGATCGAGGGGCAAAAGGCTGGCCGCAATTGGACCTTCCTAAAAGGAAATCATGACCGGATGTTTGAATGGTTCATGCAAGAACCGTTGCGTCACGATCCTTATCTTATAGTCGAGCTTTACTGGCTGCATGGCCGCCTCGGCGGTGACAAAACACTTGCCTCATACGGCGTTGATTCGGGCGGCACCCGGCGGGAAAAAGACGTCTACGCTGACGCCCGCGCCGCTGTCCCTCAGGCGCATATAGACTTTTTATCAGGACTGACGCTGACCCATGAAACCGAGGATCTGTTTTTCGTTCACGCCGGAATTCGGCCCATGGTTCCCCTCGCAGACCAGATCGAAGAAGATCTGATTTGGATCCGTCGTGAATTTCACGATCACTATGATGCGCACCCAAAACTTATCGTGCACGGACATACGCCCGTTGATAACGCGACCCATTATGGGAACCGAGTAAATCTAGATACAGGTGCCGGATATGGCAAACCGCTCACAACGGCCGTGTTTGAGGGTGATCATGCTTGGACGCTTACGTCAAATGGGCGCGTGACCTTGACCCCATAAGTCGTTTTTCAACGCGCTCGTGCCGCGTTCTCAGGACCAATCCAAAACAACCTTTCCCGAAGATCCCGATTTCATCGCTGCAAACCCATCCGCAAAATTAGCCGCGCCAAAACGATGGGTAATTACAGCTGACACATCCAGCCCGTTCTCAAGCATCGCAATCATTTTGTACCAAGTCTCAAAGATCTCGCGGCCATAAACACCCTTGATGGTGATCGCCTTAAACACAATCCGCGACCAGTCCACGGGGCTTTTGCCCGGGGGGATACCCAGCATGGCAATGCGTCCGCCCATGGTCACTGTGTCCACCATCTGATCCAGTGCGGCCTGATTGCCCGACATCTCAAGGCCAACATCAAAGCCCTGCTTCATCTTCAATCGCGCCATAACTTCATTTAGATCTTCATTAGCCACATTGACCGGTAAGGCGTCGGCAACCTTGGCCGCCAACGCCAGCCTGTCCGGGTTCACATCCGTAATCACCACGTGTCGCGCACCCACATGGCGCGCCACTGCAGCCGCCATGATGCCAATCGGTCCAGCACCGGTGATTAGCACATCTTCTCCGATTAAGTCATAGCTCAAAGCCGTGTGCACAGCGTTTCCAAGCGGATCAAGGATGGCACCAATGTCATCTGAGATGTCATCTGGTAAGGGCACCACGTTAAATGCGGGCAGCCGCAGGTACTGGGCGAATGCACCTTGCTCATTCACGCCGATTCCGCGTGTGGCTGGGTCAAGGTGAAACTTTCCTGCACGGCTCTGACGCGAGGACTTACCAATCAGATGCCCTTCACCTGAACAGCGTTGACCAATCTTCAACCCTCTGACGTTACGGCCAATTTCCACGATATGCCCCGCAAATTCATGGCCTACGATCAACGGCACAGGCACTGTTGCCGCAGCCCATTCATCCCAGTTCCAAATGTGGATATCCGTTCCGCAAATTCCCGTCTTACTAACGTGTATCAACACATCATCAGGACCGATCTTTGGCACCGGAACAGTCTGCAGCCACAAACCTTCGCGTGCATGCGCTTTGACCAAAGCTTTCATTTCGTTGCTCATTTCAATATTCTTAACGCACGGCCAGCTGCCTCGAAGGCAGTTAGGCCAAAATCCAGATCATTGCGGGTCAATGCTGCATTCATCTGGGTGCGGATGCGTGCCTGCCCATGCGGCACAACCGGAAAGAAAAAGCCTGAGACATAAACCCCATCTTCAAACAAGTGCGCAGCCATGTCTTGTGCCAGATGAGCATCGCCTAGCATTACAGGCACGATCGGATGTTCACCGGGCAACAGATCGAACCCAAGGCGCGTCAACCCGGCACGCCAATACACCGTGTTTTTACGTAATTGTGCTCGCAAGGCATCGCCGTCTTCAACAAGTCGGATCGCTTCAATGCCTGCTGCAACAATAGCAGGCGGAAGCGCGTTCGAGAACAAATAGGGCCGTGCGCGCTGTCGGAGCAAGTCAATCACAGGCTGCGGTCCAGCGATATAGCCACCAACGGATCCACCCAGCGCTTTGCCCAACGTACCCGTCAGAATATCGACATCAACGCCTAAATACGCCGCTGTGCCCGCGCCTTTTGGCCCTATAAATCCAGTTGCGTGACAGTCATCCACCATCACCAACGCCTCGTACCGCTGCGCCAGCGCCGTGATCTCGGGCAGCTTTGCGAGATAACCGTCCATTGAAAACACACCGTCTGTTGCGATCATGATGTGTCGCGCGCCATTGGCTCGCGCAGCGCGCAGCTGCGCCTCAAGATCACCCATATCGGAATTGGCATAGCGGTAGCGTTTGGCTTTGCACAACCGGATACCATCTATGATCGATGCGTGGTTCAATGCGTCTGATATGATGGCATCATCCGGCCCTAAAAGCGGTTCAAACAAACCGCCGTTTGCATCAAAGCAGGCTGCAAACAAGATTGCATCATCCTTGCCTAGAAACTCTGCAAGGCTTTGTTCCAATGTGCGATGCAAATCCTGTGTGCCGCAGATAAATCGGACCGAGGCCATGCCAAACCCCTTATTTTCTAGTGCGTCCTTGGCGGCTTTGATCAAGTCAGGGTGATCAGCAAGGCCAAGGTAATTGTTGGCGCACAGATTCAGAACGCACGTGCCACCAACATCTATTCGCCCACCCTGTGGCGAAGTAATTAAACGCTCGCGCTTCATCATCCCGTCTGCGTCAATCTGCGCCAATATATCTGAAATGTGGGTCAGAAAAGCTCGGGTCATGTCTGAGACTCCTTTACGATAATATCTACCATAACGGATTTATTTCTTAAATAGAGGATTTTATAATTATAGAAAGTATTCCGCGAAGGTAAATTTATGCATTCTGTACCACAAGAAACGCCCGCGCAGCTTGGTCAGCGGAAATGTTGTGCGGTGCGTCGGCGGCATATCGTGCGGTATCACCCGGGCCGATCTGTTCTACAGCACTGCCGCTCGTGACGCGCAACGTCCCTTCGATTACAGTCAAATGTTCACGCGCGCCGCGCCGGTGCGGCTGGCTGTCCAAGACGCCCCCCGCAGAAAATCGCAGCTCATATAATTCGTGATGTCCCGCTTCTTCGGGGGCGGACAGGATGCGAATCGTACAACCACTGCCAAGGGCGGCAATACTAGGTGCGTCGGCGGCACGCAGCACTTCGATCTGCTTCGCCTCATTCTGGTCAAGGAGACCGGAAAAATCGACCTGCAAAGCGCGCGTTAGGTTCCACAGCGTAGCTATCGTCGGCGAGGATTCGCCTCGTTCGATCTGGCTGACCATCGACCGGCTGACACCTGATAGCTTGGCCACGGCATCCAGACTTAAGCCTTGGGCACGTCGCGCCTTTTTCAGGCGTGCAGGCAGGAGAGATAAGATAGCGTCTGCTTCATCCGACATAACGGAAATGGACCTTGTCTTTGCATCCATGTCAAGGCAACCAGACTGGTCTTGAAACATCAATCGCCACAAAGATCACCACGATACGATCTGTTGGCGAGTATGGGTAACGCGGCCATGCCGCTTTCGGCCACTTCATTAGCAAGTAAATCCCCAATGCGGCTACTATGAAAGAGCAGCATCATTATGCAGAAGATCTGAAAGATCGGATGCGGTCAAAAACCCAAACCTTTAGCGCGTTAAATGATCCGATACATTACGGGTGTTTCATCAAATTTTCTAAACCAGAGTATCGATCAAAAGCATTAGCGAACAACCAATGACAAGACCAGCAGCCACGGCAAGCATTATCCAACGCCAAAAGCTCTTTCTCTTTGGCTCCTGAGCGTTCGATTGGGCGATCAGTGCCGCCTCGACCAAACCCGGCAAGCGCGGACCAAAGCGGGTCAAAACGCGCGCTGTTTTGTAGAGGTCAGTCAGGATCGCTTTGGGGCCAATGGATTTCTGAATGTAGTCGGTCACAACCGGCGATGCGACCTGCCAAATGTTTATATTTGGATTCAGCGAACGCGCGACCCCTTCGACAACAACCATCGTCCGTTGCAGCAATATCAGTTCAGTTCGTGTTTCCATCCCAAACCGTTCTGTTACCTCAAACAAGTAGTTCAAAAGCCGGCCCATCGAAATCTTGGTCGCATCCATGCCGAATATCGGTTCGCCCACCGCACGTAGCGCACGGGCGAATTCATCAACGTCCTTATCAGCAGGTACATATCCGGCTTCGAAATGCACCTCGGCCACACGTTTGTAATCCTTGCGGATAAAGCCGAACAGGATCTCGGCATAAACGCGCCTTGTATACTCATCGATATGGCCCATGATCCCAAAATCGTAGGCAATGATATCTCCATTGGGTGCAACCTTGAGATTGCCCTGATGCATATCAGCGTGGAAATACCCATCACGCAGCGCATGCAGCAGAAACAGTTTCAGAACGCGTTCGCTCAAATCGATCCGGTTATGACCGGCGGCATCAATGGCCGCATTGTCCCCCATGGGAACGCCGTCGGCCCATTCGAGTGTCATCACCCGGCGTGCGGAATATTCCCACCGGATCGCAGGCAGAACAAAGCCCGCATCATTCTTGGTATTGGCAGCGAACTCACCAGCCGCCGAGGATTCAAGGCGCAGGTCCAGCTCGCCCTGCACAACACCATCAAAATGCTCAATCACTTCGATAGGGCGGAGGCGTCGGGCACCGGGTGCAAAAATCTCGACGATCCGAGCGGCAAGATAGAATGCGTCGACGTCCTTGGCAAAAGCCCGCTCGATGTTTGGGCGTAGTACCTTGACTGCCACAGCTTCTCCACCTTCCGTCAGACGTGCCTTGTGCACCTGTGCGATAGACGCAGCAGCAACCGGGGGGCTAAATTCTGAAAAGATCGTGTCGGGCGACACGCCAAGTTCACGCTGTACTTCGGCCTTCGCCTCTTCGGTCGAAAACGGTGGCAGTTTATCCTGCAAAACACGCAACTGCACTGCAAGCTCATCACCCACTACATCGGGCCGGGTACTAAGCACCTGGCCAAATTTGATATAGGCCGGCCCAAGCGCCGTTAGTGCCCGCGTTGCCGGTGGCATCGAAGGATCGCCCTTGTACCCAAGCCACTGAAACGGTTTGCCAAGCGCCTTGGCGACAAAACGCAGCGCTGGTGGCGCGTCGAACGCATCGAGAACGACGTTCATCGCGCCGGTGCGTTCAAGCGTGGCGCCAGTTCGGATCAGACGGATGATGTTATGAGGGCCGCGCATTTTCTTAGATCTTCCATCCCGAATGCAAGGCCGCCACACCCATGGTAAGGTTGCGGTATTTGGCATTTTCAAACCCGGCATCGCGGATCATTGCAAGAAATGTCTCCTGATCTGGAAACTTGCGAATCGATTCGACCAAATACTGATAGCTGTCACGGTCACCGGCGATCATTTTACCCATCTGCGGGATCACGTTAAAACTGTAAAGATCATACAGCTTTTGCATGCCATCATTAGGCAGATGGCTAAATTCAAGCACAACAAGACGACCACCGGACTTCAGCACGCGGTAGGCTTCTGCCAAAGCATCTTGGGGCCGTGTCACGTTGCGTATGCCAAAGCTGATCGTGAAGACGTCAAAAGTATTGTCCTCGAACGGCAGCGCCATCGCATCACCCACCACCCAATCGATGCTGTCGGCCATCTTGTCCGCCTCTGCGCGTTTGCGGCCTTCGATCAGCATCGGTTCGGTCAGATCCAGAACGGTCGCATGCCCAGAACCCGCCCGTTTCAGAAACTTGAATGAAATATCACCCGTTCCACCCGCTACATCCAATAGCTTTTGACCTGAGCGAGGAGCCAGCCAATCCATCATCGCCTCTTTCCAGATACGGTGGATTCCGACGCTCATGACATCGTTCATGATGTCATATTTACTGGCTACAGAGTTGAACACACCCTGCACGCGTCCAGCTTTCTGATCTTCGGGCACTGTCTCAAAGCCGAAATGCGTGGTTTTGTCGTCAGTCATGGGCTGGTCTTCCTAAACTCTCAGGCTTTGTTATAGAGCGCTGCCACACATACACAACGTAGCCCTTTTGCCGCAGGAGACCGCGCCATGCCCGAATTACCTGAAGTCGAAACCGTTCGCCGTGGCCTGACACCTGCGATGGAGGGGGCGGTAATTGTGCAGGCCGATGTAAACCGGCCCGATCTGCGCTGGCCTTTCCCACCCAACATGGCAGGGCGTTTGACCGGTCAAACCGTTCTTCGACTTAGACGCAGATCAAAATACATACTTATTGATCTAAGCTCTGCGGAAACGCTTTTGGTGCATCTGGGGATGTCAGGGCGAATGCTGGTATCTGGGGACCCTTTGGGACAATTTGCCCATGAACACCCAGCGGCAGAGAAACACGATCATGTTGTGCTGCATATGAACAACGGCGCGCGGATCACATTTAACGATCCAAGACGGTTCGGAGCTATGGACCTGTTGAACACAGCTGCCGCCGATCAGCACAAGCTTTTGGCTGTTCTCGGGCCAGAGCCGCTTGGGAATGACTTTCACGAAACCCACCTGATCAAAGCCTTTGCAGGCAAGAATACACCCATAAAATCCGCACTTCTTGACCAGAGAATCGTTGCAGGATTGGGCAATATTTATGTTTGTGAAGCATTGTTTCGCAGCAATATATCGCCGATACGCAAAGCAGGGCGCATCCGTGAACAACGTGTCGCTAGCCTTGTCCCAATCATCCGAGACGTGCTGAAAGAAGCGATAAAAGCAGGTGGTTCCAGCCTGCGCGATTTCCGCCAAGCTGATGGAGAGCTTGGATATTTTCAACATAATTTCGATGTTTACGGTCGGGAGGGCGAACTGTGTCGCACACCGACATGCAACAAAGAGATTAGCCGGATCGTGCAAGCGGGGCGATCGTCTTTCTATTGCAAAGGTTGCCAATCATAGCTTGAAACGTGCCCGCTCCGTGGTAATGCTCTCCGCTAACAGCAACTGACGAAAGCACAGACATGGCTTACGAGACGATCATCGTCGAAATAGAAGATCACATTGCAAAGGTTACGCTGAACCGCCCCGATGCCCTCAATGCTTTGAACCAAGCACTTATGACAGAGCTGGCAGACGCGATGGGGGCTGCCCAAACTAACGACAAGGTCCGTTGCATTGTTCTGACGGGTTCGAACAAGGCCTTTGCCGCGGGTGCCGATATCGCGATGATGAAAGACAAATCCTATGTCGAAGTGTTTTCCGGCGATCTTTTTGGTCCCGAAATTGACGCGCTTTCGCGGGTACGCAAACCAGTAATTGCGGCGGTGTCAGGCTACGCTCTGGGCGGCGGCTGCGAATTGGCGATGATGTGCGACTTTATCATAGCCTCAGATACGGCAAAGTTCGGTCAACCAGAAATCAACCTCGGTGTCATGGCGGGTATCGGCGGCACACAACGTTTGACCAGAGCCGTTGGAAAAGCCAAAGCCATGGATATGAACCTGACCGGTCGCTTTATGGACGCCGAAGAGGCCGAGCGAGCAGGGCTCGTTAGCCGTGTGGTGCCAATCAAGAAGCTGATGGAAGAAGCGATGGGCGCAGCGCAAAAAATAGCTGAGAAATCGATGATATCCGCGATGGCCGTCAAGGAAGCCGTAAATAGATCGTTTGAGGTGCCGCTGCGCGAAGGGCTGTTGTTCGAACGGCGTGTTTTTCATTCCTTGTTTGCTACCGAGGATCAGAAAGAAGGGATGGCTGCGTTCATCGAGAAACGTCAGGCCCAGTTCCGCGACAAGTGATACAAACCTATGTTTGAGAAATATCTGTGTTCAGAATCTCGCGTTGTTTCATCCTGACGGTTTCCGGCGCCCATAAAAAGCTGGCTTATGGTTGACTCGCAATCAGCCCCCGCTTAAAGAAACGGCTTCTGAAACTACCGCACCAATAGATTGGGACGAGATAAAATGGCAAATACGCCTCAGGCCAAAAAGCGGGCCCGTCAAAACGAAAAACGCTTTCAAGTGAACAAAGCGCGCCGGTCGCGTATTCGTACGCATCTGCGCCGTGTCGAAGAAGCGATTGCATCTGGCGACAAAGATGCCGCTGGTGTCGCACTAAAAGCAGCTCAGCCAGAGTTGATGCGCGGTGTGACAAAGGGTGTTTATCACAAGAATACCGCAGCGCGCAAAATGTCGCGCCTGTCTGCGCGGATCAAAAATCTCGCATAACACGATTGTATTTGTGCAGTGCATGAGCGTCGCATTTTTGCGGCGCTTTTTTTATCTCTGTGAAAACAGTGGGCCAATAGATTCTTTTCTAAAATCTTAGGAGTCAAGTTTGAAGTTTCCTAGACGGCCCACCGGGGAACTTGCTACCTAATATACAGCGACTCGATAATCGCGCTGGGAAGAGCTGGAACAATCTGCATCGGGAAAGCAGATCGACTGGGAATTATTTAGATTTGCGGTAGTATGACACTGTTTTCTAATCCATTCAGCATTTCTGCGCGCTTGACTTGTCGGTCGGGATTGGTGAGTGGAATGGTGCGTTTCTGAAGTGTAGTTAACTGGCACTGACGTTGCGTCACATAAATTAAATATAATTGATCGGTACTCGCTGCACTCTGGCAGCGACGCCATCGCGTGCGGCCAGAGTTATGTAGACGGAATACCCCAGCGTGGCACGGTACACTGGGGCAGATGGCAGAAAGGGCGGTTGCTTTCGATGATGCAAGAACAATGGGGACAGCTGAGACACAAGCTGCTGAAGACGGTGGGCCAAAATAACTACACCACTTGGATCGAGCCACTCAAGTTTCGAGATTTAAACGACGGGATTGCAACATTTGATGTGCCAACAAATTTCATGGGCAACTACGTAAGCCAGAATTTTTCTGATCTTATCCTACACGAGCTTAAAGCTGCAGACGACAGTATCCGCAGACTTGGGTTTTCTGTGGCCACGAATGGAAAGGGTCGCCCAAGTGCAGTGGACACGTCCGCGCCATCGCCAGACACAGCACCCACCGTTCGCGCTAAATCTGCTTTGACGACCGCCCCACTTGATCACAGGTTCACGTTCGACAGTTTTGTCGTGGGCAAGCCGAACGAATTAGCCAATGCTGCTGCACGCCGCGTGGCAGAAGGTGGACCCGTGACGTTTAACCCGCTTTTCCTTTATGGGGGCGTAGGTTTGGGTAAAACACACCTGATGCATGCCATAGCTTGGGAATTGCGGGCCCGTCGTCCCAACCTGAATGTTTTATATCTGTCCGCCGAGCAGTTCATGTACCGTTTTGTCCAAGCACTACGCGATCGTAAGATGATGGATTTCAAATCCATCTTCCGGTCTGTTGACGTTCTGATGGTTGACGATGTGCAGTTCATAGCTGGAAAAGACAGCACACAAGAGGAATTCTTTCATACGTTCAATGCGCTAGTGGATCAGAATAAACAGATCATCATTTCTGCTGACCGCGCCCCTGGTGAAATCAAAGACCTCGAAGAGCGGGTTAAGTCGCGTCTGCAATGCGGCCTTGTCGCTGATTTGCACCCAACCGACTATGAATTGCGCCTTGGTATCTTGCAAAGCAAAGTCGAACAGCAACAGGTCAACTACCCCGATCTATCTGTTGACGCCGGCGTGCTTGAATTTCTTGCACATCGTATCTCGACCAATGTTCGTGTGCTTGAGGGCGCGTTGACGCGGCTCTTTGCTTTTGCCTCTCTGGTCGGTCGCCCAATTAATATGGAACTGACACAGGACTGTTTGGCTGATGTCTTGCGCGCATCCGAACGTAAGATCACGGTCGAAGAAATTCAGCGCAAAGTGTCGGACCACTACAACATTCGACTATCAGACATGATCGGGCCCAAACGCTTGCGCAGCTATGCCCGTCCGCGTCAGGTAGCGATGTATTTGTGCAAACAGATGACATCGCGATCTCTGCCCGAAATTGGCCGCAGGTTTGGTGGGCGTGATCACACGACAGTGATGCATGGCGTCAAACGGATCGAAGAACTAAAGCAATCAGATGGTCAGATCGCCGAAGACCTAGAATTGTTGCGCCGCTCGCTGGAGGCGTGAACAGGTCACAAGCCTGAATAGCGCGATACCTTGGGTTAGGCGTCGCCCGATCTGGTAAAAATGACCTCACGATTTCTGGGCGCGCAATGTCCAGTCCGAATTTCACAAAACACGCCAGCCTCAAGCATACCCAAATTGTCGCTTGTGAGCCTATTTTGTTTCACAAATACAAGATGCACCCAATTGAGCGGCCGTGTTGGCGTCATTGGCTTGACGCCCCAAACGATACAACCGAACATCAACAAAATACTTGTGATGCGCGGTGGTTGGGCTAGTGTACCGGTCCGGGTCATCTGGTGGGAGACGGACCATGAAAATTAGTGTCGAACGGGGCGTGCTGCTCAAAGCGGTCAGTCAGGCCCAATCAGTTGTGGAACGCCGCAATACCATTCCGATCCTTGCTAACGTTCTGATCGAAGCGGAAGGGTCTGATGTTACCTTTCGTGCCACCGATCTTGACATCGAGGTCGTTGACAAAGCCCCCGCTCAGGTTGAGCGGGCAGGAGCCACAACTGTCGCGGCGACGACATTGCATGAAATCGTGCGCAAACTTCCCGATGGAGCATTGGTGACCTTGATCGCTGATAGCTCCGCAGGCCGCCTGACGGTCGAGGCAGGCCGATCAAACTTTTCGCTTGCGACCCTGCCCAAAGAAGACTTTCCAGTTATGGCCTCGTCCGAATATGCGTCTAACTTTTCGGTGCCTGCTCCAAAGCTGCGGCGTCTGTTCGACAAATCGAAATTTGCAATCTCGACTGAAGAAACCCGGTATTATTTAAACGGCGTCTATATGCATGTCGCCGATGGTGACGACGGCAAGGCGTTGCGCTGTGTTGCAACCGACGGGCATCGTCTGGCCCGGATCGACAGTACACTGCCTGATGGTGCGTCAGATATGCCGGGCGTCATTGTTCCACGCAAGACCGTGGGCGAGCTGCGAAAGCTTTTAGACGATGATGACATGCAGATTGCCGTCAGTGTCAGCGAGACAAAAGTGCGGTTTGCAACACCAGAAATTACGCTGACCTCGAAGGTAATTGATGGGACCTTCCCCGATTATACCCGTGTCATCCCCACTGGAAACACCCGCAAGATGGAAGTTGACGCAAGTGACTTTGCCAAGGCCGTGGACCGCGTTGCGACTGTCAGTTCCGAGCGCTCTCGGGCAGTCAAGCTGCAATTGGACGAAGATCGGCTGATTTTGTCAGTGAACGCCCCAGATAGCGGAGCGGCCGAGGAAGAGCTTGCCGTTGCTTACGCGGACGAGCGTCTTGAAATCGGCTTTAACGCCAAGTACCTGCTTGAAATTGCGAGCCAGGTGGATCGCGAGAATGCGGTTTTCATGTTTAATTCGTCTGGCGATCCGACCCTGATGCGCGAAGGCACAGACCAATCTGCAGTCTATGTCGTCATGCCGATGCGGGTCTGAGGCTGTCCAACGAAACGGCCTGCCTCGGCGAAAGATGCCTAAGGCCCAAAGAAAGGGATTGTGATGGCGCTATCCCTGTCTGCTTTGACACTGTCCCATTTTCGATCGCACAAGGTTTCGCGACTGGCATTTGATGCGCGACCGGTGGCCGTTTACGGCCCGAACGGTGTAGGCAAGACCAATATCCTCGAAGCGGTGTCTCTTATGTCGCCCGGCCGCGGGTTGCGACGCGCCTCGGCAGAAGACATGACCCGACGCCCCGAAGCTGTGGGGTGGAAAGTCTCTGCAGTTGTTCACTCAAAAGATCAGGTTCATGAAGTTGAAACATGGTCAGAAAATGGTTCTGCACGACAGGTTCGCATTGATGGCAAGACAGCGGCCCAGACAGCTCTTGGTCGCATCATACGTGTTTTGTGGCTGATCCCTTCAATGGACAGGCTCTGGATCGAAGGGGCCGATGGGAGACGGCGTTTTCTAGATCGTATGACGCTTAGCTTTCTGCCAGATCATGCACAGGCTTCGATAGATTATGACAAGGCGATGCGGGAACGGAACCGGCTTCTCAAAGATATGGTGCGAGACTCGCATTGGTACGCGGCATTAGAATTGCGCATGGCTGAAACCGGGGCTGCCATCCACGCAAATCGTCTTTCCGCATTAACCGAACTGGCCGCAGCACAAGAAAAGGCGCAAACGGCTTTTCCCACAGCAACGCTGGATCTGCTGCCAGGTGAGTTGGGAATGCCCGAAACAAGTGCCGATTTCCGCGATGCTCTTGCGGAAAATCGACAACGTGATCTTGCTGCTGGTCGTACTCTTATAGGCCCGCATCGGGCAGATTTGTTTGGTGTCTATGCAGCCAAGGATGTCCCAGCGAGAGACTGCTCTACTGGCGAACAAAAGGCTCTTTTAGTGTCTCTAATATTGGCCAATGCGCGCGCATTGGCGTTGGATGTTGGCGCATCGCCTCTTCTACTGCTCGACGAAGTAGCAGCACACTTGGACGCAAACCGCCGTGCGGCGCTATACGATGAAATCTGTGCGCTGAAAGCTCAAGCATGGATGACGGGGACAGACGCTGAGTTATTTGAACATTTCAATGATCGCGCCCAGTATCTACACGTATCAGAGACTGATGGGATCAGTCAGGTTGATCCTGCATGACCTTGGAGCTTTGGGACATCGCGCTGTATGTTGGGGCGCTTTTGGTCCTATTCCTGACGCCAGGGCCAGTGTGGGTCGGATTAATTGCAAGAACCTTTTTGGGTGGCTTTCGCGCGGCTTGGCCACTCGCCCTAGGTGTCGCTATCGGTGATGTGTTGTGGTCGCTCTTGGCCATCTTTGGAATTACTTGGATTTTGTCTGTCTATGGTGGCTTTCTCGAGCTTCTAAAATGGGCTGCTAGTGCCATGTTTATGGTTATGGGCACTTTGGTCATCATAAATGCCGATAAGGCAATCGATACCAATAGTCGCTTAACCCATCCTGGAATGTGGGCTGGCTTTGCAGCAGGGCTGGCAGTGATCGCAGGTAACCCCAAGGCCATCTTATTTTATGCTGGAATGCTTCCAGGCTTTTTTGATCTGACCAGACTGACCCATATCGACACAATCATCATCGCGGGGTTATCGATGCTTGTACCCCTCATCGGAAATCTGACTATGGCGGCGTTTATCGACCGTGCGCGCCGTTTAATGAACAGCACTGTAGCTATGCGCAGACTGAATTTATTAGCGGGTGCGTTGCTGATTGGTGTTGGCCTCGTCATACCTTTGACCTGACGCACAAAATCTTGTGTCAGTTGCGTGACATTGGCGCCCGAAAACAGTATGTTCGCGGTGAAATACAAAAGGGCCAAGAGATGGCAATTAACGAGCAGACTCCCGAAGAATATGGCGCTGATTCTATCAAGGTTCTCAGAGGCTTGGAGGCAGTGCGCAAGCGTCCGGGAATGTATATCGGCGATACTGACGATGGCTCGGGGCTGCACCATATGGTGTATGAAGTTGTCGACAACGGCATTGACGAGGCATTGGCCGGTCACGCAGACGCCGTTACCGTAACAATTCATCCAGACTCTTCCGTTTCTGTAAGTGACAACGGGCGAGGAATTCCAGTTGGCATTCACGAAGAAGAGGGTGTTTCTGCAGCCGAAGTTATCATGACACAGCTACATGCTGGCGGTAAATTTGACAGTAACTCCTACAAGGTTTCGGGAGGTCTGCACGGGGTCGGGGTATCCGTTGTCAACGCGCTTAGTGATTGGCTCGAACTTCGGATTTGGCGCGATGGAAAAGAACACGTTGCGCGATTCGAGGGTGGTTTTACCGCCAAGCACCTCGAAGTGGTGGGCGATGCCGGTGATTACACCGGAACCAAAGTACGCTTTCTTGCTTCGACCGATACCTTTTCAAACCTCGAATATTCGTTCGAAACACTAGAGAAGCGGCTACGCGAATTGGCGTTCCTGAACTCTGGCGTCCGTATCATCCTGATAGACGAGCGGCCGATTGAGCACTTGCGATCCGAACTTTTCTACGAAGGTGGTGTAAAGGAATTCGTCAAATATCTTGACCGGTCTAAAACCTCGGTAATGCCCGAGCCGATCTTTATTACTGGCGAAAAGGATGACATCGGGGTCGAGGTCGCGATGTGGTGGAACGACAGCTATCACGAAAACGTCCTGCCCTTTACCAACAATATCCCGCAGCGTGATGGCGGCACACATATGGCGGGCTTTCGCGGCGCTCTGACGCGGACAATCAACAACTATGCACAGTCCACCGGCATCGCGAAGAAGGAAAAGGTCAGCTTTACCGGTGATGATGCCCGCGAGGGGCTCTCATGCGTTCTTTCAGTCAAAGTACCCGACCCAAAATTCAGCAGCCAGACCAAAGACAAGTTGGTCAGTTCCGAGGTCCGCCCTGCAGTCGAAGGGCTGGTAAACGAAAAGCTGGCCGAATGGTTTGAAGAAAATCCAAACGAGGCCAAGATCATAGTTGGCAAAATCATTGAAGCAGCGCTTGCCCGCGAGGCTGCGCGCAAAGCGCGTGATCTTACTCGCCGCAAGAACCCAATGGATATGAATTTCCTAAGCTCTAAGCTCAAGGATTGTTCCGATAAGAACCCCGCCAACACAGAAGTGTTCTTGGTAGAGGGCGACAGCGCCGGCGGATCGGCTCAGACCGGCCGCGACAGAAAAACACAGGCCATCCTACCGCTTAAGGGCAAGATTCTGAACGTAGAGCGCGCCCGGTTCGACCGAATGCTAGGCAGTCAAGAGATTGGCAATATGGTCATGGCGCTCGGCACTGGAATTGGGCGGGACGAATTCGATATCTCCAAGCTGCGCTATCACAAAATCGTCATTATGACGGATGCAGACGTAGATGGGGCGCATATCCGAACGCTTCTGCTCACATTCTTCTATCGGCAGATGCCTGAACTAATAGAGGGTGGATATCTGTATATCGCACAACCGCCCCTTTATAAAGTGTCACGCGGTAAGTCCGAAGTGTATCTCAAGGACGAAGCTGAAATGCAGGATTATCTGACTCAGCAGGGCATCGAAGGTGCCATGCTGCGACAGGGCAACGGCGAAGAGATTATCGGCCAAGACTTGGTGCGGGTTGTGGAAGAAGCACGGCAAATGCGCCGTGTGCTGCAAGCTTTTCCAACACATTATCCTCGTCACATTCTAGAACAGGCTGCCATTGCAGGCGCCTTTGTACCGGGCGCAGTCGAGGCAGATTTGCAAGGCGTGGCAGATAAAGTGGCCACACGCCTGAACTTGATTGCATTGGAATATGAACGTGGCTGGACCGGGCGGATCACTCAGGACCAAGGCGTGCGGCTGGCCCGCATCCTGCGCGGTGTCGAAGAGGTGCGTACGCTAGATGGCCCTATGCTTCGCTCTGGAGAAGCGCGCAAAACGGGCACCTTCACGCAATCGTTGCAAGACGTTTATAACCAGCCAGCAACCCTGCATCGCAAAGACCGCAGCCAAGCTATAATGGGTCCAATGGACTTATTGGATGCGGTCCTGCAAGAAGGCGAAAAAGGCCTTTCACTACAGCGCTACAAGGGCTTGGGCGAAATGAATCCTGATCAGCTTTGGGAAACCACGCTTGATCCGGATGCCCGCACACTTTTGCAGGTCCGGGTAGAAGATATGGCCGAGGCTGATGATCTGTTTACAAAGCTGATGGGTGACGTTGTGGAACCGCGCCGCGAGTTCATTCAGAAAAATGCGCTGAGTGTGGAGAACCTTGATTTCTGACGCTTGGCGATAAAGGAACCCGCTGATGTTCTCCAAAGACCAGCTTGAGTATACGCAGCTGCCGCTGCCTGACAGGCAGACCCTTGATGATGCAGAAATGCTGCGCCGCGCCGAAGACTATCGCGATTTCATGTCCAAAAGGCACACAGTGCGCGACTACACCACGCAGCCTGTTGATCAATCCGTCATCAAGGCTTGCGTGGCAGCCGCTGGTACGGCACCTTCGGGAGCCAATCACCAGCCGTGGCACTTTGTTGCAATCAGCGACCCCGCCGTCAAAAAGCAGATACGCCAAGCCGCAGAAGAAGAAGAGCGGCGCTTCTACGCTGGTGGGGCGAGCGACGAATGGATCAAAGCCTTGGAGCCCATCGGCACCAATGCTGACAAACCACATCTGGAAGACGCGCCATGGCTGATCGTCGTTTTTGCACAACGCTACGGCATGTTCGACGATGGTACCCGTTACAAGAACTACTATGTTCCGGAAAGCGTTGGCATCGCCACAGGTATGCTGCTGACCGCACTGCATATGGCTGGGTTGGCTACGTTAACCCACACGCCGAACCCAATGAAATTTTTGGGTGAGCTATTGGGCCGACCCGATAGCGAAAAGGCGACCATGATCATCACGATTGGTCATCCCTCCGCAGATGCTACGATTCCAGCCGTTGCAAAGATGAAAAAGCAATTGAGCGATATAATGACCCTGCTCTGATTACCGATCGTCTTGCGGCTCTTTGCTCGAACCTACGCATGCCGCTAATGGCCGTCGCATGTACAGTATAAACAGCGTAAAGCGCTTTCCGAAAACTTAAATCATCTAAAGCTGCGTTAAATAACAGGTTTAAACGTGTCAGGTGATGCCTGATGCTTCAGGTGTTTCATTAAGCGCTTTGATGGGTTTATGGATCGACGCCCGCCATTTCACATAAAATGCGCCATTCATCGTCGGCTACAGGCTGCACTGACAAGCGTGCGCTTCGGATCAATGCCATGGATTCAAGCCTTGGGTCGGCCTTGACCATCGCCAACGTCACTGGCTTGGAAACTGGGGAAACGGCCTTAATGTCAACGCACTCCCAACGGTCATCATCGGTCGTGCTGTCAGGGTGTGCTGTAGCGATGACCTCGACAATCCCGACCACCGCTTTTTCTTTTTGCGAATGGTAGAAAAACCCTCGATCGCCCACTACCATTTCACGCATGAAATTGCGGGCTTGATAGTTCCGGACACCGTCCCACTCTTCGCCCTTATCGCCTCGCGCAACTTGATTATCCCAGCTCCAAGTAGATGGTTCAGATTTGAACAGCCAGTATTTCACCCGTCAATCACCCGCTTCCAAGCTGAAATGTTGACATCCCGAAACAGACCAGCCGTGGCGTATGGATCATTTTCAGCCCACGCTTTTGCAGCATCTATGTCATCGACCTCAAGCACGATCAGTGAACCGCAAGGCTGGCCTTCGGCATCCAGAAACGGACCCGCCTGGCGCACAACACCAGTGCTTTCCAGATAAGCAAGGTGATCAGGCCTGTTGGTCATACGCACATCAAGTGCGCCATCCTTGTCCCAAGCCATCAAAGCATACAGCATCTTATTCCTCCTTAAGCGGGCGGGCCAGCAATCGGTCGATCGCGCCGCGCATATCTACAGTTCCATCCACCAGATCTGCGATCGTAAGGCACAGGGGCAAATCCAGATTCTTGGCCGCCGCCACTTGACGCAAAGCGCGGGCGGTTGCTGCACCTTCAACAGTGATTGACGCATCAAATTCCATTCCCGCACCAAGGGCAAGGCCCAGCCGGTAGTTCCGCGACATATCAGATGTACAGGTCAGCGCCAGATCACCAAGGCCACTTAGACCACCAAGCGTTTCCGGAAGGGCGCCATATGCTGCTGCCATCCGTCGCATTTCGGCAAAGCCCCGTGTCATTACGGCGGCACGCGCGCTATCGCCAAGGCCTGCCCCAATCATCGCTCCACATCCAATGGCAATCACATTCTTGAGAGCGCCGCCCAACTCGGCCCCTGCAACATCTGTTGTTCGATAAAGCCTTAGCGTTGGTGTTGACAGTATATCCTGTAGCTGCGTTGCCACGTCGGCGCTTGCACATGCGAGCGTCAACGCTGTCGGCAGACCAGTGGCAATGTCACGGGCAAAGCTTGGGCCCGTCAAAACGGCAACATTCGCTGCATCTGCCAAAACGGCACTTGGCCCACGCCCGGTGCTCCGATCGATCCCTTTGCAGCAGGCCACCACAGTTTTTGCCGAAAAATCATGCTTGGCAACAAAATTAGATACCGCCTGCATAGGCAGGGCGATCAGGATGACATCAGCCTCAAAAACATTGTCTATTTTCGATGAAGCGCGCATTTTCTTGGGAAATTCGACACCGCTTAGGCGACGTGTATTTTGTCGCATGATCTGCATTTGTGCCGCATGATCTGCATCCCGCGCCCATAGGGTCACCGGCTGTTTTTGCGCCAATGCAACAGCCAGAGCAGTGCCAAATGCACCAGCCCCAACAACGGCTACATTCATGCTTTGGCCCCTTTTTTGCCCGATCCCAACATAGGCGTGCTTTGAGTATCGAGCGGCATGCGCGGGCGCGCAGATAGGTCCATCCCATCAGGATCACGGGTTTGCATCTGCTCTATACCTGCGGCCGCAATCATTGCGGCATTGTCTGTGCACAGCGCCAGAGGCGGCGCGAGAAACACAGTGCCAAATGTGCTGGAAACAGTCTCTAACGCAGCGCGAACAGTCATATTTGCGGCAACACCACCGGCAACACAAAAGGTGGGCACGACGGGTGATAGATCCAGATAGCGCTGCAACGCCCGCGCGCTTTTTCCAGTCAGGCTGTCAGATACTGCCATTTGAAAAGATGCGGACAGATCCGCCTGATCTTGACTCGTCAGCCCGCCTTTTTTCGCAATCAAATCATCCCGAGCACGCAAAACAGCCGTTTTTAGTCCCGAAAAGCTCAGGTCACAGCCTGGCTTGTCCCTAAGCGGTCGCGGGAATGCAAAGCGCCTGGGGTCACCGTCTTTGGCAGCTACTTCGACCGCTGGACCACCGGGCTGACCCAGACCGATCAGTCGCGCAACCTTGTCAAACGCCTCTCCAGGCGCGTCGTCGATTGTCCCTCCAAGTCGCTCGAATTTATCGGGACCATGAGCAATGACGAACTGACAATGCCCACCGGACACCAACAGCATCAGATATGGATATTCAACGCCGTCGGACAAGCGCGGTGTCAGTGCATGGCCCGCAAGATGATTTATCCCATAGAGCGGAATGCCAGTTGCTGCTGACAACCCTTTGGCCATCATCACACCGGAAACAACGCCACCGATAAGTCCCGGGCCACAGGTCACCGCAATCGCATCCACTGCATTCAGGGCGACGCCCGCTTGATGCAAAGCACCCGTTATGCTTACGTCCAACCTCTCTGCATGCGCGCGAGCGGCAATTTCTGGCACGATACCACCAAAATCGGCGTGCAACTCTGTCTGGCCAAAAACCACTGATGACATTATCTGCATTTCACCGGGCACACCTCGCACAAGTGCGGCGGCTGTATCATCACAACTGCTTTCGATCCCGAGGACTGTTACAGGCTTGGTCATCTTGTTCGCTTTTGTTGCGTCCAGCTTGCACGCGGGTTAACACCGTACACCGTGTCAAACAATGCATCGCCTGATCTGATTCCACTTCTGATGACGCGCCCGCGCGCGGCAGCCAGAGCGTTTTTGGCGTCCCTGCCCAAAGACATCACGGCACAGGTCACTCCGGTCTATAGCCCGCTCATGGCAATCAAAGCCCTTGGCGAAACAATGACGTTTACGCCAGATGATGCCGCAATTTTCACTTCGGCAAATGGTGTAGTCCATGGACCTGTGGGTGATGGAAACCGGGCCTTTTGCGTGGGCGAGGCGACAACGAAAGCCGCAGCTGAGGCAGGATGGGTTGCAGAAATGCGCGGCCAAACAGCGGATATGCTTGTGGATAGTATTTTGCGCAATAAACCCGATCAGAAACTGATCCATCTTTGCGGAACGCATACGCGCGGCAACATTGTCGGCCGTTTAACAGGATATGGAATAATAGCAAAAAACGTTGCCGTTTATGATCAGGTCGCACAGCCTTTGACCGCCGAGGCACGCGCGCTTGTCGCACAGGAAACACCGGTACTGATTCCTCTTTTCTCCCCTCGCACGGCGGCCCTCTTTGCGCTTGAGGTCCCACGCGCCGGGTCGATGCATATAATTTTGCTCAGCGAAGCCGTGAAAAATGAACTGGATGAACATATGTATGCTTCAGCCACTGTCGCAGATGCGCCAGATGCTGATGCGATGCGCAAGACCCTTTCCAGAGTGATGTCCGATTTATCGACGGGTTGAGGGGCACGAACCGTGCATGTAAACTTAGGTGAGCGGTTGCGCTCCTCAAAATAAGAATCAGAAGGGTAAAAACTTGGCCAAACGAAAAAGCTTGGGAACAAAGGCGGAAGGTGGTTCAGCCACGAACAGCGTTGTTACCGAGAATGCCGAGACCGACGAAGTTACAGATGCACTGCTAACACCGCTTAATTCGCCGGAAGATTCCATTGCAAAAATTGTTGATGCCAAACAGCCGGGTAGCTTAGAGAACTCGTCATCAAACTCTGATGACGAAGCAGGAAACGCCGAAATTAAAGATATCAAAGATACTGCGCCTGAGAGGGTGGACATGCCCACAGCACCGTTTGTCCATTCGGCACAACGCAGTATATTTTTGCCAATGTTTTTAGGGGGCGTCATTGCGGCAATGGCAGGGTACATAGCGGCACGCGCCAATGTGCTTGATCCACTCCTGCCACCAAGCATTCGCGCCTCGGAACCAAGTTCGGACATCGCCAGCCAGCTGAACACGCTGAGCGTACAACTGACCGATCTGGAGGCAACCGTCGCGGTTTTGCCCCGGCCACAGCCGGCCACAAAAGTTGATCTGAGCGGTCTAAATTCGCAAATCAGTGAAATACGTGCACAATTGACTGAAAATACTGCTGATATCAGTGGACTTTCCGATCAATTCGCAGTTGCATCAGACGCGTTTATCAGCGCCGCACCCTTGCCGAGCACAGAAATTGATGCCTCACTGGCCGAATTGCGGTCCATGGCATCTGCACAGCAAAAAGCGATTGACCGACTTCTTTCCGATGCGCGTCTGGCCAAGGAAGATGCGGCCGCAGCCGCAAGCACCATTCAATCCCGCGCCGCAATGGCGCGTATTCTGGCAGCTCTAGACAGCGGTGCCACATTTACCTCAGCACTTAGCGATCTGGAACAAAACGCGACAGTCGAAATCCCCAACACGTTAAGACGCGCTGCCGCAGATGGCGTTACGCCGCTGGCAGTGCTTCAGGACGACATAACAGATGCTGCGCGTTCAGCCTTGGCGGCAGCGCGTTCCGTGGATGAAAACGGTGGTGGTCTCATTGGTTTTTTACAAAAGCATTTGGGGATGCGATCCATTGAGCCTCAAGAAGGGTCCGATCCGGATGCGGTTTTGTCGCGTATCGAAGCCGCAGTTCGGGCTGGCCGTCTGGGCGATGCTTTAGCCGAAGCTCGAACGTTGCCAAAAATATCACAGGAAGCCTTGAGCATCTGGATTGAACAGGCGCAAGCGCGTCATAATGCCGTTTTAGCGGCCAATGCATTGGCAGAGCGCCTGACGGCATTTTAAGGGGTCCCGGCATGATCTGGTCTTTGGGAAAAATCATACTCTTCATTGTGGTCGTGGCCGCACTCACACTTGGAGCAGGTTATCTGATTGAATCCGACGGAGGTGTACGTATTCAGTCTGGTGGTAATGAATACACACTCGGGCCGCTGCAATCGGTCATTGGGCTTTTCATTCTTATTGTGGCAATCTGGATCATACTGAAATCATTAAGCTTTTTAGTTGCTCTTTGGAAATTCTTCAGCGGAGATGAAACAGCACTTTCACGCTACTTTGCTCGCAATAGGGCTGCGCGTGGCTTTGATGCGCTGGCCGAAAGCATGATGGCGCTGGCCTCTGGAGAGGGGCGGCTTGCGTTGGCAAAAGCGGAAAAAGCCAACAAATATCTCGATCGGCCCGAACTTACCAATCTTTTAACCGCTCAGGCCGCAGAACTGGCGGGTGATCGCAAAAAAGCTGAAGAAACCTACCGCAAGCTCGTTGAAAATGAAGCAACAAGATTTGTAGGTGTGCGGGGTATAATGAAGCAGAAGCTCGCGGATGGGGACACGGAAACCGCATTGAAGCTTGCAGAAAAAGCATTCGCTTTAAAGCCAAAGCATGAAGATACACAAGACGTCCTGCTTAGGCTGCAGGCGGACAAAGCAGATTGGAAGGGCGCGCGAGAAACACTGAGCGCCAAGCTCAAACATGGGTCTTTGCCGCGCGACGTTCACAAACGCCGCGACGCTGTTCTGGCGCTCAGCGAAGCGAAAAAAATCCTTGCGGAAAACGAGACACTCGAGGTCCGCGAGGCAGCGCTAGAGGCCAACCGTCTGTCGCCCGATCTGGTCCCAGCAGCAGTAATGGCTGCACGGGCGTACACTGAGAAGGGTCAGAAAAAATACGCAACCCGCCTGCTGAAAAAGGCATGGACTGTGAACCCGCACCCAGACCTCGCCGCGGCCTTTGCTGAAATTGAGCCGGACGAGACCGCAGAAGCGCGGCTAAAACGATTTGCACAATTGGCGAACATCCTTCCCAATGATCCAGAAACACGCATGTTGATGGCGGAGCTAAACATCTTTGCCGAAGATTTCCCGCAGGCCCGTCGGGCCCTTGGAGATCTTGCCGAAGCAGATCCCACCACACGGTCATTGGCGCTTATGGCCACCATAGCACGTGGCGAAGGCGCCGGTGATGCTGTGGTGCAGGGTTGGCTTGCTCGTGCTCTAACCGCGCCGCGTGGTCCGCAATGGGTTTGTGAAAATTGTAGTAACATTCATGCAGAATGGGCACCCACATGCACCAACTGCGGAGCTTTCGACACACTTGTATGGAGCCGCCCGTCCGACAACGAAATAGACATTCGTGGTAGGGCAGAGCTGCTTCCTCTGCTGGTCGGAAAGCCTGACGTTGAGGAAGGGCCGGCAATCACAATGCTGGAGGATATGGAGATCATCGAAACAAGGGAACTGGACAACACAGCATCTAAAGAGATTTAAGGCAGCCAAATTAGAACACCAGAGATCATGGCCTGTAAGCAACGCAATTAGAGACAATACGTCATCAGTCTTCACTAACGTCTATTTCTAAGCGCAGTTTCGCGATAACCTATCTCGATAGTATTCTGCATTTCTCGTTGAGGACCCTTAATGGTGTACCACCGTATTCGCGGTCTTATCATCTGCTTGACAGTTTTAACGGTTGGAGCCTGTGGCCTGCCTCGTGGCGCCGCCATTCAAAGCGAAATCGTCTCTGGTCAGAATGCAGAAAGTGCACCATTCGAAGTGGTTCCTGTCACCCGTGCAAATATCGGTGATCTGCAAACTTGGCCCGTTACCGGTTGGGCCGGTGATTATAACTGGTTCAGCAACAATCGCGGACCCATATTGTCGGTCGTCATATAAAGTTGGACGTCAGAGCGGCTTGAGCATTGGAGGCTCTGGTTCGTTTGTGTGATTGATTATGCGGCTTGTTTTTGATGTTGCAAGCGGCGTTGTCGGATTGTCTGTTTCTTGATCCTTTTCCTTTCTCTTAGAATGGCTTTGTCCCGGCTGAAGTAAACGTCAGCAGGTGTGACGTTGCTCAGGCTCTCGTTGTAGCGTTGGTTGTTATAGTAATCGACGAAGGCCTCGATCTGACATTCGAGATCGCCGGGCAGATATTAGTTTTCGAGCAGAACCCTGTTCTTCATGGTCTGATGCCAGCGCTCGATTTTGCCTTGGGTCTGCGGGTGC
>JAQWVA010000032.1:0-89161 GCA_029250205.1 Tateyamaria sp.
CAGGCGGGATTATAGCTTTTGACGCCACACCTCAAACATCATTCATAACGTAGGGTGCTGAAATCGCAGATTTTAAGAAGCATCAGGTGTTTCAAGTTTTTGGCATAATGGCCTAGTCAAACGTTCCTGCAACCCGGCCCAGCAACATAAATGCGCGGGCAGTGCGGGTGTCGCTGAGCGCCGAAATTTCTGCGTCACTGGCCGTTTCGGCAAAGGTCGAGATTGCCCTATCAAAGCGGCGTAAAAAATGGTGTGCGGCATCGCGAAAGATCGGATCCTGTTTCATGCGGCCCACAGTCAGAGCCAGAGAAGAACGGTCGCGTACGCCCCCCAAAGAGGCCACCGCACGACCACGTGCGCCACTTGCGAACTGGCGCCATATCTCGGGGCGGGCGCGGTCCGGGCGGAGGTCATCCATATAGATGCCATCTTGGCTAAGTAGGGTCAGTATGTCTTGGGCAGCCTGTATGAGTTGGGCGGTTTCACGATCTTTCATTGCTTTTCGCAGGGCCGCAAACCCGTCTTCATCTTCGGTTGTTTCCGGAAAGTTCAGCGCTCGGATAAAGTCTTGGTTTACCAGTTGCGGAGCTATGTCTTCGGCTGTGGTTCCCAGCGCCAGGGTTGGCTGATCTTCTGCGGGGGCAGGTGGTGTGGTGGACGAAACCACGCGTGCCTGATCGTTGCTGTCGCGTTGGCTTTGAAACATCGCAAGTGCGGTTTCGGTTTTGCGCGTAGCGGCGGCAATCTCGTCTAACTTACGGGCGACTGAAGGCTCTGAAGTCAATCCTCGGCCTTGCGCTTCGGCGATATAAGCTTGGCGGATTGCGTCGATAGCGGCTTGCAAACGCTGGCTTTCCTCGCGCATCACCCGACTAGAGCGCGCTGCGGTGGCGGCAACCCAGATCATTGCAACCGGCATGAAAACTGCCAGCATGGTTACCAGAAACTGTGTGCCCTCAATTGCGTCGGTGGCTGCTTGGGTGTCGCGCGCAATAGAATAGGCAGCGGCGGCCAAAAGCCACAGTCCCGACAGAACGATGGCCGTGACCTCGATGACGGTTATGCCCCCGTGTTTGGGCTTGTCATAGATGCCGAGCGGGGTTGGCCGGGATTGTGGATTAGACTTATCACCCATTGCCTTAGCAGTAGCTAATCTTGAGAACTTCGTAGGATTTTTCGCCCCCGGGTGTGCGCACTTCGACGCTGTCACCCTCTTCCTTGCCGATCAGGGCGCGGGCGATTGGGGATTTAATGTTGAGCAGGCCCTTTTCGATGTTAGCTTCGTATTCGCCCACAATCTGGTAGGTTTTTTCCTGATCTGTGTCTTCGTCAACGAGGGTCACGCGGGCGCCGAACTTGATGGACCCTGACAATTTCGCAGGATCAATCACCTCGGTCAGCGAAATCACGCCCTCGAGTTCCTTGATGCGGCCTTCGATAAAGGACTGTTTTTCCTTTGCCGAATGGTATTCCGCATTTTCGCTGAGGTCACCATGTTCGCGCGCCTCGGCGATCGCTTTGATGATTGCAGGGCGTTCCGTCGTTTTGAGATGCTTCAGCTCTGTTTCCAGTGCCTGTGCCCCGGCGCGGGTCATGGGGATCTTTTCCATCGGAGGTGTCCAAAAATATGGGTGGTCCAAGTTACTGACCACCAGTCAAGGCGATGCACAATACCTGACCCAATGGCGCACAGAAATGCAAGCGGATTTGTAAGGATTTGATGCCTGCAACTTACTATTGTGCAGGTCCACTTTGAACCGTGAGGCCACATGCGTCAGTTGTATTGCACCACTTCGTATTCGATACCGTCGGTGTCATGAAAATAAAACCGCTGGCCGGGTTCATAGTCATGATGTTCGCCGGGGATAAAGCCGATTGCAGCGACGCTGTCGCGCATTCTGTCGATATCGTCCACGACGACTGCAATATGATTAAGGCCACCGGTGGTGGTGTAATTGTCCTTGTGCGCGGCCAGTTCGCCGGACTTGGGCACGTAAAGAGCAAGGTAGTGCTTATCCGTCCCCACATGAACAGAATATCCAGCCTCGCGCGAATTGCCCCTCCAGCGGATATTCCAGCCAAAGAGATCACACATCCACCGCGCGGTCGCGTCGGGGTCGGTTACGGTGTAATTGGTATGTTCAAGCATTGCGGTCATGGGGGTTCCCTTTTGCTGTTTATGTGATCAGTCTCCCACCTCAAGTGCACTTTAGGTCAAGAGGCTTTTTCATGGCTATATCCGAAGGTTTGAGCATCGGTGACATTGCTGCGCGCACTGGGCTCGCGGTGTCAGCTATTCGCTATTAGGAGGCGCAGGGATTGATCGCACCCTGGCGCAATGCGGCGGGGCGCCGACGGTTCCAGCGCGCCGATATCCGCCGCCTGAGCTTTGTCATGATCGCGCAGCAGTTTGGTTTCACCCTGCCTCAGATCCGGGTTGAGTTGGACAGGTTGCCAAAACATCGCGCCCCGACCAAGGTCGACTGGTCGCGCATCAGCGCGGAGTTTCGCAGCGGATTGGATGCGCGCATCACTCGGCTCAAAAAGCTACGCTACACGCTGGACGGTTGCATTGGGTGCGGGTGCCTCAGCCTTGACGCCTGCGCATTGTACAATGCATATGACCTGGCTGCACAACGGGGCACAGGCCCCCGTTATTTGATGGGCGACAGCCCGGATTAGCTGTAAGTTTGTCCGATCAGCATCTGCGGAGAGGCATTGGTAAAATTGGGGATATCCGCCAGCACTGGGCCAGATACGGACATCGCTGCGTCCATAGCGGCCTGATCCTCAAAGAGAATTGTGGCAACGGCGTGAAAGGCTGGTGGCGTGCCAGCACCACCCGCGATTCCCTTGGTCACTACTGTGTCAGAAATATGGGCGCCCATGTACTCGCCCACCATCGCCATATGTGTGTTAGCGTAGTAGGCATCGTCGAACGTGCTTCCTTTTGTTACTGGATACATAACCTGAAGTGTAACAGCCATTAGATATTCCTTTGGTTAAGATGCGTTCCGGTTTAGACGAAAGTGGGATTAAATCAAAGAACCCTGTAATAAGGTCTGTGGCAAAGTACGTTTTTACGCGGTGTCGCGATTGCAAAGGTGACGGGCCTCGGATAGCCACCTTGCAACCAAAGTGATGGGGCCATCTGGCCCCTAGTGCAACGAACAGGAGCTGCCAATCATGGCCCAGATTGAACGCGAAACAATGGAATACGATGTTGTGATCGTGGGCGCGGGCCCCGCGGGCCTGTCGGCCGCGATCCGATTAAAGCAATTGGATGCAGACTTGAATGTGGTGGTCCTTGAAAAGGGCTCAGAAGTGGGCGCGCATATCTTGTCGGGGGCGGTTCTGGACCCCAGTGGCCTTGATGCGCTTATACCGGACTGGCAAGAAAAAGGTGCGCCGCTGAATGTGCGGGTCAAGGATGACAATTTTTATATGCTAGGCGAGGCGGGTCAGATCCGCATTCCCAACTTCCCGATGCCGCCGCTGATGAACAACCACGGCAATTATATCGTATCGATGGGCAACGTGTGCCGCTGGATGGCTGAACAAGCCGAAGAGATGGGCGTTGAGATCTTCCCCGGCATGGCCTGTTCCGAACTTGTTTATGGCGATAATGGCGAAGTCAAAGGGGTTCTTGCAGGCGTCTTTGGCCTCGAGCCTGACGGCTCTATTGGCGAGGGCACCGAGCCGGGCATGGAGTTGCACGGCAAATACGTGTTCCTGAGCGAGGGCGTTCGTGGATCGTTGGCCAAGGAGGTTATCGCCAAATACGACCTTTCCACTGGCAAAGAGCCGCAGAAATTCGGCCTTGGCATGAAAGAAATCTGGGAGATCGATCCAGACAAACACCGCGAAGGGTCGGTCACGCATACGATGGGCTGGCCATTAGGAAGTAATGCGGGTGGTGGATCCTTTATATATCACCTTGAGAACAATCAGGTTTATGTCGGATTTGTCGTGCACCTAAATTACAAAAACCCGCATCTTTTCCCCTACATGGAATTTCAGCGCTTCAAGCATCATCCGATGGTGGCGGATCTGCTTAAGGGTGGGAAACGCGTGGCCTATGGTGCACGCGCGATTTCCGAAGGCGGATATCAGTCGATGCCCAAAATGGTGGCGCCGGGTGTCGCTTTGTTGGGATGTTCTGTTGGAATGGTCAACGTGCCGCGGATCAAGGGCAACCACAACGCGATGCTTTCGGGCAAAGCTGCAGCAGAAGCAGCCTTTGACGCGATCAAGGCTGACAGGTCAGGTGATGAACTGACAGCTTATGAGGTGGACGTTCGCGAAGGCGCGATCGGCAAAGACCTCAAGAAAGTGCGGAACGTTAAACCTTTCTGGTCCAAGTATGGCCTGACGGCATCATTGATGCTTGGCGGCTTGGATATGTGGACGAACACGCTCGGCTTTTCGATTTTTGGCACACAAAAACATGGGAAGAGTGACGCCGCTTCGACAGAAGAGGCATCCAAACATAAGCCGATCCATTATCCAAAGCCCGATGGCAAGCTGTCGTTTGACCGGCTGACCAATGTTGCTTTCTCCTTTACCAACCACGAGGAGAGCCAGCCCGCGCACTTGCATCTTGCGGATGCGGCGATCCCGGTTGAGGTTAATTTGCAGAAATATGCTGGGCCGTCGGCACGCTACTGCCCGGCAGGTGTCTACGAGTTTGTCGAAGAGGCGGGCAAGGACACGCGTTTTGTGATCAACTTTCAGAACTGTGTGCACTGCAAAACCTGTGACATCAAGGATCCGGCCCAAAACATCAACTGGACCACCCCGCAAGGTGGGGACGGACCGAACTATCCCAATATGTGACGCCAAGATGGGGGCAGGCGGATGCCGCGCCCCTTTCGACTGCTCATATTGTGCGTGTTATCCCGCCTCTGCGGCCGCTTGTGCGATTGCAACGCACGTAGGCCATGCTAGCTTGGTCGGTAACAGCGCAACTGTGCGCAACATAAATAGGGAACGCAGCACATTGATACGCCAACTGGTCTCTTGTTACGTCGGGCTTGCTTTGATTTTGACCCTGACCGGCCCAGCAGTTTCACAATCGGTGGCCGGAGGTTATCTGGCTGGACAGCTAGCCGCGTCTGAAAGCGATTTTGAGGCTGCGGCGCAGTACTTTACGAAGGCTCTCGCGCGTGACCCGAACAGTCCGAATTTGATGGAGGGCGTGATTGTTTCGCAACTGGCACTCGGACGAATCGACCGAGCAGAGCCGATAGCAAAATTGCTTGAAGCGCGCGGGCTGCGCAGCCAGTCAGCACAAATGGCCATTATCGCGGGCCTGTTTGCTGCCGAAGACTACGAGGCTTTCCTCGCGCGTGATGTCGAAGCACCGGGGATCGGCCCACTAATGGACGGGTTGTTGCAGGCCTGGGCGCAGGTTGGGGCCGGTAACAGCGACGCGGCCATGCGCACCTTTGACCGCATCGCTAAGGAACCGGGATTGCGGGGTTTCGCGCTGTACCACAAGGCGATGGCATTGGGCGGTTTGGGCAAATTTGAAGAAGCCGAAGCGATTTTTAGCGGGCAAACTGGCGCCCCCTTGCAGCAAACACGCCGCGGGGTGATAGCCCGCGCCGAGGTTTTATCGCAAATAGGGCGTAACGATGATGCGGTGACCTCTATCCGCAGTGCGTTCGGGCCTGCGACAGATCCTGAACTTACCCGTCTACTTACAAAGCTCGAGGCAGGTGAAACGGTTAATTTCAGCCATATCACTTCAGCACGCGACGGTGCGGCCGAAGTGTTTTATTCAGTCGCGGGTGCTCTGCGTCAGGATGCCGGGGCTGATTACACTTTGCTCTACGGGCAACTCGCGAATTATCTGCGCCCAAACCACATTGATGCAGTGTTGATGAACGCAGAACTTCTCGAATCCCTCGCGCAACATGAGCTGGCAAACGCCACTTACAAGCAAGTTCCGACAGACCACCCAGCTTTTCATGCGGCCGAATTGGGGCGTGCCGAAGTACTGCGCCGATGGGGCAAGATGGATGCGGCCATCGAAGTGCTGGAACAGCTGGCCAAACGGTTTGGTGATCTTGCTATTGTTCATTCGACCCTTGGCGATGTTTTGCGGCAACAAGACAGGTTCGAACCTGCGGCTGCCGCCTATGATCGTGCGCTTGAACGCACGCCTGATGGCACGCGCGGTGCTTGGTTTTTGCATTATGCCCGTGCCATTGCCTACGAACGGCTCAAGGAATGGCCCAAAGCCGAGGCTGATTTTCGCCAAGCGCTTGCTTTGAACCCCGGCCAACCTCAGGTTCTGAATTACCTTGGATATTCGTTGGTGGAAAAACAGATCAAGCTCGACGAAGCACTTGCGATGATCGAAGAGGCCGTCACTGTCAGCCCTGACAGCGGCTATATTGTCGATTCGCTTGGCTGGGTTCTCTATCGTCTTAGCCGCTACCAAGATGCCTTGGGCCCGATGGAACGCGCGGTCGAATTGATGCCGATAGATCCGGTGGTCAATGACCATTTGGGCGATGTCTATTGGGCCGTTGGCCGCGCTCGCGAGGCCCGGTTTCAATGGATGCGCGCACTTAGCTTTGTGGATCCTGAAGAAATAGACGGAGAGGCTGATCCCGACCGGATGCGGCGCAAGCTGCAAGTGGGACTGGATCAGGTACTGAAAGAAGAGGGTGCCGACCCGTTGCGGATGGCGGATGATGAAGGTTGAGGTCTTCGCCCCGGCCAAGATCAATTTGTGCCTTCACGTTACCGGCAAACGCAGCGATGGATATCACCTGCTAGATACGCTGGTTGCTTTTGCCGATATCGGCGACACGGTTTGCCTGAGCGACACAGGCCCGGCCGGACTGGAAGTGTCTGGGCCCGAGGCCGCGCCGGAGCTTTCGGGCAAAGATAATATCATGTGGCAAGCAGCCGCGCGGTTCTGGGGGCCGGACCGGTCTTTGTCGATGCATCTGGACAAGCAGTTACCGGTGGCTTCGGGTATCGGTGGTGGGTCGGCAGACGCGGCAGCGACCTATCGTGGGCTGCTGTGGCTGCACGCCGCTGCCGAAGGTCTCGATACACCGCGTGCCCCATCAGCCGAGGATGCCGAGGCCCTGATGGCCATTGGCGCCGATGTGCCGATGTGTGTTCTCAGTGAAACTGCGCGCGTACAAGGCATAGGGGAACAGATCACGCCGGTTGATGGTCTGCACCCCTACCCGGTCGTGCTGGTGAACCCGCGTGTTCAAGTGTCGACCCCAACGGTATTTTCGCGGCTGGCCAATAAAAAAAATCTGGGGCTTGAGCCGTGGCATGACAGTTTTGAGGATCGCGACGCGGTACTGGAATGGCTGGGCGCACAGCGCAACGATCTGCAGGCCCCGGCGATCGAGTGCTGCCCTGAGATCGGCGCTGTGCTGGGCGCTTTGGCACAGGACCAGAACTGCCATCTGGCGCGCATGTCCGGGTCGGGGGCCACGTGTTTTGGCCTATTCGGACGGATGCATCAGGCGCAGGCCGCCGCGCAAAGCATCAACGCTTCGCATCCAGATTGGTGGGTGCGCGTGGACCGCCTGAATGGCAGCCGCCGTGCTGTTCCTCAGTTGATACGTTCGACCACGTAATCTGCTAGATCAATAAGGATATCGCGCAAGGTATGACCCGGTGCGCGCGCCATCGCGGCCTTGGCCTTGCCGGCCCAATTGATTGCCTCCTGCCGTGTCGCCTGAAGCGCGCCATGCCGTTTCAGCAGGCTCAAGGCGTGATCCAGATCGCCATCTTCCTGATGCCCGCGTTCAATGGTGCGCGACCAAAAGGCGCGTTCCTCAGCATCGGCGCAGGCCACAGCTTTGATCACTGGCAAGGTCAGCTTGCGCTCGCGAAAATCGTCGCCTACGTTCTTGCCGGTGGTGGCCGACTGACCCTGATAATCCAGCAAATCGTCAACGATCTGGAACGCGATCCCAAGCGCATCACCGTAGTCGAACAGGTCACGCACGATGGCGTCGTCTGCCCCGGCGATTACACCGCCCACTTCTGTGGCGGCGGAAAACAGCGCGGCAGTCTTGCCGCGGACCACTTGCAGATACACAGCTTCGTCAGTGGCCAAATCTTGTGCGGCGGTCATTTGCAGCACTTCGCCTTCGGCAATCGTGGCTGACGCATTTGATAAGATTCGCAGAACCTCCAGAGATCCAGTTTCGGTCATCAACTGAAAGCTGCGAGAGAACAGATAATCACCCACCAAAACCGAAGATTTGTTGTCCCACAGCAGGTTGGCCGTGGGTCGCCCCCGGCGCTGCGCGCTTTCGTCAACCACGTCGTCATGCAAAAGGGTGGCGGTATGGATGAACTCTACCGTTGCCGCAAGGTGCACGTGAAATGGTCCGCCATAGCCGCACATGTGTGCCGCTGCCAAGGTCAGCATCGGCCGCAAACGTTTGCCGCCCGCGTCGACCAGATGGCGCGTCACTTCGGGGATGCGCGGTGCATGCTTTGATGCCATCCGATCACGGATCAGGTCGTTAACGGCTTCCATATCGGCAGTCAGATACGAGGCCAGCAGATCGTGCGGTTTCGCAATATGAGATGCATCCATCAAAGTGACCCCCCGTACTCTCGACAAATAGACCGCTATGGCCCTACATCCACTCTATGAAGGAACTTTTGCGCAGCACCGACCCGACGATCATTGCCTTTGCTTCCGCTCTTCTCGAAGGCGAGAATATAGACTGCTTTCAGATGGACGTAAATATGAGCATCCTTGAAGGTGGAATTGGAATTTTTCCGCGCCGTTTGATGGTGCGGACAGACGATCATGAGGCAGCGTTGCGGGTGATGCAGGACAATGACATCGATCTTGGATACTGAACTTACCCACGATGCGTTCCTTGGGGGGCAGTTGCATTTGTGGCAACCGCGCCAGGGCTATCGGGCAGGGGTTGATCCCGTCTTGCTGGCCGCATCCGTTCCTGCGAAACAGGGGCAATCCGTTCTTGATCTGGGCTGTGGGGTGGGGGCGGCGGCACTGTGCCTTGGTGCGCGGGTACCGGGGTTGCGCCTGTTGGGCATTGAGCGGCAATCGCATTACGCGGCCCTCGCGGCGCGCAACGGGCTTGAAGTGTTCACTGCAGACCTTTCTGCACCACCGGTGGAATTGCGTGACCAAAGTTTTGATCATGTATTGGCAAACCCCCCCTACTTTGACCGCTCGGCTGGATTTCGGTCGCAAGATTCAGGGCGCGAAGCGGCGACGGGCATAGACACGCCGCTTGTCTCCTGGATGGATGCAGCGGCGCGTAGGCTGAGGCACAAGGGCCATTTGCATTTGATCCACCGCGCTGAACGGGTGCCTGATATTCTTGGTGCCGCCAACGGTCGGCTGGGCAGCCCCGAGATATGGCCATTGTGCCCCCGGGTCGGCAAAGCGGCAGAACTGGTGATTTTCCGAGCACGCAAGAACGGGCGGGCAAATTTCGTCTTGCACGGTCCGATTGCACTACACACAGGCACTGCACATGTTGCTGACGGCGACACTTACAGGCCTGAAATTCAGGCGGTTTTGCGCGGCGGTGCAGCGCTTTTGGATTAAAGCGTTATGCGGCAACGCACCGGTCTGCCTGTGTGGCACATCAGATTCTTGCCCGCTTGTAACGTGCAATTGAGTTCCATCGTCAATCGGATCGACGCCCCAAGAGCCAAACAAAGAAAATGCCGCCAATCAGTCCTGTTACGATTCCTATGGGCATGTCTTCTGGCGCCATCACAGTGCGTGCAGCAATGTCGGCCCAGAGCAGAAATATTGCGCCGATCAGTGCGGATGCTGGCAAGACACGGGTATAATCGCCGCCCACGAGAATGCGGGCAATGTGCGGCACCATGAGGCCAACAAACCCAATTATACCGGAAAAGGCGACCATCACTCCAGTGATAAGTGCTCCGACCACAAAAACGGCAAGCCGGAACTTGGCCACCGGGATACCAAGGGTCGCTGCCGTCTCGTCACCGATTGTCATGGCATTCAATTGTGTTGCTCGGCTCATAAGCCAAGCGCCGCTCAGCAAGAGGATAATGAGCGGATAAATGAGCTGTGACCATTGCGCGAGGCCAAGGCCGCCCAGCATCCAAAACACCACTGTATGGGATGCGCGCGGGTCACCTAAAAAGATCAAACCATTCGCGCCGGCCATAATAATGAAAGAGACTGCAACACCTGCCAGCACCAGTCGGTCGGCGCTGGTTGCATCTGCAACGCGGGACACGCCAAGAACGATCGCTGTCGCCATCAGTGCGCCACCAAACGCCAGAAGCGGGACGGTTAAAAGCCCGAGGAAAAGCCCTGAGTGCAGAAGCGCAAAGATCGCACCAAATGCACCGCCCGATGAGATACCAAGAAGGTGCGGATCAGCGAGCGGATTGCGCGTTACAGATTGCAATGCGGCGCCCACCATGGCGAGGCCTGCCCCCACCATCATCGCAAGAAACGCGCGCGGAAAGCGGATTTCCCAAACAATGGCCTCTCTGCCCCGGGTCCAGCTGGGATCGATCAAGCCTGGTGATATCTTGTTGGCCAAAATGCCCCAAACAGTGGCGGCCGGAACAGGAACAGCACCGACCGACACCGCAAGAGACAACGAGGCCAACAGCACAACAAACCCGCCAACAGCCAGGGTAGAACGCCGCCCGAAAACCGAGCGGCGCGTTTTTGTAGTGTCTTTGCTCAAATCCTATTGGCCCCAGAAGGCTTCGGCCAAGGTTTTGATTGCCTGAATATTGCGCGGGCCGGGTGTGGCCTCGACATACTCAAGCGTGACGAATCGGTCGTTCTTTACGGCATCCAATTCAGCAAAGGCTGGCTTGGACATCATGAAATCACGTTTCTGTTCCGCCGTTACCTCGCCATAGTTTACGATCACGATAACCTCCGGATTGCGTTCAACCACTTCTTCCCAAGTTACTGTACCCCAGCTTTTTTCAAAGTCTTCCATAACGTTCATACCGCCGGCTGCTTCGATGAGTGCAGTTGGCATGGCATATAGCCCGGCCGTAAATGGGGCATCTTCGCCACTGTCATAGACAAATACACGGAGCGGATCGCCGGTTTCGAGGGTATCTGCGAAAGACGCAAGGTCGGCCTTGTATCCGTCAATCAGTGTGGCAGCTTTGTCTGGTACGTCAAAGATTGTACCGAGATTGGCCAGGTCGGCATACATGTCTTCGATGCTTGCTTTACCCTTGTTCATGATGTGTGTGCAGCTCTCGGTCAGTTCGTAAACCTTGATACCAAATGGGGCGAGGGTATCGGGTGTCACCTCGCCTCCTACTTTCATCCCATAGTTCCAGCCGGCGAAAAAGAAATCAGCGTCTGCACCAACAAGCACTTCTTTAGTTGGATATTTTGCAGACAGTTCTGGCAATGCCTCAATGCCTGCGCGCATCTCTTCGTCCAGTGTTTTCCACCCGGAAATCCCTGTATATCCCACCATCCGATCTGCCAGACCAAGGACCAGCATCATCTCGGTCAGGTTGACGTCATTCGATATAGCACGCGCTGGTGGCGCATCGAAGCTGACGGTTCGATTACAGCTTTGAACGGTTGTATCAGCCGAGGCGAGCCCCGCGCTCAGGCCAAGCGCGAGCGAGCTGAGAACGATTTTTCTCATAGTTTTTTCCTTGAGTTAAAGATGAAATGTCAGGTGGTTTGTGTCGCTGGGCGCAAGGCGCTCTTGTCTGGCTGTCACATTAAATGCCTCGGACACGGGGCCAGCGGTAAAGACGTCTTGCGGCGGTCCGAAACGAAGCGGAACGCCGGCTTGCAACATCAGCACGTCATCGCAAACCGATGCCGCCATGTTGAGATCGTGCAGCGAAGTCACGATTGTCAAAGGCAGATCACGGATCAACGCCAGCACTTCGAGCTGATGGCGGATGTCTAGATGATTGGTTGGCTCATCCAGAATTAAGAGACGCGGCTGTTGGGCAAGCGCACGTGCCACCATGACGCGCTGCCGTTCGCCCCCAGATAATGTGCCAAGCTGGCGGTTGGTAAATGTGTCCAAGCCCATTTGATCCAGTGCATCTTGCACAATGGCCACATCTTGAGCGCCGGCTGATCCGCCAAATCCTTTTCGATGGGGGGTACGCCCGAGGGCCACGATCTCTCGGACTGTCAATGCAAAGTCAGTCGGCTGTTCTTGCAGGACCGCCGCCACGGTCTGCGCGGCTTTGCGGGCAGGAACAGACCAGATATCGACGCCATCTATTTTTACAACACCGGTTGTTGGCGCGTGGTACCGATAGAGCAACCGTAGCAACGTAGATTTTCCAGCACCGTTTGGCCCCACAACGCCCAAGACCCGGCCAGCCGCCAATTCGAAGCTGATCGGATGCAGAATGGTTCGTTTGCTTTTGGGTACTGACCAGCTTGCACCATTCACCGATAGACGTGCCGCAACGTCCACGCGACCAGAACGGGCCACAGCATGTTGCTGGGCAAGGTCACTGCTAAAGTCTTTCATGTGCAATTAGCCTTTATTCTGCGGGTACGGCACTGAGCTGCGTAACCAGATCCGAGGTGCTGGACAACGGTGGAATGCGGCCAAGAATGTTCGACCTTAAAGCTTCAGGTCGGTTGCGGCGTTCAATAAAGCCTTCTGGCGCCGTTTCGTATAGGGCGACAAGCGCAAGAAGCGCGTCGATATGGTCGGTGTTTTCGGGGTCAAGATCACCAAAAACGTAAGTGAACCTGTCGCAGCCACTCAATGATGCAATACAGGGGCGCTTGCATTGGCTCATGCATTGGATGCCCCGCAGTGAGACTTCAGTTGAGGTGCTCTGTTCAAGTTGTTTCATTACGCTTTTGGCGAGTCGTGCACCACCACGCAACTCATTCAACGTCTCGCGACCGTCGCGACAGGTCATACAGATCGACAACACCGGTTTATCGTCACGCATCCAATATATGTCCCTTTATGTAACGTTGCAACATTGCAAAAAGTAACCGCATCAGTTACAAAAGGTCAAGCGATTTGAGCGCGGGAGCAGGTGTATTGGGAAAACAGGCAAAACGCATCACGCATGCAGACCGGGTTTTGCGCTATCTGATGCAGCAGGACCGCCCTCTTTCTGCGTATGATATCCTGGAAGGTCTTCGCCCAGATGGTGTGACAGCTTCCACCACGATATACCGGGCACTTGAAAAACTGCTCGACTCTGGTCGAGTGCATAGAATTGAATCGCTCAACGCGTGGACAGTCTGTTGCGGTACGCATGATGACAATATCCCGGTCTTCGCAATCTGCGATGACTGTGGCATCGTAACAGAGCATATCGATGTCGAGTTTACGAACAGCATCGCAGGACTTTCCAAGAGGACAGGCTTTGCACCCAATCATTCTGTTCTCGAAATCCACGGTCGATGCAGCGAATGCAGCACCTCTGTCTAAACCAGTTAAAACGATAGCGCAGGCGGAGCGCGTCTTTGAAATGATGTGCGACGGTTATTCCCAATCTGTGTCAGTCACACCGAACGACCGTATTCTGGAAAAAACCGTTGTTGGTCGCATGTCAAGCAGTGCAGCGGCACCAGCCGGTCCAGACACTTTTCCCTTCGCGGCGCTGAGTGCTGCTATTAAATTTGCGCGTATCAAAGCCTGAATTTCAGTTTCAGTTCTTATGCTATCGGTGTCTATTCTTCTGCCAAAACCAGTCCCCGGTGGCTCAACTTGCAGCTTTTTGCCCTTGGATATGATCGCTGCACGTTCGATAATGCTGCGCAATTCTCGGACATTTCCTGGCCATTTATAGTTTTGAAGCTGTTGCATGACATGCTCTGTAATCGTGGGAACAGGACGATTTAACTTTTTACATGAAAGCTTGAGCAAGTGGGCCGCCAAAGACGGAATATCTTCGGGTCTTTGCCTAAGGGGCAGGCAGGTAATTGGAAAGACATTCAAGTGCATAAACAATGTCCGTCGCAGAGATTTTTCTGCAGAGGCGCGGCTTTGCAATACAGTCGTTGCAGCGATTACGCGGATATCCAGCGGTTTTTCGCGCGTGTCACCCAAACGGGTGACTTTTTTGTTTTGCAATGCATGTAGCAACTTGCCCTGAATATCTGGTGGCAAATCTTCGACTTCATCAAGAAAAAGCGTTCCGCCATTCGCAAGCTCAAGCTTGCCAGGCTTGTCCTGTTTTGCAGCATGTGGTCCGCCGCGCACTTGTCCGAACAGTTCAGCTTCGACGGCTTCGGGGGCAACTGAATTGCAGTTGAAGTGGATCAGCGGACGTTTGCGCCGCGCACCGCCTTGATGAATCTCTTTTGCCACGAGAGATTTGCCGGTGCCAGGTTCGCCGGATATCATGACAGTCGCATCTGTTTCGGCGACCAAATCAATGCGAGCCAAGACCTGAGCAGTTGCGGCGGACGTGCCGATGATTGCATGATGCGCGCGTTCCAGGTTAATTTCTTCCTGAAGATAGGCGTTTTCCTGTTCCAAGCGGTCGCGCAGTTGGGCCACTTCCTGCAAAGCGCCCTTTAGCTTCATCTCGTTTTCTTTGCGCTGCGTGATGTCGCGAAAAATCACCACAGCACCAGCGAGAATCTGATGGTCGTAGATCGGTGTGGAAATGTATTCGACACGGATAGGTTTTCCATCTTTGCGCCAAAATACCTCGTCCTCGATGCGATTGACCTGTTCAAACCTAAAGGACTTGTAGATCGGGCAATCGTGATGTTCGTACCGCTCGCCCGAAAGATGGTGGTGATGGATGATCGAATGGATGTCTTTGCCTAAAAGGTCTTCGGTTGTCCAACCCAGCATTTCTTGCGCGGCTCGGTTCACAAATGTGGTTTTACCTTCAGCATTCAGCCCGTAGATGCCTTCGCCTGCCGCATTTAGAATAAGCTGATTTCGACGTTCCAAATCAGAGAAAAAGTTTTCGGCGCGTTTCCACTCATCAAGACCAGCGCGTTGCAATTCGGCGATTTCGGCAAGGTGCGCGCGGCGGTCCATTGTATCGAGGTCAATGATCAGCAAGAGAATATGGTGTGGGCGCGACACAAGTTTGTGCCCTCGTATCTCGCATCTCAGTGCGCCTTGGTCAGCGCGCTGAAGATCAATCCGACGCGTCCAAGCTTGGCCGCGCGTGTCAACTTCATCTGCAAAGACGAGAAACTCGCCCAGCTGCGTGCCAAGGAAACTTGCGAAACGTGGTGGTGCGTCGGCTGTCACCCCCAGAAGCTTGCAAGCATTTTCATTAATCTCGCATATCTCATCGGTCTGTGTGCACACAACAAGCGCGGCTTCGGGCAAAACCGAGGTGATGGAATCAGAAATTACAAAAGTATTCGCCATTGCACGAGCCTAGCCAGGAACCACGTGTAAACGATAGCGATTTTTCGTAACTTACGAATTATCGTAATTTGTTACCTTGTTTAAAAGTGCATTAGTATATGATTTTAAACAATTTTATTAAAGTGAGTAAACTTTAGGCACTCACTTTTTTATGACAAGAAGATCTGCAGAATGGTTCCATCGAAGCGTTTCTGGATAAAGTCCAATGTGCGCTTCACCAATTTTTGCTCGCTCCGCAATGCAGTCGGCGGAGTTCAACAAAAGGATGACCTATGACGCACTTCAAAGACCCGTTTAACCCAAATATTGATGTCTGGAATGAATGTGGCGAGGCCGCTGGCGGTCCGGCTGATCCTTATGCAGGTCTTCCTGCCGAAGACGCTGCGATTTTGCGCGACAGAGCGAAGCAATCTTTGAACCCCGAAGTAGGGATGACCCGCGCTTTGGAAAGCTCGGTCATGCAGGGCCTGTTTAAAACTGATATTTCACGGCGCGCTTTCTTGCGCAGTGCTGGAGTGTCGAGCGCTTTGGCAGCCGTCGCAACGGTCTTTCCATTGTCCTCTTTGCAGCTGATGGCGCAAGAAGCGATGAAAAACCTTGAAAAGACCAAGCTGACATTGGGCTTTGTTCCAATCACCTGCGCCACCCCGATCATTGGTGGCCATGCTTTGGGTTTTTACGAACGGTACGGCCTTGATGTCGACATTGTGAAGACGGCTGGTTGGGCGGTTTCCCGCGACAAGTGCCTGAACGGTGAATACGATGGCTCACACCTGCTGTTCCCGATGCCGATGGCGATGTCGCTGGGGATAGGTTCAACAGCGCAGCCTTGGAAGGTGGTTTCTAACGTAAACACCAACGGTCAGGCGATCGTTCTGGCAAACAAACACCTTAGCAATCAGGACCCAAAAAACTGGAGAGGCTTTAAGTTTGCTGTTCCATTTGAATACTCGATGCATAATCTGTTGCTGCGAAACTATGTTGCGGCTGCCGGTCTGGACCCTGATCGTGACATCCAGATTCGCGTTGTTCCGCCGCCGGAAATGGTTGCGAACCTGCGGTCTGAGAACGTCGATGGCTACCTCGCGCCTGACCCATTCTGCCAGCGGGCTGTTTATGACCAGGTGGGCTTTATTCATAAGCTGACACTGGATCTGTGGAAGCAACACCCGTGCTGCGTGTTTGGTTTGTCTGAAAAATTCATTGGCGAGAACCCAAACACCACAATGGCGCTGACGACCTCGATCCTTGAGGCCACAGCCGCCGCCGAGACGTCCGAAGGCCGCGTAGCATTCGCTGAATCCATGGCGCCTGCAAATTATCTGAACCAGCCAGTTGAGATACTTAAGCAAATCCTTACTGGCGTTTTCCCGGATGGACAGGGCAACATTAAAAACGTTCCAGATCGGATTTCGTTTATGCCGCTGCCGACGCAGACAATGGGCGCTTGGGTGCTGTCGCAGTTGCGGCGCTGGAATTATATCGAAAGCGATACCAACTACGCAACGCTTGCCGAAGATCTGGTTATGACAACTACGACCCGTGAACGCATGCGCGCCATGATGGTCGCCGATGCGAACCTGACCTTCCCCGATGCTGAACAGGACGTTTATGCGCCGGCCCAGATCCAGGGCGAGGAATTCGCCCCCAGTGCTGCACAGCAGTTCATCGACAGTCAGCCCTTTAGCCGAACACTCTAAGGCAAGGCGAAACACTCTTGAGCGGGGCAGGCCACTGCCCCGTTTGCTCTAATTTCTTTTGGGGGTCCTATGATTCGACCATCTGACATTCGCAGTTCTCTTCTGTCTTTAGCTATTCTTTTGTCACTTCTAGTTGTCTGGCAGGTGACAACGCACGTTCCAGAAACTGGACCTGTGGGTGTTATACTGTCTCAGGAAGAGACAGGCAGCCTGCTCGACCAAAGCATGCCGCAAGAGGATATTGTCTATTACGCCAGTCAAGGCGTTGCGTTCACTCAGCTTAAGCAAATCGCATCCTTAAAACTGTCCCGCGAGATGATTGATGCTGCTGGTGGGATACGTGCACTTGGCATCAGCGTCCCAGACGAAAATACTGCGCCGACACCCGGGTCCTTGTTTCCGTCCCCTGTCAGGGTCGGCGTGGAACTTTGGGACACCGTGACCGACCCATTCTACGTGGCGGGCACCAACGATATGGGTTACGGCATTCAGATCGGATACTCTTTACTACGGGTTATAATCGGCTACACGCTGGCAGCTGCGGTGGCGATACCACTTGGTTTCCTGATTGGCATGTCGCCTTTGGCATACAAAGCGCTCGACCCATTTATTCAAGTGCTCAAACCGATTTCGCCGCTGGCTTGGATGCCTATCGCGCTATTCACCATCGGCGACAGTGAGCTGTCTTCACTCTTTGTGATTTTCATATGTTCGCTTTGGCCCATGTTAACCAACACGGCCTTTGGCGTTGCTGGCGTACGATCCGATTGGATTAACGTTGCACGCACCCACGAATTGAGCACGTTTCGCACCGCACTGACGGTTATTTTGCCAGCTGCAGCGCCCACAATCGTGACCGGTATGCGTATCTCGATTGGGATCGCCTGGCTGGTCATCGTTGCGGCTGAGATGCTCGTGGGGGGAACTGGAATTGGCTATGTGGTGTGGAACGAATGGAACGGTTTACGCCTCGATAGGATGATCGTTGCCATCTTGTTCATCGGCGTGATGGGCATGCTGCTTGATGCGGCATTCGCCCGCCTGCAACGCGCTGTTGCTTACGTAGAATAAGGAGAAACAAGATGGCGAAACCATTTCTGTCGATCGAGCGTCTGACGCAGCAATTTTCCGATGGTTCCGGCGGTACAATGACGGTTTTTGAAAACTCTACCTTTGGCGTCGAAAAGGGTGAGTTCGTTTGCATACTGGGCCATTCTGGCTGCGGAAAATCCACTATCATGAACATTCTTGCAGGCTTGTCTGAGCCGACAAGCGGTGTTGTGAAGATGGATGGCGAGCATGTGTCCGGTCCCAGTCTGGACCGGGGTGTCGTGTTTCAGAACTATTCGTTGCTGCCGTGGCTGACCGCGTTAAAAAATGTGACATTTGCTGTTGCCGCACGGTTTCCTGAGTGGACAAAGCAACAGGTCGTTGAACATTCCACCGCATTTTTGGAAAAAGTTGGCCTGACTGGCGATGCTATCCATCGCAAACCTAGCCAGTTGTCGGGTGGCATGCGGCAACGCGTGTCTATCGCGCGTGCATTTGCCAATGAGCCTAAACTGTTGCTTCTGGATGAACCCTTTGGCGCGCTGGACGCACTGACGCGCGGAACGATCCAAGATGAGCTTATCAACGTCTGGAGCCAGACTGAGCAAACTGTCTTTATGATCACCCATGACATCGACGAGGCAATCCTGCTCGCGGACCGCATTCTTTTGATGACGAATGGTCCGATGGCCCGTGTGGCAGAATCGGTTGAGATTACTATCCCTAGACCGCGTAGCCGCACCGAGATCGTGGAACATCCAAACTACTACGCAATTCGCAATCATCTTGTGCAGTTCCTTGGACAACGCTCAAAAGAGCTAGCCGGGGACCCATCTGGTGGGTCTGACGAACGGCCCGAAACGGTGCACATCGACAAGACCACGCCACTCAGAGAGGAGCCCGCGCGCGAAACCCCACCTTTGCGCGCGATCAACGAGTGAAAGACGCCAGCAATGAACAGCCACACGCCGCATAGGCCACCGCTGCCACCCTTCACTTACGAGGATGCGGTCAAAAAGGTTCGCATCGCTGAAAATGCTTGGAACATGCGCAATCCAGCCAAGATCGCCATGGCCTACACACCTGATACAAAATGGCGCAACCGGTCTGAATTTCTGAACGGTCGCGCTGATGTCGAAGCATTTCTGGAACGTAAGTGGGCCAAGGAATCAGGTTACCGACTGATCAAGGAGATTTGGGCCCACACAGAAAACAGGATCGCTGTGCGTTTTTGTTACGAATGGTGTGACGCGCGCGGACAGTGGTTTCGCGCGCATGGAAACGAAAATTGGGAATTTAGCGATACGGGCCACATGGCCGTGCGCCATGCATCCATCAACGATGTGCCCATCGATGAGACAGATCGAAAATTCTTGTGGCCCGAGGGCCCGCGCCCCGCAGATCACCCCAGTCTGACAGAACTCGGCCTATGAAGAACCAACCTAATCCAAAAAGGAGGATGCCCTATGAAAGATACATTTGAAGTTCCCAGCATGATGACCAAAGAAGACGTAACAATGATGATCCTATCCGCCAAGAAACAGGCGGGACTGACATGGGAAGGCATCGCAGAGAAAATCGGTATGTCTCCAGTTTGGACCCACTCCGCTTGCATGGGAATGAATGGGTTTGCAAAGGACACGGCACAAGTGTTGGTCACAGCGCTTGCCTTGCCGCAAGAAGCCGTCAGCGTTTTGGAAGAACCGCCCACCAAGGTTTGGGAACAGGCAGTTCCAACCGATCCCTGCATCTATCGGTTCTACGAGATTATAGGTGTCTATGGCCCCACGCTCAAAGCTTTGATCGAGGAAAAATTCGGTACTGGGATCATGTCGGCGATTGATTTTGATATGTCAGTTACAAAAATTCCCTATGAAAAGGGTGATCGCGTCAAGGTCGAGATGACTGGTAAATTCCTTTCTTACAATTCTTGGTAGGACAGGTCGACAGTCTGCTTGAGTTGGCATTATGAGATGGGCCTGCGCATGATTCACCGTCGAATGCTAAAAGGCATTCAACGCTTTTAAGCGCCGACCAAGGCCAACATTGCTAATGACTTATGTTGGAATCCGTGTGCGCAGATGCTTGTCGCGGATCATGGCATTTTGGCGACGTCTTATTCTAATGTATCATACGGGAAACTTGAAACAGCTAACGTATTGAAATGAAATATTTCAATACGTTAGCTGACATGCTGTGTTTCAATTGTCTCGGTAACGCTACACCGATCTTAGTGATGGATTGGGCTAGACTACGGCGGAAACGAGTGCTGTGGTAAACGCATTCATAATGCACACGCTGAAAAAATTCGAACGCTATGCGTGATACACGTACCATTCTCGCACAAATCGTTCTTTGGTCTGATCTGAGCCATTATTACTTATAACCTATCGAGCGAGCAGGCTGATTAGGGTCAGGACCCATTAATTCCATATGGCCGGCAAGGTAAACTGCCCTAAATTTTCGATCTTTGAAGGACAGGAAAGGTTGGTTGCGTTTTCAAGCGGCAATGAACGCCGAGGCGGGCAGTTCACCGTACCCTGCGGGTTCGACGGGTTTCACCCCCGCCTACAGATCAAAACCTTGGAGTAGAATCACTATTTCTGCTGCTTTGATCTTGGCCAGACGCAAAATTTTCCGAACTGGCAACACAGGATTAATGGGCCCTGACCCTAGATGCCTAACCCTTTGGCGGCGTTATCCCGCAAATCCTGTAATTCGCTGCGTGCTTCATCGAGTTGTTTGCGTTGTTCTTCCAGCTCACCGAGCTGACGATCTGCCACTTTGATCCAAGCGCGCATTTGCGCTTCGGTGCCTTCATTTTCATAGATCAGCAACCACTTCCGGATGCCCTCGAGCTGAAAGCCAAACTTGCGCCCGCGCATTATAAGCTTCATCCGGGCGCGATCACGGGCGCTGTAAAATCGCGATCTGCCCTGACGCTCAGGCTGCAATAATTCGATGTATTCATAATAACGAAGTGTACGCGGGGTTACATCGAATTCGGCGCACATCTGTTTAAAGCTTAAGCGGTCGTCAGCCATCTTTTTCCTCTCTCCCTAGGTGAATCTTAGACCCGGTTGGCGACACAAGCAACAGGCGCTTGCACAGGCCAAGCCTGCGGCCCATAACTTTCCGTAATCACCCTCTGAGAGAAGCCTCGTGACCTATGACTGATAGACTCAAGATAGCCCGCCAATTTATCGAGGCGATCCCGCATTCGCGCGATCTGGGCATGACCCTGACAGACATGGAGGATGGCGTTGCAGTAATCACCATGCCCTATGACGAACGGCTGATTGGCGATCCGGAAACGGGCGTGATCAGTGGTGGCGCTGTTTCGGCGGTGATGGATACCTGCTGTGGAGCAGCCGTGATGAGCCATCCTGCCAATATGGGTGGTACGGCTACGATTGATTTGCGCATCGATTACATGCGGGCGGCCACACCGGGGCAAACCATCACGGCGCGCGCTGTGTGTTATCACGTGACCCGTTCAGTGGCTTTTGTGCGGGCGACCGCAACAGATGACGACGCCGACAACCCGGTTGCGACCGCAACGGGTGCATTTACCGTGGAGGGCAAGTAATGAAGCGCCCCGAACCTGTACAAATTGTTAAACAACGCCGCGATGTGGCCCTGCGCGCCTTGGTCAGTGGCGTACCCTATATTCAGTACCTTGGTATGAAATTTGATCGACGCGGCGATGAATTGACTGGTGTTCTGCCGTTCGATGAAAAACTCATTGGGAATCCGCTGTTGCCAGCACTTCATGGCGGTGTGACGGCGGCGTTTCTTGAGGTGACGGCAATGATCACGCTCAGTTGGTCTTATCTTTGGGAAGATATCGAAAACGGAAATCTCGATTTTGACCCTGTCGAGGGAATGCGCCTGCCAAGACTGCCGAAGACGGTTGATTTTTCTGTGGATTACTTGCGCTCTGGTCTGCCACGCGATGCCTATGCGCGCGCGCACGTGAACCGGTCAGGTCGACGATATGCCTCTGTTCATGTGGAAGGCTGGCAAGACAAGCGGACCAAGCTTTTTGCGCAAGCGACTGGGCATTTTGTTATGCCGCAACGGCGCTAGAATGATTCGGCCAGCATCTGGCCTACCCTCTGGACCGAGCATGCCTTCTGCACCGCTCACCCATCGGCGTGTGCTTAAGTTAGCAGTTCCGATTGTGCTGTCGAACGCCACTGTCCCGCTTTTGGGTGCCGTAGATGTGGGCGTTGTCGGGCAGCTGGGCGCAGCGGCCCCAATTGGGGCGGTTGGCATTGGGGCCATCATCCTGACGACGCTTTTTTGGCTTTTCGGGTTCCTGCGTATGGGGACCGTGGGCCTTGTTGGTCAGGCCGCTGGAGCGGGTGACAGCGCAGAGGTTTCTGCCTGGCTGACTCGGGCGCTGCTGGTTGCAGGGGCTGCCGGTTCAGCGCTGATAACATTGCAGGTTCCAATCTTTTGGGCCGCCTTTCAGCTGGCCCCTGCCAGTGCCGAGGTTGAGGGGCTGGCGCGCGAATACCTTGGGATCCGGATATGGACGGCGCCAGCCTCAATTGCGATCTACGCGCTCACGGGCTGGCTGATCGCGATGGAGCGTACAGGTCGGGTATTTTGGGTCCAACTGGTTATGAATGGCGTGAACATTGCGCTTGATTTTATTTTTGTGATTGGACTTGGTTGGGGAGTAGCCGGAGTGGCAGTGGCCACTGTCATCGCCGAAGGGCTTGGTGTCGCTCTGGCCTTTTGGTTCTGTCGTGATGCATTCGCCCATCCGGCTTGGCGATCATGGCCGCGCGTTTTTGACCGGGTCAAGCTGGTCCGGATGGCCTTGCTGAACACCGATATCCTTTTGCGTTCAGCGATGCTGATGGTGATCTTTTCCAGCTTTGTGTTTCTGGGTGCGCGGTTTGGCGATGTAACGCTGGCGGCGAACGAAGTGTTGATCCAACTGATGTACATCACGGCCCACGCGATGGATGGTTTTGCTTTTGCTGCTGAAACGCTGATTGCGCGGGCCTATGGCCGAGGCAATCCCGGGCGCGTGCGCAAAAGCGCTGTGATGACGAGTATTTGGGGGATGGTGACCTGTGTGGTGTCAGCGCTGAGCTTTGCTCTGGCCGGCCCATGGATCATTGACGTGATGGCCAAGGATGTGGCCGTACAAGCCGAAGCCCGCGATTATCTTTGGTGGATGGTGGCCGCCCCCATCCTTGGGTGTGCCGCTTGGATGCTTGACGGAATTTTTATTGGTGCCGCGCGTGGTCGTGACATGCGCAACATGATGGCGATCAGCTTTGTCATCTACTGGGCGGCGATTATTATGCTGGTGCCACTGATTGGTAACCATGGGCTTTGGGCTGCGCTGTTGATTTCGTTTTTTGCGCGCGGCGCGACGCTTGCTGCGCGCTACCCTGCGCTGGAGCGCGGGGCTGTTTTGCAGCAACGTTCCGACGTATACAAGTGAGGGGGCCAGCCCCCTCGGCCTGCGGCCTCACCCCCGGAGTTTGTTTGGCAAGATGAAGGGGATCAGAGCCATTCGCTTGTGCCCGTTCCAACAGCCTCTGCGACAGAACCGTACCCATCCCGTGCGAGCAAGTCGTCAAGATCCTTTGCAATCCGGGCACCAAGGCTGAGACCGCCATACACAAGGCCTGTGTACAGCTGAACCGCTGATGCGCCCGCTTTGATCTTGGCATAGGCGTCTTGTCCTGTGCTGATCCCGCCCACGCCGACCAAGGGGATGTTTGTTAGGCTGTGTAGCTGCGCCAGCACGCGAGTGGATTTTTCGAAGAGGGGCGCGCCGGACAGTCCGCCCTGTTGTGTTGAATGGCGGCTGCGCAACCCACTGCGGTCAAGAGTCGTGTTGGTGGCGATGATGGCGCTTACCTGTGCGTCTTGAGCCACGCGCGCAATATCGAAGAGCTCTTGATCGCTCAAATCTGGTGCGATCTTGAGAAACACAGGCACGCTGCCGCGCACCTGCATCACGCCGTCGAGCAACGCCGCCAGCGCCTTTGGCCCCTGCAGGTCGCGCAGCTTTTCGGTGTTTGGGCTTGAGACGTTGACCGTCGCAAAGTCGATGTGATCGCGGCAGTGTTCCAGAACGCGCGCAAAATCATCTGCCTTGTTTGTACTGTTCTTGTTGGCACCAAGGTTCAGACCGATGGGCAAACCAGTGGGGCCGTGTGCCAATCGCTTTGCGATTTCATCCATTCCATCATTGTTAAATCCGAAACGGTTGATGGCTGCACCATCTTCGCGCAGTCGAAAGAGCCGTGGTTTTGGATTGCCGGGCTGTGCAAGAGGTGTGGCGGCACCAACCTCGATCCAGCCAAAGCCCGCGCGGCTGAGTGGCCTTATTGCCGTGGCATTCTTATCGAAGCCGGCTGCCAATCCGACAGGGTTAGGCATGTCCATACCGGCAAGCGTTGTGCGCAATCGTGGGCTGGTCACTGGACCAGGTAGCGAGACGAGGGGCGTATGCACCGCTGCCAACGCGATGCCATGTGCGGTCTCTGGATCAATTTGGCGCAAAGCCTTGAGCCCCAGCCGCTCGATTGCGCGCTTCATGCGAAGCCTGTGCCACCCGGCGCTGGCGCGCACCGGATCAAGCGCGAGGTCGCCACGGCGGCCTGTCTATGTACCACGGCGCGCTGGTAGTCGGGATCAGATATCATCGCCAGAAAGGCATGCGCTGTTGGATAGCGCGCGATGAAGGTGGCATCCCATGCTTCATCGCTGGGGCCAATCAACATGGTTTCGAATGCTCCGCGCCACAAGATAGAGCCGCCCACACGTTCTAGAACGGGAAGGGTATGGGTGCCGTACAGCCCATAGGCCTCTGAGCCGGTTAAACCAGCCTTGGCCATTTCGTGATCCGCAGGATAGCTTGCATGATCGCGAAACTGCACAAGGTTGAGCATTTCGATAGGGTGATCGCGGTTGAGTTCTTTGAAGGCATTAAATTGCGCGCGAAGCGGGTCGACATATGTCATCAAAAACCCTCTCCCACTGGGAATATATGAACCCCATGCACAAGCGGCAGCGGCTGTGCCCAATGCACATCATTCAACCGCATCTCTCGGTAAAGGTGGGGGAACAGCGCGTCGTCACGTGATTTTTCCCACTTGAGTTCTTGTCCTAATCGGTCCGCTTCGACTGCAATTAGAAACAAATCGTCCTGTCCTGCAAAGTGCTTGGCGGCGGTTTCGGCCGCCTGTTCAGCGGTGGAAAAATGGACGTAGCCGTCGGCCACATCAATCGGCGCGCCAAGGGTTTTCCCCTGTTTGCGCAAATCCACCCATTCGGGCGTGCGGAAAATCTTGAAGATCATCATGCCATCTTGATGCCCGTCGTCTGCAAAATGGTCAAGTCAAGCATTCCACCAGTTCTTTGCGCCAGGGTTGCAGAACGGGCTTTGACTCCGACGGTCGCTTGTGGGCACGATGTTCAAATAACCAACGATGGAGATCTGACCATGAACCGATTCCTGATGGGCGCCGCGGCACTGGCATTAAGCGCAGGCACTGCAGTGGCCGATTACACGCTGACCATTTTGCACACCAATGATTTTCATGCCCGGTTCGAGCCGATCAGCAAGTATGACAGCGGTTGCAGCGAAGAAAGTAACGCTGAAGGCAAGTGCTTTGGTGGTTCGGCCCGATTGATCACGGCGATCAATGATGCGCGCGCTCGGTCCGACAATTCTATGCTTGTGGATGGGGGTGACCAGTTTCAGGGTACTCTGTTTTATACCTATTACAAGGGCAAGCTCGCCGCAGAAATGATGAACCAGATGGGCTATGTCGCGATGACAGTGGGCAACCATGAGTTTAATCATGGCCCCGAAGTATTGCGCGGGTTCATTGACGCGGTCGAATTCCCGATTCTCATGTCGAATGCCGATTATTCGGGCGAACCACTGCTGAAAGATGCGCTTGTCAAATCCACTGTGATTGAACAGGCCGGCGAAAAGATCGGGTTGATCGGACTGACACCGCAAAGTACCGCCGAGCTTTCCTCGCCCGGTCCCAATGTCACGTTCGGCGATCCTGCACCGGCAGCACAGGCCGAAGTGGACAAGCTGACTGCACAAGGGATCAACAAGATTATCCTGCTGTCGCACTCGGGCTATCAAATCGACCGCTACATCGCAGATGTTACCACTGGGATTGATGTGATCGTTGGCGGCCATTCTAACACATATCTTAACAGCAATGATGATGGTGCGGACGGCCCATATCCCACCATGCAAAATGGGGTGCCGATCGTTCAGGCTTATGCCTATGGCAAATATCTGGGCGAACTGAACCTTACGTTCGACGATTCCGGCAACGTGACCCAGGCCGTGGGTGGCCCGATCCTGATGGATGCAAGCGTGAGCGAGGACCCGGGCGTCAAGGCGCGCATTGCGGAAGCTGCCAAGCCGCTTGATGAGATCCGCAACCAGGTGGTGGCTGAAGCCGCCGAACCGATTGAGGGTGATCGCAGCGTTTGCCGTGCGATGGAGTGTCCGATGGGCTCTTTGATTACCGACGCAATGCTGGATCGGGTCAAGCATCAGGGAATTGAGATCGCGATCCAAAACGGCGGTGGTATTCGGGCATCTATCGATGATGGCCCGATTACCATGGGTGAGGTGCTGACGGTTCTGCCATTCCAGAATACGCTGTCTACATTTCAGGTAACGGGCGCCACTATGCTAGAGGCTTTGGAAAACGGGGTCAGCCAGATCGAAGAGGGTGCAGGCCGCTTCCCGCAGGTTGCGGGCATGAGCTATGCCTTTGACGGGTCCCAACCCGCTGGTGCGCGGATCAGCGATGTGATGGTTGGTGGCGCGCCGCTTGATATGGACAAGCTTTATGGCGTCGTGAGCAACAACTATGTCCGCAATGGCGGTGATGGGTACAAGATGTTCCGTGATGCGCAGAATGCGTATGACTATGGTCCTGACCTCGCGGATGTCACCGCAGAGTACCTTGCGGCACAAGGGCCGTTCAAGCCCTACACCGATGGGCGCATTACAATGAAGTAAGCCGCATCGGCTTGCACCGTCTGAACAGTCTTGGCCTCGCTCGCAGTGATGTGTGCGGGGCTTTTTTCATCTGCTATTCGGCCGACACCTTCGCTTGGCTGTCTGGATCAGATGGCTTAAGCTCGTCTGATGTGTGGACGATTTTCTGTCACTCTGCCCACGGATGCGATGGCGCAGCTTTTTGCTGCAGCGCCCGCCAATGATTCGCCCGACGTCCCCAACTTCAACGTTTGTCCGACGACGCAGGTGCATGTGGTGCGCAACGAAGGGGCAGGGCGGTTGTTGGCCCCGATGCGATGGGGCTTTATCCCGAAGTGGCACAAGAGCCCCGCGAGCGGGCCGCTTTTGATCAATGCCCGCGCTGAGACGCTTGCAGAAAAGCCGGCGTTTCGCGTGGCCTGCCGGGCGCGCAGAGCATTGATCATCGCCTCGGGCTATTATGAGTGGACGCGGGATGGGGATGCCCGATTGCCGTGGTACATCACCCGCGCTGATCGTGCGCCGCTGGCATTAGCCGCGATCTGGCAATCGTGGGGTTCAAACATCAATGGTGATGATATGATCCGAACCGCCGCCATCGTGACCACAGCCGCCAATGCGCCAATGGCAGCGATCCATGACCGCATGCCTGTGATACTGGAGACACCTGACATTGCCCTGTGGCTGGGTGAAGAGGGCAAAGGGGCAGCCCGACTTATGCGGGCGGTTGCGGATGACGCATTGGTCTGGCATCGCGTGGCGACGACAGTCAATTCCAACCAATCCGCTGGCCCAGAGCTGATCGAACCGATTGACGGGTGACTAGCTTTTGGCAAGGCCGATGAAAGTAGGCCTATGTCAGTGCAGTATTTACCCTTTTCGACCGGTGCGGTGCGGAACATGCTTGGTTTATTTTAGCCTGTGCAGCTCGACCTTGAAGCGTTAGGTGATGTGCGGTGTTTCAGGTATTTCGTCAACCGCTGTAAAGGCAGGTGAAAAGCCTCATGCGCCGGGCAATTTCCGTGAAAGCCATGCGCGGAATGATTTAAGGCTGGGTGGGTCGGGCCGCTCGGCAGGCCACACAAGATAATAGTCGCCGATGCTTTGGCCCGTGTCATCCGCTGCCCGCACAAGCGCTTGGCTCGCCAGATGTGATCTGGCCACGAAATCTGGCAAAAGGGCCGCGCCCAACCCATGAATTGCTGCCTGTGCCATGGTTGAAAACTGATCAAACACCATGCCTGCACTGCGTGGGGGTGTCAGGTCATGCGCTGCAAGCCAGCGTGCCCAGGCGCGTGGCCGAGTGTCGAGGTGCAACATTGGCAGCTTGGCAAGGTCTGATGGTTCGACGGGCTGTGGTACAAGCGCAGGTGCGGCCACGGCCACAACGTTTTCCGGCATCAAATGCAGGTGGGCCGCTCCGGGCCAGTCCTTGCGGCCAAAATGGATTGCGGCGTCAAATGGTTCAGAGCGGAAATCGAACGGGGCCAGACGTGTTGACAGGTTCACAGTAACCTCTGGATGCGCGCTCGCAAAATCCGCAAGTCGGGGCGCCAGCCAGTGCATCCCAAAGGCGGGCAAAATGGCGAGGTTCAACGCGCCGCCCTTTGGGTTTGCGCCCGCAGCGACAGATGCTGACCCAAGGCGCATCAGGATATCGCGCACTTGCACGACGTAATCACGCCCCGCAGGCGTCAGAACAAGGGCGCGCCCCTCACGGGCAAACAAATGCGCGCCAATCTGTTCCTCCAGTGTCTTGAGTTGCCGGCTGATTGCACTTTGGGTCAACGATAACTCCTGCGCCGCTGCTGTTGCCGATCCAAGGCGCGCTGCCGCTTCGAATGCCAGCAAAGCAGAGACTGAGGGCAAAAATCGACGATGGGTAAACATATGAGTTTTTCTCATGGTTTTCAGGATAAGGCATCGTTAGAACTTTTCATTCAACTCTGCAATACTGGTGCAAACAGAATGCCCTGACCGGAGAGAGATCATGAACGCAGAAACAAAAATCCTGAAAGCAAAGGACGCGCCGGACCTTGATAGCTTTGACTGGGCTGACCCGTTTCGACTGAGCGAGCAGTTAACCGAAGATGAACGAATGGTGCAGGCGTCGGCTGCGGCCTATGCTGATGAAAAACTGGCCCCTCGCGTGATCAGTGCCTTTGCCGATGAAACCACCGACGCCGAAATTTTCCGCGAGATGGGCGATATGGGGCTGCTCGGCGTGACGCTGCCCGAAGCTTACGGTGGGCTTGGTGGATCTTATGTTTCATACGGTCTTGTCGCACGCGAGGTGGAGCGCATTGATTCGGGTTATCGGTCGATGATGTCGGTGCAGTCCAGTCTCGTGATCTATCCGATTTATGCATATGGCTCTGAAGAACAGCGTCGGAAATATCTGCCCAAGCTGGCTTCGGGCGAATGGATCGGATGTTTCGGTCTGACGGAACCTGACGCCGGGTCGGACCCCGCTGGGATGAAGACAACCGCCAGAAAAGTCGATGGCGGCTATGTGCTGAACGGGGCCAAGATGTGGATTTCCAATGCTCCGATTGCGGATGTTTTCGTGGTCTGGGCCAAGTCCGATGCACATGGTGGCAAGATCCGCGGCTTTGTGCTTGAAAAGGGTATGGGGGGCCTGTCAGCGCCGAAAATCCAGAATAAACTCAGCTTGCGCGCCTCAATCACTGGCGAAATTGTGATGAAGGATGTCGAAGTGGGCGAGGACGCTTTGCTGCCTGATGTGCAGGGCCTTAAAGGGCCGTTTGGTTGTCTCAACCGGGCGCGGTACGGGATCAGTTGGGGCGCGATGGGTGCGGCAGAATTCTGCTGGCACGCGGCGCGGCAATATGGGCTGGATCGCAAGCAGTTTGGCAAACCGCTGGCGCAAACACAGCTGTTCCAGAAAAAACTTGCAGATATGCAAACCGAAATTGCGCTGGGCCTGCAAGGCTCGCTGCAAGTGGGTCGTTTGATGGACGAGGCCAAGGCCGCGCCCGAGATGATCTCGATTATGAAGCGCAACAATTGCGGCAAAGCGCTGGAGATTGCGCGCCATGCCCGCGACATGCACGGTGGCAATGGTATTTCAGGCGAGTTTCAGGTCATGCGCCATCTGATGAACCTTGAAACGGTCAACACCTACGAAGGCACGCACGATGTGCATGCGCTGATCCTTGGTCGTGCGCAGACGGGTCTTCAGGCGTTTTTCTGATGTCGCACAGATGAAATTTTCAGGACGAAGGGCGTTGTCATACGGCCTTTGCCCTGTCTAAATGACTGCCGCAGACACATATTCTGAAAATCTGGCAGGGGCTGCATGGACCGCGTTTCAATCGTTCACGACAACTTTCTGCGCAGGGTGGCCGTGTGTGATTTGCCCTCTGTCACGCCGTATGGGCTGGACCCAGAGGTTTCTGTGGCTCTTTTCACTCATCAGTGCCTGACCCGCGCGCTGGATATCGTCAGCCGCGAGATGCAAAAGGCAGGTCACGGGTTCTATACGATTGGGTCATCGGGCCACGAGGGCATGGCGGCGGTATCTTATGCCTTGCGCCCGGATGACATCGCTTTTCTACACTATCGCGACGGTGCATTTCAGGTTGCCCGCGCGGCGCAGCAAGGGCAGGATATGTGCCGCGATATGCTGCTCAGTTTTGCATGCGCGGCTGACGATCCCACCAGTGGCGGGCGGCACAAGGTGCTGGGCAGCCGCGATCTGTTCATCCCGCCGCAAACGTCTACCATCGCCAGTCATTTGCCTAAGGCGCTTGGTGCGGCTTTTGCTTTAGGGTTGGCGCGTCGCAATCGGCCCGAAGCGGCTATATTACCACGCGATGGGATCGCAGTGGTCAGCTTTGGGGATGCATCTCTAAACCATTCAACTGCGCAAGGGGCCATCAACGCAGCAGGTTGGAGCAGTGTTCAGGGCGCGCCTTTGCCGCTGTTGATGATTTGCGAAGACAATGGCATCGGTATCTCCACCAAGACACCGGCAGGCTGGGTCGAAAATAGCCTGCGGCATCGCCCCGGTATCACCTATTTTCAGGGCGACGGGCTGGATCTGTGGGACGCCTATCGGGCCACCATCCAAGCGGCACGTCATGTGCGCACACAGCGCAAGCCTGCTATCCTGCATTTGCGCACGGTTCGGCTTTATGGCCATGCAGGCGCCGATGTGGCGACTAGCTATTTGCCGCGCGCCGAGGTCGAAGCCGACGAGGCGAATGACCCGCTGTTGCGCAGTGCCGCGGGCCTTTTGGCGCAGGGGCAAAGCCCGCAGGATATCATTTCAATCTACACTGACAGCCTGGCCCGTGTCAGAGCCGATGCCGCGCAAGTTGCACGTGCTGCGCCTTTGAAGGACGCACGCGCAGTAATGGCAGCCATCGTACCACCAGCCCGCACGCATTCCATATCAAACGGCCCAGCCGTTGCTGCGCGTTCTGACGCCTTTGGCAGCGATCTTGCCCAGATGGACCAGCCGCAGCCGATGTCGCGGCTGATCAATTGGGCGCTGACCGACCTGATGCTGACATATCCCGAAACCGTCATCATGGGCGAAGATGTCGGGCGCAAGGGTGGTGTCTATGGTATTACTCAGAAACTGCAGGGTCGCTTCGGGCCTGCGCGCGTCATTGATACGCTACTGGACGAACAATCGATCCTAGGTCTTGCCATCGGCATGGCGCATAACGGCTATATCCCGATGCCGGAAATCCAATTCCTTGCCTATCTGCACAACGCAGAGGATCAATTGCGTGGAGAGGCGGCAACCTTGCCGTTTTTTTCCAACGGGCAGTGGGCCAACCCGATGGTGCTGCGCATCGCGGGGCTTGGGTACCAAAAAGGGTTTGGTGGGCATTTCCACAACGACAATGCACTTGCTGTTTTGCGTGATATCCCCGGCCTGATCGTCGCTTGCCCGTCAGACGGGGCAGAAGCTGTGCAAATGCTGCGAGAATGTCATCGGCTCGCACGAGAGGAAAATCGGGTCTGCGTTTTTGTGGAGCCGATCGCGCTTTATCCAATGCGGGATCTGAATACGGGTGACGGTGCATGGATGCGTCTTTATCCGACCCTGGATCAGCGCATCCCGCTCGGAGCCGTCGGCGTCCATGGCAGTGGCACTGAGATTGCCATCGTAACATTTGGAAATGGACGGTATCTGGCGGAGCAGGCCAAAGTTAAAGGGGCCCGAATTGTCGATTTGCGCTGGCTTGCTCCACTGCCAATTCATGCGCTTCTGGATGCCGTCAGAGACTGTGAATCCGTACTGATTGTGGACGAAACAAGGCGATCAGGTGGTGTTGCCGAAGGCGTGATGTCTGCGTTGTTTGAGGCAGGTCACCGGCATCTTGCGCGCTACACTGCTGAGGATAGCTTCATTGCCACGGGGCGCGCCTATGCAGCGACGATGCCTTCTTCTGATGGCATCCGCGTCGCGGCGACTGCTCTAAAAGACGCTGACGGGCCTTGAGTTTTAGGCTTGAAAAGCCCCTGATCCTAAACCTGCCGCTCCTGATTATGGCGACTTTCGTCATGAATAAATGTTTTGCACACGTGTGCAAAAAACTATTGCCAAGGTAGCCTGACGGTGATTAGTCTTTGTGTCACAATGGTGCGGGGGCCCAGATGGCTGAAATCCAGTTGCGAAATATTAATAAGCGATGGGGGTCTTTCGTCGGGGTTGAAAATTTTGATCTTACCATTGGACACGAAGAGTTCGTCGTTCTGCTTGGCCCGTCAGGTTGTGGCAAGACTACAACGATGCGGATAATTGCAGGGCTCGAAGACGCGACCGAGGGCGATATCATGATCGACGGACGGCGGGTCAACGATCTTGATCCCAAGGACCGCGACGTCGCCATGGTGTTTCAATCCTATGGCCTTTATCCGCACATGAACGTTTATGAAAATATCCGCTTCCCGCTCAAGGTGCGCAAGGCAGACCCGACCACACATGACCAGAGGGTACGTCGCGCTGCGGCCATGGTCGAGCTGGATGATTTTCTACACCGCAAACCGGCGGAATTGTCTGGAGGGCAGCGCCAGCGTGTCGCTTTGGCGCGTGCTATTGTACGTGAGCCAAATGTGTTCCTGATGGATGAGCCTCTGTCCAACCTTGACGCCAAGTTGAGGGTCAGCACGCGGGCCCAGATCAAGAACCTCAGCCACGAACTTAAGGTGACAACAGTGTACGTAACCCACGATCAGATCGAGGCAATGACGTTGGCTGATCGCGTCGTGGTGATGAAAGAAGGCAAAGTGAGGCAAGTTGGCACGCCGACTGAAATCTATGATCGGCCTGCCAATACGTTCGTGGCCAGCTTCATTGGGTCTCCGGCTATGAATCTGATGAAAGGCGAGATCACAAATGGCACTTTTGCGGGCGACAGGGTCTCGATTGCGGGGCTGTCAACGCAGGATGGCAAGGTCACTTTGGGCTTTCGCGCCGAAGACGCAACGGTGGTTGCACAAGGTGGTCAGATTACTGCACCGCTGTACACGATTGAGCTACTAGGAGACGCGACCATGTTAACTGTTCGCGCAGGCGGGCAATTGGTTTCGGTCAAAGCTCACAAGGAATACAGGGCGGAAATCGGCGATATTGTCTCGTTCAATATACCGGCAGAAATTTGTCATGCCTTCGATCAAGAATCTGGCGAACGTATCGCCTGAAAACCTGCCTGACCGGGACCCCCGGTCAGGTTAATAAGATGCCAGTGCAGATTTTGATGATGTATTGGCGTACACGCAACAGGGAGTTTGCACATGTATTTGAAGAAACTGGTTCTGGCGGGCGCTGTCTCGCTTATGGGCACATCGGCTTTCGCTGGCTGCGCCTTTGAAAATTCGGTTCCGCTGAAATCGTTGACTGCAGGGTTCGACGCGTGGAAAGCTGTGACAGATGCAATGTCTGAGTGCGGTAATTTCCAGGCTGAGTTGGATCAAGAATTCCGAACCAAACAACCTGCAGCTTTTGAGGCCAACCCAGCCCTGTACCACATCGGTGGTGTGTCGAACGGTACGGTTACGCCGCTACTCAATGCGGGCACAATTCGCCCGCTGGACGATTTGGTCGCCAAATATGGCCAAAACCTGAAGCCTAACCAGTTGATCAAGGTCAACGGCAAGACAATGGCCGTGGCTATGATGGTCAACACCCAGCACTTGATGTATCGCAGTGATATTCTAGCCGACTTGGGCATCGACGCACCCAGCTCGTGGGCCGAAGTTCTTGAGGCGGCCGCAGCGGTCCAAGACGCTGGTGTTGTCGATTACCCGTTGGGTGCTACGATGAAAGCCGGCTGGAATATTGCGCAGGATTTCAACAATATGTTCCTGGGCTATGGTGGGTCCTTCTTCAACGATGACAACACAACGGCTGTCAATGGCGAGGCGGGAATGAAAGCGCTGGAAACCATGATGGCGATGACCGCTTACATGGATCCTGAATACCTTGTGTCCGATTCCACCTATGTGCAGCAGCAGTTCCAGCAGGGCAAAATTGCAATGGCGAACCTGTGGGCAACGCGCGCAGGGGCCATGGATGACGCGAACGAAAGCCAGGTTGTGGGCAAAGTGACCATGGCCAGTGCACCGACTGCGATGCAAGGCGGCGCACCCGCTACAACGCTTTGGTGGGACGGTATCGTGATCGCGTCCAACATCTCGGATGAAGAGGCAGACGCCGCCTTTCGTGTAGCGATGGAAGGTCTGGATTCCGAGATGGTTCAGGGGGCCAACTCTGCTGCAATTTGGTTGGTTGATGGGTTTGTACCTGGTCCAATGGCGCAAGGTGCCATTGCTACGGCAACGGCCATACCTGCTGCGGCCCCTTATCCATCGACAACACAGATGGGCCTGCTGCACACGGCACTTGGCAGTGAACTGTCTGGTTTCTTCACCGGTGAACGAGATGCAGCTGCTACCCTGCAAGCCATTGAAGACGCATACACAACCGCTGCGAAAGAGGCGGGCGTACTCTAATCTACTAAAAGTGCTGGCCGGGAAAAAGCCCGGCCAGCCGCTTTGCACAACCGTATTTTGCATACGGTTGCGCAAAGCGGTTCACACCATACAGGAAGGACAGACGATGAAATTCAAAACCTTCGCCGCCTTCGTGGGCCCGTCTGTCTTTCTGATGGTGTTGTTCATAGCGGCACCGCTGATTTCTGTGTTTGTGCAAAGTTTCCAGATTACTCAGCCGATCATGCAACAGATTGAGGTTGAGACCTGCACACCGGGGTTCCTCACCCAGACGTGCACAACCGAGCTAAAGACGGTGCCGATCATTGATGAAGTCACGGGCAAGGTCAAAACTGCAACTGCTTGGGTTGGGCTGCAAAGCTATAGCAATGTGCTGCAAATGGATAAGGTTTGGGCCGCGATGGGGGCGGGCCGTATAAGCGAAATTCTGCAAATAGACTTTTGGAAAGCCCTGCGATTTACACTGATGTTTACGCTGATAACGCTGCCGTTGGTTGTTGGTGTGGGTCTGGCTATTGCACTTGCGGTCAATAATGCGGCCAAGTCCATCCGCGGACCAGTCATCTTTATCTCGCTTTTGCCTTTCATTATCACACCGGTCATCGGATCGTTGTCGATCTACTGGCTTTTTGTCGGTGATGGTATTCTGACGGCCATGATGGAACGGTGGACCGGACAGGACATTGCCATGTTTGCTCAGGCATGGACGATAGAGCTTTTGATGTATTTCTATCGTGTCTGGCACGTGGCGCCCTTTGCGTTTGTTATCTTCTATGCAGGTCTGCAAACCGTGAATATGGATACGCTGGAAAGCGCGATCATTGATGGTGCTTCGCGCTGGGAAAGGCTGCGACATGTAATCGTGCCTCACCTCATGCCGCTTATAATCTTTATCGGGCTTATCCATCTGATGGATTGCTACCGCGTATTCGAAGAAATCGTCGGCTTTCGCTCTCAGGCGCATGTGATCTCGTTGCAGTGGCTGACCTATGACTTTCTTACGCCCGATGATGCGGGCAACCGTGCGATCAGCCGGGCCAGCGCAAGTGCTATGCTCACTATGATTGGGATTGTGATTTTGCTTGTTCTGCCTTTACGCCGCACGTGGCGTGACCACAAAAGAGGGGTGCACTGATGGCATCGCGTGCCACCGCTCAGCCGTTATCGCTCAAAGTTGTATCGGGTGCCTTTCTTGCGTTCTGGTGCCTGCTTGCGGCGTTCCCGATTGTCTGGATCGCAGTGATGAGCTTCAAGTCACCGCGCGATGCTTTTGCCGCTTCACCGTGGGATGTCATTATTGGGCCGGTTACCCGCGCTTCTGGCAACGGGCTGTCAGTGCTGGATATTTTGATTGGTCTCGCCACGCTGTATTTTGCCATCCGCTGGGCCTTTACGAAGGTGCCAGACCTTGTCACGCAATTCTCTCCTGCAGGACTAAGAGTGCTGGGCTGGCTGATAGGATCAGCGGTCTATGCCATACTATTTGTTGTCATCTTTTTTGGTGTTTTGCCTGTGCTGATGGGCGGGGTTAACAATATCGCAGGGCCACTTGGCACCCCCATTCTTGGACTGACCACAGAGCACTACGTGGCGGTTTGGGCGGAAAACGAATTCTACAGAAATTTCATGAATTCGATGATTGTGACGGCTGGTGTTGTAACAATCTCGCTGACTGTGGGCACACTGGCTGGCTACGGGTTGGCACGTTCTGGTTCAGACCTTGCATTCTGGCTGCTGATCCTTGCACTAGTTTTTCGTGCGCTGCCGCATTCGGTACTGGTTGCTGGCTACTTGCCATGGTTCATCAACTCAGCCGAAATCTTGCGCCCAATCTTTGGCGAACTCAGCCCGACACTTTACGGCCAGCCGTGGGCTGTGATTGCAGTGCTTGTTTCGATAAACCAGCCCTTTACTATCTGGATGCTGCGTAGTTTTTTCCAAAACATCCCGACCGAATTGGACGAGGCCGCGCGTGTCGACGGATGTTCGCATTTTCAGGCCTTTCGCCTGGTGATCATGCCGGTGATGTGGCCGGGCGTGATTACAACCGGTCTTTTCTCTTTTTTGCTGGGTTACAATGATTTCCTTGTGACTTCGCTTTTGTTGGATGCTCAGAACCAGACTATGGTTCCTGCGATTGCGGGTTACTTTAACCGTGAAACCACAACCACCGATCAGGTGGAGGCAGTGGCCGCCGCAGTGTCGATCACCGCGCCACTTTTCTTGCTGGTCATGGTCTTCCAACGCCAGATTGTCTCGGGTCTTACGGCGGGAGCTGTCAAAGGATGAGCATCAAACTGTGTGATCCTATGCCGCCTTCGTCAAAGGCCCCTGCAGGCGCTAGCCAAACATCGCTGGTGCGGCTGCAAGGATTTGCGACTATCCATGTGCGCGGCTTGCGCTTTGCTCGCAAAGCGGCACTCCGGTTCACATCTTTTACAAGGACCAAATAATGAAAGGCACACGCCCCGAACAGGCCGTACTCTCACGCGATACAGACATGTCCAAAACGGATGAAACACGTGCGGTGATCGAAGGTATGGTCGATGGTCTCAATGACCACCGAATTGATGATATAGGCCAGTTTTTTGCCCAGTCTTTTCGTTGGATGGGCAATCAGGGATGCGGTACAAAAAACGGTCTGCAGGCATTCCAGGACAATTGGCAACGCCCCTTTCAGGCCGCGTTTTCCGATAAAGTCTGTATTGATGAGGCACGGCTGTACATGGGGGAATGGGCGGCGGCATTCGGCCGTCAAGAGGCGACGCACTCGGGTGATTTTATGGCCGTGGTTGCTACGGGAAAGCGTATTGAAATCAGATATATGGACTTTTGGAAAGTCGAACACGGCCGGATCACGGACAATTGGGTTATGGTCGATTTTCCACATGTTCTGGCACAGTTGGGTGTTGACGTGTTCAACGGCGAAGGCTGGGAAGCCTTTGATCGGGGCGACAAGGTTGCGCCGCGTCCACAAACATGAAGGGGATGACATGACAATCGAGTATCTCAAACGCGGAAAGCCTGACGCGGAACGTGCCCAAGATGACGCCCAGACCCGTGCTATCGTCGAAGCCGGACTTGCCGAGATCGAGGCCGGTGGTGATGTCGCCGTGCGGGCAATGTCGGAAAAATTTGATTCCTATTCACCTGCCTCCTTTCGCTTAAGCGCAGAAGAAATCAATGCACTGATCGCGCAACTCACCCCGCGCGAACTGTCGGACATCCGCTTTGCGCAGGAACAGGTTCGCAATTTCGCTCAGGCACAGCGCGATTCGATGCTGGATATCGAGGTCGAAACGATGCCGGGTGTTATCCTCGGGCACAAGAATATCCCTGTCCAATCCGTTGGGTGCTACGTTCCAGGTGGCAAGTTCCCGATGGTAGCGTCGGCACATATGTCGGTGGCTACCGCATCTGTTGCAGGGGTGCCGCGCATCATCGCCTGCACCCCTCCGTTTCGGGGACAACCAAATGCGGCTGTCATTGCAGCGATGCACTTGGGCGGCGCGCATGAGATTTACGTGATGGGCGGTATTCAGGCGGTTGGTGCAATGGCTCTGGGAACTGCGACTATTGAAGCTGTGCATATGCTTGTGGGTCCGGGAAACGCGTTTGTCGCCGAAGCCAAGCGTCAGCTGTTTGGGCGCGTGGGTATTGATCTGTTTGCAGGCCCGACCGAAACCATGGTGATTGCAGATCAAACTGTCGATGCAGAAATGTGCGCCACTGATTTGCTCGGGCAGGCCGAGCATGGCTATAATTCGCCTGCTGTACTTCTGACCAACAGCCGCAAACTTGCACACGAAACCTTGGCAGAGATTGATCGGATCCTGAAGATCCTGCCGACGGCGGATACGGCGTCAAAATCCTGGGAAGATTACGGCGAGGTAATCGTTTGCGACACATATGATGAAATGCTGGCGGTGGCCGATGACATCGCCTCTGAGCATGTGCAGGTGATGACAGACCGTGACGATTGGTTCCTAGAGCACATGACATGTTATGGCGCGCTGTTTTTAGGGCCGCGGACCAATGTCGCCAATGGCGACAAGGTCATCGGAACCAACCATACGCTGCCCACCAAAAAAGCGGGGCGCTATACGGGTGGTCTGTGGGTTGGGAAGTTCTTGAAAACTCATTCGTATCAGAAGGTTCTGACGGACGAGGCTGCAGCAGAGGTCGCGGCATATGGCTCACGGCTTTGTATGCTCGAAGGCTTTGTTGGGCATGCCGAACAGTGCAACCTGAGGGTTCGGCGCTATGGCGGGGTCAACGTGCCTTATGGAGAGGGCGCTCCGGCACGGGATGCAACAGAATAGGGTGGCTTGGGCGTGAAGCAGCAAAAGATAGAGAATTTTCAATGAACCTGTACCCAAGGTATAAACAAGTCCTCCTTAAGCTGTGGGACCGGTTGGCCAGAAACCTCTATGTTGCGGTTCCACTACTACAGCCTATGATCCATCGGCACGTGCATGCGCCTATTGGTTTACCCCCCTTCGGACAGGTACTGGGGAAGCAACAATGATCGACGTTCACACCCGACACAAAGCGCTGATCGCGCCGTTGCGGGCGGCTATGTACGACTTCGACCTCACGGCGCTTCGGTCAGCGCTTCATGCGTTGTGCGCCCCTGATGTTGTTTTCCGTCTCGCATTCCCTTTCGAAACGATTGATGGGGTCAACGCTTATGTACAGGCTGCGTATGCGCCGCTTCTAAATGCTTTACCTGACGTAGAGCGACGCGACTGCATTGTGATGGCGGGGCCCACGGCAGAAGAACAAAACTGGGTTGGGTGCTGCGGCTATTATACGGGTACCTTTGCGGCGCCTTGGTTGGACATTCCGCCGACAGGGCAGATTGTCCACATGCGCTTTCATGAGTTTTACCGCTTTGATGGTGACAAGATCGTCGAGATGCAGGCGCTTTGGGACATTCCTGAGGTTATGATGCAAGCCTGCGCCTGGCCGATGGCACCGTCATTGGGTCGCGAATGGCATGTTCCGGGCCCTGCCACCTGTGACGGGTTGGTGCTAGGGCCTTATGATCCGACATTAGGCAGTCAAACCTGTCAGACCATTGTGGATATGCTGGAGCATCTCAAGCGGCATCCCAGCCAGGGTGGCCCGGAGGTGATGGAGATGGAAAAGTTTTGGCATCCCAAGATGTCTTGGTATGGACCGTCGGGTATCGGAACTGGGCGTGGCTTTGCCGGGTTCCGGGACTGGCACCAAATTCCCTTTCTGAATGCTATGCCGGACAGGGGCGCTTTCGTGGATGAAATCACGTATCATTTCTTTGGGGATCACGCATATGCCGCCGTGACCGGCTGGCCTGATATGTACCAGACGCTGAGCCACGGTGGCTGGATGGGTATTCCGCCTGTAGGCCAGAAAATCGAGATGCGGTCTCTGGATTTCTGGCGGGTCGAAAAAGGTTTAATTCGCGAAAATTGGGTGCTGGTGGATTTGTTGCATGTGTATGATCAAATTGGGGTGGATGTGTTTGCCCGGATGCGCGAATTCAACAAGGCGCGGTCAGGTTTTGATCCTGTGACTGGACGTGCAGCATGATCGCACTGCCCCGAACCCCCTCATTTGACTTGCGCGGAAAACGGGCGTTGGTCACGGGCGCGTCTTCGGGCATCGGGTTGGGCTGTGCCGTGGCTCTCGCACAAGCGGGTGCGCATGTGGTCTGTGCTGCGCGCCGCGTGGAAGTGTTGCAAGATGCGGTCACGTCTATGCAGGGCCAAGGCTGGTCTGCAGATGCCCTCGTATTGGACCAGACTGATGTTGGGGCGGTCGCTGACGCCTTTGCCGACCCCTTCGATGTTGTGGTAAATTCTGCAGGGTTGGCCCGACACTCTGCAGCGGTTGATACGGCACCCGAAGATTATGACGCCGTGATGAACTTAAACGTACGCGCAGCGTATTTCCTTTCGAGCCATGCGGCAAAGTCAATGATGGGGGCGGGGCTTTCTGGTTCGATTATCCACATCTCAAGCCAGATGGGCCATGTTGGCGGGGTCGATCGGGCGGTCTATTGCGCGTCCAAGCATGCGGTGGAAGGCATGGTCAAAGCGATGGCCATCGAGTGGGGCAAGATGGGCATCCGTATTAATACGGTTTGTCCAACATTTATTCGAACGCCTCTGACCGAGCCCACCTTTAGTGACCCTGAGAGCTTGGCGTGGATCATGGACAAAATCAAACTGCCACGCGTTGGCGAGGTGTCTGACATCATGGGGGCGGTTCAGTTTCTGGCCTCAGATGCATCGGCGATGGTGACGGGCACGTCGATGTTGATCGATGGGGGTTGGACAGCAGACTGATGGGTGAAAAAGTGACAGCGCTGGATGTGGCAGAGCAGGCGGGTGTTTCGCGCTCGGCGGTTAGTAGGGTGTTCACACCAGGTGCCTCCGTATCAAAGCGCACGGCTGATAAGGTTCGACAGGCCGCAGATGCCTTGGGCTATCGGCCCAATGTGCTTGCGCGCAGCTTGATCACTGGGCGCAGTAGGATCATCGGGCTGGTCGTCGCTTATCTGGAAAACCAATTCTATCCCGAAGCCATTGAGCGGCTGAGCCGAAGCCTTCAGGAACGCGGCTATCACGTACTGGTTTTCATGGCGTCGAATTCTGGCGCAGAAGCTGATGAGGTGATGGAAGAGCTGCTTGATTATCAGGTTGATGGCATAATTGTTGCCAGCGTTGGCATGTCCAATGATCTGACCCAGCGTTGTGAGGCGGCGGGCATTCCTATTGTATTGTTCAACCGTGCACAGGATGATGACAGATTGTCGGCTGTGACATCGGATAACTATCACGGGGGTCGCAAGCTTGCCGAGTTTCTTGTGGCCGGAGGGCATTCGAGGATCGCACACATAGCTGGCTGGGACGGCGCTTCGACCCAGCGGGACCGCGAGGCGGGATTTGTGGCGGGTCTGAAGAATGCAGGACAGACGCTTGCAGCCCGTGCCGCTGCTGATTTCAATTTTGACAAGGCCAAAACTGTCGCGCGGGCGATGTTTCAAGCTAAAGATCGGCCAGATGCAGTGTTTGTGGCCAACGATCACATGGCTTTCGCTGTAATGGATGTGCTGCGCTACGAACTTGCATTGTCTGTGCCTGACGATGTGTCCGTGGTGGGCTATGACGATGTGACCTTGTCGGCCTGGCCTAGTTACGATCTGACGACTGTTCGACAACCTGCATGCCGGATGGTCGCCGCCACAGTCGAAATTCTGATGGACCGGCTGGCTGACCCCGAAACACGACCCCGCCGTGTGGCGTTGGATGGGCCTCTCATCCTGCGGAGCTCGGCTCGCATTCCAAAAGGATGGACCGCATGAAAGGCTTTTCGAACCGGTGGAATGATTTCCCCGACTATATTATCGGCATCACCAGGGAGATTTGGGAAGATCGCGGTATCGCAACTTTGCATCATTATTACAGCCCGGACATTGTTGTTCGGTCACCTTCTTCGGTTGTGATCGGCAATGAAAAAGTAATTGGCGCAACCATGGCCACGTTGGCCGAATTCCCAGACCGGACCCTGCTGGGCGAAGACGTGATATGGTCAGGAACGCCCGAAGATGGAATGTTGTCAAGCCATCGGATATTGTCGACAGCGACGCATATGGCAGACGGTGTTTACGGCCCGGCCAGCGGCAAGAAACTGCAATACCGCATCATTGCTGACTGTCATGCGATCAATGAACAGATCAATGACGAATGGCTGATCCGTGATCAGACCGCAATCGTGAACCAGATCGGCTGGGAGGCAAAAGCATATGCTGCTGACCTTATTGCCCGCGAGGGCGGGCCAGAGAATGCTGCGCGCCCCCTGACCCCTGCAACCGACCAGCCGGGCCCTTACAAGGGTGTCGGCAATGACAATGAATGGGGCGGTAAATACGCAGATATCCTGCGTCGAATCATGGGCGCGGATATGGCCGTCATCCCCGAGCAATATGACCGTGCTGTGCAGTCGGAATATCCGGGTGGCACGACCGGGCACGGACATGGCGCGGTGGATCGGTTTTGGATGAGTTTGCGCGCATCTTTTCCGGATGCGACCTTTGCCATCGATCACCAGATTGGCCGATCTGACGCGATGATGCCTCCGCGTGCAGCCATCCGCTGGGCGCTGCACGGCAAGCATGACGGCTGGGGTTACTTTGGCGCGCCGACGGGGGCGGAGGTCTATGTACTGGGCATCAGCCATGCCGAGTTCGGATCACTTGGTGCAGCGGAAACTGCCATTCGCCGAGAGTTTACACTTTTTGACGAGACATCGATCTGGAAGCAGATTTTGCTCAAGACTGGTTGAGGTTAAATTTGAATATTGCAGGGCAAACGAAACGAGAGAAGCTTGCGAGGGAATGGATCGTTTTCCAACTTCAGCAGGTTTGGTGGGAAACGGAACGAACGATGCAGTTACAGGACATTTTTAAAACGTTTCGAGTGTATGTTACATGGCTCATTCGCAGCTTCTCGGGACGCTCGAACGCGAACAGCGATGCTGGCTGTCTTACTGAAAACGCGAAACTCTCAAATGACCTTTATCCTGCGAAAGGTCTGATTTTGCGACCGATCGTCCTGACCCAAACTGACACGCGCCGCACAACTCTGGGCAACCCGCTGCCTGAGCCGTTTATGCCACCAGAAAGGACCTCCATATGACCCCCGCTGACATGGAACCGCGCATTGTACGCTATGGCGAGCTGATGCCGTGCAAAACTGCCTTCATTGATGCGCACACGCCTGGCTCTGATCAAAAGGAAAACTTTACAATCATTGGCGGTGGTGTGTCGGAAAGTGCAGATCAGCATGTGCACATCTCGATCCCACATGGGTTTAACATCGGGGCTGCTGGGCAACCGCCGAGGTGCCGCAACTCTTTGCACAGCCACCGCACCGCCGAGGTGTTTTTTGTTCTGTCCGGGCGCTGGCGTTTTTTTTGGGGACGTTGGGGCAAGGCTGGCGAAGTCGTTCTGGAAGAGGGTGACATCATAAACATTCCAACCGGTATTTTTCGGGGTTTTGAAAATATCGGAACCGATTACGGAATGATCATGGCGATCCTTGGTGGCGACGATGCCGGTGGTGGGGTCATTTGGGCGCCACAGGTCATTGAGGACGCAGTCAAGCATGGCCTCGTGCTGGGTGAAAGCGGAAAGCTATATGACACCAAAAAGGGTGAAGCGCTGCCAAGCAGTGAGAAGCCGATGTCAGTTCTGACCGAAGACATGCTGAAAGACTATCCCGAGATGACCCCGGTGCAGATTGTTGGCAAGGGTGTGCGCCGCTATCATGACATGATGGCGTTGGGCCAGCACACGCCCTGCAAGGTCATCGGCGAAACGGGAATCATTCGTGACAAGCCGGGGTTTGAGGTTGATTTTGTCACCCGGGGCAGTGCGACGAATATGCTGCATACACATGATCGCCCCTCTGTCCTGATGCCAATGCGTGGACATTGGCGCGTAACGTGGGCAGGGCCGGATGGAGAAGACATTGGCGCGACGACACTTGCCCCCGGTGACACAATGAGCGTGCCCGAGCACGTGGCGCACAGTGCTGTTCCTTCGATGACCGGTGAAGCGTCGCTTTATCACGTTGTGGCAACGGATGATCCGGCGGGTCCTACATGGACCGGGTAAACGCTTCTCCTGACGAAACGCGTGCCATCTATGCGCGTCAGGCAGTCGCCTATGACACCAAACGCTCGCGCGCGCTGTTCGAGGCTCGGTGGCTGGCGCGGTTTTCTGCCTGCCTGCCAGCGTGCGCCCGCGTTCTGGATTTGGGGTGCGGTGCCGGCGAGCCGATTGCGCGCTGGTTCATTGCCGAGGGCTTTAGGGTCACCGGCATCGATTTCGCTGAGCCGATGCTGGACTTAGCACGCGCGCGCTGGCCGGATGGCGATTGGCGGCACGTGGATATGAAGCAGCTTGAGCTGGGTGAAACATTTGACGGAATCATCGCCTGGAACAGCTTTTTTCATCTGCGTCCTGACGAACAACGAATGTGTATAGGGCGCATGGCAAAGCATCTGGAGCCGGGCGGGTCAGTCTTGCTGACAGTTGGCCATAAGGCCGGCGAAGTTAGTGGCACGGTTGGTGGCGAGCCCGTTTATCACGCGTCACTTTCACCGGCTGAATATGCAATATGCCTTGAGCAAAACGGCCTCCGCCTGACTGGATTTCTGGCCGAGGACCCTGAGACAAACAATCATAGCGTCCTGATGGCGCGCAAAGAGTAGGAGAGCCGATTTGACCATCCTCACAACCCATGTGGGCAGTTTGCCCCGGACCCAAGAGGTCGTCGATTTCATCTTTGCCCGCGAACGCGAAGAGCCTTACGATGCAGCTGCCTTTGATGCTGCCATGACCCAAGCAGTTTGCGCTACTGTGGCCCAGCAAGTTGCTGCAGGTGTCGATATCGTCAGCGATGGTGAAACGTCCAAGATCAGCTATGCGACCTATGTCAAAGACCGCTACACCGGCTTTTCCGGAGACAGCCCGCGCAACGCCCCTGCTGATCTCAAGCAATTTCCAACCTTTTTGAAACGCTTGGCGGATGATGGGGGCACCCCGCAATATGCGCGGCCTATGTGCACTGGCGATGTACGCAGCAAAGGTCAGGGTGAATTGGAAAAGGATATTGCAAACCTCAAGGCGGGGATGGCTGAACATGGGGCCGAGCGCGGGTTCATGAACGCGGCATCGCCCGGCGTGATCTCGTTATTTCTGCAAAATGACCACTACCCGACCCGAGATGCATATTTAGCGGCGCTGGCCGACGCGATGAAGACCGAATACGAGACCATCGTGGGTGCGGGGCTTGATTTGCAGCTGGACTGTCCTGACCTTGCGCTTAGCCGTCACATGTTGTTTGCCGATTTGTCGGATGCAGAGTTTATCAAAATCGCCGATGCGCATGTAGAAGCTTTGAACTACGCGTTATCGGATGTACCCGCAGAAAAGGTTCGTATTCATATCTGTTGGGGCAATTACGAAGGGCCGCACACCTGCGATATTGGCATGGACGCGGTCTTTTCGACGTTAATGAGTACCAAATCCCGCTATGTCCTGTTTGAAACATCGAATCCCCGCCACGCCCATGAATGGACTGTGTTCCGCGATCGCAAGACTGAGATTCCTGATGACAAGGTGCTGGTGCCCGGTGTGGTCGACACCACAACCAACTTTGTCGAACACCCAAAAGTCGTGTCACAGCGTATTGAACGTTTTACAGATATCGTGGGATCGGATCGTGTGATCGCAGGCAGCGATTGTGGTTTTGGCACATTTGCGGGCTTTGGTGCAGTTGATCCCGATATCGCCTATGCCAAGCTCAGGGCCTTGTCCGAGGGTGCCGGTTTGGTAGAGGGTTGAGACATGGATGACGCCCTGCACAGACTACTGAAATCGGTTGATACGCCCACTATTTGTAACGCTATCGAGGTAGCGCAGGGGCAACGAGGTTTCAATGGGTTTACCCGCGGCACCATGCTCGCCTCTGACGCGGATGGGGTTATGGTGGGCCACGCCCGCACTGCACGTATCCGCGCCGTTGCCCCTCCGACCGAGGCGGCAGATGTGATCAAGGCGCGGCGCATGGCCTATTACAAATACATGTCCGAAGGGGCGCGACCCGCGGTCTGTGTCGTGCAAGACCTTGATGTGCCGGGGGCTATTGGCGCTTATTGGGGTGAGGTGAACACCAACATTCATAAGGCTTTTGACATCGCGGGGACGTTAACCGATGGCGTGATGCGCGATCTTGGCGATGTGGCCAAAGGATACCCGGTTGTGGCTGGGTCCATCGGGCCAAGTCACGGCTATGTCCATGTGGTGGATTATGACGCACCAGTGCGGGTCTTTGGGCTTGATATCCACCCTGGTGATCTGGTCCATGCCGATAGGCATGGCGCAGTGGTGATCCCTGACGATGTCGTCAGCAGTCTTTCTGCCGCCATCAAGACACTCACAATGTCAGAAGACATCATATTTTCTACTGTCAAAGGCAAAAAGATCAGTTTTGACGAATTCCAGACGGTTTGGGCTGCGTTCGAGGAGGCCCGGACATGATACGTGCGCTTGCGTTGGTTCTCGTGTTGTTCGCGACAATAAATTACGCTCAGGAGGCCCATATGGATTTGAAACCCAATTGGGAATACGTGGCTGATACGGTCATGGGTGGTATGTCGCGTGGTCAGGCAGCGCGCGAAACGGTCCAAGGACGCGAAGCGGTCCGGTTGACCGGCACCGTATCACTCGACAATAATGGCGGCTTTGTGCAAATCGCATTTGATGTTGATAAAGCTGGCGTTTTCGACATCAGTGATTGGACAGGATTGGAGCTTGAGGTCTTGGGCAATTTGGAAACTTATGACCTGCGCGTGCGCACGGATCAGCTCACGCGCCCATGGCAGAGCTTTCGAGCTGATTTCAATGCGCCAAACAGCTGGACGACCGTTCGGATCCCCTTTGACCAACTCACGCCTTACCGGACAGAGGCCACGTTTGACCCTGCCCGCCTGCGCCGGATTGGCGTTGTGGCCATTGGCCGCGTGATGCAGGCAGACATAGCCGTGGCTAGAATTTCTTTGTACCGTTAGTTTTTTCTGTCACTTACGCGGTGCAGGGGCACCACCTTCGAAATTGTTGCCCTCAACATAATCGCAGGGTTCTTCCTGCATCTGTAAATGCAAGCCGTCGCCGGTGTAGGGATGCGCGCGGGCCAGATCCTCGTCAACATCAATGCCTAAACCGGGGGAATCACTGGGAGTGATGAACCCATCTTCAACCCGGATCGAGCTGCGGATCAACGTGTCGTGGAACGGCGTCTCGATGCACTCGCACATCAGGATGTTTGGGATCGAAGCGGCAAGCTGGATGTTTGCAGCCCACTCCACTGGTCCTGCATAAAGATGCGGCGCCATTTGTGCATTGTGGACCTCGGCCATCGCAGCCACTTTTTTCATTTCCCAGATGCCTCCCGCTCGGCCAAGGGCCGGTTGCAGAATGGCCGCCGCACCACTTTGCAAAACGGATGCGAATTCGACCTTAGTCGTCAATCGCTCACCCGTTGCGATAGGTATACGAACCGCGCTTGCCACTTTCCCCATTTCCTCAATGGCGTCGGGGGGAATAGGCTCTTCGAACCACAATGGGCTATACGGTTCGATGGCCTGACCCAAGCGAATGGCACCTGCGGTGGTGAATTGGCCATGCGTGCCAAACAGCAGATCAGCCCGGTTGCCCACTGCCTCGCGGATCGCTTTGCAAAAAGCCACTGACTGCGAAATGTCACGCATCCCCGGCATATGCCCGCCGCGCAGAGTGTATGGCCCTGCAGGATCAAACTTGATGGCTGTGTAGCCTCGTTCAACGCAGTCCAAAGCACTTTCGCCAGCCATCTCAGGCGATGTCCAGAACGCTCCCAGATCGTGATGGGGCAGGGGGTAGAGGTAGGTATAGGCACGGATACGACGGTTCATGCGTCCACCCAAAAGCGCATGAACTGGGCGGCCCCGTGCCTTGCCTAGAATATCCCAGCACGCGATCTCAAGCCCCGAAAACGCGCCCATGACCGTCAGGTCAGGCCGCTGCGTGAACCCTGATGAATAAACGCGCCGGAACATGAGTTCGATGTTTTCCGGATTTTCGCCCGACATGTGACGTTCGAACACATCCTGGATTACAGCTCGCATTGGCTCTGGTCCAATAGACGATGCATAGCACTCGCCCCAACCGACAATTCCGTCGTCCGTCGTCACCTTGACCAATATCCAATAGCGCCCACCCCAACCCGGTGCAGGGGGCGCTGTAACAATGATATCAAGGTCAGCCAGTTTCACGAGGTATCCTCTGCTTCATCTTGCCGGATAAACTCCGGGGGAGGCCAAAGGCCGGGGGCAGAGCCCCCAATTACTTGTCGAACAAGATCACGTTGCGGCGCGCGGTGCCCGACTTGGTGTCGGCAATTGCTTCGTTAATCTGCTCCAAGGTCCAGCGACCCGAAATTAAACTGTCTAGTTGCAACCGGCCCTGTTCATACAGATCAACCATCCACGGAATATCGCGTTGGATCACTACGTCGCCCATTTTTGATCCGATCATACCTTGGCCAACAGCGGCAAGCATTGCAGGCTCATAGGTGGCTTCGGCACCGGAATGGGGCATGCCGACCATAATTACCTTGCCCCCGCGCCCCAGGTATCGTGGCGCTTGGTCATAGGCAGGTATGGCGCCCACGGTCACAATGGCAGCCTCAGCCCCCTTGCCGCCCAACGCATTCTTGGCCAACCGCCAGGGCCGCGCCTCTGTTGCAAGTACGCCATGGGTTGCCCCAAACGCCTTTGCGTCTTCAAGTTTTTCTTCGGTCATATCGACGGCAACGATGCGGCGTGCGCCTGCAATGCGCGCACCTTGAATTGCATTGAGGCCAACGCCTCCCGCGCCGATCACCACAACGTCCTGACCTGCGCGCAATTGCGCGGCATTGACGACGGCACCCACCCCGGTAATCACACCGCAGGCAATCAAGCTTGCGGCATCCTTGGCCATCGTTTTGGGGATTTTCACGATCTGTTTTTGATCAACGACGACACTTTCGGCAAAAGCTCCGCACGCGAGTGCCTGATGGAGTTTTGTGTCGTCAACGGTCCGGATCGGCCCTTTGTCCCCGTCGTAGGGCGTTTCGCAATTGGTGGGCGTACCGCCTGCACAGGTCGGGCAAGTCCCGCAGGACCGGATGAGAGTGACCACCACGCTGTCGCCCAAGGCCACGCTGGTAACGCCCGGGCCTACCGCGCTGACGACCCCTGCGGCCTCATGGCCGTAGACGGCCGGCAGACTGCCGCCCCAAGCACCATCGGCGTAAGAGATATCGGAATGGCAGATCGCGACTGCGTCAATGGCGACTTCCACTTCGCCGCCCTTAGGCGCGCGGATAAGGATATTTTCGATAACAAGTGGTGCACCAAATTCGTGGCACACGGCAGCTTTTATGGTTCGCATGTTTAATCCTTGCCCCGCCCCGGTCAATAATTGGCGGCTCTGTTCCTAGTTTTGACAAACGTGCCGCAGGTCGCAGCAAGCCGCAAGATAGAATTCGCTCCATCTTGCCTTGATTCGATGACAGTCAGTCTTGGACGTGTCCGATATGGCCCATACGCAGAAATACACCCACGGCAATGATCACAAGGCCCGCAGACAGGATGAATGGCGCGCCAGGCAAATAAATGGGCGCTGAAGGTCCGGAAAAAGCGGCAAAGACTGAGGTCATGACCAGTGGCGAAACGATCATAGCGAGCGCGCCAATCGATGTAAGCGCGCCCTGCAATTCGCCCTGTTGGTTGTCATTCACGGTTTTTGACATGATGCCTTGCAGCGCCGGTGTTACGACGCCTGCAAATGCGGTCAGTGGTATGAGGATCAGCGCGATGGTTCCCGATGTCACAATCGCCAGCGCCCCAAAGGCCAGCACATCGAATGCCAGCCCATAGATCACCGCCCCGCGTTCGCCCAAAAGTCGCAAAACCATGGGCATCAGACCACCCTGTACCACCGCCAGCATGATCCCGAACAGCGCCAAGCTAATGCCGATCATGGCCGGGCTCCAACCAAACCGTTCCACCGCAAAATAGCTCCAGACGGCAGGATAAACGATAAAAGCGAGTTGGTAGAGAAAGAACACCAACAGCAGTGGGCCGAGGCCCGGCAGCTGGCCCAGAACACGAAGCGATCCCAATGGGTTGGCCCGCGCCCAGGAAAATGGTCGACGAATGCGATCGGTCACTGTTTCCGTTAGCACGATCCAGCCAAATAGTGCGTTCAAGGCCGCAAGACCTGCGGCAGCATAGAAAGGTGCTCGCGTGCCATATTCGGCCAACAAACCGCCAATCAGCGGGCCCATCACAAAGCCCATGCCAAAGGCTGCTCCGATCAAACCAAAGTTTGCCGCCTTTTTCTCTGGCGTCGAGATATCGGCCATATAGGCGGATGCTGTGGCTTGTGTTGCCGCAGTAATCCCTCCTACGATCCGCCCCGCCAGCAGCAGCCAGATAGATCCTGCCAACGCCATCACTAAATAATCAGCAGACATTACCACCAAAGATAGTAGCAAGACGGGCCTTCTTCCGAAACGGTCCGACAGACCGCCCAACAGGGGGCCAAACAGAAATTGCATGACTGCAAATGATGTCGCCAGTATTCCGCCCCAGACGGCCGCAGAGGCGAGTGTTCCGCCATTAACTTCTCGGATCAGATCGGGCATGACGGGAATTATCAATCCGATGCCCATTGCGTCCAAAAGCACGTTGATCAGGATAAATGTGACTGGCAGTCTCAAAGGACGTCCACCCGGTTGGCAAAAGCGCGCGCTTGTGCAGGCGCTTGTCCCAGGTGCTGTGCGGTCTGAAACAGCCCGGGGGGCAGATCGGGATAAGCGTTGCGCGCGGTGTCTGCCAGAGACGTGTTTGACTGGACGGCCTCTGCGACCAAAGCTTTGGTGCGTGTCTGCGCATCCGGGCGCGGCATCAAGGCTGCCAGCGCAAAGCTGAGCGCCTCGGCGTGCAGCAGGCCCAGGCCATCGAAATCTGCCGCCATCGCCTCGGTGTCAGGGGCCATTGCCTTGGCCAATGCAATGGCGGTCTCAAGTGCGGCAGCCGTGCAAAGGGCAATCTGTGGCAGAACCATCCATTCGGTGAACCACGCCGCACCGTCGCGTTGGTATTGATGGGCTGCGGCTGATTGAAGGGTCGCCCGCAACCCCGCCATCTGGTGATTGAGCGCCACCAGCACAGATGGCCCGACCGGATTTTGTTTTTGTGGCATCGTTGAGGATGATCCTGCGGCATCTAACCGGATGGCACCCACGTCGGAACTCGTCAGACCGACAAGGCTCAGGCCCATCCCGGCCAAGCTCGTCACAAGGTCGCCCATCCAATCGGCAATGCGCAAGACAGGGCCACGGTCGGTATGCCAGCTGCGGCCCGGATCACCGAGCTTTAGCGCGTCGGCTAACGCCGCTCGGGTTGCTGGCGCTTTTGGTCCTAGGGCCGATGAGGTGCCGGATGCACCGCTGAGCGAGACCCACAATGTTTTGTTGCGCAGATCCGGCAAGTTTGCGACTGCATTGGCCACCGGTTGGCCCCACTGGGCAAGCACCGCCCCCCAGGACGTGGGTGTCGCATGCTGTGCGTATGTGCGAGCGGCCATCGGGGTTTCGGCGTGGGTCCGGGCCTGTTCGGCCAAGCCGCTCAAAAGGTAGCGCGCGCGAGCCTCTTGAGCGGCGAGCGTCTGGCGCAGGCGCAGCATCAGGCCCGTGTCGATGATGTCTTGGCTAGTGGGGCCCCAATGAGCGTATTGCGCATGCTCTGGTGCTTCCATGGCTGCGCGAAAGGCCGTGACAAGTGCGGGCACGCTGACCCCATTCTGCCCCGTTTCTAGAGCAAGACCCGCCGGGTCAATCTGCACCTCAAGGCTTGAGCGGTGGATAAAGTCAGCGCTGATTTTTGGTATCACACCTTGGGCACCCTGGACCTTGGCCAAAGCGCCTTCGACAAGAAGCATCGCGCGCACTTCGGCACTGTCTGACCAAAGCCGACCGACCTCTCCGGTGGGAAACAACTGACCGTAAAGGGCAGAGGAAAACACGCTTGCTGCCATGGGTCAGATATGGCCCGTCGCACGCATGAAGTCGGTGATCATCTTCGCGAATTCATCGGGTTGCTCCACGCAAGGCAGGTGGCCCGCGCGGCGGATCAGATGAAACTGGCTGCCCGGTATCAGATCAACGGTTTCGCGCACCAAGTCAGGCGGGGTTGAGCCATCCTCTGACCCGGCAATGCCCAATGTGGGCAGGCGCAGCGTTGCGGTGGTTGAAAAAAAATCGGTGCCCGAAATCGCTGCCGAACACCCGGCATAGCCTGCGTCTTGTTGCCCGCAAAGCATGTTGCGCCACAGCTCGAGGTCAGGCGTGTTCCGAAAGGCCTTGGAGAACCAACGCTCCATCACCGCATCCGCAAGGCTTTCGATACCGTCCGCAGTCACGGCTGCAATCCGATCATCCCAAAGGTTCTTGGTGCCGATTTTGGCGGCGGTGTTCGACAGAACCATCGCGCGCATCAGATCCAGCCGCTTTACTGCGAGACCTTGCGCGATCAGCCCACCAATGGACAGCCCGACAAAGAACGCATCCTTAAACCCATACATATCCATCAGCTTTTCGGTGTCAGAAACGAGTGTGCCCATGGAATAGGGTTCAGGTGGGCATGTGGACAGCCCATGCCCGCGTTTGTCAAACCGCAGAATGCGCAAACCCTCGGGCAAAAGCGGCAGGATCGGATCCCACAGGCGCATATCGGTGCCCAGCGAGTTGGCGAAAACCACTGGCGCGCCGCCCTCTGGCCCATCTATGCGGTAATGCAGGCGAACGTCGCCCAGGTCTGCCATGTGCATCTGCGTCAGTCCTTTGGTGTTATCAGGGCAATGATGTGCCGATGATCGGATGTCAGCGTGTAATAAGGGGCCTTCAGATCGCCGCCGCCGGCAGCATGATCTTTCAATGCGCAGAAATAGTCCATGTGCATGATGCTGCCCGAAGTGTCCGTCAGAAAGCGGCGCGATATGCGGCGACCATTGACGCATGTGTGCATGCCGGCAAAGCCAGAGATGAATTCGGCGGTGCGCGCGCAGTCGTGCGCAAATCGGCGCTGGGCCGAACGTAAATGGGCGCTTTCGATGTCTTTACACATTTGCAGGTCTTGGGTCATTCGAGCGTCTCCAGACATCGGGCAAACAAGTCGGGGTCGACATTTCCGCCCGATATCATGACAACCACGTCGTCGCCCTCTATCTGGTCTTGGCGACAAATCGCGGCGGCAAGTGCTACGGCACCTCCCGGCTCGGCTATGACTTTCAGGCGCAAAAATGCATGGGCCATGGCCTGCAAAGCCTCGTCTTCGGTGACCACAAGGCCGGGACCGCAGAGGCGATGCATGATGGGGAAGGTTAGGTTGCCGGGCTGGGGCGTTATGATCGCGTCACAGATATTACCAGATGTTGCATTGTTTCGTTCGATGCCACCGGACCTCAACGACCGGGTCACATCATCAAAACCTTCGGGTTCGACAGGGCGCACGCGCAGGCCTGGAGCGTTGGCCTCCAGAGCCAACGCGATGCCGCTGGTCAGGCCTCCGCCCCCGCAGCACACGAGCACATCGGCCTGTGCCACGCCATGCACGGCCACTTGTTCTGCGATCTCAAGCCCGGCGGTGCCTTGACCGGCGATTACATTCGGGTCATCAAATGGGCGGATCAGCGTCAGATCACGTTCTTTGGCGAGCGCAGAGCCGATGACATCGCGGTCTTCGGTGTCGCGATCATAAAGCACGACCTCAGCCCCCAACGCTTTGGTGTTCTCGATCTTGAGTGCGGGGGCATCGGCGGGCATGACGATGACGCTGGCCACACCATGGCGCGATGCGGCCATGGCCACGCCCTGCGCATGGTTGCCGCTGGAAAAGCCGATGATGCCCTTGGTGCGGATCTCGGGTTCAAGCGCGGAAATGGCCGACCATGCGCCGCGAAACTTGAAGCTTCCAGTGTGTTGCAGGCACTCTGGTTTGATCCAAACCCGCCGCCCTGCAAGTGCGTCAATAAAGGGCGAAGACAGCAGTGGCGTGCAGCGGACGTGGCCCTTGAGCCGGGTTGCGGCAGCGCGGATCATATCGATATTCATGATATGCCTTCGATCCAGTGGTGTAGTGCCGCCAAGGCCTCGGGCTCATCCAGAAAAGGGATATGGCCCCGGTCCGGCACATTTGCAAAAATCATGTCTGGTCTGCGCTCACGCATCTTTTGGACAGTGTCCATCCGCAGGAGTTCTGAATTTGCCCCTCGTATCAGGCAAAGAGGTTTGCCTGCCAAAGCGTCAAAAAACGGCCATAGATCAGGCACATCTCCACCAGTTTCGATGGCACGCCGCAAATCGGGGTCATAGGTGATGTTGAGCCCGTCGTCGACCTTGTGGAAATGGATCATAGCCTCTTGCATCCATCTTTCGGCAGGCACGTTGTGGAACCCTGTCATGACATGCGCAAGGGCTGCAGCTGCTTCATTGTGGGTGCGGGACGCAGGGCGGTGGCCGAGATAGGTCATGATGGTCGCCAGACCTTGTGGAGCAAGTTCCGGCCCGACATCATTCAATGCCGTGCCTAGCATCCGTTCCGGAGCTGTCGCGGCAAGTCCCATTGCGTTGAGCCCCCCGCGAGAGGTGCCAAGGATCGCAACAGCATCCAGGGATAGATGATCAAGCAACGCAAGCACGTCGCCGATTTCAATAGGAAGAGCGTAATTTTGCCAGTTTGCATCCCAGTCAGAACGGCCACGACCGCGGTAATCAAGGCGGATCAGGCGACAGGGGGGCAGGTGCGGTGCCACGTAGTCAAAATCCGCAGTGCTGCGTGTGAGCCCAGCAAGGCATAGGATGGGCAATCCTTCGCCCTGGTCTGTGTAATGCAAGCGCAAGCCGTCTGATGAATTGAAATATGGCATCAGACACCTGCCCGCTCTGGAATGCCTGTCAGGTCAGGCAAAATGGTGTGGGGTTTCCATGGCAGGCGGTCCATGGGTTCGCTTGCTCGGTTCACCCAGACTGTTTCAAATCCGTAGCCTGCTGCACCCGCTGCATCCCACCCATTGGACGACACGAAAAGAACTTCTGATCGCGGGCACTCAAATCGTTTCTCGACCAGAGCGTAAACCCGCGGGTCAGGCTTGAATATTCCAACGGCTTCCACTGAGAGGCTATCGTCAAGAAACTCTGTGATGCCTGCAGAGCGGACCGCGCCTTGCAGCATGGCGGGCGATCCGTTGGACAATATAGCGGTATTGAGGCCTGCTGCCCTTAGCCGGTGCAGCATTTCCGGCACCTCGGGATAGGCTTGCAGTTCCCAATAGAGCGCCAGCAGCCGTTCGCGCAGAGCGGGTTGGCCTGCATGTCCGGTTTTTTCCAGGGCCCAATCAAGACCGTCCTGAGTGACTTGCCAAAAATCAGTGTGTGCACCAGTCACAGCGCGCAACCACGTATATTGCAACTGCTTCAGTCGCCATTGTTCGGCCAACGCAGGCCAACTGGTTTTGAGCGCTTGGAACTCAGGTTCAGCTGCGGCTTGGCGGGCGGCTGCGGCGACGTCAAACAGGGTGCCATAGGCGTCAAAGATACAGGTGGTGATGGGCATGGTTATCTCCGTTTGAAACACAGTGACACGAGGGCTGTGGAACGAAAAGGGGTCTCATGGGGTTTACGTCAACGTATGAGGAAGGCATGGGGCAAACATGCCCCTGTTATGGTGGAAGAAAAGGGAAGAGTTGACATGGCAGTGATCAAGGACGGGGACACCGTGCGTATTCATTACACGGGCACATTGCTGGACGGGACTGTATTTGACAGTTCGGAAGGGCGGGACTCTTTGGAGTTCGTTGTCGGGTCCGGCCAAGTCATTCTGGGGCTGGATGTCGTATTGCCAGGCATGACAACAGGCGACAGGAAGTTGGTCAAAATCGCCTGTGATCAGGCCTATGGCCCGATTAATCCGTCGATGCGGCAAGCTGTGCCACGCGATGCTATACCTGTAGAAATTCCGCTGGAGGTTGGTTTGCAGTTACAGATGCAGACGCCACAAGGACAACCGTTGCTGGTGACCGTTGTCGATGTTGGCGAAGAAGAGGTAATACTTGATGCCAATCACGCATTGGCGGGAAAGGACCTGACGTTTGATTTCGAAGTTGTGTCGTTCGATCCTGCGTGACGCCGCGCGGACGCTGTTTGCCCGAGGGCAAATGCGCCCCGCCCGCCGTCCCAAAGCTTGTCCTATGGAGATTGTGCGGGTTTAAGCCACGTCAATCTGTCGCTAGAACATTGTCAAAGGCTCGTATGCGCAGAGTTGTCACAGGTGTTCGGCCTGCGGCATGCCCAAAACATGAAACCCACCGTCGACGCGGATGATCTCTCCGGTGGTGCAGGCCCCTGCATTCGAACAAAGATAAACGGCGGTACCGCCCACGGCCTCGAGCGTTGCATTTGAACGCAGCGGTGCATTTTGGTCGGTATGCTTATACGTCTTGCGTGCCCCGCCAATTGCAGCTCCGGCCAGCGTTTTCATCGGGCCGGGAGAGATTGCATTGACGCGGATGCCTTCGGGGCCCAGATCATTGGCCAGATAGCGCGTCGCAGATTCCAGTGCTGCCTTGGCGACGCCCATCACATTGTAATTCGGTGCCACGCGGTTGGATCCTTGATAGGTAAGCGTCAGAAGTGTGCCACCGTTCTCGATCATAAGAGGATGGGCCCGGCGCGCCACGTCGATAAAGGAATAGGCGCTGATATCCAGCGAAACCTTGAAGTTTTCACGGCTGGTGTTTAGGAGCCGGCCTGTTAGTTCCGACTTGTCTGAAAAAGCGATGGCATGCACGACGAAATCGATTGTGGGCCAACGTGCGCCAAGTGCGTCAAACGCCGCATCGAGCGACGCGTCATCCGTCACATCCACATCGACCATAAAATCAGAGCCTACGCTTGAGGCCAAAGGTTCAAGCCGTTTCCCAAAGGCCTCGCCTTGATAGGTAAAAGCCAGTTCCGCACCGGCCTCTGCCAGAGCCTTGGCAATCCCCCAGGCAATCGACCGTTCATTCGCGACACCCATCACAAGGCCACGTTTTCCTTTAAGCAAATCTGACATGTTAACTTGTTACCCGTGAAATCTGGAGAGGATCATCGACCCGTTTGTACCGCCAAAGCCAAATGAATTGGTCATGACAGAATCAAGTCCGGCCTCGGCTCGAAAAGAAGTGGCGATTTCTTCTGGGGCCAATGCCGGATCTAGCGTTGAGACATTGATTGATGGTGCAATAAAATCATTGTCTAGCATCAGAAGACTAAAGATCGCCTCGAGGGCACCTGCTGCACCCTGTGCATGGCCCGTCATTGATTTGGTTGAGCTGACGGGCGGTGTGGTTCCTTGCCCAAAGACGCGACGAACTGCCTCAATCTCGCCAATGTCGCCGACGGGGGTCGAGGTTCCGTGGGCATTGATATAGCTGATACTACGATCCCGAGGCAGCGTGTCCAATGCCAATCTCATGGCGCGCTCGCCGCCTTCACCTGACGGGGCCACCATGTCGTGGCCATCCGATGTGGCGGCATAGCCGGTGACTTCGGCGTAGATTTTCGCGCTGCGGGCACGGGCATGTTCCAATTCTTCGAGCACGACGATCCCGCCGCCGCCGGAAATCACAAACCCATCACGGTCTGCGTCAAAGGCGCGGCTCGCCGTGGTTGGTGCATCATTATATTTTGACGACATAGCCCCCATCGCGTCGAATAGGCACGACAGTGTCCAGTCCAGCTCTTCTGCGCCGCCTGCAAACATCACGTCCTGTTTGCCCAGCATGATCTGTTCGGCTGCGTTGCCGATGCAATGCAGCGACGTCGAACAGGCGCTGGTGATCGAATAATTGATTCCTTTGATCTTGAACCCGGTGGCGAGGTTGGCGCTGATCGTGGACGACATGCATTTGGGCACTGCAAAGGGACCAATACGCTTGGTGGCACCGGATTTCAGAACCGTTTGGTGTGCCGCCAGCATTGCCGAGGTCGATGGCCCGCCGGATCCGGCAACCAGACCGGTGCGCGGATTGACCACGTCACTGTCTTCAAGGCCTGCATCGGCGATGGCCTGCGTCATGGCGATATGGGCATATGCCGCACCTTGCCCCATAAAGCGCAGCGTGCGTTTTTCGACATGTTCGGTAACATCGATTTTGAGCGTGCCCGCAATCTGGCTGCGAAATCCGTGCTCTGCCATTGCGGGGCTTGCCTCGATGCCCGATGTGCCCGACTTGAGCGAGGTTATGACCTCGGGCGCGGAATTACCGATAGACGAAACTACACCCAACCCGGTTACAACGACGCGACGCATGCTAATGGCCCTTTCTGGCTCAGTTTGATCGGGTCAGTTTTCTGACAGCGCGACCTTCATATCTTTGACCTGATAGATGACTTCGCCGTCGGCTTCTACCCGACCGTCTGCCACACCCATGGTCAGGCGCCGTGTTTGGATGGCTTTGGTGAAGTTGACATAATAAGTCAGCATCTTACGATCGGGACGCACCATGCCCGTCAGCTTGACTTCGCCAACACCCAACGCATACCCACGCCCTTGCCAGCCGCGCCAACCAAGGTTGAAGCCCGTAAGCTGCCACAAGCCATCAAGGCCCAGACAGCCGGGCATGATTGGGTTGCCGGGAAAATGGCAGTCAAAGAACCACAAGTCGGGCGTGATATCGAATTCGGCCACGACATGGCCTTTGCCATTGGGACCTGCGTCGCCAGAGATGTCGGTGATCCGATCCATCATGAGCATTGGGGGTTCTGGCAGTTGCGCGTTGCCGGGTCCAAATAACTCTCCGCGCGCGCACTTCAGCAGCGCGTTTTTATCAAAACTGTTGGGATAGTCCGACATTTGGCCCTCGTGATCAATTGCTCGATTGGCCAGATTGGCCACTTTTCAACCCATCTATCATTGCAGAGCTTGAAGGCGCAAGTGTGGCCAACTGTGTCTTCTACTGTTCAGAATTTGCGAAAAATGGTTGCGCGCGCAGGCCCATGGGGCGCAGGATGGCCGGATGAAAGATATTCTCGACCTCGACCGATACCCGCTGGGTCAACAGGGCAGTACAGCATACCAGCAGATGGTTGACGATGCCAAGGCTGGCTTGGCGCACCATGGCTTGTTCAATCTGGCGGGGTTCATGCGGCCCAAATCGATTGCTGAAATGCTCGACCATGTTTGCCCACGGCTTGCGACAGAGTCGTTCCACCATCGTCGGTCGCACAATATATATTTTCAGGATCAGATGGACGGACTGGCGCCGGATGATCCTGCCCTTGCTAAGGTCGAGACGGCCAATCACACCCTGTGTCATGACCAACTATTGGGTACTGCCCTTGATCGATTGTACAACTGGCAGCCTTTTATGCATTTTCTTGCAGCCGTTATGGAACAGTCTGCGCTCTATGTGATGGACGATCCGTTGTCGGGTATAAACGTGTTGGAGTACCGCACCGATGAGGCGCTGAACTGGCATTTTGACAGGTCAATTTTTACCACGACCTTGTTGCTGCAATCGGCGCAAGACGGTGGCGACTTTGAGTATGCGCAGGATTTGCGCAGCGACACAGATGCTAATCATGCTGGCGTTGCCGACCTGCTTGCAGGTCGGTTGTCACCAACGCAATTGCAACAAGACGCAGGCACTTTGAACGTTTTTCTTGGCCGAAATACGGCGCATCGCGTGTCGCAGGTCAACAGCCAAAGATCGCGCATTGTGGCTGTGCTAAGCCATTATGACAGGCCTGGCGCATGTTTCAGCGCGTCTGAACAAATGGGTTTTTTTGGACGTGTCGGCTGAAGCTGCAATTTATTTGCAATTGAAATTTGGCAAATTTCAGCTTTATAAAGGAAGGTAACCAAAAGTGAGAGATCTATGACACAAGATCAGCATCAAGTCGGAAGCACATGGCTCGCAGGGGCAGGTTTACGGCCAACTCGACAGCGCGTGACCCTCGCTGCTTTGCTGATCGGGGACGGCCAGCATCGGCACGTTACCGCCGAGAGCCTATTTGAGGCAGCCAAAGACAAGGGCGACGCTGTGTCGTTGGCTACGGTTTACAATACACTTCGTGCCTTTTGCGATGTTGGCCTGATGCAAGAGGTGACAGTGGACGGGTCAAAAAGCTATTTTGACACTAACACCCATGATCACCCCCATTTCTACTGGGAAGACGATGCTAAGCTGACGGATGCTCCGTCAGAACAGCTGGTGATCGCTCAACTGCCGGATGCCCCGGATGGGGCAGAGATTGCTAGTGTTGATGTGGTGATCCGCCTGCGGCGCAAAAGCTGACACCCGGCATGCACTCGCTGTTATGCCAGAACGATATCGATACATATCAAGCGGACGGTGTGGCCCTGATCCGGGGCCTTTTTGCAGATCATGTTGAGGACCTGCGCGCAGGCGTTGCCCGCAACATGGCCGAGCCGGGCCCTTATGCTTCAACCAATGACAAACCGGGCGAGACCGGGCTTTTTTTTGACGATTATTGCAACTGGCAGCGCATTCCAGAGTTTGATCGCGTATTGCGCAACGGGCCTGCTGCCGTAGTCGCTGCCGATCTGATGGGGTCGAACGCTGTGCAGCTGTTTCACGATCATGTGTTGGTCAAGGAACCGGGGACATCCATGGCGACGCCGTGGCATCAGGACAATCCGTATTATTTTGTTCAGGGGCGTCAAACAATCAGCTTCTGGTCACCGCTCGATCCTGTGCGTGATGCAACTTTGCGCTGCGTTGCAGGCTCTCACCTATGGCCCAAGGATGTGGTGCCGACGCGCTGGGTGTCCGAAGCTGCCTTTTTTGAGGGCGATTACATACCTGTTCCCAACCCCGAGGCAGAAGGGATGCGGATCGTTGAATTTGAAATGGAGCCGGGTGACGCCGTCGCCTTTCATTTCCGAACACTTCATGGCGCACGCGGAAATTCTAGCGACAGCCGCAGACGCGCGTTTTCTGTGCGGATGGTTGGCGATGATGCGCGTTATGTTGACCGACCCGGGCCGACATCCCCACCGTTTCCGCGCCATAATATGAAACCGGGACAAAAACTGCGCGAAGACTGGTTTCCAAGGCTTATAGCGACTGATGAATAACTGGAATGTCGCGCAACACCCAAACGCTTTGCAATATTTGAATTCAAGCAGCTTGAGATATTTTACGACTTGCGCGTTAAATTCAGCTGAACCGTTCGGGGCCTTGCCATTGCTCAGCGCTGTAACGGTCGCCGTGCGCCCAGCCCACGGGCAGCACCGTTTCGATACGGTCTATGTCGGCGACTGAAAGCGAAATCTCGGTGCCACGCAACAATTCGGCCAAGTGATTTGTGTTTTTAGTGCCCGGAATTGGCAAGACGTGTTCTCCTTGGGCGATCAGCCATGCGATGGCCAGTGCCGCAGCGGGTTCACCCATTTGGGCAGCCAAGGCGCGGAACTGATCTGTGGCAGCGATATTGGCGGAATAATTGGGCTGCATGAACCGCGGATTGTTCTTGGTAAAGGCCATCGACTGGCCGCGCGCATATGAAAACGACACATCTGTCAGAAAGGCGCGGCCCACTGGCGAAAAGGCCACCAGAGTCGTTCCCAGATCTGCACAGGCCTGTACCAGTCCAAGTTCAGGTGCGCGTGTCGATAGCGAGTACTCTGATTGAACGGCGGCAACAGGACATTCTGTCCAGACCCGACGCAGGGTCGACGGTGCCACCTCCGATAGCCCAACCGCGCGGGTCTTGCCCGTTTCAATGAGGCGCCGCAATGTGCCCCCCAACTCTTCAGGGCTATGAGCCGTATCATATCGATGCACATAAAACAGATCGACACTGTCGACGCCAATTCGTTTCAGGCTGGCGTCAAGGCAGGCCTCAAGGTAGTCGGGGTCGTTGTTGAACCGTCGTTCGGGCTGGCCGGTAATACCGGCTTTGGTGGCCACCACCATGGCGTCACGTGCGCCTTTGGTTTTGGCAAACCAAGTTCCAATGATTTCTTCGGATCGTCCGTTGCCATAGACGTTTGATGTATCAATATGCGTGACCCCTGCCACGTGACAGGCATCCAGTACCGCATGGCTGTCTGCTTCCTTGGCATTCCCGTAGATGCCCGCAAAAGACATCCCTCCAATACCAAATTGTGACACCGTTGGGCCATCTGCACCAAGACGCGTCAGTTTCATTGTTCAGTCCCCATGCATAATTCGGCTTATCTGTGGCCAAGGGCCATTGACCGCTTTTGTGCGATAATGTGGGTGAAAAGACATGCGCCACTCCTCGTGTGCAAGGTCAAAACCACTGCCCAGGTTCCATCAGTCCCAAGTCCAACAATTGTTGAGAGTGCCATTCGAAGCGGGCCGAGTTGTGCCACTTGAACGTTTTGATCGCCAGAGAACTGCCGGGATTCAGCTTGAGGGCCTTGGCTGCGCGAAACGAACAAATGGTCGCCGTAATGTTGTGGTGCCACTTGCACGAGTAGGTGTTATAGTCTTCGCGATTGAACGTGTGACCTTCCAGCAGGGTCAGACCGCGACTTGTTCGGAACAGTCCGATACGGTCGATTTTACGGCGGTCATCGGGCACGTGTTCTTCATAGCGCCAACGCAAACCACCAAAAAAATCCAATTGATTTTCTTTGGCGTTACCGTCTGCGTCTTTGCGGCCGAGCGCATAATAGCCTGCACCGTCCAGATGCGCGCGATCCAGCGATACCGCGTTAGGGCATTGCCAAAGATCGTCAGAATAAAGATCAATGACACAGGTCAGCATTGCATCGCGCCGCTCGTGTGCGTGAAACGACAGCATTTCGCCCACGGTCCGGGTTTCACAGAAGGGAAAAAACAGAAATTCTGCGTTGTAACAATAGTAAAGCCAAGTGCCATCAGGGACCGCAGCGATTACGGTATTGACCGCCACTTCAGTCGCGCCATCAGCTGAAACGTCATAGTCGATCCGGGTTAGCGGCAGCGCCTCCATATCAACCGGCAAGTTGAATGCGCGTGGCATAAACACGATCTGATGCAGAAAGCCTGCTTGTTGATTGTGGCGCAGCGTCGTGGCGATCTCGACATCGTCCTCGACCAAGACAATCGCCACAGGTCCCTTTTGCGGTACTGCTGATGATGAACGTCTAAAGGTCGATAGACTGTCAAAGTGCATACATACGAACCTGTCTGTGTCTGTTGCGCACAACGTCGTTTAATCTTGCGCGCATTGCAAGATGTCGGCGGCCTTGCTAAAGCATCCCTCTGGATTTTATAGCCTGCGGACATATCCCATGACGACGCCAAAAAAGCTCTTTATCAAGACCTACGGTTGTCAGATGAACGTCTACGACAGTGAACGTATGGCCGAAGCGCTTGGTGGTCAGGGATATGTCGAAACAGCGACGCCCGAAGATGCTGACATGATTTTGCTAAATACGTGTCATATCCGCGAGAAGGCGGCAGAAAAAGTGTATTCGGAATTGGGTCGGTTTAAAGGGCTAAAGGCGGATAACCCAGATCTAAAAATCGGTGTGGCTGGCTGTGTGGCACAGGCCGAGGGTGGCGAAATCATGCGTCGTCAGCCGCTGGTTGATTTGGTCGTGGGTCCGCAGAGTTACCATCGCTTACCCGAGATGGAATCAAAGGTGCGCAGCGGAAACAAGGCCCTCGACACTGATTTTCCCGAAGAAGATAAGTTTGAGCGCCTGAAAAACCGGCCAAAGGCAAAGCGTGGCCCGACCGCGTTTCTTACGGTACAGGAGGGGTGTGATAAGTTTTGTGCTTTTTGCGTGTTGCCCTACACGCGCGGCGCCGAAGTCAGTCGCCCGGCATCTCGTATCATCGACGAAGCACGCGATCTGGTTGAGCGCGGCGTGCGCGAAATCACTCTGCTTGGGCAAAACGTCAACGCGTATCATGGATCAGGGCCAGACGGGTCGGACTATACGTTGGCCAAGTTGATCTGGGATCTTGACAAGGTTGATGGTCTGGAGCGCATTCGTTTTACGACAAGCCATCCCAATGACATGTCCGATGATCTGATCGAAGCGCATGGTTCATGCTCAAAGCTGATGCCGTATCTGCACTTGCCAGTCCAATCTGGAAGCGACCGAATACTCAAGCGAATGAACCGCAGTCATACGGCGGAAAGCTACTTGCGGCTGATTGAGCGTATTCGTTCAGTGCGCCCTGATATCTTGATGTCTGGAGACTTTATCGTTGGCTTCCCGGAAGAGACGGAAGACGATTTTCAAGCCACTCTCGATCTGGTCAAGGAAGTCAAATACGGCTATGCTTATTCGTTCAAATACTCGACGCGCCCCGGCACCCCGGCAGCAGAGCGCGCGCAGGTTGATCCAGCGGCTGCAGATGAACGGCTGCAACGGCTTCAGTCTTTGATTACCCTCCAACAGCGTGAGATCCAGGGCAACATGGTTGGGCGCTCGGTCAAGGTGCTGTTCGAAAAGCCCGGGCGACAGGCTGGTCAGATGGGCGGTAAAAGCGAATATCTGCATGCGGTGCACGTCGCAGAGGCCGATGTGTCTGTTGGAGATATCAAGGATGTTCGAATTATTTCGGCGGGATCAAATTCACTTGCTGGTGAACTGATCTGAACTGACCAGTAATGCCACGCCACTTGCTTTGACGGCCGGTTTTTTTAGCGATGGGGCGGGATTTACATACAATATGTAGTGAAAATTGCTTCACAGACCTGTCAAAGTTGCATACCTTGCATTTAGACTAGAATGGCCACGAAAGGCTCGTGGGTGGGCGCGCGAAAGCTGATAAAAGAGGACAGCGCTTTGATTACTTCGTTTTACCTGACAGTTAAGAAAATAATGGTGACGGCCGCTGCCGGAGCTGTTGCGCTCACATCGTTTATGACGGCTGATGTTTCTGCACAGGCCTTCGGCCAAACTCAGTCGCAGCAGGGTCGTGACGGCGGACAGTATATTCCCACAATTTGGGTTGATCCCGATGGGTGCGAGCACTGGGTGATGGATGACGGTGCCGAAGGCTATATGACACCTCATGTGAGCCGAAAGGGCATACCGGTCTGCCGCCGAGCGAATTTATGCGGAACGATGAACTCTGACCAGTTCTTTTCAACAGGCAGCTACCGCATCCACCAACAAGGCAAACGGCGCTTGGCCAAATTCTTTCAAAGTGCAAAAGCGACAAGTTTTATTATCACAGGACACACAGATAGCCGTGCCAGTGACGCGTCTAACATGCGTCTGTCATTGAAGCGGGCAAATGCGGTTGCGGATATTGCAGTACAGTCTGGCGCAAAAGTTGCCGATGTGCGGGGCTATGGTGAACGCATGCCTGTGGCAACAAACAGCACTATGCGCGGGATGGCCAAAAATCGTCGTGTCGAAATCATCTGCATCCAGTAAGGGACCGGTAATATGACTAAGTTGAAAATCGTTCCGATGCTTGTGATCGCTGCAATGGGGCTGGCAGCTTGTGATGGTGGATATCCGTCGGACAAAACGATTGACCGCGGTTTCGTTGACAGCAAGGACCTGAGCCAGCTGCAAGCCGGGATCTGGGTTGATCCGAATGGGTGTGATCATTGGATCATCGATGATGGCCTCGAAGGGTACCTGTCAGCCCGTTTGGATAAATACGGGCGTCCGGTGTGTTCCGGTGTGGCTGAGCCAACTCAGACTGTGGGCGACTTTAAATCGGGCTCGAATGTACGCGATCCGAATTAAGCGGCTGACACGTTGCAAATCAGAGGTCGGTGCGATGCACACGCTCCGACCTTTTTGCGTGTGATCAAACGTTTTTTGCGAACTGACAGTTGCGCCGCGCGTTCGAACTTGCGACGCTGATGGCAGAGAGACTCAGGAGCAGGCCTTGACCCTAGACCAACCGCCGACAGAAGTGGTTCTGGAATTCCCCGACAACAGACTGCTGATAGACCTTTGTGGCCCCTACGACAGCCACCTGACAGCGATCGAGGGCGTACTTGAGGTGCAGATCGTGCGCCGTGGTAACATGTTGGCCCTGCTAGGCGAGGAAGAAACACAAAAACGTGCGAGTGCCGTTCTTAATGCGCTCTACCTTCGGCTTGAAACTGGCAAGGGGGTCGAGGCAGCTGATATCGACCGCGAATTGCGCATGGACAGTTCTGAAAAAGACATCGGGCTTCGCTCAGGCGATCAACTGGAAATGCCGGTTGGCAACCGGATCGAGATCAAGACGCGCAAAAAGCTGGTCGAGCCGCGGACGGACGCGCAAAAAGCCTATGTGCAATCGCTTTTTGATAATGAAATGGCCTTTGGGATTGGGCCTGCGGGCACCGGCAAGACCTATCTTGCGGTGGCCGTTGGTGTGTCAATGTTCATATCTGGAAACGTTGATCGAATTATCTTGTGCCGCCCCGCTGTTGAAGCTGGCGAACGATTGGGATTTCTGCCGGGTACGCAGGAAGAAAAAGTCGACCCGTACATGCAGCCGTTGTATGATGCGCTCAATGATTTTCTGCCCGGCAAGCAACTTGCCAAGCTGAAAGAAGAAAAGACCATAGAAATCGCCCCACTTGCCTTTATGCGCGGGCGCACATTGAGCCGCGCATTTGTGGTTTTGGACGAAGCCCAGAACGCAACGACTATGCAGATGAAAATGTTCCTAACCCGACTGGGTGAAGGATCGCGGATGGTGATCACGGGTGATCGGACTCAGATTGATCTGCCGCGCGGCGTGTCATCGGGCCTGGCCGATGCTGAACGCCTGCTCAAGTCAGTGCACAAGATCAGTTTCAACTACTTCACATCCAAGGACGTAGTGCGGCACCCCCTTGTTGCTGCGATCATTGAGGCCTACGAGGCAGATACCGAAACGGGCTGATCTGTTTTGTTTGTAAAACCTAAAGGGTACAGGGGTTTCCCCCGATACGACGCATGCAAAATGATATCGAAGTTCTGATCGAAGACGTCCGATGGACTGAGACCCGCCTGATCGCAGTGGCGACGCGTGCTGTTGATGCAACGCTCACCGATCAGGGTGTCGCCCAAGCCGAAGTGTCAGTTCTGGGCTGCAACGATACCCGGATTTCCGTCTTGAACAGCGACTTCCGAGCCAAACCTAAACCCACCAATGTTCTCAGTTGGCCCGATGAAGATTTGGCACCGAAAGTCGATGGCGATGCACCTGCCGCGCCGGTGCCTGATCCGTCCGGAAAGATCAGTCTTGGCGATATTGCCATTGCTTATGAGACATGCGCAAAGGAAGCTGAAAGTCAGGGTAAGCCCTTAACGGATCATGTCTGCCATCTGATCGTACACGGCACCCTGCATTTGCTGGGCTACGACCATGTGCGTGACCAAGATGCCACGCTCATGGAGGCCTTGGAAGTCAAAATACTTGGCAGACTGGGGGTCCCTGACCCATATTAGGGTATCGGCGCAACCGCGCTATGGAACTGGACAGGAGCATATGGGCGAAAACGACGGATCGTCTGGCGCAGCGCAGCGCGCGCAGTCAGACAGTGACACCGCGGAAACTATTCAGCAGAGTGGATTTTTTTCGCGTGTGATTGGCGCGCTTAGCCCATCTGATTCGGGCGCAGATGCGCCACGGGTGGGTGCACCGAGCCCGCAAAGCCGCGGTATGATGAATCTTCGGCGGATGCGCGTCGAGGACGTTGCTGTTCCCATGGCTGATATCAACGCAATGCCGGACAATGCGTCGCTCGAAGAGTTGGTTGCCCGTTTCAAGGAAAGCGGTCACACGCGACTGCCTGTGTTCGAAGGGACCATTGATACGCCTGTTGGCTTTGCTCATCTGAAGGATATTGCGCTCAAGCATGGCTTCAACGGTGCGGGCAGCGTATTTGATCTGCGCAAAGAACTGCGGCCGCTTTTGTTTGTGCCACCTTCTATGACGATCGGAGTGCTGCTGACCAAGATGCAAACTGAACGCCGGCACATGGCACTTGTGATTGACGAATACGGTGGCGTCGATGGGCTGGTCACGATTGAGGACTTGATCGAACAGGTCATCGGAGAGATCGAAGACGAACATGACGTCGACGAGGGTGCATATTTCTCGCTTGAAAAGAATGGCTGTTATCTTGCGTTGGCCAAAACCCCCCTGGACGAATTCGAAGCAGAAATCGGCGTGTCGCTCACCACACATGATGACGTAGACGAAGAAGAGATCGAAACTCTTGGTGGTCTGGTCTTTATGCTGGCTGGCCGTATCCCCGCGCGAGGAGAGGTCGTGCCGCACCCCGATGGCGCAGAGTTTGAGGTGATTGATGCAGACCCACGCCGTATCAAGCGGTTGCGTGTGCGTTTGCGCGGTGCGGAGCCTGCCGAGTGATTTCAGGCACCACTGCCCGCTTTTTTACTGAAAGACCTGTTGCGCTCGTGGTATTGGCACTCGTCACAGGCGCTTTTGGCGCCTGTGCGCACGCCCCCTTTGATTTTGCAGCGGCGATCCTGATCCCCTTGGTGGCGGGTTTCATCCTGCTGAGCCTGACGATACGCGTCCGGGATGCTCTGTGGACCGGCTGGGCACTTGGGATGGGCTATTTCGGACTGACGCTCACCTGGATCACTGAGCCTTTCAAGGTTGATGCTGCACTGACGGGTTGGATGGCCCCCTTTGCGCTGGTGCTGCTCGCGGCTCTGTTGGGGGCATTTTGGGCGGTTGCGGTGGCTTTCGCACGTTGGGCGGGCGGGCATCCCGTGGCACTTGTGTTCGCATGGACCGGAGCAGAGCTTGCCCGTGCTTATGTTTTTACCGGCTTTCCATGGGCCAGCCCGCCCCAAGCGTTGGTGTCAGGTTTGGCAGGGCAGGGCCTGGCGTGGGGTGGCCCGCATGGGGTGATGTTAGCATGTGCGGCGTTTGCGGCCGCGATTGCCACCACTCCCGCGCTTTGGGTCCGCGGAGCGATAATGATCGGGGGGGCGGCGCTTATCCTGATCCCGCCGCTGGACGGGCCAAGCCGATTGACGGACCATATCATCCGGCTGGTTCAGCCCAATGCACCACAGGATGAAAAATGGGATCCGGCGATGGTGCCAGTCTTTATCAATCGACAGATCGGCTACACCGGTGCTGCGGCTGTGCCTGATTTGGTGGTTTGGCCGGAAACGGCACTGCCGTACCTGCAGGAAAATGCCGAGCCCGTTTTTGACGAAATTGCAAAGGTTGCGCGCGGTGCGCTCGTGGTTCTGGGCATTCAGCGCAGGCAGGATCGGGACTATTTCAACAGCCTTGTTGTGCTAGATGCGCAAGGAGATGTGGTTCTCAGTTATGACAAGCACCACCTTGTACCGTTTGGCGAATATATGCCGTTTGCAAGTTTTTTTCGAAGAATCGAGATTGGTGGGCTCGCCGCTCGGGGCGAGAACGGCTATGCTGCCGGCCCGGGGCCACAACTTTTGGACCTTGGCGCACTTGGCACGGCGCTGCCGCTGATCTGTTACGAAGCGGTCTTTGCGCATGACGTGGGCGGTACGTCTGAGCGGCCTTCCTTATTGTTGCAACTCACGAATGATGCATGGTTTGGGCAGCGCTCGGGGCCGCAACAGCATCTGGCCCAAGCCCGTATGCGCGCCATAGAACAAGGGTTGCCGCTGATCCGTTCAGCCAATACTGGGATTTCTGCGGTGATCGATCCAAAGGGCCGGGTGACGAATGCGTTGGCCCTGAATACCGCAGGCTATATGGATGCTGCACTGCCCGCAGCCGCCGCCCCGACGGTCTACAGCCGGTCGGGAGATTGGCCATGGGTGCTGATTGTGGCTTTGGGCTTGATAGCCATTATCCTGCAACGTTCAGCATCGCGCCGTGCAAGTGGTATTGACGCAGAGCGCGGTCGCGCGTAGTCCAAACAACCACTGCCACAACGGCTTCCTGACGTGGCAGAGAAACATTACATGGAGCGCCTATGTCCCGACAGAATTACACTTTCACTTCGGAATCCGTTTCCGAAGGGCACCCCGATAAGGTCTGTGACCAGATTTCGGATGCGGTTTTAGATGCCTTTTTGGCCGAAGAACCTGAGGCGCGCGTCGCCTGCGAAACATTTGCTACGACAAACCGCGTTGTGATCGGGGGCGAGGTTGGCCTAAGCGATCAGGACAAGCTGTCAGATTACATGACCCGGATCGAAGACATCGCCCGCGATTGCATTAAGGATATTGGCTACGAACAGGACAAGTTCCATTGGCGCACCTGCAAGGTCACAAATCTGCTTCACGAACAATCTGCACATATTGCGCAGGGCGTTGATGCGAGCAATGAAAAGGATGAGGGTGCGGGTGATCAGGGCATCATGTTCGGTTACGCCACAAACGAGACCGAGGCGTTGATGCCGGCACCCATCCACTATGCTCACGCCATGCTGCGCCGTTTGGCAGAGGTGCGCAAAAATGGCAGCGAACCTGCCCTTGGTCCCGACGCTAAATCGCAGTTATCGGTTGTCTACCGTGATGGCAAACCTGTGGGCGTCAGTTCGGTCGTTTTGTCGACACAGCACCTGGACGAAGACCTAAGCAGCGCAGACATCCGCGCGATTGTAAGCCCCTATATTCACGAGGTCCTTCCCGAAGGCTGGTTGACCGATGCAACCGAGTGGCATGTGAACCCGACCGGTAAATTTGTCATTGGCGGTCCGGATGGTGACGCTGGACTGACGGGCCGCAAGATAATTGTCGACACCTATGGTGGCGCCGCTCCGCACGGCGGCGGAGCATTCTCGGGCAAGGACCCGACCAAGGTGGACAGGTCTGCTGCATATGCCGCACGCTATCTTGCAAAAAACGTGGTTGCGGCAGGAATGGCGCAAAGGTGCACGATACAGCTGAGCTATGCCATAGGCGTGTCCAAGCCGCTGTCGATTTACTGTGATACGTTCGGCACCGGTGAGGTTTCCGATGCTGCGGTCGAAGCCGCCGTTGCGCAGGTCATGGACCTGACGCCGCGTGGCATCCGCGAACACCTATCGCTGAACCGTCCGGTTTATCAACGGACTGCTGCCTATGGCCACTTTGGCCGTGCGCCTGATGAAGACGGCGGCTTCAGCTGGGAACGTACCGACCTGGCCGATGCGCTTAAGGCGGCTGTGTAACACGGGCAGCAAAGGCCTGCTGGCCTTTGCTTGGTCCCCACAGTTTTGTTTTGCAACATCCGTGCGGTATGGCTGTCAACTTAGGCTTTCAGAGGTACGCTCCTATTCCTGTGCCATTTGCCTTGAAACCTGAATGCGGAGGGTGTGCGGACTTGCCCCCGCAGCAAAACAACGCTATACGCGCCCACGTCGCTAAGGTGCAAATACTGCAAGACATCGAGACGAGTAGGGTCGGAAACCTCCGGCCCTCTTTTCTTGCGTTTGCGCCTGACCAAATGAAACCCAAGACCGGCGGAGACAACCGCGCGGCCCGAGAAAACGCAAACGTTAGGAAACCGACGCCACATGGCTGATAAATTGATGGAGGAATTCGAAGCCCTCCTGCAAGAAAGCTTCGAAATGGATACGCCCGAAGAGGGAACACTTGTCAAAGGCAAAGTTATCGCAATTGAAGCGGGCCAAGCCATCATTGACGTAGGCTATAAAATGGAAGGCCGCGTCGAACTCAAAGAATTCGCAAACCCCGGTGAAGCGCCAGAAATCTCTGTCGGCGACCAAGTCGAAGTGTATTTGCGCTCGGCTGAAAACGCCAAGGGCGAGGCTGTCATTAGCCGCGAGATGGCCCGCCGCGAAGAAGCCTGGGATCGCCTGGAAACAGCATATGCTGGCGAAGCACGCGTCGAAGGCGCGATCTTTGGCCGTGTCAAAGGTGGATTTACCGTCGATCTGGGCGGAGCAGTCGCGTTTTTGCCCGGCTCGCAAGTGGATGTACGCCCAGTGCGTGATGCGGGCCCTTTGATGGGTCTTAAACAGCCGTTTCAGATTCTGAAAATGGACCGTCGTCGGGGCAACATTGTTGTGTCGCGTCGAGCCATCCTCGAAGAATCACGTGCCGAACAGCGTGCCGAGGTTATCGGTAATCTGACCGAAGGCCAGACAGTCGATGGAGTTGTCAAGAATATCACAGAATACGGTGCGTTCGTTGATTTGGGCGGTGTTGACGGCTTGCTGCACGTCACTGACATGGCATGGCGTCGTGTTAACCACCCATCAGAGATCCTGACGATTGGTGAGACGATCAAGGTGCAAGTCATCAAGATCAACAAAGAAACCCACCGCATCAGCCTGGGCATGAAACAGCTGCAAGAAGATCCATGGGATGTGGTGGCTGCCAAGTATCCACTGGAATCTTCGCATACCGGTCGCGTGACCAACATCACTGATTACGGTGCCTTTGTTGAGCTCGAGCCTGGTGTTGAAGGCTTGGTGCACGTATCCGAGATGTCCTGGACTAAGAAAAACGTCCATCCCGGTAAAATCGTCTCGACCAGCCAAGAAGTCGAAGTCATGGTTTTGGAAATTGACGGTTCCAAGCGTCGCGTTTCGCTCGGCCTCAAACAGACCATGCGCAACCCGTGGGAAGTGTTCGCCGAAACGCATCCAGAAGGAACCGAAGTCGAAGGCGAAGTCAAGAACATCACCGAATTTGGTCTGTTTGTTGGACTTGAAGGCGACATCGACGGCATGGTTCACCTCTCTGATCTGAGCTGGGACCAGCGTGGCGAAGAAGCGATTCAAGATTACCGCAAGGGTGACATGGTGCATGCCATTGTCTCCGAAGTGGACGTCGAGAAAGAGCGCATATCGCTTTCCATCAAAGGTGTTGGCGGTGACAAATTCGCCGAAGCGGTTGGCGGCGTGAAGCGTGGGTCGATCGTCACAGTTGAAGTCACAGCAATCGAAGATGGTGGCGTCGAAGTTGAGTATGAGGGCATGAAGTCCTTCATTCGCCGCTCTGATCTAAGCCGTGACCGTGCCGAACAGCGACCAGAGCGTTTCTCGGTCGGTGACAAGGTCGACGTGCGTATCACAAACATCGATAGCAAAACTCGTCGCTTGGGTGTCTCGATTAAGGCACGTGAGATCGCAGAAGAGAAAGAAGCCGTGGAACAGTATGGCTCGTCCGACTCGGGCGCATCTCTTGGTGATATTCTGGGCGCAGCTCTCAAGGGCGACGAATAATCCAGAAATTTCATGATACAAACGATGCAGATAAGGGGCCCTTTCTTGGGCCCCTTTTTTTGTACCCAGAGGTAAGAATGGTTGCGAATCAAGAGTGCTGCCAATAGCTTATTTTCGCGTAACGGACGTGGTAAGCCTACTGATACGCGAAAAATAATCAGAATTTAGTGCTGATGCTAATCAAAGAGGTAAAAACCCGCTCATACCAAAGGCTTCCTATTCACGAGCGCTGATATTGTTCCTATAGTCCATTTGAAAAAGTGCGCGACGACGCCGTCCGCGAAAGGAGATTACCATGATCCGATCTGAGTTGATTCAAAAGATTGCCGACGAAAATCCGCATCTATATCAACGTGATGTAGAGCGGATCGTGAACACGATATTTGAAGAAGTAACAAGTTCGATGGCGCGCGGCGACCGAGTCGAATTGCGCGGCTTTGGTGCTTTTTCTGTGAAAAAGCGTGACGCTCGTATTGGACGCAACCCGCGTACTGGCGAAACAGTTGCTGTCGAAGAAAAGCATGTGCCGTTCTTCAAGACGGGCAAGTTGCTGCGTGATCGTTTAAACGGAAAAGCCTGAATGCGCTACATCCGCTATGCTTGTATTGTCACGTTTGCCGTGGCGCTCATAGCAATAGCTTTAGCGAATCGTGGCTTTGTGACGGTGCATTTGTTGCCGGCGGGAATTGCTGGACTTCTTGATGTCACCTCAGAGGTAAATTTGCCTTTGTTTATTGTTATCTTTGGCGGCATCGTGACTGGTCTACTGGTTGGGTTTATCTGGGAATGGATGCGCGAACATGCAGTACGGTCCGAAAATGCGCGCAACGCCCGCGAGGTGCGGCGCCTTGAACGCGAGGTCAAGCGCCTAAAGGGTGAAAAGCACGAAGGCAAAGACGAAATCCTGGCTCTGTTGGACGAAGCCAGTTAGATTTGATGACCCAAGTTTCAGTCAAGATTTGTGGAATGGTTGCGCTACAAGATGTCGAAGCATCTGTTGATGCTGGCGCCGATTATCTTGGTTTTGTTTTTTTTGAAAAATCGCCTCGCAACTTGTCAGTTCCGCAAGCTGCCACCTTGATGCAGGATGTACCTGATGCTGTTCAAAAGGTTGCGTTGTTGGTCAATCCCACTGATGTGTTTTTGAGTGACCTGTTAGCCGCAGCGCCCGTTGATCTTTTGCAGTTGCATGGCTCAGAAACACCAGAGCGGTTGTTCGAAATCAAAGAGACCACTGGAGTGCCGGTCATGAAGGCGCTTGGCGTTGCAGATCAAAGTGATCTGGCCGCAATTGACAGCTATGCTGATGTTGCCGATCAGATACTGGTGGATGCAAAGCCACCCAAAGGTGCAGATCTGCCCGGTGGGAATGGCCTGGCCTTTGACTGGACGCTGATTGCAAACCGGACGTGGTCGCAGCCATGGATGTTGGCTGGCGGGCTGCGCCCTGACAATGCCCGCGCAGCCATTAGTCGTACAGGCGCGGTGCAGCTTGATGTCAGCTCTGGTGTTGAAACGGCCCCCGGCGTCAAAGATTCTGCACTTATTCGAGCCTTTATTGAAACGGCGAAAAGATCTTATTGACGGACGGTTTTTGTACTTTTGGTATGCATGGGGCTGAAACTCAGGGACCTTATCCGAAGCCTGATTAAGGTTGACGAGGGCGTTAGGTAAAATAGTCGGAACATCTCGTATTACCTTAAGCTTTAGGCTGACACTGTTTAATTTCTCTCTGTAATCTTCGATACAGGATGACCTACATTTTATGTTGTGATGCAGTATCCGCTAAGCCCATGTGCTGTGACGTTTGAGCGCTTGCCCCCTTGGCGCGTGCAGGCTAGGCAAGGGGTCTGAGATTCAGGAGAAATCCAAATGGCAAACGATCTTTTCAACTCTTTCATGACGGGCCCAAATGAACAGGGCCGGTTTGGCAAATTCGGTGGGCGCTTTGTATCCGAGACATTGATGCCGCTGATCCTTAGCCTCGAAGAGGAATACGAAAAAGCCAAGACAGACGACAGTTTTTGGGCCGAGATGGACTTCTTATGGAAGCACTATGTTGGCCGCCCCAGCCCGTTATATCATGCGGAACGACTGACCGAGCATCTTGGCGGCGCCAAAGTTTATATGAAACGCGATGAGTTGAATCACACAGGCGCGCACAAGATCAACAACGTTTTAGGTCAGATTATCCTTGCGCGGCGTATGGGAAAAACCCGGATCATCGCGGAAACTGGTGCGGGTCAACATGGTGTCGCTACAGCCACCGTTTGCGCAAAATTTGGTTTGAAATGTGTGGTTTACATGGGTGCCCACGATGTTGAGCGGCAAGCGCCCAATGTTTTTCGGATGAAATTACTTGGCGCTGAGGTGGTGCCGGTTACCTCAGGCCGAGGGACGCTCAAGGATGCGATGAACGACGCTTTGCGCGACTGGGTGACCAATGTGCGCGACACGTTCTACTGCATAGGAACGGTCGCGGGGCCACACCCCTATCCGGCGATGGTGCGGGATTTCCAATCCATCATTGGCAAAGAGGTGCGTGAGCAAATAGTCGAAGCTGAGGGGCGTTTCCCGGATACTTTGATTGCTGCCATTGGTGGTGGTTCTAATGCGATGGGACTGTTTTATCCGTTTCTTGATGATGCACAGGTCGGCATCATCGGCGTTGAAGCGGGGGGTAAGGGTGTCAACGCCAAGATGGAGCATTGCGCTTCTTTGACGGGTGGTCGACCGGGTGTTCTTCATGGCAATCGCACCTACCTGTTGCAGGATGACGACGGACAAATTCTTGAAGGTTTCTCGATCTCGGCAGGGCTAGATTATCCGGGGATTGGGCCAGAACACGCATGGCTGCACGATATCGGGCGGGCGCAATATGTCTCGATCACCGACGCAGAGGCGCTCGAAGCATTCCAGTTGTGCTGCACATTAGAAGGCATCATTCCAGCCCTTGAACCAAGCCATGCTTTGGCTCATGTCATGAAAATTGCCCCTGAATTACCATCCGACCACATTATATGCATGAATATGTGCGGGCGGGGCGACAAGGACATCTTTACTGTTGCAGCGGCTCTTGGTGTCGAAATGGACGCCAAAGACTAAACCTGCACCTCTACCCAAGGCGTGAAAGGCAGGCGCAAGGTCTGCCTTTTTCTCTTAAAGTCAAAAGGCAGCGTGTTCTTGCAACACATTAAGCGGCACGATGTCGAGTGCGCGGATGTGGGTTGCCTCAAGATGCACACGAGGTGCGCATCCCTCGTCGTGGGCTTGCAGAAAGCGTGCGGCACACAGGCACCAGCTGTCGCCCGGGTTCAAACCTGCAAATCCGTATTCGGGGCGTGGTGTGCTTAGGTCGTTGCCGACATATTTCGAAAAGGCGAGAAACTCTGCAGTCATCACCGCGCAGACAGTATGGCTGCCTTGATCGGCAGCGCACGTGTTGCAGTGCCCGTCACGGAAAAACCCGGTAACCGGATCCATCCCGCACAGGGTCAGTTCTGTTCCAAGGATATTAATGCTGTCATCTGGTTGCATTGGATTACCCCTTGCTTGTGGCTATAATTTGGCAGACCACGTCCACGTTTGCGTCGTCCGCACCAGGCTCGAGGAACAGTTTGTCTGTGCTCGTGGTGACGATTACCACGTCTGCTGTTTGATCAACATAAATATATTGCCCGTAAACGCCACGTGTCATAAATTGTCCAGAGACTCGAGCCGATGGACAGCCACCACTGATATCCATAGCCGATTTCCCTTGGGTCTGTCGGTGCGCTGGTTGCAGCCGACGCGGCGATCCAGTTGGCAGGAACAATCTGCCGACCTTGTCGGTTTCCATTTTGCAGGATCACCTGACCAAAGCGCCTGTAGTCGCGTGTTGAGGTATTTGATCCGCTCAAAAACAAAAGCGACAACAGCCTCGTCTGTCTGATAGTAAGCCTTATGCTCTAACCCCAAAGGATAAAACAGTTTTTCGTTCATAAAGCTAGGAATGCTGCGGTCTGTTGCACTTTGCACCACCTTGCCAATAACGTGGGTGTCGATAGATGTATGTTGCTAGATTTGGCCGGGTGGGGCGAATGTCTTTGTCAGATCAGCCACAAAGTCGCCCATCTTTTTGTCTATAGCATGAACGCGCCCCATCCTGTTTATATCGCTTTTGTCTTTCTGATAATCTTCGCTGAATGTGATGCCGCTGGACACTTGCAAGACATTGCGGATGGTTGCTTTATTGTACGCGCCGCCCGCCATTGTCGCTTTGTATTTTATCACTGGGTCTTCCAGCGATGGTATGTGCCCTTCGGCCTCAAGACTGCGGAACAGCGCCGAAAGGTAGCTTTTGCGATGAACCAGCTGATCCGCTGATCTTCGGCATTGGTGTCCTTGCAATAAGACTCGTGCACGATTTCGCCGTCTTTGAGCACCAGCATTGATGTGACAGATCGTGTCTTAATCCAATCGTCATTGATTTCTGGGATAGTTGATGAAGTGCCCGTTGGCAGCGAGCTGACCGGCCCGCCACCGCGCGGTAGTGCGACTTGATTAAACGCCGACTCGATGTTGGAAAAGTTGCGGACGATCTAGTCAGCATTGAAAAAACGAGTTTTCGGCAAGCAGTCGCAGATCGCTTTTTACTTACAAAATACGATCATTAAAGTGAAATATATCAACAATGAAAATATTGATAATATCCATAATATGATAATATACAAAATTTATCCTCTGCCTTTCAAAATGTTTTCCACAGGGGAGTGTGTGGGTCCAACCCAATCAATCCAGCGTCCATGAAAGTCAGCTCGGCCAAGGTTGAGTGTTAAATCACCCGGCCACAGGCGCAGCGTCAGGGCGGCGCCAATTGCACCGCTGCGGTCCCCGTCCGTTTCCATCTGCATCCACACAATCGGGGTATTATGGCTGGCGCGTGCCCCCGCAGCTTCGATGAGTGCCGTGCCGCGCGCTTGGGCTGAAGCGGGAAAATATTGCTATGCAACGGTGTGCTGGATCAAGTGCATGTGGTCCTTGGGTGCGGTGTTTAGGCGGTGCTCTAACCAGTCGATTGCATCGCCTTTTGCGACGTTGGCATGCAACACTGAGGCTGCAGAACGGGTCAGTTCGGCCCGGTGCGGTTGGTCTGGCCACAGATAGGACAGCAATCGCCAAAGATCTTTAGGCTCTTTTGGGTTCAGTGGGCTGAGATCAACACCCGACCTTTCCACAATCTGTGGAAGTGCCGCGCGTGGCACCGGCCCCTCCCACTCTGGTGACAGCGACAGTGCGGCATCATCGGGGCCAATTCGAATGCCTTGAACCGAAAGCGCGAAATGATCCCACATTAGGTTTAGTCCTGCGCTTGCACCAAGCTCGGACAGTACGATCGGACGGTTGAAATAGTGCAGTGCCTCGTGTGCCATGGCGATCAGTGCGGCACTGCGCCGGACTTCGTTTGTCTGGGGCGGCAGGCGCGTCCAATCCAGCAAGAAATCCTGATGTGTTTTCAGCGTGGCCAATAAAGCCGCTCGCAACACGTCGTCCGGCACGGTGTTGGGGGATAGGCTGCGGCAAGAATTGGCGCATCACCCCGCAAGACCAAAGCATGCAAGCCGCCCGCAATCCGAAGCGGCAGAGAGTGCCCCGCAGGCCCAATATCTTCTTGATATTCAGCCATCTCCTGACCCAGAGGACTTTCAAAATTCCAGTCGTCCGCAAGCAGGTTCAGCAACCGGCCCATAAAGGGCGATCCCATGCGTACGCAGCTTTTTGACTGATCGCGGAAGGCATGAACAAGCCTCACGAAAACCGGTCCAACAGCTTTTGCAAGGTGCTGCGCTCATCGGTCTGGGGTGTTGCGGCGGGTTCCGAGGTTTCTTGTTTAGGGCTGGCTTTGCCCTTTTCGCCTGTCCCTGATCGGGGCGGGGAAACACGCATGGCTACGGCATTCAGGAATTTAGGGCCATCGCCTTGCGCGAGGTAGGGCGCCCCATCTGAACAGCCACGCATCACATCGTCGAGCCAACCCTCATCGGCCTTTGGAAAGTCGCGCAGCACATAGCCCGGGACAGCATCCTTATGGCCGGGATGGCCCACGCCAAAACGGACGCGCGCATAGTCTGTACCGATGTGCGCGTGAACTGAACGCAGGCCATTGTGGCCGGCATGGCCGCCCCCGATTTTCCATTTGACCTTGGCCGGAGCAAGATCGATTTCATCATGTAAAACAATAATATCCGTAGGTTCGATCTTGTAGAACCGCATCGCGGCACCCACACTGTCGCCGGACTTGTTCATAAAGGTTTCAGGCTTGAGCAGCACCACGCGCTCTGGTCCCAAACGACCCTCGCTGATCACGCCCTGATGTTTGGATTTCCACGCCGCAAAGTCATGATCCCCAGCGATGCGATCCACCGCCATGAAGCCGATATTGTGCCGGTTGCGGGCATATTTTGGGCCGGGATTTCCCAGGCCAACAATGAGTTTCATAGCGGTGCCTTTTCGTATTTGTCGCAACATAGGGGCGGTGTGCAGATCGGTCCAGTATTAGGGCGGTAACGCAGGTATAGGTGCGTGCGTGGAATATTAGCTGATCTCCATGTGCGAACTGCTGCGGAACACTGCGTGGGCCTTTTTGTCATTTACGCACCTCGCACAGTAGAACAAAAAAGGCCGCCCCGGAGGACGGCCTTAATCTTTAAGCTTGGGGCAAAGATTACTCTTCGCCGCCTTCCGCGTCAGCAGCCGTGTCTTCGGCTGCGTCATCATCGTCGCTACCCGCTGATTTCAGTCCCGAAGGCGCAGAGATCGTCGCAATAACAAAGTCGCGGTCGATTGTTGCTTTGGCGCCGGTCGGCAGGTTCACGGATGAGATCGTCACGCTGTCGCCAATTTCCACATCCGATACGTCGATAGTGATGTGATCAGGGATGTCGCCAGCTGTCACGATCAATTCCACCTCGGGGCGGATCAGGGTCAGTACGCCACCCTTTTTCAGGCCGGGCGACACGTCTTCGCCCGTCACTTCGACCGCGATGAACAGGTCGATCTTTGTGGTCCGCTTGAGGCGCATGAAATCCACATGCGTCGGCAGATCTTTGACAACATCACGCTGCACGTCGCGGCAGATCACGCGCACATCATCGTGGCCTTCGATCTTCATGTTGAAGAGCGTCGATTTGAACCGGCCAGCCTTCAGCATTTTGAATAGTTTGTTAAAGGGCAGATTGATCGGTGTCGGATCTGTGTCGCCACCAAATACAATTCCCGGAACCATACCGGCACGGCGTGCCTGACGAGCGGCGCCCTTGCCTGTCCCCGTCCGTTCCAGGGCTTCGAGATCAGGAATCCCTCCAGCCATAGTCATTCTCCAAATGTTAGGGCAGGGTGCCTCCAAGGCTGTCACCCCGCGTGAAGGCTGCGCTATAGACTGGATTGGTCGGCTTGAAAAGTCTCAAATCGCCGTTCTTTGCGCTGGACGGGGCGCGGCGTGCGTGCGACCGCTTGATCATGTCCATTTTGCGCGATCTTGTCACATCTTATCGGCCCATGGCGTGCTTTGTTGCCATCGGTTTTGGCTGGGCGGCTTATGCGGCGCAGGTGCCGGTGCTTAAGGCGCAGATCGACGCGTCTGATGCGATGTTTGGCACGGTCATGTTGCTAGCAGCGATCGGCGCAGTCATGGCAATGTGGCTCGCGCCCCTTGCGCATCGGTTTGCAGGCCGGGCAGCGTTGGTTGTGGGGGCACTGGGCATGGCGGTGGGCTTTCTGTTTTCGGGCTTCGCGGGCGGCGCTCTGGGCTTTGGCCTTGCAATGGCATTGGCGGCGATGGGGTCGGGCGTGGCTGATGTATTGGCAAACGCCGAGATTTCAGAGCTAGAGGCCGACACACAGCGCAGCCTGATGAACCTGAATCATGCTGCATTTTCATTTGCCTACGCGTTTTCAGCGCTGCTGGTTGGGGGCGCGCGTGATGCGGGCTGGAGCCCGATGGCTGTTTTTACGGTGTTGGCTGTCGCCGTGGCGCTGCTTTGTTTTGTGATGCGGACGCCCGATCGCAGCAGGGCGCAGGCGCAATCGGTGCCTACGTCGATGCCGCATATGTTGGTTTGGCTCGCGGGCATCATTGTGTTCGTGGCATTTTTGGGTGAGGCCAGCACCGAAGGCTGGTCCGCGCTGCATCTTGAGCGGACATTGGGCGGAGGTGCTGCGGAGGGGGCATTTGGCCCGGCGATTTTGGGGCTGACGATGGGATTTGGGCGGCTTTTTGGGCATTTTCTGGCGAACCGAATGCGCCCGCTTATGCTGATCGGGCTGGCGATGGCGCTTGCCGCGTTTGGGACGGCGCTGGCGGGGGCCGCGCCGTCACTTGCGGTCGCCTATCTTGGATTTGGAGTAGCGGGTTTTGGGGTTTCTGTCGTGGCGCCGCTGGCACTGGCATTGGTTGGCAGCACGGTGCCGCCTGCTGTGCGCCTAAAAGCGATCAGCCGGGCGGCTGCGTTGGGGTATGCGGCATTCTTTGCCGGTCCACCGATGATGGGGTTTGTGGCTGAATTCTATGGTCTGCGTGTGTCGTTTTACGTCATTTCTGCAGTGTTGGCTGTTGTAATAACGGTTGTACTACCACTTTTGGCGGCGCAAGTCCGTCAGGCAAAGAGATGACAGCGCGTGCAGGGGGCCACATTCACATGCCAATAGGTTTATTGGCGTGTTTTATCACTGCCGTTTAGGATCAGGACCGATTAATCTTGAGCATATCGTCAAAATAAAACTGTTAGTCTTGCCAGACGCCTTCAAAACCCTGCGGAATTAAAAGGTTGCCTCGATTCAGTTCGTGCACCGATCTTTCGCCGCACAGCGCCATCGTAAGGTCAAGCTCTCTCTGGATCACGTTCAGCGCGTGGGTCACGCCTTTTTGCCCCATTGCGCCCAACCCGTAGATGAAGGCACGGCCGATATATGTGCCTGTGGCCCCCATGGCCAACGCCTTCAGCACGTCTTGGCCGGAACGGATACCACCATCTAGGTGCACTTCGATCTGATCGCCGACCGCGTCAAGTATGCTGGGTAAAACCTTGATCGAGCTGAGTGCCCCATCAAGCTGCCGCCCACCGTGGTTTGAGACGATGATCGCGTCCGCCCCGACCTTGAGCGCCATTTTTGCGTCTTCGGCATCCAGGATTCCCTTGAGGATCACTTTGCCGCCCCATTGTTCTTTCAGTTTGGCGACCTTGTTCCAGTCCAACGACGGGTCAAATTGTTCATTGGTCCATGCCCCCAAACGCGACATGTCAGAGACGCCTTTCACATGTCCAACGATATTGCCAAATTCGCGGCGTTTGGCTGTCAACATTTCGATCCCCCAGCCCCATTTGGTGGCAAGGTTGGCAATCGTCTTGGGGGTCATCTTGGGGGGGGCGGAAAGACCATTCTTGAGGTCTTTGTGGCGTTGACCGAGGATTTGTAGATCAAGCGTGATGACAAGCGCTGAACATTTGGCGTCTTTGGCCCTTTGGATCAGGCGGCTTACAAAATCTTCGTCTTTCATGGTGTAAAGCTGAAACCAAAACGGCGCGTTCGTGTGCTCTGCTACATCCTCGATCGAGTTTATGGACATGGTCGACAGAGTGAAGGGCACGCCAAAAAGCTCAGCGGCGCGCGCGGCTTTCATCTCGCCATCGGCGTGCTGCATGCCGGTTAGGCCAACGGGCGCAAGGGCCACTGGCATGGCCACATCCTGTCCGATCATCTGAGATTTCGTGCTGCGCCCGGTCATATCGACTGCCACGCGCTGACGCAGGCGGATATCGTCAAAATCCGATGAATTGTCGCGAAAGGTTTGCTCGGTTCAACTGCCTGATTCGCAATAGTCATAGAACATACGTGGCACGCGGCGCTCATAGATGCGTTTCAGATCTTCGATGCAGGTGATAACTGTCATGGCGCAGCACTCGTTTTGGTAAGTTTTGCTTACCAATAGCGAGCTTTCAAGGCAAATGCCAAAACAAGTTTCCAAAATGTGCAATATTGAACGTGTGCAGAGCGGTATCGCATTGCATTGCGCCCAGAACCCCTTCGCGGTACATCGCGCGCCATGTCACTGCGCCCTCATCGTAATTTTTATGGACGTCTCAAGGGCAAAGCCCTGAAGGACAGTCAGAAACGCTATCTGGAAGAGGATCTGGCGGCGTTGTCGCCCGGCTCTGTGTCTTGGCAAAGCAACCCCGACCGTGTTCCGCTTGATCTTAACGCTGTGTTCGGCGGGCGGCCGGTCTGGCTGGAAATCGGATTTGGTGGCGGCGAACATCTGGTGCATCAGGCGCGTGCGAACTCAGATATCGGAATTATCGGAGCTGAGCCTTATATCAACGGTGTGGCCATGCTGTTGGGAAAAATTCGTCGCGCCGGCGTCAGCAATCTTGCAGTGCACCCCGGCGATGCGCGTGATCTGATGGATGTATTGCCCCCGGCCAGCATCGCGCGCGCATTCCTGCTTTACCCTGATCCATGGCCCAAGGCACGCCATCACAGGCGTCGTTTCGTGACACCGGAACATCTCGGCCCCTTGGCGCGTGTCCTGCAGCCCGGTGCGATGCTGCGTGTGGCAACAGACATTCCCGATTATGTGCGCCAGACACTCGAAGAGGTCCCAGGCCAAGGATTTGAGTGGCTTGCCAAGCGTCCGGCAGACTGGCGCGAGCCGTGGGATGACTGGCTGTCGACGCGCTATGAACAAAAGGCGCTGCGCGAGGGACGCGTGCCGCATTACCTGACCTTCCGGCGCTTGGGCTAGCTGCGGAAAGCATCGGTGGCGTGCGTCGAGCTGTGTTGCTTGGTCTGGACTGCCCCAATCACAACGGTTAGGTGTGCGGCAACGCAAAGCCACCCCAACCCGAGAGCTTTTTCATGTCCAGCCACGGCGCACCGATCCCAATGACTTCAGAGGCCTGCGGGCCGCTTTCTGGCACCGCGCATGTCCCGGGCGACAAGTCGATCTCGCATCGCTCGCTGATCCTCGGCGCGCTTTGTGTGGGCGAGACAACGATCACGGGATTACTTGAGGGGCAGGATGTTCTGGACACTGCCAAGGCGATGCGCGCCTTTGGCGCAGAGGTCACGGATCACGGGGGCGGTAAATGGTCGGTGCAGGGTGTCGGTGTGGGCGGGTTTGCCGAGCCAGATCAGGTTATCGACTGCGGCAACTCTGGAACTGGCGTGCGGTTGATCATGGGCGTTATGGCGACATCACCAATCACAGCGACCTTTACCGGCGACGCGAGCCTGAACAAACGCCCCATGGCGCGGGTCACTGACCCATTGACCGCGTTTGGCACGCAGGCCGTGGGCCGCACGGGCGGGCGGTTGCCCATGACGTTGGTGGGCGCTGCTGATCCGGTGCCGGTGCGATACACCGTGCCGGTGCCGTCGGCGCAGGTGAAATCGGCGGTACTTTTTGCAGGGCTCAATGCACCCGGCGAGACTGTGGTGATCGAAACAGAGGCGACGCGCGATCACACAGAGCGAATGCTTGCCGGCTTTGGCGCTGACATCCGCACCGAAGTGACGGACGAGGGCCGGGTCATAACCCTGAAAGGTCAGCCAGAGCTGACACCGCAGCATATAGACGTGCCGCGCGATCCGTCCTCGGCAGCTTTCCCAGTCTGCGCGGCACTCATTGTTCCGGGCTCGGATATACTGGTGCCAACGATCGGGCTGAACCCGACGCGCGCGGGCCTGTTCCAGACGTTGCGCGACATGGGTGCGGATCTGACATATGAAAACGAGCGCATCGAAGGTGGCGAACCGGTCGCCGATCTGCGAGCGCGGTTCTCACCCAATCTAAAAGGTATCGAAGTCCCTGCCGAGCGTGCCGCGAGCATGATCGACGAATATCCTGTTTTGTCAGTGGTCGCTTGTTTCGCTAATGGCAAAACACACATGCCGGGGGTCAAGGAATTACGCGTCAAGGAAAGTGACCGCATCGATGCGATGGCTACAGGCCTGCGTGCGGCAGGCGTTACCGTCGAGGATGGGCTCGATTGGTGGACTGTAACCGGATTAGGCCACGGCAATGTTCCGGGAGGCGTCACCTGTGCCAGCCATCTTGACCACCGTATTGCAATGTCGTTCCTGATCATGGGGATGGCTACCAATGCGGCGATGTCTGTTGATGATGGTGGCCCGATTGCGACATCCTTTCCGATATTTGAACCGCTGATGGCTCGGCTAGGCTCATGCCTAAGCCGGGGTTGATATATTGCCAGTGTCAATTTGACCGCCGGTGTTGCGCCGATATGGGCGTTTGTATGGACAGGCACTGATCGCGCTGTGCCAGAGTGTTTTGAAAGTGCAGCTTTGCTGGCCGCTGCGTCCTTGTGCTGGCGGCTGGCGTATGGTCATTCAATGAGGGGCGCATGATAAAGCCATTTACAGTTGCCATAGATGGGCCTGCAGCTGCCGGTAAGGGCACTGTGTCGCGTGCTGTGGCAGCACATTTCGACCTGGCACATTTGGACACTGGCCTTTTGTACCGCGCCGTGGGCGCTCAAGTCTTGCGCGGGGTCGCACCGATCACTGCGGCCCTTAATCTTGACCGTGCCGGCCTCGAAGATCCAAGCCTGCGCACGGCAGAGGTGGCCGAGGCGGCCAGTAAGGTCGCAGTGATCCCCGAAGTGCGCGCCGCTTTGCTGGATTTTCAGCGGGCCTTTGCCCGTAGGGCAGGGGGCGCAGTGTTGGATGGGCGCGATATCGGCACTGTGATCGTGCCGCAGGCCGAAGCACAGCTGTTCGTGACAGCCAGCCCCGAGGTGCGCGCCAAACGCCGCCATGCTGAGATGCTTGAACGCGGCCAAGCGGCGGAATATGCGCAGGTTCTGGCCGATGTGCGCGCCCGGGATATGCGCGATTCTGAACGGGCCACAGCACCGCTAAGGCCAAGCGATACCGCTATGATCCTGGACACGTCCGACCTTAGCATTGATGCGGCAGTTATGGCTGCCATCGACTGGGTGCAGTCCAAGCGTAGCAGCGTTTGACGTAATGTCTGACACATCAAACATCACCTAACGCATTGAAATATTATATTTTAGACAGCGTTAGGTCATTTAGGTTTTTTAATGGTGGGTTAGGCTGCGTGCGCACCATCGGCGAGGGATTTCACAAAGCTGAGGATGTCAGGTACGCTGTCGCCTGCTGCAATGCGCGATATAATCGCAGATCCAACCACGGCGCCGTCGGCGACGCTTGCGATGGCGCGTGACTTTTCGGGTGTGTTGATGCCAAAACCCACAATAACCGGCAAGTTGGTCGACGCCTTGATGCGGGCTACCTCTGGTGCCACGTCCGCTGTGTCAGCTTCGGCGGCCCCGGTGATGCCGGTGATCGAGACATAGTACACAAAGCCAGATGTGTTCTGCAGCACGCGGGGCAGGCGCTTGTCATCTGTTGTAGGCGTGGCCAAGCGAATGAAATTCAGCCCGGCCGCTTGCGCGGGGATGCACAGTTCAACATCTTCTTCTGGAGGCAAGTCGACCACGATCAACCCATCAATGCCGGCCGCTTTTGCATCGGCAAGAAACTGGTCGACACCGTGCGAATAGATTGGGTTGTAATATCCCATCAACACAATTGGTGTGGTGTTATCGTCTTTGCGAAAGGCCCGAGCCAGATCTAGTGTCTTGTTGAGGGTCATGCCGCTTTCCAGTGCGCGTTGACCGGCAAGCTGGATTGTTTGGCCATCGGCCATCGGGTCAGTAAAGGGCAACCCCAACTCAATGACGTCCACGCCGGCGGCGGGCAGGCCGCGCACGATTTCGAGAGAGCGGTCAAAGTCGGGATCGCCTGCCATGATATAGGACACGAATGCTTTACGACCTGCAGCGTTCAGCTCTTGGAATTTAGTATCTAACCGCGTTTTCATGGGCCCCTCCGTCGTTACCAGTCCACCTGCCTTAGGTTGAGCGGAAAGGCAAGCACCCTCAGAAAGACTTGTGGTAATGGATGAGGTATGTTTCCAGCCCCAAGGATATATGTGGCAATGGCCCAACTGTAGCCCTGCAGTCCCCGCCGATGAAACCAGAAATCACGCACAACTCGAGCGCCTGATACCCAGACACAGGCACCATGCGCCCATAAGGCTTGATCAGTGCGCAATTGGGCGTCAATATGACAGAGAGACGGCGTTCTACTTGGGGAGTGTCGGTTGAGACTACGCTATACCCATAAGTGCTAATTACTACCCTCAATGCTAGCTTTAAAGTGATAAAAGCCCACGCTATGCTTCAGAAATAAAGCAGGAAGCGGCAAGTGACAAAGTTCGCAGCACTAGTTAGTGTTCAAAATCGGATAGCGAGCATTGGTGTTCTGCGTGGTTTCGCACTATTTGGCATCCTGATCATTAATATTCAAAGTTCTTCGATGGTCGAAGCGGCATATTTTGACCCATCTCAGTATGACAACGCTGACGGGGGCGTTTATGATGGGAATGCGACCGTTTCTCAGAGCGGTACGGGTGGCAAGAGTGAAATCACCCAGTTTGGTGGGAGAAGTGCGACAGCAAAGTCGACACAATCCGGATTAGAAAATGTCAGCATTATCAATCAAGAAGATGGTTACCAAAATGCAATTGTGTTGCAGGAAGGAACGCGTGGGGTCAGCACTATTGACCAGATTGCAAATCGCCCCGCTGGGGTTTGGCAAAACACTGCACGTGCTACCACGCTGGCAACGGGAATAGATACACTAAGCACTATTACTCAGAACGGCTATTTTGGTTTCGCTAGTGTGGAACAGTCCGGTTATAATACCACAAGCACAATTTTCCAAAGCGGCCACAACGCCGATGCTCGTGTGGAGCAGACATTAGGGACCAACAATCAAGTTGATATTAGTCAAACAGCATTAAGCGGTGGTTTAGGAGTTACAGCAACCGTTTACCAGAATTTCGGAAGCGATCTTGTAGTTTCCGTAACGCAGGTTGGCAAAGAGAATTCCACTGAAATCACACAGTCCGGGAAAAACAACACTGCGTATGTCTATCAAGTTGCGACCAATAATAATTCCATATGCATTACTCAGTCTGGTTTCTTTAACACATCAACTGTGAACCAGTAGCTGTTCCATCGCGGATGATCAGATAGATCCTCGCCGATCTGCCTTTTACATGGCTTTGTTGGGTAATCCCCCCATTTTTAATGGGGGTCAGTTGTAGAATTCACGCGGCTGTTTTCAGTTTCATTGCGGGTGTAATGCCGCCGATGGCCATGTTGGGTCGCTCGTTGTTGTAAGTCCAGA
>JAQWVA010000034.1:0-37158 GCA_029250205.1 Tateyamaria sp.
CCGGGGCAACAACAGGGTGCTTAGTCCTGGGTTTTGGCTGCGTCTGCCCGTTCGTTCATGAACTGATCGAACTCGGCTTTGTCCTTGGCGTCGCGCAGCCGTTCAAGGAAGGATTCGAATTTGTTTTGTTCTTCTTCCAAACGGCTCAAAGTATCTGCTTTGTAGCTGTCAAAAGCGGTGTTGCCGGTGGGCCGCATTGCGGACATGTGATGCCGCATTGGGTGTGACGTGCAGGATTTTGAAAACATGCGTTTGCTCCAAATGATATAGAACAGCAGGGCAAGGCCGAAAGGCCAAAAAAAGATAAACCCAAGGACCATGACCGCTATCCAGGCACCTTTGCCTCTGTCGTCGAGCCATTGTTCTAATTTGAAAAACCAATTCTCAGCACTTTTCTGTGAAGTGGCGGTTGTCGTCATGGTTGTCATTTTTACCTCTTCGTTATGCAAGCTGGATACGCTCAGTGGATGATAAATTTTAATGTGAATGCCATTAACATCATGGAATATTTGCCTTCAGTCGCGCAAATTCAAGGGCTATGTGAATCTTTTTTACATAAATTGTCATTGTGCATATGCTAAATGCTGATCAAGTGGCTTTAAGGGCAGAGTGTTGTGATGTTTGGCGCATGTGTGACCCATTGACGAAGGGTGGCTGTTTCTTTGAAAGTGAACTCTATGAGCATTGTCGCCAATATGATCCGGGTTCCGCGCCCCTTTGACAGCGAACGCGGCTCAGATGCTGCGCGTGCGGTGCCCGAGGTGACCGGGGACCTGCGCGTGCTTATCCAGGGCGCTGCAGGGTGCAGCCCATATTTGGCCGGTCTGATACATAAAGAAGCGCAGTGGCTGCCACAGGCGTTAGAGGCGCCGGATGATGCCTTGTTGGCGCTCATAGTGCCACCAGATCCAGACGTGCCCGACCTTAAGCCGCGGTTGCGACGCGCTAAACGGCGGGTTGCGCTGCTGGCGGGGCTGGCTGATCTTGCCGGAGCATGGAGCCTTGAGCAGGTGACCACAGCGCTCACAAGGCTGGCGGACATGGCTTGCAACGCGGCCTTGTCGGCGGCGCTTGCTGTACAAGCAAAGCGCGGCAATCTGCCCTTGACTGACGTTGGATTGTTCGTGTTGGCGATGGGAAAGATGGGCGCGGATGAGTTGAATTATTCATCTGACATCGATCTTATTTGCCTTTTTGACGAGACGCGGCACGCGCCGGATGATTTCCCTCAGGTGCGGCGTGCTTGTGTCAAGGCAGTGCAGGATATGTGCGCCACGCTTAGCGATCTGACCGAAGACGGCTATGTCTTTCGTACAGATTTGCGCCTGCGACCCGATCCTGCAGTTAACCCGGTGGTGCTGTCGGTGGGCGCGGCCGAACGTTACTATGAAAGTCTGGGCAGGACGTGGGAACGCGCTGCTTTTATTAAAGCGCGCTCTTGCGCGGGCGACATCGCGGCGGGCGATGCGTTTCTTGATATCCTAAGCCCTTTTGTATGGCGCCGTCACCTCGATTTCGCGGCCGTTCAAGACGCTCATGACATGCGGTTGGCTATTCGTGCACATAAAGGCACTGGCGGACCAATCACTTTGCCTGGCCATAATATGAAACTGGGTCGTGGTGGGATTCGAGAGATCGAGTTTTTCACCCAGACCCGGCAATTGATCGCCGGTGGACGTGATCCCGATCTTCGGGCGCGGGGCACAGTTAGTGGTCTTAAGCAGCTTGCCGAAAAAAAGTGGCTTCCGCATGATCTGTCAGCGCGCCTTACCGATCACTACCGATTTGCCCGCACGGTAGAACACCGGGTGCAAATGGTGGGGGATGCTCAGACCCACAGCTTGCCCAGATCAGACGAAGGCTTTGATCGGCTTGCGGCGATGATGGATTTGGACCGCACGACGCTTGAGGATAAACTCAGGTCGCGGCTGGCCGAGGTGCATGGCGAAACCGAAGGGTTTTTTGCCCCAAACCCAACCACAGCTGTGCCCAAATTTCTGGGCATTGACCCGGCCATGCAGGCCCGCTGGCGCAGTTATCCCGCCTTGCGCAGCTCGCGCGCTGCCGCACTTTTTGAACGGATCGAACCGATTCTTATTGCGCGTTTGTCTGATACGGCCAAACCTACTGAGGCGATTGCCGCCTTTGACGGGTTTCTGTCTGGCCTACCTGCCGGTGTGCAGCTTTTTTCTTTGTTCGAGGCAAACCCGTCCCTTGTCGACCTGCTGATTGATATCGTTGGAACGTCGCCGGCATTGGCGCATTACCTGTCACGCAATGCGGGCGTTCTGGATGCTGTTATCGGAGGCAGCTTTTTTGCCAGTTGGCCAGGGAAAACGGGTTTGCAAACCGATGCTGCTGCGCGCCTTGCTGCCGAAGACGATTACGAGGCCAAGCTTGATGTCATCCGAATTTGGGTCAAAGAGTGGCATTTCCGGATCGGCGTGCATCACTTGCGCGGTCTGACCGATGCACTTGAGGCCGGAGTACAATATGCCGATCTAGCGCGGGCCGCGTTGTCTGCGCTCTGGCCAGAAGTTCAGGCGAATTTTGCCCGTCGGTATGGGCCGCCGCCGGGTAAAGGTGCTGTGATACTGGGCATGGGCAGTTTGGGGGCAGGCCTGTTGACGCCGCAATCCGACCTTGATCTCATTGTGATCTACGACCCTCAAAATGTCGAACAATCTGACGGCCCACGCAGCTTGCTCACACGTCCCTATTATGCGCGCCTGACGCAGGCGATGATCACCGCTGTCACAACGCAAACCGCACAGGGTCGGCTTTACGAGGCAGATATGCGCCTGCGCCCGTCGGGTAGCCAAGGGCCAGTGGCGACCAGTTGGGCGTCTTTCCAGAGCTATCATGAAAAAGACGCGTGGCTTTGGGAACATCTGGCCCTGAGTCGCGCCACCTGTATCGCGGGCCCGCCGAACCTGATGCAGGACATAGAAAACTTGCGACAAAGCATTATTGCGCGCCCCCGAAACGTCGCTTCCGTCTGCTCGGACTTGCGTGATATGCGCGACAGGATTGCTGTTGCCAAGTCTCCGTCTGGTGTTTGGGATGCTAAGATGGGACCCGGCCGAATGCAGGATATCGAACTGCTGTCGCAAGCGGGTCTGGTGCTGTGTGGTTCGCCGAAGCGGGACGTGAAGACTGGGCTTGAATGCGCAGTTGCCGCAGGTCTGTTCGGCGCATCAGACGCAGCAGCGCTTATCCATTTCTATGCCACGCTGTGGCGTGTTCAGATGGCGACAAGGTTGTTAAGTACAGGGGAAATCACGGCGCAAGATGTAGGTGCGGGGGGGCAAGCGATCCTGATGCGCGCAGTGGGCACCCAAACCATTCAGGATGCACAAGAACAATTGACAGTGCTTTGCGCGCGCGCCGCCAAAATTATCGCATGCGCCATAGGTCAGCCAACAAGAGGCAATAATTCATGAAGAAAAAGGGCGATCAAAACGATCCCAAAGGCCTTATTTTTGAGGCATACCGCATCGAGGGCATCACAAAACCGGAATGCCGCACAATCTTTCTTGATTGGGCGCTTAGTCTTGCGGACGGTCGGGACGCAGTTGAAACGCTGACCCATTTGCTGGAACACTACTGCTATGGGCACCCTGATCACCCGATGACACAGGTGTTACAGGAAGGGCAGACAACTCTGACAAAGCCGCGCAGACGCGGTGGATGGCGATCGCGTAACCGGCCAAACTGACAGGCCAATGCACTTGGGAAATCTCCCAAATTGGGTTATCGGCACCGATATCCGCCTAGTTTACGAGCGATATTTGCTTGGCTGCAAAGATGCGGTTTGTCGACCTGTTTCCAGAACTGTTCCGTCGCTGAACGACTAGGGCCGATGGTTCCGGGGGTATCCCATGTTAAGAACCGGCGGGACAGTGTCCCAATTCTGATCTTTCACTAAGCGCGCGAACAATCTACAGCAAGGCCCTATGACAACTCCCTCACTCTCGTCTTCGACGACCCGCCCTCATGTGCGTATGCGCCCAAAAACTGATGCACGCCGGATTCGCCATGGATTTCCTTGGGCCTATGCCAACGAGATCGTCACAGATCGCCGAACTAAGGCGCTAGTGGCTGGTACGCTGGTCGTGCTGGAAGATGAAAATCGCAATCCTTTGGGTTTGGCCGCGGTAAATCCAGCGTCCAAGATTTTTGTTCGGATGCTTGATGCGAATATCGAGGCCGAAGTGGATCACACTTGGTTTGTCTCACGATTGCGCCGTGCTTTGGCCCTGCGGGACCGTCTGTTTGATGCGCCGTTCTACCGATTGATCCATGCCGAGGCTGATGGATTACCGGGGGTGGTGATTGACCGCTTCGGTGACACTTTGGTGATTCAACCTAATGCGGCCTGGGCTGATGGGCTGATCAACATGTTGGCGTCTGCTGCCGCCGAAGTTACAGGCGCGACCCGTGTGCTTAAGAATTCGGGTGGTCGTGCGCGATCGCTGGAAGGGCTGGACGATGTCAGTGCCACACTGATTGGGACAGAAATTGATGAACCGATCGCTGTGTCGATGAACGGGGCCACTTACATGGCTGACGTTTTGGAGGGGCAGAAAACGGGCCTGTTTTATGACCAACGCCCCAACCATGCTTTTGCCAAATCGGTGGCCGGTGGCGCGCGCGTTTTGGATGTTTTCTCGCATGTGGGTGGATTTGGTTTGGCAGCCCTTGCGGGTGGTGCTGTATCGACACTTTGTGTGGATGGATCTGAGCCTGCGCTGGCGCTTGCGCGGCAGGGGGCGGTCGCTATGGGCGCCGAGCAACAGTTCGAAGCGCGGCACGGGGATGCGTTTTCTGTTTTGCAGGCTTTGAACGATTCTGGCGATAAATTCGACCTTGTGGTCTGTGATCCTCCGGCTTTTGCGCCGGCGCGCTCGGCGCTGGATGCCGGGTTACGCGCCTATGAGCGGATCGCGAGACTGGCCGCACCGCTGGTGGCCGAAGGCGGCATTCTGGGCTTGTGCAGCTGTTCACATGCGGCGGATCTGGCGAAATTTCGCACTGCCTGTGTGCGTGGGATTGGACGGGCAGGGCGGCAACAAGCGTTAATCCACACGGGATTTGCCGGGGCCGATCACCCGCTGCTTCCGCAGTTGGCCGAAAGCGGCTATCTGAAAACGTTGTTCTTCCGACTGTGAGGGTCATGATCGACGCCAATGTGCTTTACCCAACGGTGATGCGCGAAGTCGTTTTGGGTGTGGCCCGTGCCGGGCTATTTACGCCTCAATGGTCTCCTCGCATCCTTGAAGAATGGGCGCGCGCCGCTGCAAAGCTGGGACCTGAAGCTGAAACGCATGCGCGGGGAGAAATTGCAATATTAAACGCTGGCTGGCCAAACGCAGAAATCCGCTATCCAGTCGCGTTGGAGGCGCGTCTTTGGTTGCCTGACCCCGGAGATTTGCATGTGCTGGCAGCGGCCATTGCGGGATCTTCAGACGCGATCATGACCGTCAATGCCAAGGATTTTCCCCGCAACATCCTGACCGAAGAGGGATTGGTGCGCGTTGATCCCGATGGTTATTTGCAAGGCTGCGCCGAAGCTCAGCCAGAGCGTGTTATCCCGGTAGCCCAGTCTGTGTTGGCCGAGGCTAGGCGTCTGTCCGGCGATGATTGGACAATGCGTGCCTTGATGAAAAAAGCGCGGTTGCCACGATTTGGCAAAACGATCGAGCGGGCTGGGGTCTAGCCTTGAATACGCCACTTTGCCTGTAAGGCCTCCAGTGCTTTGACGCGTTCGACTGTTTTAGGATGGCTGAGCAACCAAGCGGGCGCTCGGCCAGCATTCGACTGCGTGAGAGCCTCGAGCTTGTGGAATAATGAGATCTGCGGCTCAATTCCGATCCCGGCCTTGGTCAACAGTGCTGCGGCATAGGCATCTGCTTCATATTCGTCTTTGCGGGATAGGCGCGCGGCCAGCAGAGTGGTCAAACCGTTTGCGATCCAGACGCCGACACCGGGAAGAAATCGGGACAATATCATTGCCAAGGCGGTGCGAAGTGCATTTTGGCCCGAAAAGTCGATCATCCGCCGACGGCTGTGACCAAGAGCAACGTGGCCCAGTTCATGCGCAATCACAGTTGCCATTTCGGATGCTGATACTGCACCTTGGCGGAACTTGTCGTAGAATCCCCGCGTGATAAAAATGCGGCCATCAGGGGCGGCGAGGCCGTTGACCGGCTCAATTTCGTAAATGTGGACCTTGATATTTTCGATTTCCAGCGCGCCTGCAAGCTGGTTGCACATCTGACGCAACATCGGATCCGCGAGTTCGGTTGATTGCGCGTCCAGCTCGCGAGAGGTGCGCCAAACGGAAAATCGGTACATGACAAGCCCGTAAATCAGGGCCAGTAAAATTGGGGTCGCTTTAATCATTGCGCTGATATGGGGTTAAAAAGGGCCATCGGCAAGCTGGACCTTGTACAGAAGTGATGAAAAGCTGACAGCTTATGTCTCCCATGAGACAGGCACACGGGTCGGGCCGCGAAATGCCCATCCCGAGAACGGCACGTTACCCGCAAGTGAAAGGCCCGGTAATTGATCAAAAAGCATCGGCAGCGCATGATCGGCGATCAGGCTCCGTGAGGCGGCCGCGCCTGCACAAAAATGCGGACCTGCGCCAAAGGGAATGGCCGGGCCGGTGTCACGAGTGATGTCAAAGCGGTTGGGATCTTCGAAATACGCCTCATCCCGACAGGCGGATCCGAACATGAAAAAGATTAAATCGTCTGGCTCAAAGGTGACTTCACAGAGGTGTTCAGACCTCGCAACCCGCCGTGGGGACATGCCAATGGGTGCCACGAGCCTTGTATATTCATTGAACGCTGCGGACCAATCACAGGTGCCTTCAGTGATCCTTGTATATTGATTGGGATGTGCGAGCAGGGCCCAGGCTGTACCAGCAATCGCATCGCGCGGTTCATTCTGCCCACCGCCGATGATCACGCGCACGTTGCCTGCTATTTCGTCTACAGACAGGCCCGCCTGATCAAGCACCGAAATGATCGATAGATCGGGGGCCGCCCGTAAAATTGGCAGGCGGTCCTGTATTAACCTGAGGACTTGCGCGGCAGCTGCATGGCCGTGCGCATCAATCTTTGGGTCGGCCAGATAATTGGCGGCTGCGTTCAACATAGCCTGGCTTGCGACATCCATTTCGGCGGCGGCCATATTCGTCAGACCTGTCATAATGCGCAACGCATCGGCAGAAACAGGCATGGCAAACTGAGTCACGAGATCGCAATGACCCAGCGGCTTGATCTTGTCGATATGACCTTGCACGATCTCGTGAAATTGCGGGGCCAGTACGTTTTGCACCGTGCGGGGGCTAAGCGCTGGAAAAAGCGCCTTGCGCTCGGCCATATGGGAGGCACCATCCTTGCGCATCATGTTCGAGCCCATGACCTTGGTCAAAAGCCCGTCGGGTTGGTGACTGGAAAAGACATCGATCCGCTTTTCCTGCTCAAAAATGTCGTCGCGGCGGGTGAACAAAGTGGCCCTGAGTTCTGGCACAAAACACACTGGGGCTGTTGCGCGCATTTGTGCAAGTGTCGGGTAGGGGTCGGAATAAAAACTGGCCGGATCAATTGGGAATACGGGTGCTGACGACATATGGGCACTCTGTGCGCAAACGTTGCAGTGAACAACCATTATCTCCATAAGGCTGCTCAGACCTGATCTTGCCGTTAATGGGTTAGCGTCTTCATGCCTCGGCTTAATCCCTCGAGTGTCATGGGGACCATTGCATCTGCGCCGAAAACCTCTTGGATCATCTGGATCGAATGCGTGTAGCCCCAATATTTCTCGGGCACTGGGTTAATCCAGAGGTTGGATTTCCACTGATCTCGGGCGCGCGCCAGCCACACTTGACCTGCTTCTGCATTCCAGTGCTCGTTCGCACCGCCAGGATATGCTATTTCATAGGGTGACATGCTGGCGTCACCGACAAATATACATTTATAATCAGGACCGTAGGTGCGTAAAATCTCGTGGGTTGGGGTCTGCGCATCCCAACGGCGACGATTGTCGCGCCATACGCCTTCGTACAGGCAGTTGTGGAAATAGAAGTGTTCAAGGTGCTTGAATTCAGATTTGGCAGCCGAAAAAAGCTCTTCTACGATTTTTACATGGGGGTCCATGCTGCCGCCAATGTCGAAAAATAGCAAAACCTTGACGGCATTGCGCCTCTCGGGGCGGGTTTTGACATCAAGATAGCCGTGCTCGGCTGTCGCGCGAATGGTACCATTCAGGTCCAACTCATCATTTGCGCCGTCGCGCGCCCAACGGCGCAACCGCTTGAGCGCCACCTTGATGTTCCGTGTGCCCAACTCGACCGTATCATCGAGGTTCTTAAACTCGCGTTTGTCCCAGACCTTGGTTGCGCGCTGATGGCGCGATTTGTCCTGGCCGATGCGCACCCCTTCGGGATTGTAGCCATAGGCCCCAAAGGGCGAAGTACCCGCCGTGCCGACCCATTTGTTGCCGCCCTGATGACGACCCTTTTGCTCCTCTAGACGTTTTTTAAGCGTTTCCATGAGCTTATCAAAGCCTCCTAAAGCTTCGATTTCGGCGCGCTCTTCTTCGCTAAGGTGCTTTTCGGCCAGTTTCTCCAGCCATTCCTGCGGGATATCTACAGCTTCAAGCACCTGATCTATGCTAATCTGCTCCAATCCTTCGAAAGCGGCGGCAAAGGCACGATCAAACTTGTCGATGTTTCGCTCGTCCTTGACCATGCTTGTGCGCGCCAGAAAATAGAACGCTTCGACATCATAAATCGCCAGACCTGCATGCATACCATCAAGAAACGCGAGGAATTCGCGCAGGCTGACGGGAACTCCATTCTTTCTCAGGCTCTCGAAAAAAGGGATGAACATATCAGACGCTCAATACCCGGTCTATGATCACGGTGGCGATCAGCCCAACCACAATGAACGCCATTGCGTATCCTGCCGCGTACTGGGCGATGTCCAACCGGTTGCCACCGCGTTTGCGCGCGGTCAGGCCGCCAATCAATGCGCCCAACAGGGCGGCTGCAATTACGATCATATTTAAGTAGCCTTTCAGTTCCTTAGCTGGTTCAGTTCGCGATTTCAGCTCGGTCAATTCAGCGGGTATTTTACTTGCCCAAAGCTGCGCAGTTCGTTGCAAATCCGTAACGCGCCCAGCCAATACTGTCCAGCCAGACAGAATTTTACGGTACGATGCTTTTTTACATGTGCAAGACCTTGGTGCGTAGCAACAACAGATTTTGACCTGAGCGTTTCAACTTTGCGGAACTGCGCTGTTATCGCTCGGGTATCAGCCCTTTGGGGCTGAACCTAAGCACCAGCAGCAAAACCAGACCCATAGTGAGCAGCCGCATGTGCGCCGCCGAGTCTAACAAGTGATCGCGAAGCCAGTTGCCTTCGGCCATGCCCATGGTCGCAAGCTGCATGAACCATAGCCCGATCGGTTCTACCATCACCCAGAGCCACCAAATCAGGAATCCGCCCAGAACCGCGCCCAGATTGTTGCCCGATCCGCCAACAATCACCATCACCCAAACCAGAAAGGTAAAGCGCAGCGGTTGGTATGTACCAGGCGTCAACTGCCCGTCCAGCGTGGTCATCATCGCGCCGGCGATGCCGCAGATGGCGGAGCCTAAGACAAAGACTTGCAAATGCCGCGCGGTGACATCTTTGCCCATGGCCTCTGCAGCGACTTCATTGTCGCGAATGGCACGCATCATGCGACCCCAAGGAGAGTGCAAGGCGCGTTGGGCAAGCATGAACAGGACGATTAGCACAACGGTGAACAGGCCTGCATAGATGGTTTTGACCCACAGGGTTGATGCCGTAACGGGGTCAATACCAAGGCTGGCTGTGCGCTCAACGAAGGTTGCACTGTTTTGCAGATCAATCTCGTAGGGCGCGGGCCGAGGCAGACCAACCACGTTCTTTACCCCACGTGCGAGCCAATCCTCGTTTTTTAGAATTGCGATGATAATCTCGGCAATGCCAAGCGTCGCGATGGCAAGGTAATCAGAGCGCAGGCCAAGTGCTGTCTTGCCTATGATCCAAGCTGCTCCTGCGGCCAAAACCCCACCTACCGGCCATGCCAACAGAACCGGCAGGCCAAGACCACCAAGGTAGCCAGCATTTGCGGGGTTGACCGCCTCGACCGCGTGCACCCCGCCGTCGAAAACTGCGCGATATATGAAAAAGCCGGCTATCAATAGCGCGATCATCCCCACAGTGCGCACCCGGCCTTTGGGCAGGGCATTGTACGCAAGGATTGCCCCAACGATGGTGGCCGCGCCGAGCACCAGCGCGAGGACCACCCGTAGCCCACCAGCAGACCAAGCCTCATCAACCGGCGGCATGGATATGAGTACTGTGGCAAGCCCCCCTAGGGCGACAAACCCCATGATGCCAACATTGAACAGTCCGGCAAAGCCCCACTGCAGGTTCACACCAAGCGCCATAATGGCCGAGATCAGACCAAAATTCATGATTGTAATGGCAAGGTTCCAAGAGGTCATTAGTCCCGTGCCGACGATCAGCGCTGCAATGCCAGTAAAGTAGATGAAGTTGCGCGTGGTATCGGTCATACGGATTTCCCCGCGAATAGCCCTGTGGGCCTGAACAAAAGCACAATTAGCAGGATCACAAAGCTGACGGCAAATTTATAATCTGTCGACAAAAGCTGGACCAGGCTGTCGGGCGCCAGCGCGTCAGGCAGGGCATAGCCGGCCACTTTTTTCCAAGCATAGGTGATCATCACCTCAGAAAAGGCGATGGTGAACCCACCCGCGATGGCACCTAGGGGATTGCCCAGACCACCGACAATGGCCGAAGCAAAGATCGGCAGCAGCAGTTGGAAGTAAACAAAAGGTTTGAACGACTTGTCGAGACCATAGAGCACGCCCGCGACCGTTGCGATTGCGGCTACAATTAACCATGTGACCAGAACAACTCGTTCAGGGTTGATGCCCGACAGCAACGCCAGATCTTCGTTATCGGAATAGGCGCGCATGGACTTGCCTGTGCGTGTGCGATTCAGAAAATAAAACAGCAGTGCTACCACAATGACGGCTGTAACCACGGTCAGCCCCTGCGTTGTCTTGATCGCCAAACCTTCCTTAAGCCCGGTCAGCGCTTTGAATTCCCGCACCGAAATGATGAAGCGTTCGCCGTCTGAAAAGCGTTGATCGTTAGGGCCAATGATAAAGCGAACGAGCCCATTCATAATGAACATGACACCAAGGGACACCATTACGAAGATAATGGGTTTCGCCTTTTGGTTGCGGTAAAAACGATAAATGCTCCGGTCTGTTGCCAGCACAAAAAGTGCACAACAGATGATCCCGAAGGGCAAGGCGAGGAGGGCCGTTGGCAAAGGCCCGGCGCTTATGCCGATACTCTGAAAGCCCCATGTGATCAGGATCGTGGCCATCGTGCCGAAGGCCATCGTGTCACCATGGGCGAAGTTGGAGAACCTCAGGATGCCATAAATCAGCGTGACACCAAGCGCGCCAAGCGCCAGCTGCGATCCGTAGGCGATGGCAGGGATCAAAACGAAATTTGAAAGAGCCACCAGAGCGTTGAGAAAATCGATCATTGCCAACCCTCGCATAGGCCACAACAGCCACCGAATTTTGGCCTCTCGGTGCCGCAGTCATCATGCGTTTGCACCACTGTGTCAGCGAGCGGCCCATGATACGTCCTATTGGCGCCAAATTCTCTTCTCATCATCGTCATCCCCCAAGGAAGCTCTTGCGCACTTCCGGGTCAGCGAGCAATTCCTTGCCTGTCCCTGTATACGCATTGCGCCCCTGCACCAAAACATAGCCTTTGTCTGCAATCTCGAGCGCTTGACGGGCATTTTGTTCGACCATCAGGATCGGAATGCCAGTGCGCGCCACCTCGATGATGCGGTCAAAAAGTTCGTCCATGACGATTGGTGACACGCCCGCAGTCGGTTCATCCAGCATCAACACTTTGGGCTGGGTCATCAACGCGCGTCCCACGGCCACCTGTTGACGTTGGCCACCTGACAACTCGCCGGCAGCCTGATGGCGCTTTTCGGCGAGAATAGGGAAAAGATCATAGACTTGCGCCATTGTCTTCGAAAAATCATCGCGGCGGATAAAAGCCCCCATTTCGAGGTTTTCTTCGACGGTCATCGAGGTAAAGATGTTGGATGTCTGGGGAACAAAACCCATCCCACGGGCAACACGATCTTGTGGTGATAGGATGGTGATGTCTTCTCCATCCAGACGCACAGAGCCTTGCCGAATGTCCAACATGCCAAACACGGCCTTCATCGCTGTGGATTTGCCAGCACCATTGGGGCCAACAATAACGGCGATCTCGCCCGGATTTACGGCAATGGTGCAGTCGTGCAAAATGTCAGGCCCGGCGCCGTAGCCGCCCGTCATTGTTTCACCGATAAGGAATGCCTCAGAGGTATTCATAGGCCTGTCCGTGTTTTTTGAATTTGGTTTCGGCGCATCCGAATTTCTGCCATCTTCATTGTTGGGATCCTTCATCTTCAATCCCAAACTTCAACTGAACAAAGCCATGTTTGTTCTGGCAGCCAGAGCAAAACACAGTCATGCGCCCACCTTATCCTTGTTTTTGAGGCCCGTGCCCAGATAGGCCTCGATCACCTGCTCATTTGCCTTGATCTCGTCAAGCGTCCCTTCGGCCAGCACGCGCCCCTCGACCATGCAAATAACCGGGTCGCAAATACGTCCGATGAAATCCATGTCATGTTCGATCACGACGAATGTATAACCGCGTTCTCGGTTCAATCTCAGGATCGCGTCACCGATGGTGTTGAGCAGCGTGCGGTTCACGCCCGCGCCGACCTCGTCCAGAAAGACAATCTTGGCGTCCACCATCATGGTGCGTCCAAGCTCTAACAGTTTTTTCTGCCCGCCCGAAACCTGACCCGCCTTGTGGTCCGCCAGGTGTTCGATGGTCAAAAACTCTAATACTTCGTCCGCCTTGGCAGCAAGTGCACGTTCCTCATTTGCGATACGCTTGCGCCCAAACCAAGTGTTCCAAAGAGTCTCGCCAGATTGTGCGCCGGGCACCATCATCAAGTTCTCTCGGCAACTCATCGACGAAAACTCGTGCGCAATCTGAAACGTGCGCAAGAGCCCCTTGTGAAACAGGGTATGTGGTGGCAGTGCAGTGATGTCTTCACCGCCCATCGTCACTCGTCCAGAGGTTGGATGAAGTACACCTGCTATCACATTGAAAAGGGTGGTTTTACCTGCACCATTAGGGCCAATAAGCCCAGTGATCGAACCAGCCGCAATCTTAAGGCTTGCCCCGTTAACGGCGCGAAACCCGCCAAAATGCTTCTGTATGTCGTCAACGACGATCATTTGTTTTTCTGTTCCCTCTTGTTCCGTATTGAAACGGTATTCAAGATGTGCAAACAGCCCGGAAATTATCCGGGCTGTTCAGGTTCTAAAGAACCGGCTTAGCGGTACTTGGCCGTCGTAATCTCGCCGCCTTGGATGACGATTTGACGGTAGTTGCCCGCCGATTCACCCGAGCCGATCAGTTCGACAGCCGTCGCTCCGACATAGTCGATTTCGCCACCGTCCTTGAGAATTTGCAGCGCTTTGGCCAGCTGACCAGGGAAGATTTGCTCCCCAGGTGCGTTGGCCACGTCCATAACCTTGGCTTTATAGTCGTTGCTATCTTTGGAGTCTGCCGCCTGCATGGCCAGCATGATCAGCGCTGCCGCATCATAGCTTTCTGGGGTGAACGGCGATGTGGCGTCAAATGCTCCGCCCACCATTTCGGTGAACATTGCAGCCCCTTCGCTGTCGGTGCCGGGGTGTTGTCCGGTAGAGCCTTCGATCTCGTCACCAAAGTTGTCCTGCAGTTTGGCACCGATCATGCCATCGGGGAAGTGGAACGTGTCAAACGCACCAGTGTCCAGTGCCGCGCGCACGATGCCCGAGCCACCCTGATCCACATAGCCGGCAACAACAAGACGGTCGCCACCCGCCGATGCTAAAGCACCGACTTCAGCCGAATAGTCGGCCTTGCCGTCTTCGTGCGCTGCGTTGATTGTCACAGTGCCGCCAGCGGCCTCGAACGCGGCTTGGAAGCTGTCAGCCAGACCTTTGCCATAGTCATTGTTGGTGTAGGTCACGGCAACTTCATTGATGCCGTCCTCCATCAGAACTTGGGTCATCACGACGCCCTGACGCGCGTCCGAAGGTGCGGTTCGAAAGAACAGGCCGTTGTCTTCGTTATCGTTATGCGACAGCCCGGGCGACGTTGCCGAAGGCGAAATCATTACGACACCATTGGCCACGGCCACGTTGTTCAGTATTGCGCCGGTTACGCCGGAACAATCTGCGCCCATGATGCCATCGACACCATCTGATGTGATCAGACGTTCTGCGGCAGCAGTGGCAGCGCCTGCGTCAACGCATGTACTATCTGCGCGCACGGATGTGACTGTTGCGCTGTCCAGCAGCAGGCCCGAATCTGTGACTTCTTTCATTGCTAGTTCTGCACCGTCAGCCATAGAAGGCGTCAGCGATTCAATTGGGCCGGTAAAGCCTAGGATTACACCAATCTTGACTTCTTTGGCGTGACCGCCTGCAAAGGCGGTTCCGGCCATAAGTGCTGTAGCAGCAGAGGCCATAAGCATTTTCTTCATGAGTATTCTCCCTGTGGAATTTCTCCTAAGGCTTAGCCTATGCGGGCGATATAAAAAAGAAAAGCTGATTAGTCGAAAGCAGCAAGCAAGCGATCAAGAAATTTTTGAATGTTGTCGTTCTATAGCAACTTTGTAGTGCCGCCATGGCTGCTTATATTGCTGAGCCAATTCTATGTACCAAGCTGTGGTTTGCTTGTACGAGATTAACGAATATGCTCAACTTTTGGCGTTCTGCTATCTTCTGATATTAAAGCCTGACCTTAGCCTTCATCGACGCTGACGCGCGTGTGCGCGTAAACGGTGTTTCTGGATACGCCCAGTTTGCGGGCTGCAAGAGCGATATTTGCATTACATTCCACAAACACACGATTGATTTCACGACACTTGGCTTCTTTGGCGCTGTTGCCCTTGCACCTTGGACACACCGCGTCGCGCAGGTCTTCATGGACGATGTAGCGGTTAACATGTTCGGCCCGCAAAACGCTTGCAGAGCACTGAATGGCCAAAGTCGTCAGAAGTTTTTCCAGATCATAAAACGTATTTGGCGCATGCAGGTCAAAAATGGCGTCGATTGCTGAACGCGACAACTGATGGTCCGTTGAAAGTCGCGCCATCATCGAAACAGCTATCAAAGACGCGTCGCTTCGCTCTTTCAGGGCCGGAAGTTGAAATTCCAACTGACGCAGCTTGGAGAATGTCATCGATACGAATTTTGACCAATGCGCTGCTTCTTTGGGGTCGTCATTTTCTGTAACTATAATTGACCACTTGGCCGAAGATTTATGTTGCAACAGTCGGTTGATTAACTGTGCAAGCTGCTCTGATGCGCGGCCGGTTGCCTCTGAAAGGTCTTCGAGAACTAGCATGCCGCCGGTCTCAATCAGAAAACTGCTGTTGTTGTCACCGCCAAATAGCTCACCGGTCAACCCATCGCTCTCTGCGTTTACGTTCGCCGTGCGGCAGTCAATCGCAATCAGGGGTTTATCTGGGCAACTTGCTTTGTGAACGGCTTGCACAAATGTCGTGCGCCCCGTACCCGGCGCGCCGATCACATATTGCGGGGTTATCATTTTTGCGGCGCGTATGGCCAGTCTCAGACTGTTGAGAACCTGTTCGTCCCGGAAAACAGGCGTGTCGGGCAGGCTGGGGACTTCATAAGTGGACGGCAGATTAAGTGCTAGGTTTTGCGAACTGGTGCCCAAAGCCAATCGTGACAAACGGATGCGTGCAAAGAATGCAGAATTCAACCAGTCCACCAGCCGAACGGTTTCACCGCCGCGCATGGCCGACAGGTTGGTTCCAAAATCAGTTCTGAAAACATCACGGAATTGGGACAGGCCGGCAAAGTCGAGACCATTCAGCAATTGTGCGGCGCGCCTGTTCGCACCAAGGATTGTGCCGTTTTCGTCAAAACTGATCATGCCAACGCTTTGCGTCTTGAGGTATTCTTCGCGCGGGTGAAATTGGACGATATTGTTGGCGCGGTGATCTTCGATGAACAGTCGGTTTTCGATATTTGACGCAGCAAGCTCGACCAGGGCCTGAGTATGGAATTGTCTTGCCGCGACTTCGGATGAGGCGTCCAACAGGCCGACGATCTGGCCCTGACTGTCGAAAACGGGTGTTGCGACGCACGACACCTTGCTGTGACTGGCAAAATAGTGCTCAGCTCCTGTCACCATGCTCGTTCGCCCGGTGTGAAGTGCAAGGCCAAGAGCGTTTGTGCCACGCAGTTTTTCATCCCAAATGGTGCCGCATCGCACAGAACGCGCACATTTGGACATGCTGAACTCTGTGTCCATTATCGCATCAAGCACGACACCACGGTTGTCGGCGAACGCAGTCATATGGTTGGTGCCAGCGATTTGTGTGCTCAAAAGTTCAAGTTCGGGGCGGATAACTCGAAGCAGTTTCTCGTGTTTTTGGCGCGTTTCTCGAAGAGCGTGTATGCCGATGTCTGCGTCTAGTGGTTCTCCGACTGGATCTAACCCATGCCCGAGGCATCTGTACCAGCTGTCAGCGATTTCTTCTGGGACGGCCCCAGACGCAAAACGCCCTTTGGTTTCAAGCGCTGTTCGCGCCTTCATAAACATAGATTGCACAGCGTCCTCCCAACGTTGGTGCAGGTTCTACATTAAAGATCGCAAAATAGCAGCACTTCAAGCGGACTGTTCACAAAATGAACATCGATTTATGGTCGAGTTTCAAAATCTGAACACCGCCGGGGCACGCGCTTTGGTTCAAAAATGATCAACACAGCCCACGAAACGCTGGAACTCGGACAGAGTGGTATAAGCCGGCGTGTGGTCGCTTTGTGGCGGCTCTGGGAGGAAGATTTATGTCTCAAGGTAAACTGACAGGGAAAACAGCGGTTGTGTCCGGGGGCTCTCGTGGCATCGGACAGGGAATTGCGCTGGCATTGGCACATGAGGGTGCCGACATTGCATTTTGTCATTTCCGGGATGGCGACAAGGCCGCGGAAACAAAAGCACAGATCGAAGCGATGGGCCGCAAGTGTATGGAAGCCGATTGCGATGTGTCTGACGTTGCAGCTGTTCGCAACTTTTATGCCTCTGCGAAAGCGGCACTTGGCGAAGTCGATATTTTGGTCAACAACGCCGGTCACAATATTACAGAAAATTTCGAAGATATCAGTGAAGAAAGCTTTGACCGCATGTTGAATGTGCACGTCAAAGGCACGTTCTTTATGGCGCAAGCCGCCTACCGCGACATGAAAGCGCGCGGAGAAGGTCGTATCATCAACATCACATCGCAGCTGGCCTACAAAGGCGCGCCGACGCTGACGCACTACTGTGCCGCTAAAGGCGCGAACGCGACGCTGACCAAAGCTTTGGCGTTGGAATCTGCTGACACGGGCGTCTTGGTCAATGCGGTTGCCCCCGGAGTGACCAATACCGACCTGCTGACGCCTCTGTCGACTGAACTGCTAGACACTCTGAAAGCTGCGATTCCGCTGGGTCGCTTTGCTGAAGTCAGCGAAATCGCTCCGGCCGTTGTGTTTCTTGCCTCTGACGCGGGTAATTTCTTTCATGGCAGCTGCATCTCACCAAACGGTGGCGAGGTGATGTTCTAAGACGAGCGGCCTTGGGGCAGGAGAAATACGCATGAAAGCGCAAGTGCTGCATTCACATGACGATGATCTGACGGCGGAAAGCTGGCTGTCATATGAGGACGTGCCAGACCCGGTCATATCGAAAGGGTCGGATGTCATTGTGCGGATCGGCGGCGCGGGAGTCTGCCGGACAGACCTTCACATGATAGAAGGCGTCTTGCGACCGCGCACAGGCTCGAATGCTGATACTCTCTTGCCCCTTATCCTTGGGCACGAAAACGCGGGCTGGATCGAAGAGATCGGGCCAGAGGTTGAGGGCTTAAAAAAGGGTGATCCTGTGATTGTTCACCCCAAGATTTCCAAGATAAACTGTTTGGCGGGGCGTCGTGGCCAGGATATGCACAGTGCAGGCAGCATGCCGGGCTTTGATAGTAATGGCGGCTACGCCGAAGCTCTTGTTACCTCGGCCCACAATATCGTTGCTTTGACAAAGTCTCTGACACCGAATGAAGCCGCGCCCTTTGCCAACGCAGGGCTAACTGCATATCGTGCTGCAAAGCGGGCCACGCAACACCTACTGCCCGGAGAAAATTGCGTGATCATTGGCGCGGGTGGTCTTGGGCATATCGCCATTCAGATCGTGCGCGCTATGTGTTCATCAGAAATAGTTGTGGTCGACAGCAATGACATTTCCTTGGAACTTGCTGCGCAGTGTGGTGCTGATCATTTGGTCAAGGCAGACGGCGGCGAGGTTGATGCGGTGATGTCACTGACCAAAAGGCGCGGAGCGGAGGCCGTGCTCGACTTTGTTGGTGAAACTGGAACCACCAGCAAAGGGCTTGCCATGACAAGGCGGGCAGGCAGCTATTACATTATTGGCTATGGCGAAGACATCAAAGTCTCTGCTTTTGACCTCGTCATGAATGAAAAAAATATAATCGGAAACCTCGTCGGCACATGGGCAGAATTGTCCGAGCTGATGGAGTTGGCGCATCGTGGATTGGTTCAACTGGAAACGCAGGAGTTTAATCTGGCCGATGCAAATATTGCACTTCGCGCTTTGCTCGAAGGCAACATCAAGGGACGGGCGGTTCTCGTTCCCTGAGAATACTTCATACCATCTAGGGAGGAAACTATGAAAAATACACTGACAGGGTCAATCTCGGCCCTTGCGATCGCGGCAGCGGGCATTCTTCCGCCGGCTATTGCGTCCGCAGCAGACTATAGCAAATATGGGATCGACGGTGATTTGCCGGGAACCTGTAATTATGCAGCAATCGACGCCAAGGACTATTCGGGTGAAACGCTGAACGTAATTACCCATGCGATCCCCGTGATTGGTGAGCCTACTGCACTGCATGCGGAGCAATTTGCAGAGCTCACAGGCGCAGAAGTTAAGGTGGTTCATGTTCCGTTTGGCGATTTGTTCCAGCGCATCATGATCCCGTTCCAAAGCGGTCAAAGCGCTTATGACGTTCTGTTCTATGCATCGTTGTGGATTGGTGACTTCAATCGCTTTCTGGCACCGGTGCCAGAGGCCTACACGAACTCTAGTGGCATGGCAGACGTAACAGACAGTTTCAAAGGCGTTGCTACTTGGAACGGTCAAATGATCCAATATCCTATGGATGGCGACCGCCACTATCTCAAGTTCCGCACCGACGTTTTTGAAAACGCAGAAATGCAAGCAATGTTCAAAGACAAGACAGGTCGTGATTTGACTATTCCCGCGACGTGGGAAGAGTACAACGAAGTTGCAAGTGTCTTTTCTGGCTTTGACTGGGATGGCGATGGCGAGCTGAACTATGGATCAGCCGAAGTTGCGAAACGTGACGACTTGATGTTCTCGGCCTTTATCAGCCGCGCGGCACCATATGCAAAACACCCCGATGTAAAGGGCGGTTTTTTCTTTGATCTTGAAACCATGGAACCACTGATCAACACACCTGGTTTTGTGCGTGGCCTTGAGCTCTTTGTTGAAGCAAAGCAAGCATTCCCTCCGGGCGGCACCAACTTTGGTTTGGGCGATGAGATTTTCTCGTTTGGCGGTGGACAAACGCTGATGAGCTACTCTTGGGACGATGCGTTCATTCAAGCGCAACAGGATGGCAGCCGCATTCGTAACGCTGTCGGCGCAGCACCGCTTCCGGGTGCAAAAGAAGTCTGGAACCGGGACACCGGCCAATGGGACAGCTTTGAAGAGCCAAGCCGTGCACCATATATGACTTGGGGTTGGTCTTCTGCGGTTGCCAAGGACTCCAAGAAACAAGAAATGGCTTTTGATTTCTTGTGCTTCTTCTCAAACGAGGCGAACACGTTCCACGATCTGCAAATTGGCCGTTTTGGTGTGAACCCATATCGCGACAGCCACTTTGACAGTGGTTTTTGGCAAGGTCTGGGCTGGGATGCGGAAGTCGCTGACAGCTATGTGACCACGTTGTCGGAAATGGAGCAAAGTCCCAACCGCGTCTATGACCTTCGGGTGCCGGGCGTTGGGCAATTCATGTCCTCGATGGCGAATGGCGTTGCCGAAGCTCTGGCCGGTCAGAAATCTGCCCAAGACGCGCTGGATGGCGTGGCTGCAGAATGGTCTGACATCGTCGAACGCATTGGTGCAGATCGTCTTCGTGAAGCGTATGCAAACGTGGTCGTCCTTGAGGATGGCTAAGGCGGCCTTCTTTTATTAATATCGCTGAGGGGTGGTGCGCTGCCCCTCACACAACTTTTACAAAGTGGACATCGATATGCTGAAGTCTAAGCACTTCTTTCTGCTCCCGGCGCTTTTGACGCTCGCAGCGATTATCCTCTTCCCGCTGATTTTTACCGTCCGTGTGAGTTTCTCTAGCTGGGATGTCTATCAGTCCGGTCTCGATTATATCGGCGGACGCAACTATGCGCGCCTAATCGAAGACACGCGTTTCTGGGAAAGCTTGCTGCGCCTTTCGGGGATGAGTTTCATAACTGTCACCCTGCAATATGTTCTGGGTTTTGCTTTGGCGTTGGCCGTCTGGCAAAATATGGCCGGTGGGCGCATTTTTCGGGTTCTTTTTTTGGTTCCGATGATGACTACACCGGTAGTCATGTCGGTTATCTGGCGTACGGTTTTCCACGAAAGCCTAGGCCCAGCAAATGATCTTTTGTCTATGGTCGGCGTTGGTCCTGTCCCTTGGTTATCGTCTGCGGCTGGTGCGTTTGTCAGTGTTGTTATTGTCGAAGTCTGGCAATGGACGCCGTTTATGTTTTTGCTGCTGTTCGCCGGTCTCGTTTCGCTGCCACGCGAACCGTACCTTGCGGCGGCAATCGATGGTGCTTCGCCCATGCGTACCTTTTGGCAGGTCACTTTTCCGTTGATGGCTCCGATCTCAATCGGCGCAATCATCATCCGCCTTATCGAAGCCTCAAAGATCATGGATACGGTTTACGTCATGACTTCAGGTGGGCCGGGCACGGCCACGGAAACGCCGTCCTATTATATCTACATCCGCGGTCTACGCGAATTCCAGGTCGGCTATTCGGCGGCTCTCTCACTCGCCTATCTAGTGTTGATGATCATCATACTTACCATCATTGCCAAACTGCTCATGCGCTTTTTGGTTGGAAAGGACGACTGACATGTCCCGCACGTACAACATCATAAAATACATATGCCTTTTAACTTGGGCCGCTTTTGTTGTGTTTCCGTTCCTTTGGGCGCTCAGCACGTCATTCAAAGATGCAAATGCTGTTACCAGCGGCGCGCGCTATATCCCGTGGGTCGAGTTTGAACCATCGCTCCAGGGTTGGACCTCGCTTTTTGCCAGTGGCAGTCAAGGTATCAACATCGTCACACCGTTTATGAATTCGGCCTCTGTGACATTGTTGGCCAGTATCGTAAGCCTCAGCCTTGGGACCTTGGCGGCTTATGGCCTGAGCCGATTTTCTTACAAGGCGGGTTTCATCAAGAATGCTGACATCACATTCTTCTTCATCTCGCAACGGATCATGCCACCGATCGTTTTGGCCATTCCGTTCTTTTTGATGCTCAAAGAGTTACATGCGCTTGATACCATTTTCGGACTAGTTATCGTGTATGTTGCGCTTCTTTTGCCTATTGCGGTTTGGGTGATGACAGATTTTTTCGCTTCCATACCTAAGGAATTGGATGAGATGGCGATGATCGACGGCTGCACTCCAATCGGTGCCTTTTTTCGGGTGGTTCTTCCAAACTCTACAGCAGGGTTGGTGGTCGCGGGTATGTTTTGTCTGATCTTCGGATGGAACGATTTCTTTTTCGCCTTCATCCTGACCTTTACGGAAACGCAGCTTTTGCCGGTCGCGATTGTCTCGCTTAATTCTTCGGTCACGCCTTGGTGGTCTTTGTCAGCATTCGCATTGATTTCCGTAACACCGCTAGCGCTTATCGCCATCTTTGTTGAGCGTTTCATGTCTCGTGGATCCCTAGCAGGAGCATTCAGGTAACATCATGCTGAGCTTAAAAAACCTCTCGACTGCTGATCGCAAACGCCCGCTGTCAAATCTGGATGCGGACCTGAAAAGCGGTAAAATCTACACCATCCTCGGGCGAACCGGTGCCGGCAAAACCGAGTTGCTGCGCGCAGTGATGGGTCTTGACGATATCTCAGGTGGTCATCTGGAACTGGATGGCCAAGATCTGGCAAAGCGACCAGTGCGCAAGCGCCAAATGAGCATGGTTTACCAGCAGTTCATCAACTATCCGCACCTCACGGTTCTTAAAAATGTTGCATTTCCATTGCGTCGTCAGGGGCTATCGGCAGAAGATGCGAGCGGTCGTGCTTTGGTCGCACTAGAGCTTGTTGGTTTGGCCGGTTTTGAGGGGCGAATGCCGTCTGAATTGTCTGGCGGGCAACAACAGCGGGTGGCTATTGCACGGGCCATCGTGAAAAAGGCGCGCATCTTGTTGATGGACGAGCCGCTTGCAAACCTAGACTATAAATTGCGCGAAAAACTGCGCGAAGAATTTCCCCGACTGCTGGCGCAAAATGCCGACGGAATTATTCTCTATTCTACAACAGAGCCTGCCGAGGCTATGCAGTTGGGCGATGAGATGATTGTCATGCATGAGGGGCACATTTTGGCAAAAGGCCCGCCAGAAGAAATTTTCGAAGCCCCGTCGACGGTCGAAGTTGCCAAGCTGATTAGTGATCCTCCGGTGTCCATTGTCGATGGGAAAATCGTGGGTGGCAAGCTTGTGCTTGGTGAAACAGTGCTGCTAGAAAACGCTGATTTGAAATTGCCAATGGATGGATCTGTCAAGGTTGGGATAAGGCCCGATGCGCTTTCGGTGGGTGGGGACATGCCCGCAACCGTCGTATTGGCCGAGTTTTCAGGCTCTGACACGATTGTGCACGTAACATTTGAATTCGGGGCGGCGGTCATGCTGGTTGACGGTATTCACGAATTCGCACCCGACCAATCTATCGCTGTGTCCATGGACACATCCAGCCTGCTGCTTTTTTCCGAGTACGGTGACAATATTACTGAAAGGCGTTCAGATGGCTGAAATCACGCTTAAAAACCTTGGACATAGCTATGTTCCAAAGCCAGAATTTGACGATGATTATGCGTTGAAGCCTGTTGATCTTGTATGGGAAGATGGCAAAACATATTCGCTTCTTGGTCCATCGGGTTGCGGCAAAACAACAATGCTCAACATCATTTCGGGTTTGTTAAAGCCTTCTGACGGTCAGCTTTTGTTTGATGGTCAGGATGTGACTGACAAAACAACCTCAGAGCGCAACATTGCTCAGGTGTTTCAGTTTCCAGTTATCTACACGACAAAAACCGTTCGCCGAAACCTGTCATTTCCGTTGGAATGTCGCAATTGGGACCCCAAGGAAATTACCCGCCGCGTGGCAGAAGTATCCGAGATGCTCGAACTGAGTGACATTTTAGATATGCCTGCGCGTCGTCTGAGTGCTGATCAGAAACAGCTGATTTCACTTGGTCGGGGTTTGGTGCGGGACGATGTCAGTGCGGTTTTGTTGGATGAACCACTGACCGTCATTGACCCACAGATGAAGTTCGCATTGCGTCGCAAGCTTCGCGAGATCAACCGGCATACAGGTACTACGATGATTTTGGTGACACATGACCAAAGCGAGGCGATGTCATTTGCAGATGAAGTTGTGGTGATGAAAGACGGTAAAATGCAGCAATCCGGCCGCCCTCAACAATTGTTCTCGCGCCCGGAGAACACCTTTGTGGGTTATTTCATAGGTTCGCCACCCATTAATCTGTTCAACGTGGACATTCAGGGTGACACCATTGCTTGTCCTGCGTTGGCTTTGGCGGACATTCCGCGAAAACAGGCAGAACATGGTGAGTTGCAAATCGGCATTCGGCCAGAACATCTAAGGTTTTGCGAACCAACTGAGAATAGTACATTGGCACAGGTCGAGTCATGCGAAAACCTTGGCATTGAGCAGGTCGTGAGCCTGCGGGCTGCTACCGGTGAACCTTTCAAGGTTAAGTCGCGTTTGAAACAAAAATTCCCCGTGGGGAGCAAGCTGGCTGTGTCAGTCGTTCCAAAGGACGTGTTGGTTTTCCGAGATGGACAGCTGATATGAGCACGGCGAAGTATTACCTATCTTAGTGGGGTGCCGGCTGACCTTCGTCCCTATTTCCGGACACTGTGGTACTTTACCCCTGTCCAAGAAAGGGGCACCAAATGGGACAACATCGACGTAACTATACGGACGAGTATAAGGCAGCTGCGGTTGAGCGTCTTTATGAACCTGGCGCGACACAGGGCAGCGTAGCCAAGGAGCTTGGGATCACCGGCACGCAGTTGAAGACCTGGAGGCTTGAGATCGAAGCGTTTGGCTCGGCAGAAGCTAAGCGACGGCAGAAGGCAGATGCCGCGGAACTTGCGCGACTGCGCAAAGAGAACAAACGCTTGAGCGAGGAAGTGGAGATTTTGCACAAAGCATCTGCTTTTTTTGCGACACGGGCGGTGAAACCATGACGAACAAGCGCGCTTTCGTCACTGCCCATAAAGCCCAATACGCGGTTTCAACACTTTGCAGAGTTCTGGAGATATCCCGAGGCTGGTTCTATGGCTTTCTGGCCAGCCAACCAGCAAGGGATCAGCGTAAAGCGGACCGGGACGCCCGAGATCGGGAACTGCTGCCCAAGATCAAGACCTTTTTCAAAGCCAGCAAGAAATGCTATGGATCAAAGCGGATCCATCAGGATTTGGTGGCTGATGGTGAGGTTGTCTCAGAGCGACGGGTGGCTCGTATCATGAAAGAGAACAAGGTTTCTCCACGCCTGAACAAGCGCCGCAAGCCGATGACAACGGACAGCAATCACAAGATGAGCCCGTCACCAAATCTCCTAGAGCAAGAGTTCCACTGCCTCACTCCCAATACCGTTTGGTTGGCAGATATCACCTATATTGATACGGATGAAGGCTGGCTTTATCTGGCAGGTGTGAAAGACATGGCGACCCGGGAAATCGTCGGTTGGGCGATGTAGGATCATATGCGGGCTGAGCTTTGCTGTGATGCTCTGACAATGGCCCTGGGCCGCAGAGGCCCCGTTCTCGGCTTGATCCATCACTCCGACCGGTGGGCAACCAGTACGCCGGTGGCGAGTATCGCAAGCTGATCAAAAAGGCGAAGCTTACCCAATCTATGAGCCGCAAGGGCCAGTGCCTGGACAACGCACCAATGGAAAGCTTCTTTGCTTCACTGAAAAAGGAACTGGTTCACCGGCAACGGTTCAAAACACGGGCCGAATGGCCGCAATCTTCCGGTACATTGAGGTTTTTTACAATCGCCAGAGGCGTCACTCCGCGATCGGATATCAAACGCCGCAACAGGCGTTCAACAATATGACTTGGAAAATGGCCGCATAGGGTCAATGGTGAAACTGTCCGGAAATAGGGATCAAGCCCAAAAGGCTAGCGACCCCAAGTGCGGACGACACCGCAGTCCATGTGCACGAAGTTAGAGCTTGAGTATTTGCCTACGCCGCCGCTGTTGCAAGCTTGTGCCGCACGCGCCATTTGCCCGACACTCCGTGTAGATAGACGAAGATCGGCTGCTTGGCCTTTCATGTGCAGCGAGTTCTTTGCCACTTTTCGGTTACGTGTGCGCAGCATCGCATTGGTTTGGGGGCTGCGATAGCCCGACAGCAGTTTATAGGGCTCGTCTACGTCCATAAGATTATGCGCAGCAGCCATGATGTCGATGGTCCTCAGGTCCATCGATTTTACCCCATTTGTTCGCCAGTCGCGCATGAACTGATTAATTTCCCTAACTGCATCCTTGATGTATTCACCTTCGATCCAGTAGATGGTGTCAATTCGCTCACCTGTGCGCCCAGAGTACATGCGGAGGCTACGAATATCCCCGGCACCGCGTAAAAATCCAGATGCTCTTGAAAGCGTTGGTGCGGCAACCAAAGTTGTCGCCGCAAACGCCCCAATAACGCTCCGGCGCGTTATGCCCATTGACAAGTCATCATCCATATCTCTGCATCGTCCCGCACGCCTGCCTATCCCATGATGTTACACGGGTTTTCCATCTCATCCCCAGATGCAGCATAGGTATTGCATAATGCGAATCGTTAACCAAGTGCTGAATTTAGCCAGATAAAAGTAACAAACATCTTAGGCAATTTTTCGCGCAAAAATTGATAGTTGTGTGTTGCGCGACACGATCGCACCCATGAGTGTGCCAAAAATAACTAATTTATTTCGTTCAAGCCAATGTGAATCGACAAAGTTAACTTCTCTTTGGCATATGAGCCCATTGGTATAAAATATTCATGAGGGCGATATGCCGTTTAATATTACCCGGTTTTGCATGCTTGCTGTTGTTACGGTTTTAGCTTGGAAAATGGGTTTCGGGATAAACACTGCAGCAGCTACAGGCGTGGCATTCAAACAGGCTGTCGCCGAAGCGGCGGCCGGTGATCCCGATATCGCAGCCTTTTACAAGTCGAACGGCTATGAAAGTATCTGGACCGGCCGTTCCAGACGCGAACGGCAGCGCCGCGTGGCTCTGTTCAAGGCACTGACGCAGTCTGGTAACCATGGGCTGCCAAGCGCACGTTATGATGCGACCGGGCTTCAGGCAAAGATGAGGGCGGCCAAGGATCCGCGTACACGTGGGTTGGTCGAGGTCGATTTAAGCCGGTCCTTCCTGCAGTATGCCCGTGATGTGCAAACGGGCGTGTTAGTTCCTGGCCGCATCGACAGTGCTATTGTGCGGCAGGTACCGTACCGTGATCGTACATCATATCTGGTGAGTTTCACCAAGTCTAACCCCAGCGGTTTCTTCAAAGCCTTGTCACCAGATACAATGGAATACACAGCGCTTATGAATGAAAAGCTGCGGTTGGAGCGGCTCTTGGCCAAGGGAGGCTGGGGCCCAAGAGTTTCGGCCAAGGTTCTAAAGTCCGGTCAATCAGGCGCTGCAGTGGTGGAGCTGCGCAATCGGCTGATAGCAATGGGTTTTATGAAACGTTCTAACATCCGATCTTATGATGAGAACATTCAGGCTGCCGTTCAGAAGTTTCAACTGACCCATGGTTTGACCACTGATGGAGTTGCAGGTCCCAGCACGATGACTGAGTTGAACAGGTCGGTGCAATTCCGTCTACAATCTATTATCGTAGCGATGGAGCGTGAGCGCTGGATCAACCGCGACAGGGGTGAGCGGCATATCCTAGTAAACATCCCGGATTTCACTGCTAAGGTCGTTGATAATGGAAAGGTGACGTTTTCAACGCGTTCTGTTGTCGGTGCAAAGTCGGAAGATCGGGCGACGCCAGAGTTTTCTGATGTCATGGAGTTTATGGTTGTGAACCCCAGCTGGTACGTGCCTCGATCGATCGTGACTAAAGAGTACCTGCCTGAGCTTCAAAGTGATCCAAACGCAGTGAACCATATCGAAATAACGGACACTGACGGCCGCGTCATTGACAGAACTGAAGTGAATTTTGCGGATTACACGACGGATACTTTTCCTTTTGCGATGCGTCAGCCGCCCAGCAGGGGCAATGCGCTTGGGCTGGTTAAGTTCATGTTCCCCAACCGGCACAACATCTATTTGCACGATACGCCAGCTAAAAACCTTTTTGGCCGCGAGGTGCGCGCGTATAGCCATGGTTGCGTGCGTCTGGCTGATCCGTTTGACTTTGCCTACGCGTTGCTTGCCCTACAGACTTCAGAGCCAAAAGGTTATTTTCAGTCAGTTCTGGCCACCGGAGAGGAAACACAGGTAGATTTAGCAACGCCGGTCCCGGTGCACATCGTTTATCGCACTGCTTTCAGCACTCCCAAGGGTCACACCCATTTTCGGCGCGATATCTACGGTCGTGATGGGCGCATTTGGACTGCGCTTTCCAAGGCAGGGGTAGCCCTGCGCGCCGTTCAGGGGTAAACGGGTCCCTGACAAACGGGGACTGATGATGCAATACACAGTGGGAGAGATTGCAGCGGCAATTGAGGCAGACGCCGTCGGTGAAACCGGCCTTGTGATCTCTGCTCTGTCCGAGCCGGCAGACGCCGGGAGCGATGATTTGGCATTGGCCAGCAATCCCAAATACGCCGATGCTTTGGCCAGCGGGGCCGCGCGTGCAGCATTGCTTTGGACTGATGCCGATTGGCAAGCGCTTGGCCTTAAGGCTGCCATTCTACCGCGCCGGCCGCGGTTTGCTCTATCGCGGCTAACGGGCATGATGGACTTGGGTCAAGGATTTGGCAGCGGCATCCATCCCGGCGCACACATAGATCCAACAGCCAAAATTGGCGCAAACGTGACCATTGGCCCCGGTGCAGTCATCGGGCCCGACGCTGTGATTGGCGATCGCAGCGTCATCGGAGCTCTGTCATATGTCGGATGGAAGGCGCAGCTGGGTTGCGACGCCTACTTGCGCGAACATGTCAGTATCGGCGCAGGGGTCATGATCGGCGTTGGGTTTATAGCGCAGCCAGGCGCACGCATTGGTGGCGACGGCTTTTCTTTTGTCACGCCAGAAAAAAGCGGTGTCGAAGCTGTGCGCGAAACCCTTGGTGAACAGGGCGCAACAAAAGCACAGGCGTGGTCTCGGATCCATTCTCTGGGTTCTGTTGTGATCGGTGTTGATGTAGAAATCGGCACAAACACTGCTATAGATAGCGGCACAATCCGGCCCACCAGCATCGGCGACCGAACCAAAGTCGACAACCTTGTACATATCGCGCATAATGTCGTTATCGGCATGGACAATCTTTTGTGTGGTCAAGTCGGCATCGCGGGATCTGTCACTGTAGGAAACAATGTGGTGATGGCGGGGCAGGTCGGTGTCTCTGACAACTTGACGATCGAAGACCGGGTTGTTCTGGGTGCGGCAAGCAAAGTAATGAGTTCTGTGCGCGCAGGCAAGGTCATGCTTGGTTATCCGGCCACAGAAATGCAAACTCAGATTAGCAGTTACAAATCACTGCGCCGATTGCCTCGGACACTGCAAGACTTTGCAGAGGTCAAGAAAGCGGTTTCAAAGTTAGTCGGCAATGACTAAATCAACTGGGACTACGGTAAAAGGCATTCAGCATGAGCGTTACGGACAGGGTCATCGCGATAATCGCTGAACAGGCGGTGCTCGAACCATCTGACGTGAGCAGCGACAGCACACTAGAAGATCTTGGCATAGACAGTCTTGGGTTGGTTGAGTGTATCTTTTCTATCGAGGAAGAGTTCGACATTTCTGTACCTCTCAACGCCAATGTTCCGACCGAAAGCAACTTTGACGTTTCAAATGTCAGCTCAATTATTGCGGGCGTTGAAAAATTACTTCAGGTGCAAAAGGGCTGATGCACCGCGTTGTTATTACTGGCGCGGGTACGGTCAACTCATTGGGCCATAACGTCGCTGATACACTGGCCGCCATGCGCGAGGGTCAATGCGGCATTGGCGCGCTGGAGTTTCAAGACGTCGAACGGCTGTCCATTCAGATTGGTGGTCAGGTGCGCGGCTTTGAGACTGAGGGACGTTATAATCGCCAACAATTAAGCCTCTATGACCGTTTCACTCAGTTTACCCTGACTGCCGCCAAAGAGGCAGTTGCCCAATCGGGGCTTAAGTTTTCGGGTGAGCTGGCCGCAAAATCGGGTGTGATCCTCGGCACAGCTGGAGGCGGGGTCAACACATGGGATCAGAATTACAGACTCGTCTATGAAGAGGGTAAAAACCGGGTGCACCCGTTTGTGGTGCCCAAGCTGATGAACAACGCGGCAGCTGCACATGTCAGTATGGAATTCAACCTCAAGGGGCCATCATTTACGGTGGCGACCGCTTGTGCGTCTTCTAACCATGCGATGGCGCAGGCTTTTCAGATGGTGCGTTGTGGAATGACGCCCACGATGATCACTGGTGGATCGGAATCGATGCTATGTTTTGGTGGAGTCAAAGCGTGGGAGGGATTGCGCGTCATGTCGCATGATGCATGTCGGCCATTTTCAGCGAACCGCAATGGAATGGTACAGGGAGAAGGGGCCGGGATTTTTGTCTTCGAAGAATACGAACACGCGCGCGCCCGCGGCGCAGACATCCTATGTGAAGTGGCCGGCTTTGCCATGACATCGGACGCGAGTGATATCGTTATGCCATCCAAAAACGGTGCTGCAAGGGCAATGGCCGGGGCACTTGCCGACGCACGGCTGAACGCGGACGAGGTTGGCTATATCAATGCCCACGGCACAGGTACGGCAGCCAACGACAAAACGGAATGCGCGGCAGTTGCGGGTGTTTTTGGACCACACGCCGACAAGCTTATGATATCATCCACAAAATCCATGCATGGGCATCTGATTGGTGGCACTGGTGCGGTAGAGCTTTTGGCCTGCGTCATGGCGTTGCGTGACGGTGTCATCGCACCGACTATAGGATATCAAGAACCGGACCCAGAATGCGCACTTGACGTGGTGCCCAACAGTGCCCGCGACGCAGATGTCAATGTGGTGCTGTCAAATGCCTTTGCCTTTGGCGGCATGAACGCGGTCTTGGCCCTGCGCAGGCTGTAATCACGCCATGTTGCCCATTTTGAATAAAGCCACGCTCATGTGTCTATGACGAGGCTTGAACATTCAGGAGCGAAATTTTGGTCAACGATCTATGACTGAAGTTCTGTCATATGCAGCAGTAAAACCACTAAGAGACATTAATACACGCACACGCTGATCGGGTGCCATGGCTGGAACAATGTTCAATTCAGCAGTGTTACCACGTTTGAATTCATCAACTTCAGCGGCAATCAAACCAATCCGTGAATAGCATCCGATCGGATTGCAAAATGCAAACGGGTATCTGCGCGGTGCACCTGTATCGACCTGCAATGACAGCTGATCGGCCAGAGAGGTTTCCAACGGTACGATCACAGTTGCGCCAGCCAGCGCTCGGCCGCCTTCGGGCAGACGAAAAATCGAGATTTCTGCGATTGGAGCGCCATCGTTATCAGACATCAACTGATACATTTGGCACGGGTCATTGCCTTCCTCTGCCTTGATACAGCGCATTTCCCAATCGCCAAACTGTTCGCCGATATAGGTTTCGCCGACCTTTGGGTCCCCACCATTTTCGTCAGCAAAGCTTAGCTGGTCTTCGACTGAGGGTACTTGTGTTTCTGTCGTTTCAGTTTCCGTAGTCTGCGCGAAAGTCGATATCGGCAACAAGAGGTACAGGGAAAGGGCAATCAAGGGCGTTCGCATATCAAATCCGATGTTAGATTGGTTTGCAGGCTAGTTAGCATGACCTGATGAAGGTGTCAGCGGCAAAGCTCTGAGTTTTGAAATATGCGCGGATACTGCATTCCAAGGCCACAATAAAAAAAGGAAGCTTTTAGGCTTCCTTTTTATTTATTATTCTCCCCGTCGGACTGGCCGACTTATTGCCACAAAAAGTATGAGAGCCAGGGCGCTCGGTCAACAGCTAATTGAGTTAAAGTAAATGCTTTCAAGCAACAGCTGCATTGATTCATAAATGAAAAAAAGGCCGCGCACAAGGCGCGGCCAGTCTAACAGGGAGGAAGTGTTTCACGCCCCAAATCATGCCGGCGGAAACAGCCAACATCATGGTGTTAAAAGGTTAACTTTGTATGGTCTGGACGGTGGGGCAAAAATTACCAAAAGTTTAAGACGATGGGCTAAAAGTTTTTCATAAATAAAGTCGCGGATGTCGACAGTGTCACGAAGTGTCTGTTTTTAAATACCTTAATCCATGCTTATGTAATTTTGAGAACCACTGGCACTTGCATGCGTGGGTCGTACAAATCTAATCCGGACGGTTCTTAAACGGTTTTTACCAGTGCTTTTTGCCCGTAAAGCAGCGTCTTAGGGTCACTGATGTGGACGCGCGCGAGCAAGCTGGACATATCCAAAGTGGCTTTAACTACAAACCCCTACTTTGAGGATTGATGACGTTATGCACTGCAGTGATAATTTTGGATCGTTTTGGAGACCATGACCATTCGGTGTATCCCGCAGAAACAAACCCGATAACCAGCCTTAGAGTCCGTAATTTTCGTTAAATAAGTCACTGAAAAAAAGATCTAATAGTTCCCGCGCGAAAATAATGACGGCAAATGACTAGTTCAGGTCAAGGTGTGACGAGCGTTTCATGCGCGCGCAGACGCTCGGCAACATTACAACGGGGCAGAGAACCATGCTTGCGTAGGTTTATCACACTCGTTGATACTTTACGAATGGGGTGAGGGTGCCAATCTGATCATAAAGGACACGGGCTTGGATGTTAGGCGCCTGCGTTAGCCAGTAAACCGATGGCGCACCTGCTGCATCTGCCGCTGCATAGACGCCTTCGATCAGTTTGCGCCCGACGCCGGTGCTACGCACATTTAGGTCTGCAAATAAATCCTGCAGATAGCAGACTTTTTCAATGCTCCAGCCGTGCCGGTGAAACAGGTAATGGGTCAGCCCAACCAGCTTCCCATCTTGCTCAGCGACTAGACCATTAAAGTCTTGCGGATCATCGCCAAGCAGACGCGTAAAATAGGCGTCATGGATGTCTTGGGGGCGTTTTGTCCCATAAAAACCGAGATAAGCGGCCCAAAGATCACTCCATTCGGAACGATCTGATACAGAAAGAGGGCGCACAATCACTTCATTTGTGTGGGACATGTTTACTGCCTACTTGCTTGTTTGTACCTTTGTCTGCGCTTGCTGCTGCGCCGCGCAAAATAGGCCAACCCGAAATGTCGGATTGGCGCGCATCCTAAATTTTGAAGAAAGGCGCGTCTTCAGCGCTGCCCTCGCGCAATAAAGGCAAGGCGTTCAAACAAATGCACATCCTGCTCGTTCTTAAGCAGCGCTCCGTGCAGTTTTGGAAGCGATTGGGCTCCACCCGATTTGAGGTCTTCGGCAGAAAGATCTTCGGCCAAAAGCAGTTTCAGCCAGTCGAGAACCTCAGATGTGGAAGGTTTCTTTTTGAGGCCTTGTTGATCACGAATCTCAAAGAATTGGGTCAGGGCGGTGGTAAGCAGGCTTTCCTTTATGCCTGGGTGGTGGACTGCGACAATCTTTTTCATAGTGTCCACGTCCGGAAACCGAATGTAATGGAAAAAGCAGCGTCGCAGGAATGCGTCGGGCAGTTCTTTTTCATTGTTTGAAGTGATTATAACCACAGGCCGATGGCGCGCCTGAATAGTGTCACCTGTCTCGTAGACGAAAAATTCCATCTTATCGAGCTCCTGCAACAAATCGTTTGGAAATTCGATATCTGCCTTGTCGATTTCGTCAATCAGTAAAACGACTTTCTCCCCCGCCTCAAACGCTTCCCAGAGTTTACCTTTCTTGATGTAGTTTGACACATCATGGACTTTTTCTTCGCCCAACTGGCTGTCACGCAGGCGGCTGACGGCATCGTATTCATACAGACCCTGTTGCGCGCGCGTGGTTGACTTGATGTTCCATTCGATCAGTCGCATGCCCAAAGATCGGGCCACTTGCTTGGCCAGCTCGGTCTTGCCGGTGCCGGGCTCGCCCTTGACCAGCAATGGTCGTTCGAGAGTGACAGCAGCATTGACAGCAATAGTCAGGTCGTCGGTGGCTACATAGGCGTCGGTGCCTTCGAATTTCATTTGGGTACATCCTGTTGTAATCTTACGTTCATGTCGATGCCTTTTAGCCATTCTAGGGCGGCATTGTGTAGTGACAATCCTAAAGTCGTCAGATAGACGATCTGTAGAGAGTTGCTTGGGGCAATGTGCAAGGGATCGTTCATGACCGAAGCAAGTCGAATTGAGGGGAAGCCTATGAAACAGGAAGTGTTTCTGCCGAACGATTACCGTCCGGCCGAAGACGAGCCGTTCATGAATGACCGGCAAGTCGAGTATTTTCGTCGTAAGTTGTTGAATTGGAGAGGCGAACTTCTTGCAGGTAGCCGTGACACCATCGAAGGCCTTCAGGACGGGACTCGCAATATTCCCGACGTCGCAGATCGCGCAAGCGAAGAGACGGATCGTGCGCTGGAATTACGGACCCGTGATCGTCAGCGCAAACTAGTGGCGAAAATCGACAGCGCCTTGCGCCGTATAGACGAGGGCGAGTTTGGCTACTGTAACGTCACCGGTGATCCGATTTCGCTGAAGCGTCTGGATGCACGCCCAATTGCAACCATGAGCCTTGAGGCACAAGAGCGCCACGAGCGTCGTGAGAAAGTTCACCGCGACAACTAGATCGTAGTTTTCTGCACGCGCAAGATGGCCCCGTTTGGAAAGCTGCGTAGTGTACCAACTTAAATGCAAAAAGCGCAGTGGGTATGCGATTTTTATTGATCGTTTGGTATGTTTACCATTTAGCAAAGGCGCCCACCCACCAACACTTGAACTCCATTGATCAGATCTTAAGGAATTTTTATCGTCAGTTGGTAGCGATTTCATGTTGTTACGAAGTCGCGCATGCGAGCATGCGAAATAAGTTCCGCGCGTTGTCGAGATCTGCGAGCAGATCAAGACGGTGGCAGAGTGCTGTTGGTCTTGTCCCGGTTTAGTTTCAGTCTCTTTCGAGCAATGTTTGGTATTACGGAGATTAAGAATGGCACCGAGATAAACAGACAAGTTTCGACGTGATGCGGTGCGCCTGGCGGCGACCAGTGGTTTGACGCGGCCCCAACTTTCATCGGATTTGGGGGGTGGGCTTTCGACGTCCTCGTGCGGATCTGACATCAGATCGTCATGCTGATGCTTCAGACCCCACTTGTTCAAAGTAGAGAGACCGACGCCCGAATCTGATGGAACTTGAGGCCGTGTTAAGCCACTGGTGGTTACCATACGAACCGCATGACGCCGGAATTCGTTTGTGTATCTCGGTGTCATTCCTAATCTCCGTCATACAAACATTGCTCGAAAGAGACCGAAACTAAACTGGGGCAAGATCAGACCAACGTCCGAAGGTATTCCTGCCGGCCATTGCTCTTGCTGGAGATGTGATATTCTGGATATTTGCTCTGGCTAAATGAGGCCGCAGACAACCAGCACCCCTCAGATAGATAACCGTGACGCGTGGGTGCCACGTTCGCGGTAAGGTGTTGTATCATAGTGCGCCCGATAGCATTTTGAGAAATGCGAAGGCGAGGCGAAGCCGCAGGCAAGCGCTACGTTTATAACGCTCATGTCCGTTTGCATCAAAAGGTTGCGGGCCTTTTGCAAGCGCAATTCCATATAATATCGCTTTGGGCTTCGGTTTAGGTAACGACGAAACAAGCGTTCGAGTTGACGGGTGGACATGCCAACATCCTTGGCCAAGATCGAAGGGCTGATCGGCTCTTCGATATTCTGTTCCATTATTTGAATAACCTGACTGAGCTTGGGGTGGCGCACACCAATTCGTGTGGGTACCGATAAACGTTGTGTATCTTGGTCGGTCCGGATCGACGAATAAATCAGTTGGTCCGCAACAGAATTGGCCAAATCTTCACCATGATCATCGGCAATCAGCTTAAGCATCAGATCAATAGACGAAGTGCCACCAGCAGTGGTCAGCCGCAGGCCGTCCACGACAAAGACTGACTTAGTTAATTCGACTTCTTGGAACTCTTCTGCAAAACTATCCTGGTTTTCCCAATGGATTGTCGCCTTTTTTCCGTCTAATAATCCTGCCTTGGCCAGCGTATATGCAGCCGTACAAAGCCCGGCAACTGGGACACCTTTGCGCACCTCACGGCGCAACCAGCCCAAAAGCCGTTTCGTCGTCGCAGCCTGAACGTCTATGCCACCGCAAAGCATGACCACGTCGTCTCGGTTCAAATCGTGCAAATCGCCGTCAAGCTTGAATCCCGTACCCGCAGAGCAATATGCAATATCCCCGCCGTCGCCTGTAATCTGCCAGCTATAAAGTTGTTTGCCCGCCATCCGATTGGCAATGCGTAAGCTTTCTAGCGCCGCAGAAAAACACAACAGTGTGAAATTATCCAGCAAAACAAAGACATACCGCTTTGGGGGCGTGGTGTCGCGTTGGGTCCGCGAAGCCGGGCGCTGTATCGACATTACGGCAGTGTTCCTGATGTGATTCAGACGCCCACAGGACGCTGAAGTTATGTGTGTAAAAAGCATGATCACGCGTCCGATGCTACGTCAAGGGGGCGCATTTCGGATATGGTCACCTCCGGTTGGCTTTAGTATACAGGAACGGCGACCCTGAGATCGCTAACAGTTTGCGGAGTAAAGACGATGAGTGATTGGACAAAATCTGACTGGCGCGACAAGCCCCGGGTTCAGATGCCCGATTATACAGATGCAGCGGCCCTGAATACGGTCGAGGCGCAGCTCTCGAAATATCCGCCGTTGGTTTTTGCAGGGGAGGCGCGTCGCCTAAAAGCGCATCTGGCTGCTGCCGGGCGCGGTGATGCATTCCTGTTGCAGGGTGGCGATTGTGCCGAAGCATTTGATCAGTTCAGTGCTGACGGCATCCGCGATACGTTCAAAGTGATGCTACAGATGGCAATGGTGCTGACCTATGGCGCCAAGGTGCCGGTCATCAAACTCGGCCGCATGGCCGGCCAGTTCGCCAAACCGCGCTCAGCGCCAACAGAAACAATCGATGGTGTTGAACTGCCAAGCTACCGCGGTGACATCATTAATGAGCTTGCATTCACGCCAAAGGCAAGAATCCCAGATCCCGCGAAAATGCTTCACGCCTACACTCAGGCTGCTGCGACGCTTAACCTGTTGCGTGCCTTTTCAACGGGCGGTTTTGCAGACATGCACCGGGTGCATTCCTGGACGCTGGGTTTTGCCGATGGCAAAGGGGCCGAGCAATACCGAGAAATCGCCAGCCGCATTCAGGATTCCATTGATTTCATGGCCGCAGCCGGCATCGACGGTGACACATCGCATGAGTTCTCAAGCGTCGAGTTCTACAC
>JAQWVA010000036.1:0-36048 GCA_029250205.1 Tateyamaria sp.
CCGGGGATGATTACTTGCAAGGATCAGCGGGCAATGACACCGTTTTTGGTGATAACGGCGACGACGCCGTTACCGGCGGCCTAAATAACGATACAGTCAGCGGTGCCAAGGCCACGACACTGTGTCTGGTGGGCATGGTGACGACGTGATCAAAGGTGTCGAAGATGATACAACCACTGCGCACCTTGATGACACGGACGGCGGTGATTTCCTGAATGGCGGCTCAGGCGATGACGTAATTATCGCAGGCAAACAAGACACCGTGACTGCAGGCGACGGTGCCGACACCATCGTCTCAGGTGACTGGATCCAAGCTGGACTTGCAACAAACCTCATCGATTTTAACGCGAAAGATGACAAAGTCCTGCTTGTATATGCCGATGGAGACGACGAACCAGAAATCTCCCTCCAGCTTGACCCCGAAACACAGGGGGTCACTCAGATCATGATGAACGGCGTTGTCGTGGCAAATGTACTGAACGGATCAGAGGTGTCGCTGAAAGACATTGCCGTGATGCCGCTAAGTCTGGCGCAATCGTCAGGAATGGCGCCACTCTGACATGCCCGTTTCGGGCAACCGAATCGGCATCGAAAATAATACTTTGCCTTTGCCGCGATTCTCTTCTATCAGCGCCTATTCTTGGCTAACGCTGGGGAATTATCATGGCCCCGCGCTGGACGACATCCCGGCCGGCGGCGTCCCGAAACCTTTGAAAAGGAGACACCGATGTCGATTACTGCCGAAGAAAAAGCACGGATCATGAAAGAATTCGCAACCAAGGATGGCGACACAGGTTCGCCAGAAGTCCAAGTTGCCATTCTCAGCTCGCGCATTGCGACCTTGACCGAACACTTCAAGATTCACAAAAAAGACAATCATGGCCGCCGCGGCCTACTTAAAATGGTCGCGCTGCGTCGCAAGCTTCTGGATTATACAAAATCCAAAGATCAAGCGCGCTATCAGGACTTGATCAAAAAGCTGGGCCTGCGTCGCTAACCCAAACGCCGTTCACAGTGTCAAAGGCCGCGCAGTCGCTGCGCGGCCTTTCGCATTTTCTGGGTCGGCGGGTGGGCGCATTTGCCAAAGGCAAACAGAGCACCCGACCGGCGGCAATTGTAAAGAAAGCGATGTGATCAGGCATTTCTAGTCTGCGCCTTGTCTCCTAGCTCCATGTTGATCTAGGGCTCATCCAGCACTGTCGACCAAACCGTAGTCAAACGAATGCAACCAAGCGTTTGCAGCCCTGATCACTGCGCTTTCAATTCAGCCAAATCTCATGTAAGTGCGCACAATCTGAAACCACGGCGTCCGGACCTCAGCGCCCAAAATTGGATGGTGCCACATCAATCGGCACCGGGGTCAGGGGGAATACGCCCCCTATGAAAATGGCCAACGGGCCAACTTAGGAAACATAGATGTTCAACGAAGTAAAAAAATCCATGCAGTGGGGCGAGGAAACGCTCACACTGGAAACCGGCAAAGTAGCCCGTCAGGCTGATGGGTCCGTTATTGCCACGCTCGGCGAAACCAGCGTCATGGCGAACGTGACATTCGCTAAAAAACCAAAACCGGGTCAGGACTTCTTTCCACTGACGGTCCACTACCAGGAAAAATACTATGCTGCGGGTAAGATCCCAGGCGGTTTTTTCAAGCGCGAGGCACGGCCAACTGAGAAAGAAACTCTAACAGCCCGCCTGATCGATCGTCCAATTCGGCCCTTGTTCGTCTCTGGCTTCAAACATGAAGTGCTGGTGATGTGCACCGTTCTGTCCCATGATCTGGTCAACGACCCTGATATTGTCGCGATGATCGCGGCCTCTGCCGCCCTGACCATTTCAGGAGCGCCGTTCATGGGCCCGATTGCGGGCGCGCGCATCGGATTCGAGGATGGCGAATACATCCTGAACCCGACCGTCGACGACATGCAGGACCTGCGCCTAAACCCTGAACAACGTCTGGATTTGGTTGTTGCCGGAACCAAAGACGCGGTAATGATGGTTGAATCCGAAGCCTACGAGCTTTCCGAAGCTGAAATGCTAGGTGCGGTAAACTTTGCCCACGAACAAATCCAGCCTGTCATCGATTTGATCATTTCACTGGCCGAACAAGCCGCGAAAGAGCCGTTCGATTTCCAAGCACCTGATTACTCTGATCTCTATGGTGCCGTCAAAGCAGCCGGTGAGACGCAAATGCGCGCGGCCTTTGCCATTAGCGACAAACAGGAACGGACCACCGCTGTTGCCGCCGCACGCACGGCCATTGTTGATGCGCTGAGCGACGATCAGAAAGAAGACGGCAACCTTGGTTCCGCTCTCAAAAAGCTCGAAGCATCAATTTTGCGCGGTGACGTGGTCAAAACTGGAACGCGCATCGACGGACGCAAGACAGACGAGATCCGCGACATTGTCTGCCAAACTGGTCTTTTGCCCCGGACACACGGTTCGGCCTTGTTCACACGAGGTGAAACTCAAGGTCTGGTGGTAACCACCTTGGGTACCGGCGATGATGAGCAATTTATCGATGCTCTACACGGCAACTTCAAATCAAACTTCCTGCTGCACTACAATTTCCCACCCTATTCGGTGGGTGAAGCCGGTCGCGTGGGTCCTCCCGGCCGTCGCGAAATTGGTCACGGCAAACTGGCATGGCGCGCATTGCAGGCCGTGCTGCCAGCCTCAACCGATTTCCCTTACACGGTGCGCCTCGTCTCAGAAATTACCGAATCCAATGGCTCCAGCTCGATGGCATCTGTCTGTGGCGGCTCGCTGTCGATGATGGATGCGGGTGTTCCGTTGAAATCAGCTGTTGCAGGTGTGGCAATGGGCCTGATCCTCGAAGAAGACGGCAGCTATGCCATCCTGTCGGACATTCTGGGTGACGAAGACCACCTGGGCGACATGGACTTCAAAGTGGCCGGTACCGAAAACGGCATTACCTCGTTGCAGATGGATATCAAGATCGCAGGCATTACACCTGAGATCATGGAAAAAGCCCTTGCTCAAGCCAAGGACGGCCGGATGCACATCCTAAGCGAAATGGGTAAATCAATTACCGGCGCGCAGGAATTTTCGGTTCATGCACCGCGCATCGAAACCATGCAGGTGCCCACCGACAAAATCCGCGAGGTTATCGGCTCGGGCGGCAAAGTGATCCGTGAAATTGTCGAAGTATCGGGTGCAAAGGTCGATATCAACGACGATGGCATTATCAAGATTGCGTCCCCGAACGGCGACTCGATCAAGAAAGCCTACGACATGATCCATTCGATTGTAGCCGAGCCCGAGCAGGGTGCGATCTACACCGGTACGGTCGTCAAGATCGTGGACTTTGGCGCTTTTGTGAACTTCTTTGGCAAACGCGACGGCCTGGTGCACGTGTCTCAGATCGAAAACCGCCGCCTCAACCACCCTTCAGATGTTTTGAAGGAAGGCCAAGAGGTCAAGGTCAAGCTGCTTGGCTTTGATGATCGTGGAAAAGTCCGCTTGTCGATGAAAATCGTTGATCAGGAAACGGGTGACGAAATCGCCAAAGAAGAACCCGCCAACGAGTAATCTCACAACCGTTTGAATTTGAAAGGCCCCGGATTAAGCTCCGGGGCCTTTTTTATGACGCGGTCTGGCTAAAGCGTTTCAGTGTCACCACGAGATGCTTAAACGCAATCTATCGGACATCTTTCCAAAAATTATAAACTCTTGGCCTGCATTAGACGCGCTTTACTCTGGCGCTTTTGTAGTCCGCAGATATGGAAGAACAGCCGTAAACCCACCAAACTTGGCCTTGGCGGCGTCGTCAGATACCGTCGCAGGGATGATCACATCTTCACCTGGCACCCAGTTGGCGGGGGTGGCTACGCCATTGCCTGTCGACATCTGCAAGCCATCCAATGCGCGCAGCACCTCGGCAAAGTTGCGGCCTACGGTCATAGGGTAGGTCATCGACAGCTTTAACTGCTTGTCCGGCCCGATAATAAATACGGAACGTACGGTTGCGCTGTCAGCAGGGGTGCGACCATCGGGTAAATAGGCCTCAGCTGGCAGCATATCAAAGGCTTTAGACACCTCAAGGCCCGCATCCGCGATTATCGGAAAACCTGCCTTGGTGCCTGCAAATGTCTCAATATCACCTTTCCATTTCTTGTGATCCTCGACCCCGTCGACGGAAACGCCGATGACCTTGGTTCCACGCTTTGCCCATTCATCCGCCAGTTGCGCGACCGCACCAAACTCTGTTGTGCAGACGGGTGTGAAATCTTTGGGGTGGGAAAATAGGATGGCCCACTTATCACCAACCCAGTCATGCAGTGACAGTGTGCCCTGGTCGGTTTCCACCGTCAGATCGGGGATTGTATCATTAATTCTCAGGCTCATCGTGCTTCTCCATTTTTGGGCATTCGGTGCGCTGTTTAGAGCACGCAAGCTACAGATGCATCCCCTCTCTTGCCCCGGGCCGTGTCTGATGCCAATGTCAAAGCGAAAACCGCTTGAGGTCAAGGAGATTAAAGATGCTCGAAAAACGCAATTTCTATATCAACGGCCAGTGGGTCGCCCCGCTGTCCGGGACCGACCATCTTGTTATTGACCCCTCCACAGAAGAACCCACAACGCTGATTTCACTGGGTGGACAGGCAGATGTCGATGCAGCAGTGGCCGCGGCCAAGGCCGCCCTTCCCGGCTGGATGAATACACCCATTTCAGAGCGCATTGCATTGGTCGAAAAATTGACCGACGTCTATGCATCCCGATCCGAGGAGATGGCACAGGCCATGTCTGCGGAAATGGGCGCACCACTGGAAATGTCCCGAACCCAGCAGGTTGGCGCAGGCAGTTGGCACCTCAAGAACTTCATAAAAGCGGCAAAGGCGTTTGACTTCAATCACGCCTTCCGCAGCGAAAATAACCGGATCATCTACGAGGCTGTTGGTGTCGCCGCGCTGATTACCCCATGGAACTGGCCAATGAACCAAGTCACGCTCAAAGTGGGTGCCGCCGCAGCTGCCGGCTGCACCATGGTGCTGAAACCCTCTGAAGAGTCACCGCTGAACGCTATGCTCTTTGCAGAGATGATGGACGAAGCAGGCTTTCCGCCCGGGGTCTTCAACCTTGTCAATGGCGACGGTATCGGCGTCGGCACAATGCTCAGCGGTCATGCTGATGTGGATATGGTCAGCTTTACCGGCTCCTCGCGCGCTGGTCGTCTCATCTCCAAGAATGCAGCGGATACATTGAAGCGCGTACATCTGGAACTGGGTGGTAAAGGGGCCAACGTGATCTTTGATGATGCGGATGACAAGGCAGTAAAACGCGGCGTGCTGCGTATGATGAATAACACCGGACAGTCGTGCAACGCGCCAAGCCGCATGCTGGTTCAGCGCGGAATCTATGACGTAGCTGTCGAGCAAGCCGCGGCCGTCGCAAGCAAGGTCACCGTTGGGCCCGCGTCCGAAGAAGGGCGCCACATAGGCCCAGTTGTGAACGAAACGCAATGGACCAAAATTCAAGATCTGATCCAAAAGGGCATCGATGAGGGTGCGCGGCTGGTCGCAGGTGGGTCTGGTCGGCCTGAGGGGTTCAACAAAGGCTATTTTATCCGTCCTACTGTCTTTGCTGATGTGAACAACCAGATGACCATCGCACGTGAAGAAATTTTTGGACCTGTGCTGTCGATCATTCCCTTTGACACCGAAGAAGAGGCCGTCGAGATCGCGAATGATACCCCATACGGGCTTACGAATTATGTTCAAACACAAGACGGTGACCGGCTGAACCGGATGGCGCGTCAACTGCGGTCGGGCATGGTAGAGATGAATGGCGCATCGGGCGCACCGGGTGCACCGTTTGGCGGGATGAAGCAATCCGGCAACGGTCGCGAAGGCGGCACATGGGGCCTTGAAGATTTCCTCGAGGTCAAATCTGTTGCGGGTTGGGCTGCAGAATAACAGTAGTCTAAACGCGAACGCATTGAGAAAAAAGGCAGCTTGCCGCGCATTCGCGTGGTGGGCATGTCGCTTATTTTTCTTGCTATTGTCATACCTTGAGATTATAGAGCCGGGGCGACGTTACCTCTATCGATTTTTCTGCTCCTTTCGGCTCAGTCTTACGATCTTGCACTGACTTAGCCGACCTGCCGCATCCTGTGGGCAGTATTTCAAAGGAGAACGACGATGGCTACTGGCACCGTCAAATGGTTTAACTCAACTAAAGGCTTCGGCTTTATTGCGCCCGATGGCGGCAGCAAAGATGTGTTCGTACACATCTCTGCCGTTGAGCGCGCAGGCCTTACCGGTCTGGCCGACAACCAAAAAGTGACTTTCGACATCGAAGCTGGCCGCGATGGCCGCGAAAGCGCTGCGAACATCGCACTGGCCTAATGGCCAAGCCCGATTAGGGCGCTGTCGAATGAAACATGAAGGGGTGCGCTGGAAACAGCGTGCCCCTTTTTAGTAAAATAATGGCGTGTTGCGTTTGATCGGTAACAAAGAACGCTGCCTTTTCCTCCGTTCGAACGCGTTTTTTGTTGCATCTCGCAATCTCATAAAGCGCAACACGCTTTAGCAATACTCAAAACGGGGCGGTCTTTCGAAATCGCATCATCTTGCCGCTGTCCGGGTGCTTAATGCGCAATTCCTCGGAATGAAGCATCAAACGATCAAAATCACGCGCAGAGCCTTTGGCATAGAATGGGTCGCCAAGGATCGGATGACCAAGGGCCAACATATGTACACGCAACTGATGGCTCCGCCCAGTTTTGGGCATCAGGCGGACGCGGCTTTCAGCTTCTGTATCCTTCAGCACTCGCCAATCGGTCACCGCCGCCTTGCCATTTTCATGGTCCACATGCTGTCGTGGACGGTTGGGCCAATCCACTATCAACGGAAGGTCAACACGCCCAGTCTTGGGGGTCATTCGCCCCCAAACCCTTGCTACATATGTCTTTTTGGCGGCTCTAAGTTCAAATTGTTTCGAAAGAAATCGCTGCGCATGCGGGGTCAAACCAAAGACCATAACGCCAGATGTATCCCGGTCCAATCGGTGTACCAACAGCGCCTGTGGCCACGCGGCCAGCACCCGCGCCATCAAGCAATCTGCAAGTTCTGGGCCTTTGCCCGGAACAGACAAAAGACCCACAGGCTTGTCGACCACCAGCATCTCTGCATCGTCATGAAGCACCTGTAACGGTACGTCGGGGGGGCAATAATCCGTTTCCATGGCACTGCTTTTCAGATGTAGAGTGTGCATGCAACCAATGAGGATCAGACATGCACCCGACCGTCGTCAAACTGCAAGAGGTCGTCGCTAAAGGCGACGCTGACGCCATCGCGCCGCTTTTGGCGGAAAACGTCGAGTTTCGCCCACCAACCTATTGGAAGACGTGGACAGGCCGCGCGCCCGTTGCAGCGGTACTGGGCCATGTGGGCGAGGTTTTTTCCGACTTCAAATACCGCAGGGTTATGGGCAGCGGAAACGATTGGTCACTTGAGTTCGAATGCAAGGTCGGGGCGTTTAATGCGGTGGGTGTTGATTTGATTACACTTGATACAGATGGCCTTGTTTCTCAGTTTGAGGTCGTCATGCGCCCACATAAATCCATCGGTGCGTTGCGCGACGCGATGAATGCACGCGTGATGACAGATTCCCGTTTTCTGGCGTTTCAAGAGGCTCTTAGCTGACCGAGCGCATCTGCCGGAACATGGACACTGAATAGATGATCAGCGCAGCCCAAATCATCGGGAACGCAATCATTCGCGCTTGGCCAAAGGGTTCACCAAAGACAAAGACCGCCACCAGAAAGATCATCGTTGGTGCAATGTATTGCAGCACTGCAATTGTAGACAAGCGCAAGCCTTTTGCCCCATTTGCATAAAGGATCAGGGGAATAGCCGTCGCGAACCCACTGCCCAGCAATAACCAATCTGTACTTGCATCACCCACCAGAAAATGACCGTGTCCGGTAAATGCAAGCCATGTGACGTAGCCAAGTGCTGGGATCAGCAAGATCGTCACTTCCAGCATAAACCCTTGGTTTGGACCAATCGGCAGTTGCTTTTTGCACAGTGCATAAATGCCCCAGGATACTGTCAGCCCAAGTGCGATCCATGGCACTTTACCCGCTGAGATTGTCAGTGCCGCGACCGCGCATGCGGCCAAAGCAATTGCCACCAACTGTGCCCGGCTCAGACGTTCGCCCAACACGATTGCACCCAAGGCAACGCTGAACAGTGGGTTGATGTAATAACCTAATGCCGCATCCAGCGCACGATCCGTCATGATGGACCAAACGTAGATGCCCCAATTCACCGTGATGAGAAACGCTGTCAGCCCCCCCATCGCCAGCATGCGCGGATTGCAGAGAGCTGTCCGCAAATCCCGCGTGCGCCCCAGCAGAACCAAGAGCACCCCAGCCACCGGCACCGACCAGATGATGCGATGTGCAACGACCTCGGCGGCTCCAACATGGCTTAACATTTTCATATAAAGAGGCAGGAACCCCCAGAGAAAATAGGCGGCCAAAGCAAACCCAAGGCCGCGAAGAGTATCACCGGATGGCTGCGACATAAAGATATCCTTTTCCGGCTCAGGCCTGTGCATTTGGCGAAATAGCTGAAACCCAGTGTATCACCTAACACTATGTAATATTTGACTTCAGGCAGCGTTAGATCATTCAAGTTTTTTGCATAAACCTCTAGCATTGATGGTGCCTGTCTGCGAATTCCCTTACATTTTTACCCGTTCAGATTTGGGATCATACATCGGTCGCAGTGACGCCTCTGCCGTGACGCGCGTACCTGCCACATCAATCGCATAGGAAGAGGCCAGTACATCTGCTGCCGTCTCGCCCGCGCAAGGCACATAGCCCAGCCCTATGGCCGCCCCAAGATGGTGACCGTACCCGCCTGAACTAAGATAACCAACGATCTGACCGTCCCGCAGTATGGGTTCATTGTGATACAACAGCGGTTCGGCGTCCGATAGTTTGAACTGAACCAGTCGCTTTGACAGCCCCTCATCTTTCTTGCGCAGCACCGCGTCGCGCCCAATGAACGACATCTTGTCAGTCTTGACCGCAAAGCCAAGCCCGGCCTCAAGCACATGATCTTCGCAGGTGATGTCATGGCCAAAGTGGCGGAACCCTTTTTCAATCCGGCAGGTGTCCACCATATGCATACCGCATAATTTGGCACCCAGCCCCTGACCCGCCTCAACTAACGTTTCAAACGCGTGCGCCGCCATGTCGGATGGCACATAAATCTCCCATCCCAGTTCGCCGACATAGGTCACCCGGTGCGCCCGAGCGAGACCCATGCCAAGCTCGATCTCATGGGCTGTGCCGAACGGGTTGCTGTCGTTTGAGAAATCCGCCGGGGACACCGCCTGCATCAGCTTGCGCGCATTGGGGCCCATGACAGCAAGTACGCCCTCACCGGCGGTTACATCCGTGATCACAACCCGTCTGTCGCCCAGATGTCTTCGCATCCAAGTCTCGTCTGCAAGACGTGTAGCCGCTGGTGTCACAACCAGATATGCAGTTTCCGACAGGCGGGTCACGGTGACGTCTGCCTCAATCCCGCCGCTGTCGTTCAGGAACTGCGTGTAGACAATTTTGCCCACCGGCACATCAAACTGCCCGCCGCCCACATGGTTCAAAAAGACCGCTGCATCCGGCCCTTCAACCCGTAGCTTTCCAAAAGACGACATGTCGTACATGCCGATGTTTTCGCGCACGGCACGGTGTTCTTCGGCCACGTTTTGAAAAAAGTTCTGGCGCGTCCAAGCGTATTCGTAAGCGGGTGTTTGCCCTGCGCGCGCGAACCAGTTGGCACGTTCCCAACCCGCCAGCTCGCCCATCACGGCACCACGATCCAACAGATGCTGGTGAAACGGTGTGCGGCGCACACCCCGCGCCGTAGCCTTTTGGCGATAGGGGTAGTGATCGGCATAAAGCAATCCAAGCGTCTCGGTAGAACGCTCTGCTAGATAGGTTTTGTTGCCCTGAAACGGCTGCATCCGCGAGATGTCTACATCGCCCAGATCAAACGGTTTGGCACCATCTTCCATCCATTGCGCAAGCGCCATCCCAGCGCCACCCGCAGATTGGATACCGATGGAATTGAACCCCGCAGCAACCCAAACATTGTCCATCTCGGGTGCTAGGCCAAGATGATAGGCATCATCCGGGGTAAAGCTCTCTGGTCCATTAAAAAATGTGTGAATTCCAGCATCAGCCAGCATCGGCATCCGGTTCACGGCCGCCTCGAGGATTGGCTCGAAATGGTCGAAATCCTCGGGCAGTTGATCGAATTCGAAATCACTTGGGATTCCGTCAACGGCCCAGGGTTTGGCATTCGGCTCAAACGCGCCAAGTACAATTTTTCCTGCGTCTTCCTTATAATAAGCGCACTCATCAGGTACCCGCAAGACCGGCAACCGGGTAAGCCCCGCGATTGGCTCAGTCACGATATAGAAGTGCTCGCAGGCTTGCAGCGGTACGTTGACACCCGCCATGCGGCCAACCGCATGACCCCACATGCCCGCACAGTTCACCACATGTTCGCAGGCGATATGGCCATTCGACCCATCCTCGCTCGTCCAATCAACGCCGGTAACCCAGCGTCCGTAACGCAGAATTTTGGTCACTGCGGAACGTTCCTGCACGTGGGCGCCGCGCAGCCGCGCGCCCTTGGCCAATGCCAGCGCGATATTGGCGGGGTCCCCTTGCCCATCAAGTGGCAGGTACACACCGCCGGTGACGTCATTGATGTTGAGATGATCGTAGCGGTTTTTGACTTCGTCAGGCGAGATTTCTTCAACCTCGACACCAAAGGCCCGCGCCATTGCCGCCTGTCGGTGCAGTTCTTCCAGACGCGCAGCTGTGAGCGCAGCGGTGATTGACCCAACCCGTCTAAATCCAGTGGCAACACCGGTTTCCGCTTCAAGCTGGCCGTAGAGTTCCTGACTGTATTTGGCCAGCTTGGTCATGTTTGCCGTGGCGCGTAATTGCGCAATCAGACCAGCGGCATGCCATGTGGTGCCCGAAGTCAGCTGCTTGCGTTCAAGAAGGACAACGTCCTGCCAGCCCAGTTTGGTCAGGTGATAGGCAACAGAGCATCCAATAACGCCGCCACCGATGATGACAACACGGGCAGCGGAAGGAAGATCAGGCATATAACTTATCCTTAGACAATTTGGTGACCACTCACGCGCAGCCGATTGGCGATTTCCGCGATATGCGCGGGGCTCACCTCGCAGCAGCCTCCGACAAGGGTTGCGCCCTGCCCGACCCAGTTCATCACATGATCGGCATACAGTGCGGGGGTGAAATCACGCCGCTGGCTGAGCGCGTCGACGGTTGGTGCGTCTTGCAGAAAGCCTTCCGAAATCTTCTCGAACCCGTTGGCATAAGCGCCAAAGGGCAAGCCCGCGTCCTTTAGGATATCAAGCCCTGCGGGGATCACTTCGGGTGTGCAGCAATTGATCAAAACAGCGGCGGCTCCTTTTTGCGCAATCGGAATAATGTCCGATAGTGGCTCTCCGGAACGTAGGCGGGTTCCGTCAGTATCCTGCACGGTCACCGCCAGCCAGACCGGTTTTCCAAAAGGCAAAAGCGCCGCCAGCATGTCGCGGGCATGCGCAACCGAAACAACCGTTTCTGCAATGAACAGATCGCTGCCTTCTGCCAGCTGTGCGGCCACCTGTTCAAACAAGGGAACAGCAACATCTGACTCTGAGTGTAAATCAGGCCGATAGCTGGCACCCAATGGTCCGATGGATCCGGCGATGCGCCCTGACCCGTGGGCTGTCTTTGCCATCTGTGCCTCGGCCATTGCCATGGCATGCAGGTCATTGAACTTCCCCTCCATTTCGGTGCGTTTTAGGCGATCGAGGTGAATGGCATAGCTGTTTGTCGTGGCAATCGTTGCGCCCGCTACAAAGAAATCAGTGTGTACTTCTGCCACCAGACCTGGGTGATCAATCATGATCTGGGTAGACCAAAGTGGCGTTGGGCGATCCCCGGCGCGATGTACCAGTTCCTGTCCCATGCCACCATCCAACAAGGTGATTTCTGTCATGAACGTAGCCTTTCGTTCTGCGAATCCCAAAGCGGTTGATCGGGCTGTACAACTGCTTTGTAGCGCTGCCCATACATTTCGATCTCTAGCTCGGTTCCGGGAATGGCCAAATCGGCGCGCACAACACCCAGCGCGATCGAAGCGTTGATCCGATACCCCCAGTCGCCCGAGGTTGTTTCGCCAACAACCTCATCGCCGTGCCAGATCGTCGACATATACGGCGCGTCAAATGCACCCGCGTCGACGATCATTGTCGCAAAACGCTTTTTTGGACCCTGCTGTTTTTCTCTCTGCAAAGCGGCCTTGCCGGGGAAATCCTGTGGCTTGTCCAGTTTGACGAAGCGCTCAAGACCGCCTTCGAACAAAGTGTAATCCGTGGAAAGGTCGCCCTTCCACGCGCGATAGCCTTTTTCTATCCGCAGGGCATTAAGGGCGTACATGCCAAAGGGTTTCGCACCTGCACTGGCGATCGCGTCATAGAGCGCTGGAATATCGGCAAGTGGCGCATGCACTTCCCAGCCTAATTCACCTGCGAAAGACACGCGCATCAAATGACAGTCAATGCCTGCCACGTCCGCGTGCTGGTGGCTCAGCCACCCCAGCGACAAATCAGCCGTAGTCCCAAGCGATTGGAACAGGGCACGAGACTGCGGACCAGTGACAATCAACGTTGAAATTTCATCTGTATGGTCAGTAAGGCGCAGCCCCTCGGGCAGCGCGGCTTTGAGCATCTCAAAATCGTGCCATTGGGCAAGTGCCGCTGTGATCAGGGTAAAGTCATCTTCGCCGTGACGAATAATCGACATCTCAGACAAGATACGGCCGCGGCTATCAGGAAAATAGCCCAACGTCATACGCCCAGCCTTGGGCAAAGCACCCGCAATACGGCCACGCAGCCATTCGGCGGCTCCAGAACCGCTGAGGTTGAACCGCGAAAATCCAGCGAGGTCCAGCACGCCGACATGGTCGCGGACGGCCTCGACCTCTTGCTGGACGCGGATCGCCCAAGGCCCGTTGCGTTCCCACGTGTGTGTCGCATCCTCGGATGTGTCGTCGTCGGCGTGCGCAAACCAGTTGGCGCGCTCCCAGCCATTATAGGCCCCCATCTGACCACCAGCTGCGCGAATGCGGTCATCAACCGGCGACAGCTTCTTGTCGCGCCCAGCAGGCCATTCATGATGCGGGAAATGCATTGCGTATTCGTGGCCATAGGTCTCAAGCCCCTTGGCAAGCGCATAGTTATGATCGGCATAGCTGGTGTAGCGCCGTGGATCTGCTGCCCACATGTCCCACTCGGCTTCGCCGTGCATGATCCATTCGGACAGCACTTTGCCAGCCCCGCCACCCTGTGCGATGCCAAATGTAAAGCAGTGACCCTCAAATGCATTCTTGACCCCCGGCATCGGGCCAAGCAGCGGCAAACCGTCGGGAGCATATGGTATTGGGCCGTTGATGTTGCGGCCAACACCCGCGGTTCCAAGTGCGGGTACCCGCTCCATCGCATCTGAGATATAGAATTCGAGGCGCTCAAGGTCATCGGGATAAAGCTGGAAGCTGAAATCCTCTGGCATCGGATCATCGGGCGTGATCCAATGTGCCTTGCAGTTGCGCTCATACGGCCCAAGGTTCAGGCCGTTCTTATCTTGGCGCAGATAATAGCTGATGTCGACATCGCGGATGATGGGCAGCTTGTGGCCCTTTTCCTTGGTCCAAGCTGCCACATCCGCAATCTCATCTGTCAAGAAATACTGGTGAGACATGACAATCATCGGAACAGTACGACCGCCAAAAGGCTTGAACATCTCGCCCACGCGCTGCGCGTAATAACCTGCACAGTTGGCGACATATTCGCAGCGGACGTCGCCTTTGTCTGTCTTCACAATCCATTCATCGCCATCACGCTCGATCCCCGTTGCGGGACAGAAGCGTTCGATCCGCGCGCCCGCGTCGCGCGCGCCCTTGGCCATGGCCTGAGTCAACTGGGCGGGGTCGATGTCACCATCGAGCGGATCCCACATGCCCCCAGTCAGATCATGCGTTTCCATAAACGGATGGTGGGTTTGCAGCTCTTGTGGCGTTAGAACTGCCATATCCAGGCCCTGATAGCGGCCCATGCCTGCAACGCGCTCAAACTCTTGCATCCGCTCCTTGGAGTGCGCAAGACGCAACGAGCCTGTGACATGATAGTTCATCGGATAGTCAACATCATCTGCCAGCGTCCGGTACATTTCCAGACCATACCGCTGCATGTTCATGATCGCCCAAGAGCCGGAAAAGTTCGGACAATTACCCGCCGCATGCCATGTAGACCCAGCAGTCAGTTCATTTTTTTCGAGCAGCACACAATCGGACCACCCAGCCTTGGCCAAGTGATAGAGAGTGGAGGTTCCCACGACGCCGCCACCGATGACGACCACACGGGCAGTTGTTGGAAAATCGGACATTCAAGCATCCTCACTTGCAAGTTTTCGTTGGCGTATCCTCGAACGGGTCGCGCTTGCTCTGACGCGTAATCGGAGCGTTTTACGACTGTGTGTCCTCGGTTTGATTTCCGGGTATCGGTCAGACGGACCCTCGATGGATCGTTTCGGGCCAGACGTCACGCGCTGTGGGCCTGTAGCGATCAGCATCACACCCTCCCCGGTGCAACGGATGCGCCAAGCAATGTACCATATATGACAAAGCACACGGCCATGCCGCGCCGGACCCAGACATTGAACACAGCACCCAGCGCAGCCCGCCCCATGACAGCTCCGATAGCAGTAAACCCCGTATAGCTGAGCGCTGTAATCACAAGCGCCGTCGGCATGATCAACCACATCTGATCCCAGACTGGCACGTCCGGCTGCACAAACTGTGAAAAAGCAGCGAGGTAACCCGCGACGCTCTTGGGGTTGATTGTGGCAATTGCAAACGCCCGCAAATAGACCGACCGGCCTGTTTGCTCTGCTGCGACGGGGATGTGCGTGGCACGCACCCAGCCCCGTATGCCGAGGTAGATCAAAAACCCGGCTCCGATCAGTTTGGCCACCCAAAACAACATTGGTGAAGCGGCGATGAGCGCCGTGAGTCCAAAGGCCGATAACACCAGAAATAGCGAGGCTTGCGTCAGGATCGCAAGGACCCCAGTCATCGAGCGCCGAAATCCGATCGTCATTCCATTGCTGATGCAATTGACAGCGTTTGGCCCCGGTGTTGTCACAAAAACCACCCAGAACAGAACGAATATGATCCATCCTTCGAACGACATCAGTACACCGGCGGCGCGATGACCCAGATCGCAACAGCAGACACATCATAAGGATTAGACCAACGAAACGGCTCGCCGCGCACCCGAAAACTGTCGCCTGCGCTGATGGTAAAGCGGTGACTGTCGATTTCCAGATCCAATTGCCCAGAAATCAGATAGCCCACCTCTTGTGTGGGCCGCATGACCGGGTCTGCAATTGCACTGCCCGGCGCAAAGGTTGAATGGACCACCTCGAAATCATCCGTCAGATCCGGCGATAAAAGTTCTTCGATCAATCCGTCAGTGCGCGATCCAATAGGCCGCCGCGTGTCTTTTCGGACGACATAGCAATCTTCGCCCACGCGCGTCGTGCCACTTTGAAATAAGGTAGACATCCCAACATCAAGCATAGCCGCAAACTGCTGCAAGTCCTTGATCGAGGGTTCACTTAAGTCGCGCTCCACCTGACTGATCCAGCCAACAGATCGGCCAAGGGCATCTGCCATTGCCTGCAAGGTCAAACCCCGCGCTTTGCGCAGAGCACGCAGATCAGCGCCAAGGCTTCCGACAGTCGTTGGATCAAGCTGCAATACCATACCGTGAAAAATTCCCCTCTAATTTCACGAAACAGCAGCGCCAATGAAAAATCAAGCGGGTTTTTCATTGGCGCCAAAAACATTTTCCAAAATTTGAGCCATATGATCGGCATCATCTTGCGTAAATGCGTTAGGCTGATCGCTATCGATATCAAACACGCCAATCAGCCTGCCCAAACCATCCCAAACCGGCAAAACAAGCTCGGATCGGGTGGTTGAGGCGCAGGCGATATGTCCTTCAAACGCATCTACATCGGGCACAAGCTGTACCTCGCCGGCGCGAGCAGCCGCCCCACAGACACCCCTTGAGAAAGGGATATGCAAACATCCATGTGCACCTTGATACGGCCCAATCTTGAGCATTTCGGGGTCAGTCACGCGGTAAAAACCTGTCCAGTCAAACCGCGCATCGCTGTGATGCACTTCGCAGGCAACCGTCGCCATCAGCGCAACTGTATCCGTCTCGCCACTGGTCAAAGACGCAATGGTTTTGGACAATGCAGCATAATCGATCATGGGCGCTCAATGGCGATTGCCGTTCCCTCGCCGCCACCGATGCAGATCGCGGCCACGCCGCGTTTCAATCCGCGTTTTTCCAGCGCGTTCAACAAAGTCACAATAATCCGGGCGCCAGATGCACCAATCGGATGACCAAGAGCGCAGGCACCGCCGTTTACATTCACTATATCACGACTCAGGTTCATCTCTCGCATGAACGCCAAGGGGACGACGGCAAAAGCTTCGTTCACCTCCCACAGATCGACATCATCCTTGGACCAACCAATCCGCTGCAACAGCTTTTGCGCAGCCGGCACCGGAGCAGTCGTAAAAAGGCCCGGAGCCTGAGCATGGCTGGCATGACCAAGAATGCGTGCGCGAATCGGGATGTTTTGCGCTGTGGCGGTGTCTTGTGACGCCAGCACCAAAGCAGCCGCGCCATCCGATATAGAAGAAGAATTGGCCGCAGTCACGGTTCCCCCCTGGCGAAACGCAGGCTTGAGCAGCGGTATTTTATCCGGGCGTGCCGTGGCGGGCTGTTCGTCATCTGTGATCTGCACTGCGCCGCTGCGGGTCGATACGGAAACGGCTGCCAACTCGCCCTCAAACGCGCCATTGCCTTGCGCCGCTTGCGCGCGCGACAAAGACGTCAGCGCGTATTCATCCTGCGCGGCGCGCGTAAATTGAAACGCTTCAGCACAGTCTTCGGCAAAAGTGCCCATCAAGCGGCCTTTGTCATAAGCATCCTCGAGCCCATCCAAAAACATGTGATCGACGACCTCACCATGCCCTAAACGCGCACCATTGCGCATTTTTGGCAGCAAATACGGTGCATTGGTCATGCTTTCCATGCCGCCAGCAGCCATTGTATTATTTTGGCCAAGCGCGATCTGATCAAAGGCGATCATCGCCGCCTTCATCCCCGATCCACACATCTTGTTTACGGTTGTCGCGGGCACATCTTGCCCCAGTCCAGCGGCAAACCCAGCCTGACGCGCGGGTGCCTGACCCTGACCTGCCGGCAGTACGCACCCCATCAACACCTCGTCGACGGTGGTAAGGCCAGTGCCATTCAAGGCCCCTTTGATTGCGACACCGCCCAGATCAGCAGCACTGACCCCTGACAGATCGCCCTGAAAGCCGCCCATGGGCGTCCGCGCAGCTCCGATAATTACAACTGATTTCATTTCTCATCCTCTCAAGCGACTCAGGGCAACAGATTGGTAAGGATTGGGTACTAAACACAGAGTTGCCAACTAGAACACAAGGTGAACTAAAATGGAACTTAGCACTCGATCCGAACTGAACCTACAAGTGGTACAGGTCCATGGTTCCCGCATTGATGCCGCGGTGGCAATCGAATTCAAAGACGGGATGCGGGCAAAAACTGATGGCGGCAGCGAAACTGTTGTTCTCGACCTAAGCGCTGTTGAGTTCATTGACTCAAGCGGCTTGGGGGCAATCGTTGCCGCAATGAAACATCTGGGAGTGACGCGTAAACTGACGCTCGCCGGACTGACACCCACTGTAGATAAGGTGTTTCGGCTAACCCGGATGGACAGTGTATTCAAAATATTTCCAACGCTTGATGGCGCATTGACAGAACTGAATCCTTGAGAGCACGCCAATAATAGAGGGCGCTGTAATGAACACAATTAACTAATTCTCACCGATTCGCATTTCAATCGATAGTACCCAAATGGCCGTGCGAAAAGCGCTCAAGGAATTACTTGATGGGCTGGCTTCGCTCGACCTAGATATAGAGGAAATGGGCACGGTCGAATTGGTTATGGCTGAGGCACTGAACAACATCGTTGAACACGCCTACCCGTAGGGGAGTGCCGTGGGCATGATCAAAATCATTTGCAAACATGCTTTGGACGGCCTTCATCTGACGGTCATGGACAACGGGCGCTCTATGCCAAATGGCCAGACCCCAGTTGGGTCAACGATCGACATCGACATGGATTTGCAGGATATTCCAGAAGGCGGTTTTGGGTGGCTTTTGATCAAGGGGCTTGCCAAAGAAGTGCACTATCAACGCAGAAGCAGGCAAAATATGTTGCAATTTCGTCTGGCTGTAGCAACGAGCCCGCCTGATCCAGCTTGTCCCGAACACGCCAACATATGAGCGCAATTTCATGGTATTAACCTCATGCCAGCCAACTATTTTGTGCGACCATTGTTGGCACGGGCACATGCAAAACTCACAAAATCCATCCTGTTTTCGCTCGGTTTGTAAGTACGCAGAAAATTATGGCTTTATGGGGCTAGTTTCGGCATCACGTTCAGCTGTCCAATACAGTTAAAAAGGAAAAGAATGATTCCTTTCTAAAAATAAAGTGGACTTCCCCTACATCTTTATTAGATTTCGAAACTCTAACACGAACCTTAGGGGAATACTGTGCGCGACTTTCACTTACCTGGGCGATCACCCATACTAGCCGCATCGGCAATGTGTGCCACGTCACACCCTTTGGCCACCCAAACTGCAATCGAAACACTCAAGGCGGGCGGCAACGCCATGGACGCCGCGATCGCAGGGGCGGTGCTGCTTGGCATCTGCGAACCACAAATGACAGGCATAGGCGGCGATTGCTTTGTGCTTTGGTCGGATACCAACGGCAAGGTAAACGCACTGAACGGATCTGGCCGCGCGCCACGCGGGTTGGACGCCGCGCAACTGCGCAAGGAAGGGCACTCAGTCGTTCCACCGCTCAGTGCACATGCAGTAACGATACCCGGAGCGATTGACGCCTTTTGTAAGCTCTCGGACGAGGTAGGAAAGCTTGGCCTTGACCGCCTGTTGGCACCAGCCATCCATTACGCAGACGTCGGCATACCTGTTTCGCCTCGGGTCGCCTTTGACTGGGCTAATGATGCAAACGCACTGCAAGGTACTGCACGCAAGGCATTCTTAATTAATGGCACTGTGCCTCAGCCGGGGCAAATTTTTTCCGCTCCACGTCAGGCCGAAGTGCTGCGTCGCATTGCCAAACACGGTCGTGATGTATTCTATTCCGGAGAAATCGCTGAAGATATGCTAGCCGTTTTGAACCAGATGGGCGGCAAACACAGCGCAGAAGACTTTGCTGATATGACCAGCACCGACACCACGCCCATCAGTGGCCCGTATAAGGGTATCGACCTGGTCGAGCATCCGCCGAATGGCCAAGGTGCTGCTGCCATTTTAATGCTGAATATTCTGTCACATTTCGACATTGCGTCAATGGACCCATGGGGCACAGAGCGAGTACACATCGAGGCAGAGGCTGCCAAGCTCGCGTATGACGCGCGCAACAGGTTCTTAGCCGACGCAGACCATACCACGCGCATTCAACACATGTTGTCGCAGGATACGGCGGCCAAACTGGCCGCGCTGATTGATCCACAAAAAGCAATGAAAGCCCCTGCCGAGCTTAGCGAACAGGTGCACAAGGACACAATCTATATAACCGTAGTAGACTGTGACGGCATGGCCGTTTCGCTCATCTATTCGATCTTTAACGGGTTTGGATCGGGAATTGCTTCGGAAAAATTTGGTATTCTGATGCATAACCGCGGTGCAGGGTTCACCCTGAAAGAGGGGCACGCCAACGAATTGAAAGGCGGCAAACGCCCAATGCATACAATCATTCCCGGCCTATTAGCCAAGGACGGAAAACCTTTTATGCCCTTTGGGGTTATGGGCGGCGCTTATCAAGCCAACGGCCACGCACGCTTTGTCTCAAACGTGGTGGATTTCGGCATGGACCCGCAGGCCGCAATCGACGCACCACGCGCGTTTTCGGATGCAGGCAACATGAAAGTCGAGCGCGGTTATTCCGAAAAGGTCCGTGCCGAGTTGAGTGATATGGGCCATGATGTGACCATTCCGGACACTGCCATAGGCGGCGCACAAGCAATCCTTATCCGGGATGACGGCATTCTGGAGGGTGCAAGCGATCCGCGCAAAGATGGATGTGCCTTGGGATACTGATATCCCAAAGCTCGAGGATGAGCTTGTGTCTAGTTCAATTGAAAGTCCAGCTGATAAGATCCATCCTGAAACGGCCCAAAAAGATCGGGTATATCAGGGTGGTCTACTGGTTCTCCGGAATAGTCCACAAGAAGATTTTGCTCTGATACATACGCTACATAGTAGCTTTGATCATTCTCAGCGAGAAGATGATAAAAGGGTTGTGCTTTTTTGGGCCGGCTGTCCTCAGGGATCGCCTCGTACCATTCATCAGTATTCGAAAATTCAGGGTCCACATCAAATATAACGCCACGAAACGGATGCTTCTTGTGGCGGACAACTTGGCCTAAGTGGTATTTTGCGCTTTTTCTTAGCATAATGTTGCGCCCCCTATCGACCGTGACTACACGGTGCAAGAGACATTTGTCCAATAATTGCTCCCTTTTTAATGGAAACAATCTGTGAGCCTCGCATTAACAGTCTTAGAAATTGTTGCCCCCGTCTTTCTTTTGGCGGGGATAGGCTTTGTCTGGGTCAAGATTGATATGGAATACCGGATCAACTTTGTCACCCAACTGGCCATGACTTTGTCGCTGCCATGCCTGATCTTTGTCTCGCTCATGCAAACCAAGATCGATCCGACGGCACTCGCGGCGCTGTCTTATGCTGCAATCGTCGCCTATGCCGTGGTGACGTTGGTTTTTGTGGGTTTTGTGCGGATTTTTGGCTTGGACATGCGCACGTTTGGCGCACCGCTCATTTTTGGCAACACTGGCAACCTTGGACTACCGCTGGCACTTTTTGCATTTGGCGAGGTCGGGTTAAGCTATGCGATCATCGTCTTCGCCATTATGGCTCTTTGGTCCTATACCTTTGGGATTTGGTTGGTCGCAGGTGCCGGATCTTTTGGCAAGGTTCTGCGCGAGCCGCTGGTCTGGGGCACAGTCTTGGGCGCGCTATTCATGTGGCAAGATTGGCAGACCCCAAAATTCATGACCAATGCACTGTCATTGATTGGCCAGATGGCCATCCCAATGATGCTGATTACCTTGGGCGTGGCTGTGGCGCGCCTGTCTGGACAGGGGGTCATTCAGACCGTTCTGCTCGCGGCGGTCAAACTTTTGATCTGTCTAGCCATCGCGTGGGGCGTAGGGCGTTACTTTGCGCTCGACCAGACGGCATTTGGTGTTCTGGTGCTGCAAGTGGCCACGCCGGTGGCGGTCACATCTTACCTCCTGGCGGAAAAATACGGCGCAGATGCCAAAGCCGTGGCAGGCCTTGTTGTTGCGTCAACTCTTATGTCAGTTGCCGCCCTGCCACTGATTTTGGCCGTTGTGCTGTGACAAAACGTGATTTCCCTTTGGATCAAAATACTGTACAAACTAAGGAAAAGCGAGTGAGGCATATGAGCAGACTCTTTCGCGCAATGGCATTGGTATTATTGGCAGCCAGCTGCGGAATTGGGTCAGGCAAGGCCCCCCGAAATCTGGATAACGCCTGTTCCATAGTTCGTGAGCGCCCAAACTATGTCCGTGCTTTCAAGGCAGCTGAACGCCGTTGGGGCGTGCCAATTCATGTCCAGATGGCGACTATTTATCAAGAAAGCAAATTTGTTTCGAACGCGCGTACGCCATTTCGCTACTTGGCGGGTGTGATTCCCCTTGGGCGCAAATCAAGCGCCTATGGCTATGCTCAAGCGCTTGATGGAACTTGGAAGGAATACCAGCGCGACGAAGGCGGCCGTTTCGCGCGACGCAATAGTATACGCAACGCCGCCGACTTCATTGGCTGGTACATGGCAGGATCGCAAAAGCGCTTGGGCATTTCAGTCACCGATACTCGAAACCAGTACCTCGCCTATCACGAGGGACGCGCGGGTTATGCAAGGGGCAGCTATCGCAGGAAAGCTTGGTTGATGCGTGTGGCGAGCAAAGTAGACGCGCGTTCAGACATGTATGCATCACAGCTTCGTAATTGTCGGGTGCGTGGACTATAAAGCGTTTCAGCAAGCCTTCACCTTTTGTTTCAAATCGATGGATTTATCGAAGGCGAAAACACCGTTTGATGCATAACTTTTGAGCTGATGCGTTCAATTGCAAGTCAAGTTTCAGGTATTTGTCGACCGCTCTAATTTCCACGCTCCGGCAAATCAAACAGTGTGTTCGGCAGGGATCCACCAGCTTTCATATCTTCTAGGATGATCGTCGTTTGCCCGCCACCGCTGTCATTTACGATCCACTGTCGTAGTTGTACGGGAGCGCCTGTAAATTTCATCTGGATGCTTCCGTATTGACGGTGTTTGGGATCTTGGGCAGTGATCACGGTCGCCTTCCCATCAAATGCGTGCCCCACCACCATATCAGCCTGACCAAGGTTCACATTCCGCCCAAGAATGATCGACAAGGGTGTGCGTCGCAGCGGGTAGGTTTCTGGCGACTGGTTTGACTTGCCGTCAAAGATGTAAACGGCGTTTGCACTGGCCAATACAAGCGCGCGGTCAGGTGGATTATATTCAAACCGCATCTTGCCAGGCCGCTTGATATAGACAGTGCCGGTACTGACCGTGCCGTCATCGTTGATCTGCTCAAAGCGCGCCTCGGCGGTTTTAAGATCGTTCAGATAGTCTGAAATTTCGTTCAAAGACAATTTATCGGCCGAGGCCATTTGAGCCATCAAGAAAGCCGCGCCCGAAACAGATGCAATTTTCGATACTTTCATACCGCTCCCCTTTTTCGGAATGTGATCATAAGCATCAATATAAGGTTGCAGCCTGCGTTATGCGATATCAATTGGCCGCTGGGCACTTAGCCTTGCTCTGGAACCAAAATCTCGCGTTTGCCAACATGGTTGGCCGAACTCACGATACCTTCGTCTTCCATTTGCTCCACCAGCCGCGCAGCCTTGTTGTAGCCGATGGCTAATTTGCGCTGAATGTAGCTGGTAGAACACTTTCGATCCTTGATTACGATTCCAACCGCCTGATCGTAAAGTGCATCTTCGCCATCGGTATTTCCACCAAGCCCCAGAACCGCGTCGATGCTGCTTTCCTTGTCCTCGTCAGAGCTTTCGACAACGCCAGAAACATAGTCCGGCGCTCCAAAAGCCTTGAGATGGTTCACAATTTCTTCGACTTCCTCGTCGCTGACAAACGGACCATGGCACCGGGTAATTTTGGCCCCACCCGCCATATAAAGCATATCACCCATGCCCAGCAGCTGTTCTGCACCCATCTCGCCCAGAATGGTTCGCGAATCGATTTTTGACGTTACCTGAAATGAAATGCGCGTCGGGAAATTTGCCTTGATCGTGCCCGTGATCACATCGACCGAAGGACGTTGTGTGGCCATGATAAGGTGAATACCGCTGGCCCGAGCCATTTGTGCCAGACGCTGAATGCAGGCTTCGATCTCTTTGCCAGCGACCATCATCAAGTCGGCCATTTCGTCAACGATCACCACTATATAAGGAAGAGCGACGGGCGTGATTTCTTCGGTTTCGAAAATGGGCTCGCCAGTTTCATCGTCAAATCCGGTTTGGACTGTCCGGCTGAACATCTCGTCCTTGGCAAGTGCGTCGCGTACACGGCCATTAAATCCTTCAATATTGCGGACACCCATCTTGGACATCTTGCGATAACGTTCTTCCATCTCGCCCACGACCCACTTGAGCGCCACGACCGCCTTTCTTGGATCTGTCACAACCGGGCTTAGCAGGTGTGGAATTCCGTCATAGACGCTAAGCTCAAGCATCTTGGGATCAATCATGATTAACCGGCATTCCTCGGGCGTAAGCTTGTAAAGCAACGACAGGATCATCGTATTGATGGCCACAGACTTGCCTGATCCAGTTGTTCCAGCGATCAAAAGGTGGGGCATCTTGGCGAGGTTGGCAACCACTGCATCCCCGCCGATGTTCTTGCCCAATGCAAGCGGCAAACGCATGTTGCTGTCACCAAAATCACGACTGGCCAGAATTTCGCGCAGAACGACCTTTTCCCGGTGTTCATTCGGCAATTCGATTCCGATCACGGACCGACCCGGCACCGTAGACACGCGCGCAGACAAGGCCGCCATCGATCGCGCAATATCATCAGCAAGGCCAATCACACGGCTCGCTTTAAGGCCGGGCGCCGGTTCAAGCTCGTACATTGTGACCACGGGGCCCGGCCGTACCGAAACGATTTCACCTTTGACTCCATAATCGTCCAGCACGCTTTCTAGCATTCGGGCATTTTCTGCCAGGGCGTCGTCACTTAGGTGGTGACGCTGGATTTCAATCGGATTTTCCAACAGGTTCAGCGGGGGCAACTCAAAGCCGGGATGCGTATCCTCAAAACGCAAATTTGGCTGTGCTTCAGCCTTGGCGCGACTGCTAGGCTGCAACGGTTTGCGCACATGCTGCTGCACAACATTGCGTGGCTCAACCAGCGGAATCGCTCGTGCAGCCAGCGCAGGCATTTCAGCGATACTGTTAGCTGCGAGTAATGTCGCAGATTCTTCTTGCGGATCCAATATCGGTTCTGCCGCGTTCAACTGCGGCATGACATGCGCTGTTTGTGCATTGGTCAGGGGTGGCTCCGGAGGCAGCTCCGCATTCAGATTGGTATTTAAAATCAGCGCCTCTGGTCCACGCCCTCGTCCTTTGGTCAGGGGAGCAATGGCTTGAGACTGCATGGCGGGATTGGTTCGCACCCTTGATCTAATCACGTCCGAAATTTTAGCCCTAATACGCTCCTCACCGGGGCCATCACCCACGTCCACGTCGCTATGTGTTTCGATAAGTTCGAGGTCAGGCAACTCTTCCAAGGCCCGATCAGGGCGTTTGATTAACGCCGGCATGCGCGACAGCAAGCTGGGCTTTGGCTGTAGCTCATCAGCCAGGGCCACGCTTTCGGCCGCCTGCACCGCATCCTGCGACACGTCAGCCTGCGCCATCGCTTCGGCCTCGGCCTCGCGCACCGCCTTTCGTTCCGCTTTGCGCTCTTGCATGATCCGCGCCGAATAGACAGCGCCACGCGCTCCGTGTCCCAATGCAGTCATCAAACTAGAATAAAGCATCACCAACCCGACGGCAGAAAGACGCAGCAAACGGCCCAGTTCCAAGCGAGTGAAACCAAGCACAAAAGCGCCAAACGCAACAATGCTCACCCCCATCAAGAACGACATCAGCTTGACGGAAAATACAGATCCCAACGGCAAAACCGTCAGGATAACACCCATCACAGTGTCTCCGAACAGCCCGCCCAAGCCAAAGCCATGCGTGGCCAACCACTCTGACCCTGGTGGTAGGGTCGCTGCATAGATCGAGCCAAATGCAATCGCGATCGGAGCAAAGATCAAACGTCCCAGCGCCCGTTCGGCACCCATATGCAAGGCAAACCGCGCACCCCAAACCAGCAAGATGATAGCAAAGCCAAACACACCCCAGCCGGCAATCATGAACATTGGCGCTGCAACGGCAGCACCAATGCGGCCCATCCAATTCTGTACAGGCGCATCCGTCGACGCCATCCAATTGGGGTCATCTGGCGTATAACTCAGCATCATAGCCGCCGCTACCGCCCCCACAACCAAAAGTGCAATGCCAATCAACTCGCGACTGCGCTTTTCAATCACCGCCTGCATGCCACTGTCTAAAATTGGATCTCGTCGTGTTTGATATGCCATGCGTCCCTCGTCTTCAATTTGCAGTATACAATACGTCGCGTATGGCCTTCAGGCCCCGCTCGGTCTGTAACTTTGGGGCGACCAATGCCACCCGAATGTATCTGTCACCTGGGTTAAACCCATCAACTTTGCGGGCTAGGTACGCGCCGGGCAAGACTCGAACGCCTGTTGACTTCCAAAGCTTTAGTGCTGCCGCTTCGCCATTTTCGACGGGCAGCCACAGGAAAAATCCAGCCTGCAACGCGACATAGCCCGGCACATCGCCCAAGATCGCGTCCGCCATCTGATATTTTTCGTGGTATTGTGCGCGGTTGGCGGCGACATGTGTTTCGTCCGCCCAAACGGCGGCAGCGGCATGTTGCAATGGCGTAGGAAGTGGCGTGCCTGCATAGGTGCGCAGCTGCTTAATCTCACGCATCGTCGCGGGACCACCCACAACAAAGCCAGACCGCAGCCCCGGCAGGTTCGAGCGCTTCGAAAGCGAATGAAAGGCAACCACCCGCTCCGGGTCTGTATCGGTCACACACTCCAATATGCCCAACGGCGGCACATCGCGATAGATTTCAGAATAACACTCATCCGCAAAAATCTGAAAATCATAACGCTGGGCAAGCGCAATTAAATCTTCCCAATACGCACAATCAGCCACAGCACCCTGTGGATTAGCAGGCGAACACATATAGCAGGCAACTGTGCGGTTCAGAATCTCGGTGCTGACATTCGCAAAATCTGGCAGATGACCAGTGGCTTCGGTCGCGGGCACAAGTACCGGCTCAGCCCCTGCCGAAATCGCACCTAGCATGTAGACCTGATAGAAAGGGTTTGGCATCAAAACAACGGGCCTTTTGCCGTTTTTTTGCTCAGGGCAGAGCGCCATGCCGACGTTGTAAAGTCCCTCTCGTGTGCCGTTCAGCGGCATCACATGCACATCCGGATCACGATTTATGCCATAGCGGCGCTGCAACCAGTCGCAAAACGCGCCACGCAGTTCGGGAATTCCTTCATTTGGCGGATAGTTGTTGAACCCCGACGCATGTTCGGAAATGACATCCACGACCCAAGACGGAAACGCATGCTTGGGCTCACCAATGGTCATGTGTACGATGTCACCAGCGGGTTCATGCACGTCCAAAAGTGCGCGCAAACGCGGAAAAGCATAGGCCGGAAGGTTCGAAAACCGCTCGGGGAAAATCATAAAATTGCCTCAAGTTCGGGATCATTCACGCCCCGTTTAAAACACGATACCCCAAGGCCCGCGCCCACGTCCAGAAAAACCGCGCCAAATCTAATACTTGTGGCAAATTCGCCAAAGATCCCTTTCATCTTGCAAGGTAAACTCCGGGGGGCGCGCGCATGCGCGTGGGGGCTGGCCCCCTCTTTGATAGAGTTGTCGCGCAAGCGGCCTTTGGATCACTTCAAAGCACGTTCCGCTGCAATGCCAACTCGAACAAGCGCCTCTTCACAATTTGGTGCACCCATCAGCATGATACCGCAGCTTGGCACGCCAGTGGGCAGCGTAAGCGCACAGAGCCCCATCAGGTTGCCCACACGCGTATTGCGCAGAGCAAGCAAATTCTCAGTCTTGTAGTAATCGCTGTCGCTGTTCAATCGCTCAAGGTTTGGCGGCAAAATCGGTGCAGTCGGGGCCAGCACTGCGTCATAGCACGACATTTTTGTATCCCAAGCTTTCCGTGCAGCCTCAAGACGGGCCCAAGCAGCATGGTAATCAGGGGCTGAAAAATTGGCGCCAGACCGAAACCTTTCAAGAATCTCACCATACATGGCATCGGCGTTCGCCTCGATGACATCGCGCCACAACCCATAAACCTCACCCGGAAACAACGGCCCCGCCATGGCCATCGCCCCGGCTTCACCCTCCAATTCGGGAACCGCAACCGGCACCACTTCTGCTCCAGCAGCCCGCAAACGTTCCACTGCACTGTCATAGGCAGCGAGCGGTGCATCCCGAATGTCATCTAGTACGATGGATTGAAGCGCGGCAAAGCGGCGTCCCTTCAATGAAACATCGCGCATATCGAACGCGGGCCTCCCCAACATTGCGGAAAACAAAAGCCCAGCATCACCCACAGATTTTGTCAGCGGTCCAACTGTGTCAAATTTCAGGCTAAGGGGAACACAACCTTCCAATGACAAACGGCCTGCGGTTGTCTTTAGCCCAACTAAATCATTCCATGCCGCCGGGATACGAACCGACCCCCCCGTGTCTGACCCGATGGCCGCAGCAGCGAGGCCAAAGGCAACCGAAGCGGCCGCCCCCGATGAAGACCCTCCGGGGACGGCATCGGCGTCGTTGACGCAAGGCGGTGTCGCGGTCGAAGGATTGTAGCCAAGCCCAGAAAAGGCCAGCTCGCTCATGTGCGTTTTGCCGAGACACACCAAGCCAAAACCTGCCGCATTGCGCAGCACAGCCGCATCCTGATCAGGCACGCGGCCTTTCAAAAGCTTCGATCCCGCCTCCGTGGCTGTTCCGGCGGTGTCAAACAGATCCTTCCAGCTAACCGGTACACCGTCCAACGGTGAAAGGCGCTGACCCGCCTGAACACGTGCGCGCGCAGCTTTAGCTTCAGCCATGGCACGATCCTGAGTGATTTCGACATAGATGCGATCGCGCAATGCATGACCATTGATCCGATCCAAAAACGCCTCTGTCAGGTTCACAGGGTCGACAGCGCCTGATCCGATCGCATCGCCCAACTCAGCTGCGCCCTTGTTCAGCCACTCTTGCATACCGCGTTCTCCTTTTGGTTTTGCTGACGGTAGCGACGTGCTGGCGCATGGACAATCCCATGCAGACCTCCATATTGCCTGTCATGAAAAACGACAGCAATATCCTGATAGTTGGCGGCGGCTTGTCGGGGCCCATCCTGGCGCTCGCGCTCGCGCAAGCTGGGCTAAAGGTGACAGTGATCGACGCGCTTGAGGAAAAGGTGCGCAAGAATGCGGCCTTTGACGGGCGCAGCTATGCTGTCGCACTGACGTCCCAGCGACTGCTCAGCGGAACAGGTGTGTGGGATGCGGTGGCTGATCACAGCCAGCCAATCCTTGAAATCAAAGTGACCGACGGGCGCGCCGGCGAAGGGCCATCACCGTTTTTCATGCATTTTGACCACGCCGAGATCGAAGAAGGGCCTATGGGCTACATGGTGCAGGACCGATTCCTGCGCCGTGCACTGCTGGACGCGATGAACCGAACCAACGGCGTCACTCATATTTCAGGCCAAACTGTTACAAACCAAGTTGTTACATCATCTGGGGCAAATGTGACGCTGAATTCGGGCAAAGTGGTCCACGGCGCGTTAATTGTGGGTGCAGACGGGCGCAGCAGCGGGACAGCCAGTCGCGCAGGCATCAAGCGATCCGGCTGGGGCTATGATCAAACTGCGTTGGTCTGCGCAATTGCACATGAAAAACCGCATCATGGAATCGCGCACCAGTTCTTTATGCCGCCGGGACCATTGGCCATTCTGCCGTTACCCGGGAATGTCAGCTCAATCGTTTGGAGTGAAACAGCTAAGAACGCCGCCGCCTTTAGTGCGTTGTCGGATAATGAATATCTGACGATGTTGCGGCCACGGTTCGGTGATTTTCTGGGCGAGATCAACCTTGCCGGCAAACGTTTTACCTATCCTCTCTCTTTGTCTCTGGCTCTCAATTTAGTAGCGGATCGGGTGGCCCTGATTGGCGATGCAGCACATGGCGTCCACCCGATTGCAGGCCAGGGATTGAATGCAGGAATGCGAGATATTGCAGCTTTGGCCGAGGTCATAATAGACGCCACCCGCCGGGGTGAAGATATCGGCAGCCCTAATGTTCTGGGCCGGTACGAGCAATGGCGGCGGTTCGACAACACGACTCTTGCGATCGCAACAGACACCTTTAATCGACTGTTTTCAAATGATAATGCTGGACTTCGAGGCCTAAGGAATATTGGTATGGGCATGGTCAACGCGATACCCGGTCTGCGCAGGTCATTTATCCGTGAAGCTGCGGGGCTAACGGGAACTCTGCCGCGCTTGATGCAAGGCAAATCTCTTTGAAACCCGAAGCCTGACTTCAATCTAGCTTCCGCGCCTCATCGACCAACATAACCGGGATGCCATTTCGGATAGGATAGGCCAGATTGCCAGCCTCTGATATCAGCTCTTGTCGCGCCGCATCGTATCGCAGGGTTGAGTGTGTCTGAGGGCAAACAAGCGCCTCAAGCATATGGCGATCTATATCAGTGCTCATTGCATCATCTCTCCTTCGCCGCCGCGCATGGAAAACTCGATGAGTGTTACAAGCGTTTCGCGCCGCGTACTCAGCGATGGTGCTTCAAGCAGCGCTTGCTTATCTTCGGCGTCAAGATCAAGCATCATCGACAAAGAATTGATCAACAATTCGTCGTCAGCTTCTTGCAGCGATTCCCAATCCGTCGATAGCGACCGGGCATCAAAATAACGACCTAGCAAATTCAGAAATGAGTCACGGTCAAGGCCAGTGTCACACTCTGACTTTCCTTGATCGCGTTCAAAGCCATCCCAATTCACTTCACAGCGTCGGTATGGTGCAAACCCCTCGATCTCATTAACGACCCGGAACCGCGATATACCTGACAAAGTAATCATATACCGATTATCCTCGGTTTCCGAAAACTGGGTGATCCGCCCTGCGCAACCGATGGTATGCAACCCGTTTCCGGCGCGCCCTGCCACCTCGTTTGGCTGAACCATACCGATCAAACGCTCTGGTGTTTTCAAAGAATCGTCCAGCATTTGCAGATAGCGTGGTTCGAAAACATGTAACGGAAGACGTGACCGAGGCAGTAACAGCGCGCCGGGTAGCGGAAAAATCGGGATTGCGTCAGGAAGGTTTGTCACTTTTATCATGCTGGGATAGATAGCTCGCCATTGTCTTCAGGCAAATATGATTGAACTCAATCGGCGACGTCCGTTTAAAACAATCGGGTCGCTGGGTTTGAGCGCGTCAAAAACTATAAAAAGTTGTGTCTTGGCGGCCCCGTCGTTCCATTCGCGATCCCGCTGGAACAGATCCAAAAGCGTGTCTACAGCACCCGCAGCATCATCACTTGCGTGCAGTGCTTGCGCCAGATCGAAACGCGCCTTGTGATCATCTGGGTTTGCTTCGACGGCCGCGCGAAGTTCGGCCACCGGGCCTGCATCCGCCGCCTGACGGGCCAATTGCAACTGCGCGTGGGCTGCTTCCAGTTCGGGCGCGCTCGAGATTTCGGCAGGTGCGCCGTTCAGGATTGCCTCGGCTTGGTCAAAATCATCCATGGCGATATGCGCACGCACAAGCCCGCCATAGGCAGCAGCATGTGCGGGGTCTTCGCCCAAGATGGCTGCAAAAGTTTGAGCGGCATCGACCGCAGCACCTTCTGTTAACATCTCTTCGGCAGCATCAACCGCATCATTCAAGCTGTCGCCCGGGGCCTCGCCACCGGATGCCTTGATCACGCGCTCAACAAACGCTGTGATTTCTGACCCCGGAACCGCGCCTTGAAATCCATCAATTGGCTGGCCTTTGTGAAAGGCATATACGGTCGGGATCGACTGAACTTGCAGTTGACCTGCGATCATCTGCGCCTCGTCAACGTTGATCTTGACCATCTTTACGGCACCTTTGGCGGCACGCACCGCATCTTCGAGCAAGGGACCAAGGGTTTTACAAGGGCCGCACCAAGGCGCCCAGAAATCCACGATAACTGGCACGCTTTGGCTGGCTTCAACCACATCCGTCATGAATGCCGCCTCGGTCGTATCCTTGATTATATCTGCATCCGCGGGTGCACTCGACAATCCTAGATCCATCATCGTCTCATCCTCTAAATCAGTTCAGGCTTATATGGACCTCTGGGTAAGGCATGCCAAGGGGCATCGCCAACCCATCGTGACTTACCGGAGACAAAAAGCAACGCATCCCTAAAGGTCAAATGTCGCAAACACTGGTGCATGGTCACTTGGTTTTTCCCAGCCGCGCGCATCGCGCAGGATCCGACTAGAATGCGCAGCATCGGAAATATCCGACGTTGCCCATATGTGATCTAGCCGCCTTCCCTTGTTAGCGGCGCTCCAGTCCTTGGCCCGGTAGGACCACCAAGAATAGAGCAAGCCATCAGGAATATCCTGCCGTGTCACATCAACCCAATCGCCTGCGTCTTGAACAGCAGACAAATGCTCCACCTCGATGGGTGTGTGACTGACTATCTTAAGAAGCTGCTTGTGGTTCCACACGTCATCTTCACGCGGAGCGATGTTCAAATCGCCAACGAGTATAGACTTTTGGGGATGTTCCGCATGAAACCAATCGCGCATATCTGTCAGGTAATCGAGCTTTTGGCCAAACTTTACGTTCTTGTCGCGGTCAGGCACATCGCCACCTGCAGGCACGTAAAAATTATGAACCGTTACGCCGTTTTCTAATCGCCCCGCAATGTGGCGCGCGTGCCCAAGGCTGGCGAAGTCTTGCGCACTATCTTCTTCCATTGGGATCTTAGATAGAATTGCCACCCCATTATAACCTTTTTCACCTCGCGCAACCATGTAGGTATATCCCAGCGCGTCAAACCCATCGCGCGGGATCTTATCGACGGGGCTTTTGCACTCTTGCAGGCACAGCACGTCTGGCGCTTCTTCTTGCAGAAGTTTCAGGACAATCGGTTCACGCAAACGGACGGAATTAATGTTCCACGTGGCAATAGAAAAAGACATCGGCAAAGCTCCGCGTTTGAGACCCTAAACCCTAACTTGCCCCCTGCCCCACCACCACCCTCAAAAGTGGCAGATTTAGCCGCAAACAAAAGGCTACGACCCATAGATCCGTGCAGTTCAAACATAAAGGTATGCGTCGCCACCTAGGGTCACACAGCAAGCGCGAGCTTTGGTTGAGCCTGACGTGAATAGCCGAACCTCATTGTGATGAAGGGTGAATTTTATCCGATCAAACGGTAACCGCCAGCTTCCGTGACCAACAGGCGCGCTTTAGATGGATTAGGTTCAATTTTCTGGCGCAGCCGGTAGATATGCGTCTCAAGCGTATGGGTCGTGACACCCGCATTATATCCCCAAACTTCGTGCAGCAGAACATCGCGCGGCACCACGCCTTCGGTCGAACGATAGAGAAACTTGAGGATGTTCGTTTCTTTTTCTGTCAAACGAATTTTCTTTTCATCCTCGGTGATCAGCATCTTGGCCGATGGCTTAAACGTGTAGGGCCCCAGCGTAAAAATAGCATCTTCGCTTTGCTCGTGTTGACGCAGCTGCGCGCGCACACGGGCCAGCAGCACGGGAAATTTGAAAGGCTTGGTGACATAGTCATTGGCACCAGCATCGAGACCAAGGATCGTGTCAGCGTCGGTAGCTTGGCCAGTCAACATCAGTATTGGCGATTTGACCCCCTGTTTGCGCATCACCCGGCACAGATCGCGGCCATCCGTATCAGGCAAACCGACGTCTAGAATAACAATGTCGTAAGTCGCCTCTTTGACCTTAACCAAAGCATCCTGACCATTTGCCGCCTCAAAGACATCAAAGTCTTCGGTCATGATCAACTGTTCGCTCAACGCTTCACGCAAATCTTCGTCATCATCAATAAGTAGGATTTTTTTTAACTGTGCCATGCACGCTTACTCCTGAAGCTATGCAGATAAAATGAGTTCACACACCTTATCGTGCAAGTTTTGCAACCTTTGTCTCACGTCCATGTGTAGCGGGGACTACAAATGTTTCAATTTCCTTTCTTTTTGCTTATGTGGAATATGATTGAAAGGGATTGTTGTTACATGGGCCTAACACCAAACATTGTAGAAATACTTGCGCGTGCGCGGGCAGACTTGCGTATGGGCGTGCCAATTGTTCTGGCAGGTCCGGTTTCCGTGATGGCGCTTTCTGCAGAAACATTATCTGCAGATCGGTTAACAGCGGCGATGGCAATTGACGGCGCCCCCGTTCTTGCCCTTACGAGTTGGCGGGCACAAACGCTCAAGGCGCGTGCATACGACGAGGATATTGCGAGGGTCAAAATACCAGGAGACGCCAGCCTGACCTGGATTCAGGCATTGGCAGATCCAGCGGACGACCTGGCGACACCAATGAAAGGGCCACTGACCAGTATCCGGGACGGCGATGCAGATGCGTGTCGAGCCGCTATACAGTTGTGCAAAACGGCCCGCCTTTTGCCAGCTGCCCTATGCACCCATGTTTCCAATGGCGCAGAATTCGCAGCCAAGCATGGGCTGACCTGTGTTCCACTGTTCCTTGCGCAACCCCATTTGACAGAGCGAAGCTTGCTCAGCCCTGTCGTACAAGCACGATTGCCTATGGAAGTGTCCGAAGCAGGCCGCTTACACGTTTTTCGCCCGGACGACGGAGGTGAGGAACACTATGCTATAGAAATAGGTCGCCCAGACCGGAGCGCGCCCGTTCTTGCGCGGCTGCATTCGGCCTGCTTTACTGGAGATCTGATGGGCAGCTTGAAATGTGATTGTGGCCCACAACTGCGTGGCGCACTGGCGCAGATGGGCCAAGAAGGTGCAGGCATACTGTTGTACCTTAATCAGGAAGGGCGCGGTATCGGCTTGGCCAACAAGATGCGTGCTTATGCGTTACAGGATCAGGGCTTTGATACCGTGGAGGCCAATCACCGCCTTGGCTTCGAAGATGACGAGCGGGATTTCAGACTGGGATCCGACATCCTTTCCGCTTTGGGGTTTTCATCTGTCAGGCTGCTGACAAACAATCCCAAAAAGATCGCCATGATGGAGGCCAGCGGCATCACCGTCACCGAACGCGTACCGCTAAAAGTGGGCGAGAACCGGTTCAATCGGGATTATCTTGCAACTAAAGCGGAAAAGTCCGGGCATCTACTTTGACATGGGGTTTTTCGCAGAACAGCGACGGGTTGCGCCATTTGCAACCTTGACTCACGGTCCGATGAACACTGGCAAAGGGAACATAGTATGCAAGGTGGATGTTACTGCGGCGCACTGCGTTATGAAATCATCGCAGACCCGGTGATGAAGGCGCAATGTCACTGCCGCGAGTGCCAATATATCACGGGTGGCGGGCCTAATTTCTTCATGGCCATTCCAGACGACAGCTTTACCATCACCAAAGGAACAGCAGCCACCTTTACCCGCAGCGATCTGGAAAACCCAAGAACGCGCCAGTTCTGTGGCACGTGCGGTACCCATATAACGACACTTTTGCCAGGTAGGCCGCTGATCATAGTAAAGGTGGGTACATTAGATGATCCGGCGAAAAACTATGGCGAGCCACAGCTTGCCATTTTCATGAAGGACAGCCAGCCATATCATGTCGTGGCCCCCGATCTGCCCTGCTTTCAAGATCGAGCGCAACCACCGAAATGACACCAACGGATCTTGTACTTACACCGCGCGGCCTACGCTTTGCGGGCCGCATCTTTCCCTGTTCTGTGGGTCGTGGTGGAATCACGGACCGCAAACGCGAAGGTGACGGTGCAACGCCAAACGGCACACACCGGATTGTTGGTATGCTTTACCGGCCTGATCGTATGCAAAGGCCAACAGATTGGGCGGTGCCAATCCGGCCCAGTGATTTATGGTCAGACGATCCGTCAGATGAAGATTACAATATGATGGTCCGCGCACCTTATTATGCCAGCCACGAGCGGCTGCGCCGCAACGATCGGTTGTACGACCTTGTAATTCTTACCGATTGGAACTGGCCCTATGCTGTGCCGGGCCGCGGGTCGGCTATCTTTATACATCGGTGGCGCAGACCCGGTTATCCGACCGAAGGATGCATTGGTGTTGCACCAACCCATTTGCTGTGGATCGCACAGCACATCCGCTACAGCACGCGCCTGATTGTGCCATAGGTCGGTTTTGTCAGGCGGGGCGATCACCAAATATCGCTGACCCCACGCGCACACAAGTCGCGCCAAGGGCGATGGCACTCTCAAAATCGCCACTCATGCCCATCGATAGGCCAGTCAATCCGTTTCGCTCTGCCATCTTAGCAAGCAGGGCAAAATG
>JAQWVA010000063.1:0-2118 GCA_029250205.1 Tateyamaria sp.
ATACTACTGCTGGTGACTTCGATCGCACGGATCTCAAGCGTTTCCGCATCTATACCAATATGTATCTTGCGCCAGAGCCGTCGCTTGGAGCCGCCGTGCTTGCGCGCGTTCCACTCCCCTTCACCCTCAGCTTTGATGCCCGTACTATCGATCAGCAAGTGCAGTGGCCCTGCTGAGCCCTTGTAGGGGATGGCGACGGACAGGGTTCGTTGTCGCCGGCACAGAGTGCTGAAGTCCGGGACAGACCAGTCCAGCCCGACAAGCTTCAGCAAACTGGCCACAAAGCCTGAACCGCCCCGGGTTTACCGGAGAGTAAAACACTCCAAAGGTGAGCCTATGACAAAGAGATCCCATACCCCCGCCTATCCTGCGGAGCTGCGTGAGCGCGGCGTCCGTCTTTTCCGTGAAAATCGTGTCAATTATTCCAGCGACTCAGCGGCCTACAAGGCGATTGCGCCGAAGCTTGGCTGTTCGCCAGATAGCCTGCGTGTTTGGTGTCAGCAAGCTGAGCGCGATGACGGCCAGCGCGCAGGGCTGACGACAGAAGAGAAAGATCGGATCAAGGAGTTGGAGCGGGAGAACAAAGAACTGCGCGAAGCCAATGAGATCCTGAAGAAGGCGTCCGCGTATTTTGCCCAGGCGGAGCTCGACCGCCCGTTCAAGCGATGATCGCCTTAATTGATGATTGCCGCGGAGAGTTTGGGGTCGAGCCGATCTGCAGGGCGCTGCCGATTGCCCCTTCCACTTTCTATACCCATGCGGCCATTGCCCGTGATCCTGATCTGGCATCTGACCGGGCCAAACAGGACGCAATCGACCGCAATAAGATCAAGGTAGCTTTTGACGGTAGCGGCAAGCGATATGGCGCTGGGAAAATCTGGCATGAACTGCGCCGAAACAATCACGACATCGCCCGCTGCACGGTGGAACGGCTAATGAAAGCTATGGGAATACAGGGTGTTGTGCGGGGTCAAAAGCCAATCACGACCAATCCTGACACATCCCAGCCCTGCCCGGATGACAAGGTCAACCGGGAGTTTACAGCCGACATGCCAAACCAGCTCTGGGTCAGTGACTTCACCTATGTCTCTAGCTGGCAGGGCATGGTTTATGTGGCATTCGTCATTGATGTCTTCGCCCGCAAGATCGTCGGTTGGCGTGTATCAACCTCCATGACAACAGGATTTGTCTTGGATGCCCTGAACCAGGCAATCTGTCAGCGGGCTCCATCTGGGGCGGATAACCTGATCCATCACAGCGACCGAGGCAGCCAATACCTTTCGATCAAATACACCGAACGCTTGGTAGAAGCCGGCATCGATCCATCTGTCGGCAGCGTTGGCGACAGCTATGATAATGCTCTGGCGGAAAGCACGATCGGCCTGTTCAAGACCGAGGTCATCGACTTCATGGGGCCGTGGAAATCCGTCGGGCAGGTCGAATGGGAAACCCTGAAATGGGTGAACTGGTACAACACAAAACGCCTACACAGCAAAATCGGATACTTCACGCCACAAGAAGCAGAGGAGAAATTCTACGAAGCCTTGAACGCGGCTGAAAAAGCAGCCTAATATTTGAACCGACAACTCTCCGGTAAACCCAGGGCGGTTCATCCTTCAGTTGCTAAAGAACTCGCGTCTGGCTCATATCTCATTGCTGTGCCACTCGTGACTGCTAAAAATCGCTCAGTACGGATCAACTTAAATTTGGACAAAGGCATTGTTGACGCAATTGGTGCTGCTGCCCAGATGCGAGGGCTTTCTAGGTCCAGCTTTTTGGCGGAAGCTGCGCAAAATGAAATTAAAGGCCGTTGAAAATTTTTACGTGAATTTTGCTGAGATTTTGCACGCGTATTTTGACTTACACGTGTTCTATCGATGGGTGCATTTCCTAAACCTAAATTTATAAAGACTGCTTGAGGTCTCGATAGAAATTCTCATGAGACCCGAGGGCAAGGAGCGAGAGCGTCAAAACTTCACCTTCATAGCTGTAAGCCAAAAGGTTTAGTTGATTTACCATTTTAAATTTGTAGACGCGGACGCCACCTAGATCTCCAGACTTAAGATCACCAATGAGTGGGTCCTGAATGAGCAGCTGTACTGCTTTGTCCAAATCTGC
>JAQWVA010000065.1:0-3071 GCA_029250205.1 Tateyamaria sp.
CATGACGCGCTGATTTGCATTGCCGATGGGGCTTATGTCGATCAACAAGAGCCGCGCCGCCGTCTAACTGATCAGCACTCTTTCAAAAGCGCAGCAGAAATGCTGACCCTGTTCGCCGATCTGCCCGAAGCCACGCAAAATACGGTCGAGATTGCGCGCCGCTGTGCTTTTATGGCGTACCGGCGCGATCCAATCCTGCCTCGGTTTGCGGATGACGAGATCGAAGAGTTGCGTCGTCAAGCCAATGCCGGTCTGCAAGAGCGGCTCAAGGTGATCCCCCGCGCGGCCAGTGTGGAGGACTATCAGAAGCGGCTCGATTTCGAACTGGGCATCATTGAGGGAATGGGTTTTCCTGGCTATTTTCTAATCGTTGCTGATTTTATTAAATGGGCAAAGGATCATGATATTCCGGTGGGCCCGGGGCGTGGCTCGGGCGCGGGTTCGCTTGTGGCCTATGCGCTCACGATCACCGATCTTGATCCGCTGCGCTATGCCTTGCTCTTCGAACGGTTCCTGAACCCCGAGCGGGTCAGCATGCCTGACTTCGACATCGATTTCTGCATGGACCGGCGCGAGGAAGTCATCCGCTATGTTCAAGAGAAATATGGCCGCGATAAGGTGGGCCAGATCATTACTTTCGGCGCGCTTTTGTCCAAGGCGGCCGTCCGCGATATCGGGCGGGTTTTACAAATGCCTTATGGTCAAGTGGATCGCTTGTCGAAACTGATCCCGGTCGAAGGGGTCAAGCCAGTGAGCATTGAAAAGGCCCTGACAGATGAACCGCGCCTGCGCGAAGAGGCGCGCAACGAAGAGGTCGTGAAACGTCTGCTTGACTATGGTCAGCATGTCGAAGGATTGCTGCGAAACGCATCAACCCATGCTGCTGGTGTCGTCATTGGTGATAGACCTCTCGATGCTTTGGTGCCGCTTTACCAAGATCCACGATCTGACATGCCGGCAACCCAGTTCAATATGAAATGGGTGGAGCAGGCGGGCCTCGTCAAATTCGACTTTCTTGGTCTAAAAACGCTCACCGTAATTCAAAATGCTGTCGACCAGATTCGCGCTGCAGGCAGGCCACTGCATGTGGCGGCGGACGGCACCGAACTTTATGTGCCCGCCTCCGGGATGCAGAATGACATCGGTGGCATCCCGCTGGACGATGAAGCTTCGTACAAGCTCTATTCTGCTGCCAAGACTGTGGCTGTGTTCCAGGTGGAAAGCTCTGGTATGATGGACGCGCTCAAGCGCATGAAACCCACCTGCATCGAAGACATTGTGGCGCTGGTCGCGCTTTATCGGCCCGGTCCGATGGAAAACATCCCGAAATATTGTGAGGTCAAGAACGGGCTGAGTGAGCGCGAAATGCTGCATCCCACCGTTGATCATATTCTGGACGAGACCCAAGGCATCATTGTCTATCAGGAACAGGTGATGCAGATCGCGCAGGAAATGGCGGGCTATAGCCTTGGTGGGGCCGACCTGTTGCGCCGTGCCATGGGCAAAAAAATTCAAGAGGCGATGGATGCAGAACGTCCCAAGTTCCTGAAAGGGGCCGCGGAAAACGGCGTAGACGCGGACAAGGCCACTGAGGTCTGGAACCTGCTCGACAAGTTCGCCAACTATGGCTTCAACAAATCGCATGCAGCGGCCTATGCGGTGGTCAGCTATCAGACGGCGTGGCTCAAGGCAAACCACCCGGTTGAGTTTATGGCTGGGGTCATGAACTGCGATATTCATCTGACCGACAAGTTGGCCGTCTACTTTGAAGAAGTGCGAAAGGCGCTTGAACTGCCTTGGGTACCGCCCTGCGTCAATCGCAGCGACGCAACCTTTCGCGTTGTGGAGGGGGCGCTTGTCTATGCTTTGGGGGCGCTCAAAAACGTCGGCGTTGAAGCGATGCGGCTGGTGGTGGACGGCCGTGGTGACAAGCCGTTTGTGAACTTGTTTGATTTTGCGCGCCGGGTTGACCTGAAGCGGGTTGGCAAGCGGCCACTGGAAATGCTGGCCCGAGCAGGTGCCTTTGATCAACTTGATGCCAACAGGCGCCGCGTATTTGAGGGACTGGACGCGCTTAGCGCCTATTCGGCTGCAGTGCATGAGCAGAAATCCAGCAACCAAGTGTCGCTTTTTGGTGAGGCGGGCGATGATCTGCCCGAACCGCGCATGGTGCCGGTGGAAGATTGGCTTCCGGCTGAACGGCTTGGCGAAGAATTCAAGGCGGTCGGTTTTTACCTCTCGGGTCATCCGCTGGACGACTACATGGGGCCGCTCAAGCGCAAAGGGGTCATTACTCTAGACGAGGTCAGGGCCAAGGCCGAAACCCAGCCCTTGGTTGCCAAGGTGGCGGGTGTCGTCGCTGCGCTACAAATCCGTAAATCGGCGCGCGGAAACCGGTTTGCCTTTTGCCAGATGTCGGACACAACGGGTGCATTTGAGGTCACGCTTTTCTCGGACAGTCTGGAAAAAGCTCAGGATGTCTTAAACGCTGGGTCCAAGGTGATCGTGACGGTTGAGGCTACTATGGAGTCAGATCAATTGAAGCTGCTTGGACGTTCCGTTGCTGCAATTAATACGGTTGTCAGCGATCTGGATGGTATGGGTTTGCGGATCTTTGTTGACGAGGCATCGGCGCTTTCTTCTGTCGCTTCGGTATTGGAGGGTGCGCAGCGGGCAATAAAGTCAGCGGGACGGGGGCCCATCATGGTGTGTCTGATGGATGACAAACTACCCGGCGAGGTCGAGATGGATTTGGGCGCAGAATTTCCAGTCACCCCTCAGATCAAGGGCGCGATAAAGTCACTGTCAGGCGTTGTTGAAGTGCAGGATATGTAAAAGGGTTTGCCAGTTTTGTGCCATCGCTTGGCCTATAGTTATTCTTTTTTGATGCGTCATGGTGTGATTGAGGTATACGGTATTTTAATCCGATATTAAACTCTGGATCTTGTAAGAATACTATATTCCGTCGTGATTTCAGTCACGTACGAGATAATGGTGGAGCATAGCGGGATCGAACCGCTGACCTCCTGCATGCCATGCAGGCGCTCTCCCAGCTGAGCTAATGCCCCATT
>JAQWVA010000087.1:0-2773 GCA_029250205.1 Tateyamaria sp.
GGGGAAGGCCCAGAGTTTATGTTAGCCGGATGTCCAAGCGCTGAATTGCAGCTTCCCGGATACGGCAGTTCGACACGTTGTGCAGTACCTTTGTTGGATAGAGGGCAACACCGCAGACAATCCGATCACCTAAGGCGTGTCCTGGAAAAGTTGAACCTGCTGGCACAGAGCCAATTTCTTGCGCTTGCCCATATGCTTTTTGCTGCAGTTGCTGCACAAGAGCATAGCCGCAGTAAGCTGTAGGCCAGTGAAGCAATACCTGCTATACATCTGGCTGACTTAAGCGGAAGTGAGTTAACTTTGCTGGACATCCCGAAAACCCAATATGCGAATTGCGACGGCATTTATATCGCCTACCAGGTGTTTGGAGAGGGCGAAAAAGATTTAGTTTTGGTGCCCGGCACAATTTCCAACATCGAGATGGCTTGGGAAGACGCAAATTTCGTTAATTTCTTCAGCAAGTTAGCTGAGTGTTTCCGCGTCATTATTTTTGATAAGCGGGGGCAAGGCGTTTCGGACCCAATCCAAGGTGCGCCGAACTTTGAAGAGCGCATGGAAGACGTGGGCGCGGTTATGGAATCGGCTGGGTCCCGAAGCGCCACACTTTTGGGGACATCTGAGGGTGGCCCAATGTGTATACTATTTGCAGCAACTTACCCCGAAAAGGTGGACAACCTCGTGCTGCATAGTTCGATGGCCAAATTTTGCGCGGGAGAGGATTATCCATATGTGCCTACTAAGGAATACTTAGTAGAAGAATTCCCGAAGAAATGGGGAACGCGTGAAGCCATCGAGATATTTGCGCCGAACATCTTAGGTGATGTAGAGGCTGAAAAAGCGTTCCTCAGATTTCAACGTCAGGTATGCTCTCCAAACATCATTCGGCAAACATACGAAATGACCACGAAAATGGATGTTCGGCCGATCCTACCACTTATTGATGTTCCAACTCTAATCTTGCATCACAGGAAAGACCGCGCGGTAAACTACTGCAATGGTCGCTACCTCGCAGATCATATCCCCAACGCAACTTATCTTGAGTTGCCTGGTCGAGATCATGTGATGTTCTTGGGCGAGACCCAAGATGTCGTGCGCGCTGTTACTCAGTTTGCAGAAACAGCCAAAACAGCTGATAGTGCCCCAGAAAAACGCCTGTCCACCGTACTTTTCACCGATATCGTTGGTTCCACAGAAATGTTGTCACAGATGGGCGACCATCGTTGGCGCAAGACCCTTGACAGACATGACGCACTAACATCGGAAGTCGTAGCCGAGTTCAATGGCCGTGTGGTCAAAAGCACTGGTGACGGCATCCTTGCGATTTTCGACAAACCTTCGCGCGCGATCCGATGTGCCGCCGGTCTGGTTGGTGTATTGGGAGAATCCGAAATTCCCATTCGCGCAGGACTGCACGTGGGTGAAATTAGGGTTCGAGGCGACGATGTCACTGGCATGGTCATTCATACCGCAGCCCGAGTTGTAGATAAGGCCCGTGCTGGAGAAGTTCTTATTACTCGTCTACTCGCCGATCTTACCGCAGACCAAGGGTTTACGGTCGAAGACCGTGGGGCGCACAGCCTAAAGGGGCAATCCGAACAGACGGAGCTTTTGCGAATACAGCGTCTGTGATAAAATGCGCAAGCGAGATCACATATTCGTCACTAAAACTTGGGTAGCTACAAGGACTACTCTGGGATGGGACCGGCCGTGGGACGAATGTTTAGCGAAGCACATAAAGCGTAACTTGCAAAGTTTCAGATACGGACGTCAACCAACGTCTAAGCCCTTTGCTGAAAGAGTTCGCAAGATGATGATCGACAACTAAAGAACACGCGATGCGTTATTCTGGCAGCCCGGCGAGGCGAAGGCCTTCGAGATAACGCTCTCCCTCGGGCGTTCCGCCGTAGTTTGACGATGCACGTGTTTTTTCCAAGGTGGCACCTGGTACGAGCCGCAAAACATTTTTCATCGCAGACGCAGCTTCCTCCTTTCGCCCGAGAAGGGCCAAGGCAGCGGCATTGGTAGTGTGAACAAACACATAATTCGGCGCCAATTGATACGCTTGTGATACAAAAGTCAGCGCTTCCTCAAGACGACCAGCTTGAACGCTCGCATTGGCAGCGCCCGCGAAACCTACAACCCGATCAGAACTCAGTCGGCCCAACTTTCGGAATTTTGCAAAACACTCTAGCGCAGGCAACGGATCGCCCATCCAAAGGTATGCCCAGCCACTAAACAGTAGCGTCTCCATATCGAAAGGGCCTCGAACAAGCGCGTGTTCAATCTGAGGCCGTAGTTTAGACTTTTCGAAATCACTTTGATATTCGATCAGAGCAATAAGTAAGCCAAGGGTTGGGTTCTCGTACACAAGAGGTTTTGAAGCTGCGATCCATTTTGGTATTTTTGCCATATATGTCTCGCACTTTTTGTAACGAAGTGCACGCGCGCCTGTTACAAGCATTAGTACTTTCACAAAAGCAAACGTTAAAGACTGGTCTTTCTCGATGGCCAACGCCGTATAGTGGAAAGAAGTGATGAAGCTTCTTTCCGAAACATCGAATAAGCTCATCGAACCTTTTAAAACCAGTTGCTCGGCCGACATGTCCGCCTCATCCATATGAGATAGCTTGGCCCCCTCAGCCTGCATAATGACGCCCATGACTTCGCTGGCCACGGCTTCGCCGGTCTCGTCCTGCCAATCGAAAACATCTGCAAGATCGCCATCATGTTTGCTCGACCAAATCGGCGCGCCCTCTGGCGACGTCAGCCGCAC
>JAQWVA010000112.1:0-67061 GCA_029250205.1 Tateyamaria sp.
TTTTTCGCCTATCGGGGCTTTACTGCAGATCCGGATCGCATCTTATCCGATCTTGCCTATGGACGCGCCCACCACCGAGCTGTCCACTTCATTAACCGTGCACCCGGTACGACAGTTAACAATCTTCTGAATATCCTTGGTGTAACTAAGCAATCGCTAAACCGTGTCTTGCGCAGACTTATTAGCGATGGACTGGTCGAAAGCCGCGTTGGGAAATCAGACAAACGAGAGCGACACCTTTTTCTAACAGAAAACGGACGTATGCTGGAACGACGCTTGTCTGACGCCCAACGCGCCCGTATGCGGACCGCTTTTCGCGAGGCTGGGCCGGATGCAGTCGCTGGTTTCCGTACCGTACTTGAAGCGATGATAGATAACGAAATGCAACAACCTTACATCAAGCTTAAGGAGAACGGAGCGTGATTAATTTTAGCGCGCATCTGTTAATCGTCGACGATGATGAACGCATACGTATGCTGTTGCAGAAGTTCCTGATACGTCACGGATTTCTTGTAACGGCGGCGCGCGATGCAGCTCATGCGCGACGCATTCTTGCGGGGTTAGACTTTGACCTGATTGTGCTTGATGTAATGATGCCGGGCGAAGACGGGCTGAGCCTATGCCGGGCCTTGCGTGAAATGCACACGACACCGATCCTGCTGCTCACCGCCAAGGGCGAAACAAACAATCGGGTCGAGGGCCTTGAAGCCGGGGCAGACGATTACTTGTCCAAGCCATTCGAACCAAAGGAACTGTTGTTACGCATCAATGCAATTCTGCGGCGTGTGCCAGACGTCGCTGTCGATCAGGCAACGCCAAAAATTCTTACGCTTGGCTCGATCCGTTATGACATGGAAAGGGGCGAAATGTGGCAAGGCGCGGAACTTATCCGCCTGACCGCCACCGAAATGCAGCTGATGAAACTATTTTCTTCCAAGCGCGGCGAGGCGATCAGCCGGTCGCAATTGGTCGAAGACCTTGGCCGTGACCGGGGCCAAGCCCAGGAGCGCGCGGTCGACGTACAGATCACGCGGCTACGCCGCAAAATCGAAGAAAACTCCAAGCAACCGAGGTATTTGCAAACCGTTCGCGGCGCCGGATATATGCTGATGCCAGACTAGCAAGCATCATGATAACAGCGCGAAACAAGGCAAAAATACCATGCCCCTTGATCATAAGCCATTCGAAGTCAGTCTGAATGGTATGGTGGAACGTTGATTTGCCTTGAAACTGTGAGCGAATGTTAGGAAACCTATGCATAATCGAACCCTCGCTGCGAAATGGGCAGGAATATGACAACTGCTCTTATTTCACATGTTGACGGACTGAACCATGTCACCCCACCATCGGCTCCTGAACGGGTCGCACGGCTAGATTATATCTTGCGCGCGCTAGATGATTTGCCGATCGCCCATGTTGCGGCACCCTTGGCCGAAGATGCATCCATCGCACTTTGCCATCCACAATCCTATATCGACGAGGTGCGCGGCGGAATGCCCCAGTCAGGATTTGCCTGCCTCGACATTGATACCGATAACGAAACTTTTCTTTCACCGGGCTCAGCTGGCGCGATCTGGCGCGCGGTTGGCGGTGCTGTCAAAGCCGTGGATACTGTGTTGGACGGTGATGCTGACAACGCTTTTGTCGCCATGCGCCCGCCCGGCCACCATGCGGAACAGTCACGGCCGATGGGGTTTTGTGTCTTTGGCAATGTGGCTATTGCAGCCAAACACGCGCTGGACATACGCGGGCTGTCCCGCGTTGCCGTTGTCGATTTCGATGTGCACCACGGCAATGGCACCCAAGCGCTTTTGCAGGACGACCCACGCGCCCTGGTTGTTACGTCGCAGCAAATGCCTCTCTGGCCGGGGACAGGCGCGGCCTCAGACTGCGGCCCGCACCAAACGGTTCTGAACCTGCCACTAGCGCCGGGCACCGATGGCGATCACGCGCTCGCCAAATATCGCGCCACGGTGCTGCCTGCCCTATACGCCCACAAACCGGAATTGATTTTGATTTCAGCCGGTTTCGACGCCCATCAGGACGATCCGCTCGCGCAACTGAACTGGTCCGTAGACACTTATTCCCAGATGACTGACATGCTGATGGATACCGCACAAAGCCTGTGCAACGGCCGGGTGGTATCGGTGCTGGAAGGCGGTTATGATCTGGATGCGCTGGCGGCTTGCGCCCGCGCGCATGTCCAATCTTTGATAAAGGCAGCCGCATGACAGACCGCCCCGTAGAAGAAATGAGCTTCGAGGAAGCGATGGCCGAACTCGAACAGGTTCTGGGCCAGCTTGAGCGCGGTGATGTCGCATTGGACAATTCGATCCGGCTTTATGAGCGTGGTGCTGCGCTCAAAACACGCTGCGAGACCAAGCTGAAAGAAGCCGAAGAAAAGGTCGCCGCTATTACATTGGATGCCGACGGCAACCCTGCCGGTTTAAAACCGGTCAACGATCCATAACATGTTCACCCAGCGCCTGACCGAGGCTGCGACCGCAATTCAGGCGCAGTTTGACACTGTACTTGGAGCGTTGCCCAATGAGCCTGTTGTGGCTGCCATGGGACATGCCACCCATGGCGGAAAAAGATTGCGCGGCTTCATGGTGCTGGAAAGTGCGCGGTTGCACGGGATTGATGCTCAGGCGGCGATCTGGCCTGCAACCGGGATCGAGGCACTGCACGCATACTCGCTGGTGCATGATGATATGCCCTGCATGGATGACGACGATGTGCGGCGCGGCGCACCCACCGTTCATATCAAATGGGACGAGGCCACAGCGGTTCTGGCGGGAGACGCGCTGCAAACACTGGCGTTTGAACTTGTCACCCGAACCGAGGTTGGCCCCGGCGACGTGCGCGCAGAGCTGGCCCAGTCGCTGGCCCTTGCCTCTGGTGCCCAGGGCATGGTCCTTGGCCAAGCGCTTGACATTGCCGCCGAGACAGCCGCCGCGCCGCTGACCCTTGAGCAGATCACCCAGCTACAAAGGGGCAAGACCGGAGCGTTAATCGAATGGTCAGCAATGGCAGGGGCGCGCATGGTGCAGGCCGATCTTGGCCCGTTACAAACCTATTCACGCGCGCTGGGGCTTGCCTTTCAGATTGCCGACGACGTGCTTGACGTTACTGGTGATGCCAAGACCGTTGGCAAAGCCACCGGCAAGGATGCCGATGCCGGCAAAGCCACCTTTGTTTCCCTGTTAGGACTGGACAAGGCGAAACGTCGCGCAGATACGCTGGTGATTGAGGCCTGCGATGCGCTATCTACATATGGCAAAGATGCAGACGTTCTGAGGGCGGCAGCCCGGTTTGTCGTAACACGCAAAAAGTGAAGAAAGCTCATGGCGGAACGCCCCAACACCCCTCTGCTTGATACCGTTCAGCGCCCTGCCGATCTGAAACGTTTCTCAGATGCTCAATTACGACAAGTGGCCAACGAACTGCGGACTGAAACGGTTTCAGCGGTTTCGGAAACCGGTGGGCATCTGGGCGCAGGTTTGGGTGTGGTCGAATTGACAGTGGCGCTGCACGCTATCTTTGACACACCGCGCGACAAGCTGATCTGGGATGTAAGTCATCAGTGCTACCCCCACAAGATTTTGACAGAGCGGCGCGACCGCATCCGCACCCTGCGCCAAAAAGACGGATTGAGCGGTTTCACTAAGCGCTCTGAATCGCCCTATGATCCGTTTGGTGCAGCGCATTCCTCAACCTCGATCAGCGCGGCCCTTGGCTTTGCCGTAGCACGGGATCTGGGCGGAGCTGTGCCAGAGGGGCTGGGTGATGCGATTGCCATCATCGGCGACGGATCCATGAGCGCCGGGATGGCGTTCGAAGCGATGAACAACGCAGGCCACCTGAAAAAACGGCTGATCGTGATCCTCAATGACAACGAAATGTCGATTGCCCCGCCGGTAGGCGCGTTATCGAGCTATCTGTCCCGGCTCTATGCAGAAGAGCCCTTCCAAGACCTCAAGGCTGCGGCCAAGGGGGCTGTCAGCCTGTTGCCCGAACCTTTCCGCGAGGGGGCGAAGCGGGCCAAGGAAATGCTCAAGGGCATGACTGTCGGCGGCACCTTGTTCGAGGAGCTTGGGTTCAGCTATCTTGGCCCCATAGACGGGCATGACATGTCACAACTGCTGCCGGTCCTGCGCACTGTCAAAGAACGCGCCACCGGTCCAATTCTGATCCATGTGCAGACCCAAAAAGGCAAAGGCTACGGCCCCGCCGAAAGTGCGCGCGACAAGGGGCATGCGACCGCCAAATTCGATGTTATTACGGGTCAGCAGAAAAAAACGCCTTCAAATGCACCAAGCTATACCACCATCTTTGCCCAGCATTTGATCAAAGCAGCACAGGAGGACGACAAAATATGCGCTGTCACCGCAGCGATGCCTGATGGCACCGGCCTAAACCTGTTTGCAGAACGCTATCCCAGCCGTTGCTTTGATGTGGGTATCGCTGAACAGCATGGTGTGACCTTTTCCGCGGGTCTTGCTGCGGGTGGGCTGAAGCCCTTTTGCACAATGTATTCCACGTTTCTACAACGTGGATATGATCAGGTCGTGCACGATGTCGCGATCCAACGCCTGCCTGTGCGCTTTGCTATCGATCGCGCGGGACTGGTCGGTGCCGACGGCGCCACGCATGCGGGCGCCTTTGACATCGCTTATCTCGCGAACCTTCCGGGGTTTGTTGTCATGGCAGCCGCAGACGAGGCAGAGCTTGCGCATATGGTCGCAACAGCCGCAGCGCATGATGCTGGGCCCATCGCATTCCGTTTTCCGCGTGGCGAAGGCACCGGTGTGGACATGCCCGAAAGGGGCGTTCCGCTTGAAATCGGAAAGGGACGGATCATTCGCAAGGGCAAAGGTGTTGCGTTGCTCAGCTTTGGCACCCGGTTAAGCGAGGTTCAAAAAGCGGCAGAGAACCTGACCGCCAAGGGCATCTCACCCACCATCGCCGATGCACGCTTTGCTAAGCCTTTGGACCGCGAGATGATCCTTAATTTGGCCAAAACGCACGACGCGCTGATCACCATCGAAGAAGGTGCTGTTGGCGGATTTGGCAGCCATGTGGCGCAACTGCTCGCCGACGCAGGCGTATTCGACAGAGGACTGACGTACCGCTCCATGGTTTTACCCGATACGTTCATCGATCAGGCAAGCCCTGCAGATATGTATGCTGTCGCCGGGATGAACGCAGAACATATCGAGGCAAAAGTGCTAAACTTATTAGGCGTAACGTCACTTGGGGAAGTACGCGCCTGAGCACTTGCATAGCAGCGTGACAGCGGTCAACAGTTCGCCCATGAACATACAGTCCAAACCCGTGATCACCTATCGTTGGCTCGTCTTTCTGTTGGCAGCTGGCTACTGTTTTTACCGGCTGGTAGACGGTTCTTGGACGGAACCCGGCGGGCCGTTCCGTTTTCTGACCATCTGGGCGCTGTTCATGTCCTTTTTTTCGGCAAGCCTAATGCTTGCCCTAAGCTGTCAGAAAATTACACACCAGCATGAAATCACAGCGATATGTACATCGGTTATCAATGTCATGGTCGTCTATCTTTACTGGAAGCTTTATTTCACTGATCCAGCATTGGTGAATGGTGACGGCCCTATTGTATGGCATCAAGAATACTATTTGCATGCAGTAGGACCCGCCTTGCAGATCTTTGACGCCCTGTTCATCGGTCGGGTTTACAAACGCGTTTGGCGCGCAGCTCTTCCGCTGCTGGGGATCATCTTGGTCTATGTCGCATGGGCGGAACTGTTCGTTCAGCGCTTTAATACAACGCCGGTGGGCAGTGTGACCAGCGGCCTGCCTTACCCGTTTCTCAATTCAATGGAATTGAGCGGGCGGGCGGCATTCTACGGTGCAAATATAGGCATGGCGATGGCAATATTGTTGGGATTTGGAATTATAGGTGTCTTGCTGTACCGGGTTCTGCGTTCCCAGGCTGCAGCCTAAAGCATAATGCGGCAGGCTTGGATCAAGCTACACTGCCTAAGGTCATAAATTTCACAGCGCTAGATGATGCACGACGATTCAGGCCTTTCGTCCAGCCCCATCACTCAGCCACACAAAAAGCGGCTTTCAGTCACCGCTGTACAAAACCGCCTGGCGCATATCCTTTAGGGTGAATCATCGGCCAAAAGAGCAGCCAGCCCTTCGCGATAGGTGCGAAAGCGCAATTGTACGCCAAGTTCATCTTTGATCCGATCATTTCTGACCCTCTTGCTCTCGGCATAAAAGCTGCGCGCCATTGGTGTCATCTCTGCTGTCTCAAACGGGATAGCTGGTGGCACTGGAGCGCCCAGCAATTCCGCTGCATGTGCGATCACATCCTGCGGTGGGGCAGGGTCATCATCGCATATATTATAGGCTGTGCCGGGCGCTGGTTGCGCGATCGACGCGGCCAACACCTGCGCGATATCTTCGACATGAGTCCGAGAGAATACCTGCCCCGTTTTGACAATGCGCCGCGCCGTTCCATCGCGCACCTTGGCAAAGGGGCCACGTCCGGGACCATAAATGCCTGCCAGTCGAAAAATATGCAGCGGCAAACCGGGGACAGCATGCCATGCTTCTTCGGCGTCCTTGCGCCACTGGCCACGGCGGGTCGAAGGGGTCAGGGGCGTATTCTCATCTACCCAAGCTCCCTGATGGTCGCCGTAAACACCTGTCGTGGACAGATATCCAACCCATTCAAACTGACGGGCCCGCGCAGAAATCATATCACCAACAGCATTCAAGACCGGATCGCCCGACGCATCTGGCCCCGCTGAAATTAACAGATGACTGGCCTGTGCAATCGCATCCGCTACGTCACCGTCACCGTCACCCGGAAAGATCAGCGGTGCGACGCCCTGATCTGCAAGCGCTTCAGCCTTGACTTCACTGCGCGTTGTGCCGGTGATCTGCCAGCCCTGCGGCAATAAAGTGCGGCTCAGCGCCTGCGCCGAGTACCCGTGACCAAAAGATAAGATTGTATGAGCCATTCGTAATAGGTGACCTCAACACCGGCGCGTTGCAAGCCCCTTGCCAAAGCGCAAAACACGCAGCCTAATGCGGTGATGGCTGACAAACCCAATCTTGAAAGCGCCTATGCTCTGGAAACCCCCGACGACTCGCGCAAGCTTTATGCGGCGTGGGCTGCGACCTATGACACCCAATTCGCAGACGAAAACCATTACATTCTGCACGAACAAGTTGCCCGGCACTTTGCGCTGATGGGTGGTTTCGGCCCAGTGCTGGATGTGGGCGCAGGTACGGGATTGTGTGGCGAGGCGCTTAACGCGCGCGGTATCGAACCGGTGGACGGGACTGACATATCAGCACAGATGCTTGAAGTCGCTCGTACCAAGGGCTGCTATCGCACCCTGTTTACTGGCAACATCCTGACCGGACTGGACGTTACGCCCGGCATTTACCAAGGTGCAGTCAGCGCAGGCACCTTTACCCACGGCCATGTTGGCCCCGAAGGTATAAACACCATGCTAGACGCCGTTCGACCTCAAGGATGGGTCGTATTTTCAGTCAATGCCACCCATTATCAGGCTGCAGGGTTTGCTGATAAAATGGCGCAACTAAAGCCGTTTATTTCCGATTATTCAGCGACCGAAGCCAGAATTTACGGACCAAAGGCGACAGCGCCATACGCAGACGACATGGCCATACTCATTGCCTTTCGTAAAGCATAGCCGGCAAAACACTTCGCGCACTCAGATGTCGATCTGCGTCTTGCGCGTGCGCCACTTACGTCGCATTGCAGACGCTCTTCGCCAGAAGCACGACGAAAATATGATGGTAGTACGAATGGCTATGTTGAGCCCTTGTAAGTTATAGCTTCGGTGCTGTGAGTTTCACATCGCAGGTAGACTAGCGCCTTGCGTCGCGTGATTTTACAGCGCGTTCCAAGTGATTAAATCGGGTTCACGGATAAATGCTTGCGGTCACTCGATAACGCAGCGGAGGGTGGCAAAATTTCAAGCACCAGTCTGTTATCCCCAAAGATATTACTCAGGGGAGTCAGCCCACTTGCAAAGCCGAGACCGATTGCGCGGCTAGCTATGCGATTATCCAACACTTGGCAAAAGACTAAATCAACGGCAAGATAATTGACACGGTTTATGTTTGCTTGATGCGCGGTATTTTCGTTCCAATTCTGATGTATTGAAACACTAATATCGGTTTTGATGTGAGCAAAGCAGCAGGCACCCAAAATCAGATTAAGCGCATCAATTATCCACAGTTGTGTCTTTAATGGTGAGCCGTGCAGGGTTCGAACCTGCGACCCGCTGATTAAAAGTCAGCTGCTCTACCAACTGAGCTAACGGCCCCACTACGCGGAGCAATTAGATTGCGTCGGTCGCAGGGTCAAGCCAAAAGCCGAAGGTTTATGTGCGACATACTGGATTCATTTGAATCGCAGGGCTATATGCGTTCAATGCACACGACAGCCTTCTCTGATTGGCCGTTCATGAAAATGCACGGGCTGGGTAACGACTTTGTCGTAATCGACACCCGTGTATCTGATGTAAAGGTGACCCAGCGACTGGTGCGCGCCCTCGCTGACCGTCACCTCGGTGTGGGTTTTGATCAGTTAGCAGTGGTGTCTGACGGAAATGACCTAACGATTACGTTTTATAACGCTGATGGTTCCACTTCTGCCGCGTGCGGCAACGCAACGCGATGTATTGCAGACCGAGAAATGGCAGCAACAGGCACCGATAAGTTAAACATTACCATTGTTGGGCGCGGAGAACTGACCGCCATTCGACAAGCGGACGGAACAACAGCAGTGAACATGGGACATCCACAAACGGACTGGCAGGATATCCCGCTGGCCCGTGACGTGGATACTCTGGCGCTGCCCATCGACGGTGCACCAGTGGCAACGGGTATGGGAAACCCTCACTGCACATTCTTTGTAGATGACGTTCATGCCGTCGACTTGGTCACAATGGCCCCCACGATCGAGCATCACCCACTGTACCCTCAGCGAACGAACGTTCAGTTCGCACAGGTGATTGGTCCCGATCATATTCGTATGCGCGTTTGGGAACGCGGCACCGGGATAACGCTGGCCTCTGGCTCGTCATCCTGCGCCACTGCCGTTGCTGCCGCGCGCTTGGGGCTGACTGGGCGCAATGTGCGCATTGATCTGGATGGCGGCACGCTAAGCATCGACTGGCGCGATGATGGCGTTTGGATGGCAGGTCCCACTGCGCATGTGTTTGACGGCACGCTGACACAGGCCTTCCTGGATAACCTATGAGTGCGCCGATTTTTTCCAACCACGGCTGTCGCCTGAATGCTTATGAAACAAAGGCGATGGAGGAACTGGCTGAACAGGCCGGCTTGGGCAACGCGGTGGTTGTTAACACATGTGCGGTCACTGCCGAGGCGGTGCGCAAAGCCCGACAGGACATCCGCAAACTGCGCCGCACCCACCCTGATGCAAAACTAATCGTAACCGGCTGCGCCGCACAGACAGAACCCGACACTTTTGCCAACATGGTTGAGGTTGACGTCGTCATTGGCAACACCGAGAAAATGCAAGCAACCACATGGTCTAGCCTTGCGGGCGATTTTGGCACGGAACCGGTTCAGGTCGACGATATCATGTCCGTCACCGAAACTGCTGGCCACCTGATCGATGGTTTTGGAACAAGAAGCAGGGCCTATGTTCAGGTTCAGAACGGCTGTGATCATCGATGCACTTTTTGCATTATCCCATTTGGCCGCGGCAATTCTCGATCAGTGCCTGCCGGTGTCGTGGTCGATCAGATCAAACGATTGGTCGATCGCGGCTTTAACGAGGTTGTGTTGACAGGTGTCGATCTGACGTCTTGGGGCGCTGATCTGCCTTCCGAGCCGCGCTTAGGTGATTTGGTTCTAAGGATTTTGAAATTAGTGCCTGATCTGCCGCGCCTGAGGATCAGTTCAATCGATTCGGTCGAAGTGGATCCAGCGTTCATGCAAGCCATTGCGACCGAGCCGCGCCTGATGCCGCATCTACATCTGAGCCTGCAACATGGCGACGATCTGATCCTGAAACGGATGAAGCGGCGCCACTTGCGAGACGACGCCATTCGCTTTGCCAAAGAGGCCCGTGCATTGCGACCTGACATGACCTTTGGCGCTGACATAATCGCAGGATTTCCGACCGAAACTGAGGCTCATTTTGAAAATGCGTTGCGTTTGGTGGATGAATGCGACCTGACTTGGTTGCATGTTTTTCCTTATTCCCCACGTCCCGGCACGCCGGCCGCGCGCATGCCCCAACTTGACGGCTCCACGATCAAGGCCCGCGCGGCGCGGTTGCGAGACGCAGGCGCGTTGCAAGTCGCCAAGCACCTGCGCGCTCAAGTTGACCAGACGCATCATATCCTTATGGAAAACTCGCATATGGGGCGGACTGCTCAATTCACCGAAGTATTATTCGAAACAAAACAAACCGAAGGGAAAATCGTGACTGCCAGGATCACTGGCCACTCAGAAACACAGCTGGTGGTTTGACACAGACGGCCAGAATGCCCGGTCTTTCATCTCTCATTTTGATACCAAAGATTTTGCATTCGTTACCCTTTCTGCAACTGTAATGCAGCTTGTCCGACGCTCCTGTGTCAGCTGATCTTCTTATTTATTCCGAGCAACTATCATGCGCCGACTGCTTGGTCGAAGTTATACACAATTCAATCTATTAAGGTTGAGGTAACAGGGCTGTTGTAAACCGTCCCTTGGGTGAAAGAGGGGTATGGGACATGAGCGCGCAAGCCAATGCGCGGCCCATCATCATAAAGCGCAAGAAAGTCATCGCTGGCGGGGGCCATCATGGTGGAGCGTGGAAGGTAGCTTATGCGGATTTCGTGACCGCGATGATGGCTTTCTTCATGTTGATGTGGCTGCTGAACGCAACAACCGAAAAGCAACGCAAGGGAATCGCTGACTACTTTTCCCCGACGATACCGATCAATCGCGTCTCGGGTGGCGGCGATGGCAGCTTTGGTGGCGACAGCGTATTTTCTGAAAATACGTTGGCGAAAAACGGAACGGGTGCAACATCGAAGCGCCCTACAGAGGCACGCGCGGCACGTGGCGACACTGGTAATAGCATTGATATTAAGGAGTCCGCCCAAAGCGAGGAAATTCTTCGAGCGCTTGAAGCCGAATTGCTCGGAAAAGGTGGAGAATCCAAAGTTCTGGAAAATGAGTTACAGCATATCAACACGCGGGTAACTGATGAAGGATTGGTAATCGAGGTGTTTGCCTTAGAGGGCACGCCACTGTTCGAAAGATCAACAAACCAACCTACTGAACTTTTGCGAAACCTTGCGCAACTCATAAGCGATACTGCGAAAACTGTTGAGAACGGAATTGCTGTCGGGGGGCACGTTCAATCTCAGCCCATCGTTTTAGCAGAACATAACGTTTGGGAATTGTCTGCTGATCGAGCCAGCACAATGCGCAAGCTAATTGAGGGGCCCGGCATCACATCAGATCGCCTTAAACGCGTGACAGGCCACGCCGACCGTGAACTGGCAGTGAGCAACCCCATGGCAGTAAGAAATAACCGACTGGAGATTGTTCTGTTACGGAAATAACCGTGCATCAGAATAGGTAGAATTTTATCTGTTAGCTACCCGTTAAGAAGCCGAGCGTACTTTCGTTGTCATTAATTGATACAGCAGAAAGGCGTATCTATGACAATTTCTTCGTCGCTTAACGCAGGTGTTGCGGGGCTGCAGGCCAATGCAACACGGCTTGCAGCCATTTCAGACAACATCGCGAACTCGTCCACCTTCGGGTACAAGCGAGTAAACACAGATTTCCACTCTATGGTGATTTCGTCCCCGGGTGGAACTTACTCTGCTGGCGGTGTTCGAGCGACAACATCACGCCTTATTGATCAAAGCGGTTCACTTGTTTCTACTTCAAATGCCACTGATCTTGCTGTGCGCGGTCGCGGCATGCTCCCTGTTGGTCGGGCATCCGAGATTGAAGTAGATAATGGCGAAGCGCAAATGTTCCTTACAACCACTGGATCGTTCCGTACTGACGCCGAAGGATACTTGCGATCAGATTCGGGACTTGTCTTGTTGGGCTGGCCTGCTTTGCCAGACGGTTCGATCCCAACCTTTCCGCGTGATACATCAGATGGTCTAACGCCAGTTCAAATCAACGTTAATCAGTTTTCTGGTGAACCAACAACCGCGCTTTCACTTGGCGTAAACCTGCCTGCTACTGATACTGATGCAGGCAGTACTGGTGCTGCTCAAACACTTTCGGTCGAGTACTTTGACAATCTTGGCACATCAGAAAGCGTGAATATCAGTTTCAACCCTACGGTTCCTGCGGTCGGGTCGTCGAATGAATGGACTATGAAGCTGACGGACTCCGCCCTTGCCGGCGCCACGATTGGTGAATACGCACTGACATTCGATGATAGCCGCTCATCAGGTGGCACGTTGCAGGCCATTGTTGATGCAGCGGGCAACCCCGGGGGCACCTATGATCCAAACACTGGTACGATCATTGTCAACGTTTTAGGCGGGCCGCTTGAGATCAATATCGGTCAATTGGGTCAAAGTGACGGGCTGACACAACTTTCTGATAGCTTCGCACCTGTATCCATTTCAAAAGATGGCTCTCCCGTGGGCAATATGACCAGCGTCGAAGTTGATCCGAATGGCTATGTGACTGCATTTTTTGACACAGGCATAAACCGAACAATTTACCAAGTCCCGCTGGTTGATTTGCCCAATCCAAACGGAATGGTTGCGCTTGATCGACAAACTTATCTTGCTTCACCAGAAAGCGGCAGCTTCTTTCTTTGGGATGCCGGTGATGGCCCAACAGGCGACATCGTGTCTTATGCTCGGGAAGAATCCGCTGTGGATGTCGCGGGTGAGCTGACATCGATGATCCAGACGCAGCGCGCCTATTCATCCAATGCAAAGGTTATCCAGACCGTAGATGAAATGTTGCAGGAAACCACGAACATCAAACGGTAAAGCAGTATCTGCCTGACGCGACCAGAACCCTGATCGGAAATCTGTCACATGTCTATAACCAGTGCTTTGAATTCAGCAATGTCTGGGCTTCGGGCTGCAGGGCGCGCATCCGAAGTCGTATCTTCGAATATCTCGAATGCGATGACACCGGGTTACGCACGTCGCACTCTTTCGGTTTCAGCCGCATCACAAGGGTTTTCTGGTGGAGTACATGTCAACGGTATTGCCAGACACGTAGATTCGCAAATCTTATCAGATCGAAGGTTGGCAGGAGCTGAATTTGGGTACCGCTCTGAAACTACGCGCTTTCTAGATAGGGTCGAAAATCTGTTGGGCACACCAGGCGAGAGCGGTTCTTTGTCAGGGCGGCTCTCAGATTTTGAAAACAGTTTGATCACTGCCAGTAGTCGTCCAGACGCAACAGAACGTCTCGAAGCTGCAGCTCTGAGCGCCCGCGATTTGGCTCAGACGATTAACGAAGCGTCAAATGGGGTGCAGAACGCACGTACCGAGGCAGATCGAATGATCGCATCTCAGGTCGAGCAGCTGAATGGAGTGTTGAAACAGGTTGAGCAGATCAACTACCAGATCACATCCGCTGCGTCGAAACAGAACGACACGTCATCGCTCAAGGATCAGCGGCAGACAATGATCGACGCAATCAGCGAAATAGTTCCCATCCGAATGGTGCCAAGACAGAATGATACAGTCGCTTTGTTCTCGACTGGAGGTGCTATTTTATTAGACGGTCGAGCAGCAGAAATTGGCTTTCAATCAGCAAATGTAGTCACCCCATATATGACGATCCAAGACGGGACTTTGTCCGGTCTGACTGTGAATGGATTTGCCGTGAATACGTCGTCCGCTTCCGGCAATTTGCGCGGCGGCACTTTGGGGGCGCAATTCGAAATCAGGGACGAACGAGCGCCAGATGCTCAAACGCAGATGGACGCGCTTGCTCGAGACTTGATCGAACGGTTTGAAAGCCCTGCAGTCGACCCAAGCCTTACAGCTGGTCAACCTGGTCTTTTCACAGATTCTGGTGCCACTTTTGATGCCACTTTAGAACCGGGGCTCGCTGGTCGTTTGTCTCTCAACGCGTTGGTGGACCCCACACGTGGTGGCGAAAGCTGGCGCATGCGTGATGGCCTAGGAGCGACCGCCCCCGGGAACGCCGGGAACGCAGAAATCCTAAATGCATTGACCGATGCCCTGACTGAACAACGCGCGCCGGCATCTGGCAGCTTCGCCGGCACACCACATTCTGCGCTAGATCTGACCGCGGCGTTAGCATCACAAGTCGGGGCCGATAGCCTTCGTGAGGACCAAAAACTTAGCTTTGCGTCAGCGCAGTTCTATGAGTTCAATCAACTTGAATTGGCCGAAGGTGTAGATACAGATGTCGAACTACAGCGCCTTATGGCCATTGAACAAGCATACGCCGCGAATGCTCGTATGATCGAAGCCGTCGATGAAATGCTTAGCACATTGATGAGGTTGTAAGGATGAGCATATTTTCCCTTGGTGATCTCGCGCAATCGTACATGCTGCAACGGCGTGGACTTGAGCTAAAAAACGAAATGAGCCGCCTGAATGCTGAACTAACATCCGGTCAGATCAGTGACGTCAAATCTGTTCTGGCGGGTAATTTCAGCTATCTATCTGATATCGAGAATGATTTGAAAACGCTGACTGGTTTCAAAGTTGCCACCAGCGAGGCAGCTCAGTTCGCGGATGCATCTCAAATTGCACTGGAGCGGGTTCATGACACAGCAAGCGCGCTTGGAACTAAGGTACTGACTGGAGCCAGCATCGCCGTTGGGCCAGTGCTGGATCAAATCATCTTTGATGCAGAAGGTGACCTGGATGCGATCCTTAGCGCTCTCAATACCAGTCAAGGCGGTCGCAGTCTGTTTTCAGGAACGGCTACCGATATGGCGGCAATGGTTGACACAAGCACGCTTCTGACCAACCTGCGTAGCGCGACTGCGGGCGCCACCTCGCCAGGCAATCTCATTGCAATGGCAGATGCTTGGTTCGATGATCCAGCTGGGTTTGCCGCAACCAGCTATTTGGGTTCAAATGATTCGCTGTCGGCATTCCGACTATCGAGCACAGAAACTGTTGGGGTCAGCATAACAGCCAATGACGCCGTGCTTCGCAACCTTTTGCGCAGCGTCGCTGTTACCGCCATCGTATCAGATGCGGCATATGGCTTCGATGATGCCGAGAAACGTGTCGCACTTAACGCGATCGGCGACGACCTGTTTCAAAGCCAGGCTGAATTGACAGCTTTGCGCGCAAATGTGGGCTCCGCTCAAGCGCGGATTGATACCATTACCGTTCGCAACGCAGCCGAGGAAACCTCTCTAGGGTTCGCCAAGGGCGCGCTTTTAAATGCTGATCCTTATGAAACTGCTACAAAACTGGAGGACGTCCAATTCAAACTTCAAAGCCTCTACACAGTGACCGCGCGCATGTCCGATCTGTCGCTTGTAAACTTCATCCGATGAGAGTTCTATTTCTGAGCTTAATTTTGCTCTTGACCGCTCAATTTGGTTTGGCCGGAACAGTCCGGATCAAGGATCTTGTCGAGTTCGACGGTGTCCGCGGGAATGATCTTGTCGGATATGGCTTGGTGGTTGGCCTTGATGGTTCAGGCGACGGCCTGCGAAACGCACCTTTTACCGAAGATATTATGACGAATGTGCTCGAACGACTTGGCGTAAATGTCACTGGCGAACAGTTCCGGCCAAAGAATGTGGCGGCCGTTCTCGTCACGGCAAGTCTACCGCCCTTTGCGCGTAGTGGTTCTCAGATTGATGTGACAGTTTCTGCAATTGGGGATGCAAAAAGCCTGCTGGGCGGCACATTGATAATGACACCACTGAACGCAGCTGATGGCGAAATCTACGCCGTTGCGCAAGGCACGATCATCGCTGGTGGTGCAGTGGCTGAAGGAGACGGAGCCCGCGTTACGCAAGGCGTTCCCACGGCTGGTGCAATTCCGTCAGGCGCAAGGGTTGAGCGGGAAGTCGATTTTGAGCTCAGCAGTTTAACTGATATGCGCCTAGCTTTACGTGATGCGGATTTCACCACAGCCCTTAGGATAGAAGGTGCGATTAACTCCGATTTTGGGAGGCGCGTTGCTACAATGCTTGATTCAGGCACCGTTAGCCTCGACGTAGACCGAGCTGGAATGCAATCAGTTGCTCACACGTTGGGTCGGATTGAAAACATCCCGGTGCAACCCGAGCGAAAAGCGCGCGTGGTTGTCGACCAAAGATCCGGCACAATTGTGATGGGCGAAGATGTGCGAATTTCCAGAGTAGCCGTATCACAGGGCAACCTTACACTTCGCATACAAGAACAGCCATTAATTGTTCAGCCGAACCCGTTTGCGCAGGGTGAAACCGTGGTCGTACCCCGTACCGCGGTGGACATCGAAGATGAAGAAGGCATAGGTTTGGCCGAAATACCAGATGGTACGTCGTTATCGGAAGTGATCGCTGGCTTAAATGCATTGGGCGTTGCACCCAGAGACATGATTGATATTCTAAAAAGTATAAAAGCCGCAGGAGCGTTACATGCAGAGTTTATTGTTCGATAAATTATGCTCTGCACAAGTATTTTTAACACCGGTGGGAACCCAGAGCATTCGTGAAGTTTGATTTATGATTGCAACAAGGACCATCGATGTTGTGAATTGTGGTCAGTAAAAAGCCCATACTGATGTGAAATTCACCCACTGAGCAAGATGCGGCACCCGCCAAAATATCATCTCGAAACGCGATCATTATCCCATTTAGCTTTTAATTTTCTAGGGCAGTTGTCGCGATTTTCGCATTTTCACCGCGCCCAAACATTTGCGCATTGGTCACCACCCCGACGGGCACATCGCTTTGATTTTTTGCGCCACATCGGGATCGGCGGCGGCAACAGCAGCGCAAAGCCCCCGAGCATGATCCATTACAGGATGGTCCCGAACAATTTTGTCGATCAATCCGGCGTTCAGCGCCTCATCCGCAGTTAATTTTTGGCCCGCCAAAAGAATTAGTTTTGCTTGTGCGGGTCCAACCAATGACGCCAACCGCCTCGGATCACTGGGTTGTGGCAGATACCCAAGTTTTATCACTGGATAGAAAAACGATGCGCCGGGAACTGCAATACGCAGATCGCAGGCCAAAGCCATGCCCATTGCGCCACCTGCCAACGTTCCGTTCAACGCGGCAATAGTCAACCCGGGCAAGCCTGCAATCGCCGATGACAAGCGTTCCCAATCCGGAGACGTTGCAAGACCAGCCCGCGCAGCATCAAGGTCGGCCCCGGCGCAAAAGACTTTGCCAACGCCGGTCAGAATCAGAGCCCGTGCTTGCGTTGCCGCCGCACATGCATCAGCCAAATCACTGAGCATCTCAGCTGTCAGCGCATTGGCTTTCTTCGGCCTGTTCAGCGTGACTGTCCAGATTGGACCATTGCGATCAACGTCAATCATATCAAACCAATCCGTGTGCGAATGCTTTCATCGCGTAGCGAAATCTCTTGGCCGATCCACGGATCAGCATCCGAAGAACACATCCATAAAAGGGCCCGTGCCGGCCAATCAGCTGGAATGTGATCTGACCAATCCAATTGACTGACCGGGTTGATTCCGCTCGCTTTAATTTCGCGCTGCATCTGCGTGGCCACCGTACCAGGACTAAGCCCCATGGCCCGAATGCCGGATTGTCCATTTTCCTTGTCCAAACAACGTGTCAGCATCGCGGCCCCTGCCTTGGAAGCACAATAGTGCGACCATGCTTCAACCGGTCCATGCGCGGCACCAGAACTGACCGTCAGGATCGTACCGCCACCCGCAGCCCGCATGACAGGCAAAGCCGCATGCATGCCATAGAACACACCTTTGAGGTTGATATCGATAACACGTGACCAAGCCTCGGGGTCAGCATCGGCCAAATGCACAATCGGTTCAATGACGCCAGCGTTTCCAATCAGAACATCCAGCCCACCGAACTGCTCGACAGTTTGGGACACCGCAGCAGACACAGCTTTGTAATCACTGACGTCACAGGGAATTGCCATAGCCTTTGATCCGATGGAAGCGGCCAGTTCCAATATTTCGTCAGCTCCGCGCGCCAACAGCGCCACATTAGCACCCGCGCGTGTAAACCATCGTGCTGTATCTGCGCCGATTCCGCGGCTTGCACCAGTAATCAAAACTGTCTTTCCCGTCATATCCTGCATGGACTGCTCCCTATCTTTGTGCCTTCTTAGGACAATGCACTTGTGGTACGCGGGTGCGCTCCATAGGTCCAGACTGTGACCTTGACGGATCGTCAGCCTTGCCGGACGATATCATTCAATTTCCTGAAGGATTCTCTCATGCTTCTTTTCACCCGATTGCTGAGATCACCTGCTTTAGCGCTGTGCCTTTCCACAACCGCTGCGCAGGCAGATTTAACAGCTGCCGATCTATGGACTGAATGGCGGGATTACGCGTCAAGCACCGGCTATTATATTAGCGCTCGCGAGGTGACAGACAGCGACGGCCTGACGTTGAATAACCTGTCTATGCGTATGGATCTGGAAGAAACTTCGGGTAACAGTACAGTCAACATCAAGATGGGTACCTTACGCTTTATCGAGAACGCCGATGGCAGCGTTTCTGTGGCGCTGCCGACCTCGTCGGACATAGAAGTCAGGATAAGAGAAGAAACTGGCGAAAACGTTTCATTTACGATCGCAACCACAATGACCTCTCCGGTTTTTACAGCCACTGGTGATCCGGGGAACGTGATATATGATTTCGAAGCACAGAGCGTAAACATGGACATGCTTGACCTGACCTTTGACGGCGTCACGCTTGGGCCTGAGTTAACCGCAGCCAACTTTTCGCTACAAGATCTGGCTTATGTCACGCGGTCCGTTCGGGGCGGCTTGAGGATGATCGACCAATCAGGCAGCGCCAGCACTGCGACCTACAAGATCAATTTATCGGATCCTATGTCCGATGAGACGTTCAAAATGGATGGTCAAATGCGGGATATCACTTTTGAGGGTGGCGGTGCGTTCCCCGAAGGTGCCGACATGCAGGATATTAACGCGATGCTGAATGCCGGCTTTGAGTTTGGTGGCACGTTCACAACGAGTGGTGGGGCATATGATCTGACATTCAGAAGTGACGATGGCAGTGGCACCATCAATACAACATCCGAAGGCACAGAACTTGAAACCCGCTTTGGCAGCGATGGCATCGCCTACAGCGTGTCACAAGTGGGTGTGACGATTAATACACTCATGACCGAGCTGCCCTTGCCATTATCCTTCAGCGCAGACGAAATTTCGACCAATTTTCTTTTGCCCGTTCAAAAATCGGATAGTGAGCAGGACTTTGGCTTAGGTTTTGCACTCACTGGCCTGACAGTTTCTGATACGATCTGGGGCCTATTCGACCCGGCCGTACAGCTTCCGCGCGACCCAATCAATCTGATTTTCGACCTGGGCGGCACAGCTAAACTATTATTTGATTTCCTTGATCCCGACCAAGGCGAAATACTCGCCGAAACTGGTGCTGTTCCGGGTGAATTGATCAGCCTGAAGTTGAATGCAATTGAAGTTAAAGCGGCAGGCGCTGAACTGGCTGGGCAGGGCGCATTCACCTTCGACAACGGAGATCTGATTACCTTTGACGGCATGCCACGCCCCAAAGGAGCAATCGATCTGACCCTCGTGGGTGGCAACGGCCTGCTCGACACATTGATCGATATGGGTCTTGTGCCAGCAAGCGAAGCCATGGGAATGCGCATGATGATGGGTCTTTTTGCCGTTCCGAGCGAAGGCGAGGACACTCTCGGCTCTCGCATCGAAGTGAATTCCGAGGGCCATGTTCTGGCCAACGGGCAGCGCTTGCGCTGATATTTCCGACTGACCTGATCAAAGTAGCTCGGCGCCGCAAGCGTCCGGACTTGAACAGTGCGGCCTGCACCGCTACCTCAACCGCAACCAAGCGGAGCAACACATGACACCGGTCAAACTTTCCACCCTCACTGATCGCCTGATCAAGGCCGCCAAAAATGCAGGGGCAGACGCGGCCGACGCAATGGTAGCCGAAGGTACTTCGATTTCAATCGATGTGCGCGCGGGTGCGCTTGAGCATGCGGAAAGGTCCGAAGGTATCGATATAGGCCTACGCGTTTTTGTTGGACCAAAACAGGCCAATGTATCAGCTTCGGATATATCTGATCGCACCATAGACGAGATGGCAATCCGGGCCGTAGCCATGGCGCGCGAAGCACCTGATGACCCCTTTGCAGGGCTGGCTGATCCAGCAGAACTGGCGTGCAATTGGGATATTGATGCGCTTGAGCTTTGCGATAATACCCCCGAACCAACCGCAGAGGCATTGCAGCAAGACGCCTGTGCTGCCGAGGCGGCCGCTCTTGAGGTTGCGGGCGTCGCGCAGGTTCAGCAAGCCAGTGGCGGCTACAGCGCGCACCGCATCTGGCTGGCTGCAAGCAATGGGTTCTCTGGCGGCTATCGCCGTACAGATCGCGGCATCAGTTGCGTGGCGATTTCTGGCACCGGGACCAGAATGGAACGCGACTACAGTGGTGATAGCCGCATCTTTCAAAGCGACCTGCGTAGCTCGCAGGACATTGGCCAAGAGGCGGGCGAACGCGCAATCGCCCGTCTTGGCGCGCGCAAGCCGCCCACAGGAACGTATCCAGTTCTTTTTGACGAACGCATTTCATCGTCTCTGATTGGTCACCTACTGGCCGCCGCAAATGGCAGCGCCGTTTCGCGTGGGGCCTCGTGGCTACGCGACAGCTTGGGCACCCAAGTTTTACCCGAATGGCTTAATCTTGTCGAAGACCCCCACCGCCCTCGCACCAACGGCACCCGTCCCTTCGACGCCGAGGGTCTGCCGACCCGACAGCGGACAATTGTCGAAAATGGTATGCTCACAGGCTGGACATTGGATTTGGCCAGCGGACGCAAGTTAGGCATGCCATCGACCGGAAACGCTGCGCGCAATGTCTCATCCATGCCTGGGCCCAGCAACTGGAATGTTGCACTTGACCAAGGTGCTGCCAGCCCCGCTGACCTGATCCGCGACATGGGTACTGGCCTGCTTGTAACGTCCATGATCGGTTCCACAATCAACCCAAACACTGGTGATTATTCACGCGGCGCCGCAGGTTTGTGGATCGAAAATGGACAAGTTACCTATCCCGTCAACGAATGCACCATTGCCGGATCTTTACCCGACATGCTGCGCCGGATCATCCCGGCCAATGATGCGCGCACTCATTTGTCGCGCGTCGTGCCTTCGCTACTTATTGCCGGAATGACTCTTGCCGGCAGCTGACCTTCCCCTGTTGATCGAGGCCGCCCGCATAGCTGGGCGCGTGGCCACCAGCTTTACTGGCCCGACTGCGGCCCGATGGGATAAACCCGGTGATGCTGGGCCAGTGACCGAGGCCGATCTGGCAGTGAACGACCTTTTGATGTCGAACCTGCGCGCCGCGCGCCCAGCTTATGGGTGGTTGTCTGAAGAAACTGATGACACCACTGAAAGGCTAGATCACGAGACTGTCTTTATAGTTGATCCAATCGACGGCACCCGAAACTTTGTCGAAGGTGGGCGCACTTGGGCCATCTCAATTGCTGTCGCTCATAAGGGCGAAATTACGGCTGCAGCCATTTATCTGCCCTTGCGCGATAAAATGTATGGCGCCGCCAAGGGGATGGGGGCAACATTGAACCAGTTACAGGTCACGGTAGCGTCACCTTCCCCCACTCGGACGGCTACGGTACTCGCAGCAGTTACAAACCTTGAGCCGCATCATTGGCCGGGTGGTGTGCCCCAGCTGACCCGTCATTACCGTCCTTCACTGGCCTATCGCCTGTCGCTTGTAGGCGAAGGACGCTTTGATGGAATGCTAACCCTGCGCCCAAGCTGGGAATGGGACATCGCTGCTGGCGCTCTTATAGTGTCTGAGGCAGGTGGCCAGATCACGGACCAGACAGGCACACCGCTAAGGTTCAACAACGAAAGCCCAATGCTGAACGGTGTTGTCGCAGCAACCAAACCACTACATGATAATCTGATCTGGCGTCTGACCCACGCTTGACCACCTGACCCAGATGCGCAAACTGGAAAATATACCTGCAACCCGAAGGATAAAACATGGCCCAATGCCTGCGCGACGTCCTTGGCGGCGAATTAGTTGAGGCAGAAAGTGATGTCTTTAACACTGCAAACGGTCCTTGTTTCCATGCAGTTTTTCCGAATGACCTCAGGACCGAACATACTGTGAAATTCAAATTTAAGCGGACATTGAATAACGCCCATATGCGCGACCTCAGTGCAGATATGCTTCGGGTGTGGGATGGTGTTAAAGCCACGCATCCTACCGAAAAACAGGCTTAGAAACCTCGTGCGACAGAGATCACTCGGGCTGTCAGCCTATCGCACACTGTCGCGGCGGCTTGCTCCGGCCACCTATGCTTGCAAGCAGCGCCGCCCAAAAGGCGAACTTATCTGGATCTATGCCGCCGAAGTGGGCAACATCCGGGCAATCAATGATTTCGCGAGACGGTTGATCCAAACGAGGCCCGGATGCCATGTGTTAATAACCACTTCGGAAGGCACCGTATCTGCCGATGCAGACATGATCATTTGTGCAAAAATGCCCTCAGAACACCCTGACGCCACCGATGCGTTTGTTGATCACTGGAAACCAGATGTGGTAATTTGGACCTGGGGTGGGTTACTTCCCAATCTCGTCCTCTCCGCGGCCAACAGCGAGGCCTTTATGATGCTGATTGATGCTGAGAGTGATGGGTTTGATAGTCGTCGAGATCGGTGGCTACCCGAAGTGCTCCGCCATCTAATCGCTAAGTTCGAAACCGTAATCGTCCGCTCTAAGGCCGCGCATCTACGCATGGCACAACTCGGTCGCGCTCTGGATACAATTCAGCAAACGATTCCTTTGCAGCCCTTTGGCCGGGTACTGCCCGCTGCCGAAAGCGATCTGTCCGACATTACCCATAGCCTTGCTGGCAGGCCGCTTTGGCTGGCAACACAGATCACCCGTGACGAAATTAATCCCGTACTGATAGCCTATCGACAGGCTTTGATGGCAGCGCACCGTCTGCTTTTGGTTCTCGACCCTGCGAGCCGGTCCGATGTCGAGCACGCACAAGCGTTGGCTGACCAGAGCGGGCTACGCTTGTGCCGTTGGGGTATTGACGATCTGCCCAACGAAAACACCCAAATCTTGCTGGCCGACCCAGATGCAGGCCAGGGCCTTTGGTTCCGTATGGCCTCTGTCACGTTTCTTGGCGGCTCGCTTAGCCCTAACAGTCCAAGTGCTGACCCGTATGTCGCCGCTGCCCATGGCAGCGCCATTATTTACGGCCCTCATGTTCGACCACATGTTGATGCCTATACCCGGCTAATGAATGCGGGCGCCGCTCGCATCGTGAATGATGCAGCAACCCTCGGTCGAGCAGTTACCCAAATGATGGCCCCAGATCAGGCCGCACAAATGGCAGTGGCTGGCTGGAACGTCGTAACCGAAGGGGCAGATAGCCTCGACAAGATAATTGCGATAGCCACGGGACGACTTGATGCTCTTCAGGATGGGATTGTTTAATGCGCTCGCCTACCTTCTGGACATCTTCCCGTGGGCCAAACCACTGGTGTGCACGCTTTCTGTCACCTCTCGGCTCTCTTTATGCAATGGCAACCGCTCAAAGGCTTGCTAGGGGCGCCCGGTCCCAAATGTCCGTCCCGGTCATCTGTATTGGCAACATAAACGCAGGCGGCACAGGCAAGACTCCAACTGTCATGGCCATAACCGAACGACTGCGTGACCTGTACTTTGATCCACATATCGTGAGCCGTGGCCATGGTGGGAACCTCGCCACCCCGACTGAGGTTGACCCCAGCCGTCACAAGGCCGCTCAAACAGGCGACGAACCGCTTCTGCTCAGCGCCTTTGCCCGGACATGGGTTGCACGAGACCGCGCCGCTGGCGCGCGTGCCGCCATAGACGCAGGTGCAACCGCAATCATTCTTGATGACGGCTTTCAAAATCCTAGCCTCGCTCACGATCTGACCATCGTCGTCGTCGATGCTGAAACCGGCTTTGGCAACGGTCTATGCCTGCCCGCTGGACCATTGCGCGAACCAGCAACCGTAGGGCTGGCCCGAGCCGACCTGCTGCTGACTATCGGGAACAAAGCTGCACAGGACAACTTTGATACCTCCACTGTGCCACAAAACCTTAACCGGATCCGCGCAAGTTTGGCACCGCTGCAAACCGGTATGGACTGGACCGACACGCCTCTGATCGCATTCGCAGGCATTGGTCGTCCCGAGAAATTCTTTGCCACACTGCGCAAGCTTGGCGCCACGCTCCTGCGGACCGAAGCACTGGCCGACCATCAACCGCTTTCCACGACCCTGCTTAACCGGCTTGAAACCGAAGCCCGAAGCAAAGGCGCCCAACTCGTCACAACTGAAAAAGACGCGGCCCGCCTGCCTCCAGCCTACCGGTCCAAGGTCATCACACTGCCCGTCAGGTTGCAATTCCAAGACACAACCGCCCTCGATGCGCGTCTTACAAGTCTATCAAAGACATAGCCTAAAGCATTAGGCCATGAGCAATGCTTCGCATGTTACGTCAAACGTGATAGATTCCACTGTCCGGAAAATACCTCCTCGACAAGCGGAAAGCGCACATGTCAACAGCATGTGCAAACATCGTGTGGTGTACGAGCATCTCATTTTGGCAGTGTCTTCAGGCGCTGTCTTCACCCAGCTTGGGCGCGGGTCGATGCAAGTCTAGTTCGGCATCCGAAAAGACAATGGGCGTGCGGATGCCCGGAACACCGTCTAGTGCAATCTCCATACCGCGCGCCTGAACCTGAGGGTCAGCCATCACATCCGCAAGATCATTGATCGGTCCCGCCGGCACCCCCTCTGCCTCGCAGGCCGCCAGTAAATCGGCGCGGCAGCGCTGACGCGTCGCTTGTGTCAACAGCCCGGTCAGGGTTTCGCGATTGGCAATCCGGTTGGAATTACGTAAAAAATCTGGCGCTTTCGCCATGTCGTCCAAGCCTAAAATGTGACACAAGCGTTGGTACTGACCGTCGTTGCCCGTGGCGATTATGATGTGCCCGTCAGCACAATCAAAAACCTGATAGGGCGTCAGGTTCATATGCGCATTGCCCATCATTCCCGGGGCCACGCCGCTGGTCAGATAATTCATTGCCTGATTTGCCGTTACCGCCACCGCAACATCCAGCAAAGACATGTCGATGTGCTGGCCTCGTCCGGTTTGCGCACGCTGATGCACCGCTGCCAAAATCGCAGTCGTAGCATATACGCCAGTGAAAATATCGGTAATCGCAACGCCAGTTTTTTGCGGTTGACCGCCGGGTTCTCCTGTAATCGACATCAACCCGGACATACCCTGAATAATAAAGTCATAGCCTGCCCGATGGGCATAAGGGCCCGTCTGCCCAAACCCTGTAACGGAACAATAGATAAGTTCAGGAAACACGTCTTTCAGACTTGCATAATCCAACTCGTATTTGGCCAACCCGCCAACCTTGAAATTCTCGATCAGGATATCCGCCGTCCCGATCAGCTCGCGCAATTGGACTTGACCAGCCTCAGTCTTGAAGTCGATGACGACAGACGCTTTGCCCCGGTTGGTAGAATGGAAATAAGCAGCCGATACATCATCGTCACGCGTCACAAAGGGCGGGCCCCATTGGCGTGTATCATCACCCTGCGGCGCCTCGACCTTGATGACCTCTGCCCCTAAGTCAGAGAGTGTCTGCCCTGCCCAAGGCCCCGCCAGAACCCGCGCCAGCTCCACAACACGCAACCCGGTCAAAGGGCCCTTACCTGCAGATGTCATGAGCCGCTAGCATCAATGATCAGTGATTTCATTTCATCAAAGGGCATGTTGTTGTAAGTGGTGCCGTTGATAACAAAACTGGGTGTGGAACGCACACCATCCCGCTCGGCATTTTCCTGATACCAGGCCACCAGCGTCCGCAGGCTTTCACCATCCTGTAAACATCCTTCTATCGCCTCGCTGCTCAAACCAGCCAGACGTCCAATTTTGCGCAATTCGCCCACAATGACGCTTGGATCACCGCCACCTGCACGCGACCATTCGGCCTGACTGGCGTAAAGCAGATCGGTGATGCCAAAGAACTTGTCGGGGCCCGCGCAGCGCGCAATAGATGACGCCCACAGACCAAAGCGATCAAAATACACCTCACGATATATGAAGTTGATCTTGCCGGTATCGATAAATTCAGCCTTTAGTTTTTTGTAGTTTCCAGTGTGAAAATTTGCGCAATGAGGACAAGTATAACTGGCGTACTCAATCACCGTCACAGGTGCGTCCGGATTGCCAATGCTCATGTCCACAACAGAGGATGTGTCAATATTCTTTTCTGTAGTCTGGGCATTCGCAGCCCCCAACAAGGCCGTGGCGTGTGGATTGTCTAGGCGGTTTGACGGAGCGGAACTGTACCAGAAGTATCCAGCGACACCGATGGCAACAGCCAGTACGGCAAGAATGCGGTTCATGAGCGGTTTCCTTGTTTTTCTTTTGTCAGAATATGTGCGCCCAGCCGTTCGAGTGCTTCGCGCAATGTTTCGTCTTGGACCGGAGACACCACGGCAGAGGCCTGCTGGTGCATCTCGGCATTCGGTACCTTGGGGCCTTTCTCAACCGATGAATGCTCAAATGCAACTCGTCCTTCAGCAAAACCAGTAGCGGCGGTCTGAGTTATACGGATACGTGCAATCGCGTTATACCCATAGACCCCGTTTACCTTTGTGCGCAGCTGTTCTTTTTGCATCTCCAGCATGGGCGCTTGCGCACCCGTCGTCAGCAGGGTCAACGTTGCCCCAAGTCCACCACGGCCATAGCTTACTTCGACTGGGCGTGCGACAGCGGCGATATCCGGCCCAACAACCTCTGCCCAATCGGTCAACAGACGGCTCTGAGCAAAGCCCCGGCTTTCGCTGGCCTGCCGAATACGCCCAGTCAGCAATGATGCTGTCCGTTTGAACCCTTTTGTGCTGGCGCGACGCGTGGCCATGGCTATGTTCTCCCTCAGATAAGCGTATGATAGCCTAAGCGCTTCCCAGACCCCAGATTAGATGCTGTAAAGGAGCATAAATTTTGCGTGACCATAACGCCAAGCTTAGCAGCGACTTGCTTGATTGGTATGACCGGCATGCCCGCAACATGCCATGGCGGGTGTCCCCTGCCGATAAAGCTGCCGGGCACAGCCCCGATCCCTATGCAGTCTGGATGTCAGAAATAATGCTGCAACAGACTACTGTTGCGGCCGTCACAGCCTATTTTGAACGATTCATCACCCGCTGGCCAACGGTCAGCGCCCTTGGTGCTGCCAAAGATGCGGATGTCATGGGTGAATGGGCGGGGCTTGGCTATTATGCTCGGGCACGCAACCTATTGAAATGCGCCCGCGTGGTGGTGACTGAACATGGCTGTGCATTTCCAAAAGATCATGCAGCCTTGCTGAAATTGCCAGGCATCGGGCCCTACACTGCGGCCGCCATTGCCTCTATCGCATTTGATCTGCGCTACACTGTCGTGGATGGCAATGTTGAACGCGTCATGGCAAGACTTTATGACGAACATGCCCCCCTGCCCAAATCAAAACCAGTTTTGACAGCATATGCTGATAGGCTCACCCCTGCGCTGCGCCCCGGCGATTACGCTCAGGCTGTGATGGACCTTGGCGCTACAATCTGCACCCCAAAATCGCCAACCTGTGGCATTTGTCCCTGGCGGACGCCCTGCGCCGCACGCATCAAAGGCACCGCCGCTGACCTGCCGCGAAAAATTCCCAAAGCACCAAAGCCTGTTCGGCGTGGTACCGTATATATCGCGCGGCGCAGTGATGGGGCGATGCTGTTAGAGACCCGGCCGGAAAAGGGTCTTTTGGGTGGCATGCTGGGCTGGCCCGGCTCGGATTGGGTGCTTGCAACTGAGGATCTTCCGCAAAACCCGCCGATGGAGGCGCGCTGGCAAAAGCTAGCAACAGAAGTGCGCCACACCTTTACCCATTTCCACCTAATACTTGACGTGATGACCGCAGATGTTGGCGCAGAGGCGCAACCGAATACAGGCAGCTTTTTACCACGCGCACAGTTCCGCCCAACTGATTTGCCAACGGTGATGCGAAAAGCTTTCGATCTTACTCATGTCTAAAGTTGCAGCGCTGCGTTACACTTGGCAGGTGTAGCAAGAGCAACATATAAGATGTGTGCGCTCAATCAAAGGATCGCTGCCATGACACTACCCCCAGAACTTGTAGGAAGAATACAGAATGCACTGCCGTTCTGGGTCTCGTTCCTGCTGGTGCCTTTGGCTTGGGTCAGTGCCATCTACGGCAGTTGGACAGTGTTGCTATTGCCATTTGCCACTTGGTTCATGTTCTCGATTCTCGACTTTACTATCGGCCTAAACAGCACCAACGCAGATCCCGATACGACCGAAGAAGATCTGAAATGGTATCGCATCCTCACAACCGCATGGGTGCCTGTGCAGCTCGCCATGCTTTACAGCCTGCTATGGTACGTGGCACCGGCAGACCATCTTAATACCGTGGAAAAAGTCGCCGTATTCTTTGGTGTTGGTGTGATAACGGGCACCGTGGGCATCAACTACAGCCATGAACTTATGCACCAAAAGGACAAACTGGAACGCTGGCTTGCCGATGTGCTCTTGGCGATGGTGCTTTATTCACATTTCCGATCCGAGCATCTGCTGGTGCATCACCGCTATGTAGCGACCCCGCGTGATCCCGTCACGGCGCGTCTAGGCGAAAGCTTTTACCGTTTCTACGCGCGGGTATTGAAGCAGTGTTTTTTGTCAGCATGGAGCGCAGAAAAAGCCATGCTTGCGCGCAAGGGTTTGCCCGTGACTGACACTTCAAACCCTTTTTGGAAATATGGCTACCTTCAACTTGTATTTCTGCTGCTGGCCTATGCCGTCAGTGGCTGGGCCGGGGTTGGTTTGTTTCTTGTACAGGCCGGCGTTGCGATATGGCAGCTCGAACTGGTGAACTACATCGAACACTACGGGTTAACGCGCAAACACTTGGGCGATGGCAAATATGAACATGTCAAACCACAGCATTCATGGAATGCTGCGCACAAGGCAACGAATTGGCTATTGATCAACCTGCAGCGACATTCCGATCACCATTTCAAACCCAGCCGCCGCTTTCCGATTCTACAAAACTACACCGAAGCAGAGGCCCCGCAGCTTCCTTATGGTTATCCGGTGATGACAATCTACGCGATGCTTCCACGGCTTTGGAAGCCGATGATGAACCCACGGGTCCAAAAGTGGCGCGAGATGTACTACCCTGAAATCACCGATTGGAGAGCCTATGACAAGGCCACCAACCCTTTGCCAAGATAGAGATCAACACGCGACTTTAGTATAAACCAGCCATGGACAAGCGCGCCCAATACCTCGGCCAGCGCTCAATCCAATACCCAGACAGCCAGCGGATCGCTCACACCGCGCACAACCTGATCCGGGGCGCGACGCAGACCAGTGTGAACACCCGCAGCACGAACAGCTTCATCGCTGATGATGCCTTTAACCTCAAGCTTGCGGGTCAATCCCTCGAGCCTGCTGGCCACGTTCACCGCATCCCCAAGCACAGCAAATTCTAAACGGTTGGCGCCAATATCGCCCAGAACAACCGGCCCGAAATGCAGTCCGAACCGGGCGTCAATCTGTTCCAGCCCATCGATACGTCTATCTGCGTTCAAAGCATCCATACGATCCGCCATGGCAATAACGCAAGCCATGGCACGTGCTGCGTCATCATTTTGTGGCAAAGGCGTTCCAAAGGTCGCCATCAACCCGTCCCCCAGATATTTGTCCAATGTTCCACCGTGTGCAAACACCTCGCTTTCCATCCGTGCATGAAAGGCGCGCAGCGTATCGATGACCTCTTCGGGGGGACGCCCATCAGCGTAAGCGGTAAAGCCAGCAATATCGACAAATAGAATGGCCGCGTCATGGCTGCGAATTTGACCAAGCGGTTCGTCCTTTGTCGATAATTCTTCAACCATCGTAGGGCTGAAATAACGCGCAAGATTTGTCCGCTCGCGGACCATTTCTGCACTGTTCAACACCAGATCCTGATACCGGCGTACCGTGATCGCCAAGATTATAGCCACGATGAAAAACACCACGACCTGCTGCACGCGCAGGTCCCAGTTCACAATGTTGGGATCCATCAGAAAGACAAGGTCGGGATAATCAGGGAACATCATTATCGCTAATTCGGACAATCGTGGATCGATTATGCCAAACCACGAAACACAGACTGCCCCCAACATCCACAAGGTCAGCGTCCAGAACCCAAACAAAACGATTGTGCGCCAAGAATAGGTTAATATGCCAACGGCAAGAAAGACATAGAAGAATTGAAAGGCTTCGAACCGGTAGATCAGCGCAGTGGGTATCTCCCTGTCGAACAACGGGTTTGGCGCCAACAAGCCAACCGTCATGATCAGTAAATCGAGAAACAACAGGCCCAGTTCCGCACGCGATTGCCCGACCCGTCCAACACGCCGCTGCAGTAGCCCGACCAGAATCAAACAAAATGACAGAAACAGGTACCAGATTACGTTCCACTGAGGATTGAGGTAGACAAGCAGTACCGACGTTGCCAACAGCGCGCCGATCCGCGCCTTGACTGCAAGTTCCAAGCCTTCACGCTTGTTGCGCGCCAAAGCCTCTTGCGCATAGCGATGCTCTGGCATGTCATCTGACTGCGCGGCGCGCCGACCAAACGGGCTGGGTAAAAAGCCAGTACTTGCGTCAGTCATTGTATAGTCTCCCTATGTTTTCAGTGCACCTAGTCATTATTTCCAATAAAAAAAGCCCCGCCAAAAAAGGCGAGGCCAAGGTATAGCGCCTTACGTTCAACTACTGGAGTCAAAGGCCGCAGGCACCAGCGGTGTTGTGAAAACTTTGCATTTCTCGAATGAGCCATATTTTCAGCTCGCCCAATCGAGAACGGCATAAAAAGGGGAGAATAATCGATTCAGGCTCAATGCAAGGATCAGCTTATGAATGCATCTCGGACCGGATTTGCTGGCGCAGAACATCGATCGGAACAATCTTGCCATCGCGTTTAAAGCACCAATAAGTCCATCCGTTACAGCTGGGCGCACCCTCCAGATGCGCACCCACCTGATGGATCGATCCCTTGATATCATCACCGATCAGTGTACCGTCAGCACGCACTTTGGCCCTGTGGCGTTTGTTCATCGAATAAAGCTCTTCACCTGGGCGCAACATGCCGCGCTCGACCAGCTGACCAAAGGGCACGCGCGGTTCTGCTCGTTTTGACGCCGAAACCGTCAGCGCATCACGGTCGAACTTACGAACTGAAGCAATGCGTTTTTCGGCGACAGCGCGATAGCTTGCTTCGCGTTCGATCCCGATGAATTCGCGGCCCAGCATCTTGGCCACCGCTCCCGTTGTACCTGTTCCAAAAAATGGGTCCAATACAACGTCTCCGGGGTTGGTTGATCCGACCAGCACACGGTGCAGAAGGCTTTGTGGCTTTTGCGTCGGATGGGCCTTGTCGCCCTGTTCATCTTTCATCCGTTCGTGACCGGTACAGATGGGCAAAACCCAGTCAGACCGCATCTGTATGCCCTCATTCAAAGCCTTAAGAGCTTCGTAATTAAAGGTATATTTGCTGTCTTCTGACTTACCTGCCCAGATCATTGTTTCGTGAGCATTTGTGAACCGCTTGCCCCGGAAATTCGGCATCGGGTTCGACTTGCGCCAAACGACGTCGTTCAAGATCCAAAAACCCTCGTTCTGCAGAGACGCGCCAACGCGAAAGATGTTGTGATAGCTACCAATCACCCAAATCGCCCCATTGGGCTTGAGCAAGCGGCGCGCCGCTTTCAACCATGCGGTTGTAAATTCGTCATAAGCCCGAAAGGAATTAAACTGATCCCAATGATCGTCGACCGCATCAACCTTGCTGTTGTCTGGGCGATGAAGATCACCCTTGAGCTGTAGGTTATATGGCGGATCAGCAAAGATCAGATCAACGCTGCCAGCAGGCAAGCTGTTCATCACATCAATGCAGTCACCTGCAATAACTTGGTTCAAGGGAAGCGCCTCGGCGCCCTTTAAATGTTTTGTCATAATCTGCCTCTGTCCCCGGCACATTTTGTGCTCGTTGGTTAGGCTCAAGATGATTCAAAGCTGATTCGGCGTCAATTTCTTTTTTGAATCAGTTACTTAATAAAAATGCTTGTCACAACATATTGTGGACAGGTTTGAACGAACGTCTATGGTGTGGGGTCACACCCAAATTTTGAAGCGCGGTGATGTGGCTTTTTGATCCGTATCCCATGTTGGTTTCCCATCCATAGCCCGGATGCTGTTGCGCCAAATCCACCATGATCCGGTCCCGACACACTTTGGCCACAATTGAAGCCGCCGCAATCGAGACTGAACGGCTGTCTCCTTTGATGATCGAAGTCGCAGGTATGGCCAACCCGGTTGGGATCATATTTCCGTCGATCAATGCATGATCTGGCGCTTGGGCCAGCCCGGCAACTGCCCGAACCATCGCCAAATGAGACGCGCGCAGTATATTAAGCTCGTCAATTTCGGCCACCGATGCATGCGCAACGGAAACGACAGCGACGTCGACAATCTTGCACCAAAGTTTGGCGCGGGCTCGTGGGCGCAAAACTTTGGAGTCGTCTAGGCCCACAGGTATATCGGCCGGGTCTAGCATCACGGCCGCCGCAGTCACCGGCCCGGCGAGAGGCCCACGGCCCACCTCATCAACGCCGGCCACACAGCCACCCAGCTGGCTCTCGAACACATAGTCTGGCAAACTTGATATACCTTCTTGTTCCACACTCTCTGAATCAAAAGCAAAACGCACGTTCCGGCGGAAAGTGCAAATGCCCCGCGTCGCATTCACGAGGCGTAAATGCAAAAGAAGGCGGTAACACCATCTTCTGATATTTAGCTGCCGAACCGGGAGGCCGTTCAGCCGCCACCGTTCATTGCTAATATCGCGCTAATTTGTATCCATTCCGACGCAGGCAGCGCGCTGCAAAGCCTTTGCGTGTCCCACGCGCCGTTGGGAAGCGACGTTTGCATTGCCCCGGCAGCTGACTGACGCGGATGTGATTGGCCTTTAGGCAGCGGCGTCCAAACACCCGCATGCGACCATCTTTGACGTGAATGCTACGAAGACATTCTTGCGGTAAAAGCTGACGTTTTACGGGGCGCGGCCGGTGCGTATGCGTCACCTCTGCATCATCAAGAACCTTATTGGCAACTACACCCAACACGGCCAGCCCCAACAATGCGGCAAGCAGACCTCCAATCTCATCTTCGTTTGCACGGGCCGGGACAGCGGAAAAGCCTGTGACGATAATAGAGGCTGTAGCAACGGCGGTAATAAATCGACGGGGGATACGATGTGTCATGAGGGCGGTCCTTTACGCATTCAAATCAAATAAGCGCCAAAATATTTGGCTATGATCCCAAACAGGCCCAATCCCCATAAGACAGGCAATAACAGCCGCAAGTTATCGAATATCCACAGCCCACCCGCACGATGTTATTGAATATCGGGGCATTCCGGCGCAGTCTGATGTTATGAAAAATTTCGCTCTTTCACTTACGCTGACGCTCTGTCTATCCAGCATGGCCACGGCGCAATGCTTTGCCGATTACAAGGCAAAGCAAGACAATCCACTGCGCCTGCACTACGGTGTAGCGAAAATTTCGGGTCCGTGTTCTGTCGCCGATGCCAAAAGCGAGCTCGCCCACCGAATTGCCATAAACGGCTGGACAGTTCTTAAAGTAATGTCAGTTTTTGGCTCAGATGGGCTCGATCAAAGGAAAGACAGTGCAGGACAATACTACCTCCGCTTCTGACATGCGCCGCACTGGTGGACGGCTGGTGATCTTCGGTATCGCAAGCATTCTAGCTCTGTTGATTGGCGCGGCTCTCCTGCTGTTTCTCGCCCTACCCGACGCAGGAGCTTTCGACGCCCACGTCGAACGGATGTTTGTCGAAAACACAGACATAACCAGCCAGGCTGAAATCAAACTTCTGGAAATTCTTGCCCAGTCCGGCACCGCCTTTGCCGACACGCTGGCCAGCTATCGTTTGGTAATTTATACTTTGCTGGTGTTCGCCACGGCGATGATGATAGCGGCGCTGGTTTTCTTAATTCTGATCGTCGGCTTTAACCGCAGACTAGCTCAAATCGAGCGCGCTGGCATTCAGGTCAACTCCCTTCTGATCAGCCGCGAGGAAAATACCGTCTACCTAAATAACCTTGGCTTTAAGCTCACCGATGCCACGATGGAAACCATGTCCGTCCTCGCCGAATCAAGAATGGATGACGACGTGCTCTCCGGCTCCGAAATCGAAGCGGTCATCTCAGGCCGCAGCGCAGCCGATTGCGACGAAGCCGCAGGTGCTACCCGCATTAAGCGACTGCGCGACATACTCGGCAACCAAATTGTGAGTGAGCTTCTCGTCAAAAACATTGCGCGGCGCGGCTATATGCTCGCCGTCGAAAAAGACGTGATCAAAGTTCTTTAATCCCTTTTCATCTTGCCCAACAAACTCCCGCCAGAGGCGAAAACACATCTGCCAGAGGCAGATGTAAAATATCGCGTGGCGCGCATGCGCCTCGTTTCACCAGTAGCCACCGATGCCGTGACAGGTCTAGAGTGCGCCCAAACCAAAATGGAGATGACCCATGCCTGCGCCCCACAACCCCTTCAAGGCCGCTCTCAATAATGGCGAGACAGTAATAGGATGCTGGCTCAGCCTGGGCGATCCGATTTCTACCGAAGTCGCCGGTACTGCGGGCTTTGACTGGCTCTTGATCGATAGTGAACATACCCCCTATGATATCTCACGCATCCGCATGCAGTTGATGGCACTCGAAGCTTCAGAAAGCCATGCTGCAGTACGCGTTCCCTCCTCCGAGACATGGATGCTCAAACAGGTTCTCGACGCAGGCGCGCAAACCGTTCTTGTGCCCATGGTAGAAAGTGCCGATCAGGCGCGGCAACTGGTGCATGATGTGCACTATCCTCCTACAGGCGGGCGAGGTGTTGGTTATTCCGGTGCCCGCTGCAGTAAGTTCGGCCAAATCAGCGATTATGGCACAACTGCCGACGATCAGATCTGCCTCTTGATACAGGTGGAAAATATGGCTGGGATGGCGGAACTAGACGATATCCTCACTGTTGATGGCATAGACGGCGTATTCATTGGCCCTGCCGATTTATCTGCCGACATGGGCCACATGGGCCAAATTTCGCACCCAAATGTGCAAAATACCATCAAAGAAGCCTTCCAACGGATCGAAGCGGCCGGAAAGGCGCCTGGTGTTCTGGCCACCGGCCCCGACATGACGCAAGATTTAATTGACGCAGGCGCGCGCTTTGCCGCGACAGGGGTCGACATTCAGTTACTGGCAAACGCACTGCGTACCCTTGCCGTCAAATGGAAAGGGTCAGTGAACTAATTCTACCTACTGCCAACCATCTTATTCGGGGTTTTGGGTTCCTCATGAACGCGATCCCCCAGATATTCGCTTTGGTAAATATGCCCACGCGCCTGGCTGCTCTGTCAGCAGGAAGTCCGCTGTGAAAATGCATCTCTCGCAGACTTGGAAGTTTCGAAAAAACAACTATGGCCATATTAGTGCAGTGCAAAACACCTGCACTCTCTCGAGTGGCCCCACCGTTGAAACAGGCAGCCATCGCAGCAATACACTTGCGCAGATGCCGTTGCCATGTCACGCCTGCTTCAGTTGTCCGGAGCCCCCATGACCCTTGGCATCGCCTTCTTGGCGCTTTCATATGTACTCAGCCAGTTCTTTAGGGTTTTCTTGGCCGTGCTGGTCGCACCCCTAAAAGCCGATCTTGGACTTGAGACCGATACACTTGCCACCGCTTCGGGGCTTTGGTTTCTGAGCTTTGCCGCGATGCAAATCCCAGTCGGTTGGGCGTTGGATACGATCGGCCCCCGGCGGACCTCCGCCTACCTCTTTTTGATTGGAGCAGGCGGTGGAGCGATGCTTTTTGCTGCGGCGACAACTGCTTTGCATATCAAAGCTGCAATGATTCTGATCGGTATTGGCTGTGCGCCAGTGCTTATGGCCTGCTATTACATCTTTGTCCGCAACCATCCGCCAAAACAATTTGCAACACTTGCAGCTGCCATGATTGGAGTGGGCACGTTGGGGAACGTCTCGGCGTCTATTCCTCTGAGTTGGGCCGTAGACTTGGTTGGATGGCGCGTCACAATGTGGCTTCTGGCCGCCATTTGCAGCGCCATTGCGCTTGGCATCTGGCGCTTCGTCCGAGACCCGGAACAGGTTACCGGTGATGTTGGCGGCTCAGTAATTGACCTGCTGCGGATCCCCGCACTGTGGCTGATCCTGCCGCTCATGTTTGTCAACTATGTACCCGCCGCCGCAATCCGAGGGTTGTGGATCAGTCCCTATCTTAGCGATGTCTTTGAACTTTCGCAGGCTCAAATCGGGCGAGCCACCTTGGCGATGGGCCTCGCAATGGTTGTGGGTGTGTTTGCCTATGGTCCACTTGACCGCATTTTGGGCACCAGAAAATGGGTCATCATTGGCGGCAACCTGATCATGGCTACTTGCCTTTTGGCACTTTTTGCCAATCCGGCGGGTAATCCGGCTATCGCCATTTTACTTATGTGCGGCGTGGGGCTTTTTGGGGCCACCTATCCAGTGGTGATCGCCCATGCCCGAACACTTTTTCCGGCACATCTGACGGGGCGTGGTGTCACGCTAATGAATCTGTTTGGGATTGGCGGTGTCGGACTGCTGCAATTCGGTTCAGGCCGGATGCATACCGCGGCCACTGGCGCTGAACCGACCACCGCCTATCATAGCCTCTTTGGTAGTTTTGCCATCATCATTGTGATAGGGTTGATCCCCTATTTCTTTAGCCGTGATAGAATGGACTAGCGGCCCCTTTTCACTCCCGTGCATTGGGTATAGACGCCTCCCACCTTCCCAATAAGGAGAATGTGATGGGGTATCGTGTCGTCGTCGCAGGCGCCACCGGCAACGTGGGCCGCGAAATGTTGAATATTCTGGCAGAGCGCCAGTTTCCTGTGGACGAAATCGCCGTTTTGGCAAGCCGCCGTTCGCTGGGCACCGAAGTTTCCTTTGGTGAAAAGACGCTAAAAACCAAGGACCTCGACACCTTCGATTTCACGGGCTGGGATATGGCATTGTTTGCCATTGGCTCGGACGCGACCAAGAAATACGCCCCCATCGCCGCCAAGGCCGGTTGCGTCGTAATCGACAATTCATCTCTTTATCGCTACGATCCCGATGTGCCGTTGATTGTTCCCGAAGTGAACGCCGACGCGGTCGAAGGCTATTCGAAAAAGAACATCATCGCCAACCCGAACTGTTCTACAGCACAGATGGTCGTTGCACTCAAACCGCTGCATGACCGGGCTAAGATCAAGCGTGTCGTTGTTTCGACGTACCAATCCGTATCCGGCGCAGGCAAAGAAGGTATGGACGAGCTGTGGGACCAAACCAAGTCGGTCTATAACCCCACGACAGAAGTGCCCCCAAATAAATTTCAAAAGCAGATTGCATTTAACGTCATTCCGCAGATCGACGTATTCATGGAAGACGGATCGACCAAGGAAGAATGGAAAATGGTCGTTGAAACCAAAAAAATCATCGACCCGGCAATCAAGGTCACAGCAACCTGTGTGCGCGTTCCCGTGTTTGTTGGTCACTCCGAAGCGATCAACGTCGAGTTCGACACGTTTCTTGATGAAGACGAGGCGCGCGATATCCTACGCGAAGCGCCCGGCGTGATGGTGATCGACAAGCGCGAAGCTGGTGGCTACGTCTCGCCGATAGAATGCGTCGGCGACTATGCCACATTCATTAGCCGTATTCGTCAGGACAGTACGCTTGATAATGGGCTGAATTTTTGGTGCGTTAGCGACAACCTGCGCAAGGGTGCCGCCTTGAACGCAGTTCAGATTGCAGAGCTTTTGGGCAATCGGGTCCTGAAAAAAGGCTAGTTTCACGATCTAAATGACTACGAAAAAAGGGGCCTTCGGGCCCCTTTTATTTTAGCGGCACGTGTGCATGCCTTATGACGTGGTTACCACGAGCTTAACAAGATGGGCTAAGCACGTCGAGAATCGCTTAATCGACAGATAGATTGCATTTTATGTATGAATACAATATACTTAACTATATGTTGTAAAAGATTTTTTTTGATTAATCTCATGTCTGAGATGGCTAAACCTGATACGGCAACACATTGGTAATTTCTACCTGCCATACCTGTCTTATCGAACGGCCGGGGGGTCGAACGGTTCCGGCCTAGAGGTCGGATGGAATACTGGCCGGGGGGCCAATTATATCGACGAGGTGAGTGGGATGTTGACGTTGGTGCGTACGCTGTGGCGTGCGGAAGAAGGTAGAAGATCGATACGGGACGCGAATGGGCGTGAACGTGTCACAAGGCAAGAGCTGGCAAACTTGTTTGCCGACGACCTATGCCGACCAGTGTTGCACAAGCGCACTGTAAAACGGGGCCTAAGTGTCCGTCGTTTCATGGCAGTAAGCCAGTCCCCAACACCGAGCTGAATACAGACCTTGCGGTTGCGAAGCGATAATTATTCGCGCTTTAACATCCACCTTGGTTCAGCTCATGTTCGGGAACATTAACACCGTATCGGGAAATACGGTGTTTGGGGGGTACGCTCATGCACGTTGATGACAAACGTTCGATGCGCTGAGTGTACAAACGAGTGGGGTAACGAGTGGTAAGGGCGGCGTGTCGATTATGACGCGCCGCCCTTTTTTTTGGCGCGCTACTACGTTTGACGAAATATCTTACGCATCGGCAATCATCTACCGTATTGTACTTTAGATTTTAAGCAGCGTTAGGTAGTTAAAGTTTTCACAAAACGCCCTAGCTACGTGATGGGGCCACAATCTGCTGTCCTGAAACATGCTCTTGCGACCGGCACTGCCTGATGATGTGACCGCAACGTTCAACGCTTGACGAATGCTTAGAACCGCTCGGCCCGCAGCACCTCGCAATCACTAACCGTGACAACGCCGATGTGGCGGTCAACAACGCGGAACGCCGCTTCAAGCAGATCATCTAACCTTTCAGGCCTGATCACACAGACGACCTGCACCATGCCACCAGCGCGGCTAACCTGGCCTTCGCGGCTCCAAGTGCCGGATCGACCCGACCCCCCAAGCACCGGCAACATGGTCCACCCGGTCACCCCTGCATCTGCCATGACGTCGGTCAATCGGCTTTGCATCACTTGCTCGATGATAATAGCCACGCGCTTGGCCTGATGGGTTTTCATTAGATCAGCCTCCTGTCAAAGCGCCGGCGATCGACAAATAAATCGGAATACCAAGCGTTAGGTTGAATGGGAATGTGACCCCCAACGACAGGGTCAGATAGATTGACGGATTCGCCTCCGGCACAGCGACGCGCATCGCAGCAGGCACCGCGATGTAACTGGCAGAGCCCGACAGCACCATGAACAGCGCCACACCACCAGAACTGATTCCCAGCAGTAGTCCAGTTGCCAGACCGATCGTGGCGCCCACGATCGGCATAACCACGCCAAACGCAATTATGCCGGGCCGCAACACGGCTTGTCCCTCTCGCAGCCCGCGACCCGCGACGAGCCCCATATCCAGTAAGAACAGGCACAAGACGCCCTGAAAGGGCGATACGATAAACGACTCGATCTTTGCCAGCCCATCTGCACCAGTGATCCAGCCAATCGCAAAGCTGCCAACCAACAGTACGATGGATCCATTTAACATAATTTCGCGCAGCAGCGCCCCGTCCATCCGCCGATTGTCCCCGCCGCCACGGGTGATCAGCCACAAGGCTGAGAGGATTGCCGGCGCCTCCATCGTGGCGGCGACCGCAACCATATATCCTTCTGACGCGATCCCGCTGCTTTCCAACACCGACGTCGCAGCGACAAAAGTCACAATCGAAATCGACCCATAATGCGCCGCAACCGCCGCCGCATCCAGCCGGCTTAAGTTTCCCATGACCTGTAGCAGCACAAAAGCGATCAGCGGGAGCACGGCCGAAAGAACGATCCCAGCAAGCAAAGATGACGCTAGCGTCGCATCAATTCCATGATCTGCTACGCTCACCCCACCTTTGAACCCGATGGCAAAAAGCAGATAAATGGACATGCCCTTGGCGACCGCCTCCGGAATGTTGAGATCCGAACGCGCAAGCGCGGCAGCAATGCCCAGCGCAAAGCTAAGGATGATAGGCGACAACAAATTTGTTGCCGCCAAATCTACAATCTGATCCATCTGAATCCCTCTTGGATAAAGACTTGGCTAAACCGGTTGAAAATCTTGGGTCTTGCTATTGAATTGCTTCATGCCGCCCTCTGCGATGTCCGTCCAAAGCCCATGAATACCAAGGGATCCGTCATCAACGCGCGCTTCGACGAAAGGAAATGACATCAGGTTTTCCATGGATGTGATTATCGCCAACTGCTCTAGCTGCTGCGCCTTGTCCTCCATCACAGGAATATCGGCAACTTGGCTAAACTTGGGGCGCAGAATATCCATCCATCGGCCTACAAAGCTGGTTTTTTCCTCAAGCTCGGGTGCGCGACCCTCGCACATGTCGATGCAGCCCTGAACGCCGCCACAACGCGAATGGCCCAAAACGACAATATGCGCCACTTTCAGCACATTAACCGCGTATTCCACTGCGGCAGAGGTGCCGTGATAATCGCCATCAGGCGCGTACGGTGGTACCAAATTCGCTATGTTTCGGTGGACAAAAAATTCTCCAGGGTCCGCGCCAAAAATCGATGTCGCATGAACCCGGCTATCGCAGCATGAAATAATCATAGCGCGTGGACGCTGCCCTTCGGTAGCCAGTCGCCGATACCATGAGCTGTTTTCTGCATGGGTGGTGGCTTTCCAACCCTGGTACCGCTGCAAAAGGAATGATGGAAGCGGCTTTATTCTATGCATATCTTGCCCCAGTTTTTAACTGTTTATCTTTAACTGGCGTAGATATTCTAAATTTTCACTAAATTCGAGCAAAAAGACCATGCGACCCTAACCATTTAGGAAGGATATTTAGGTTATCACCGAGGGGCCGTGGGGGCACACTACTTTGGGTGATACGAGGTGATCAAAGTGAATACCATTACACAAATCCGGCTGGTTGAGCGGGTCGATATAGACCATGACCGCTTGGGCGCGCTGTATGCAGAAATGGGTAATGTCGGCGCAGAAAACGTCGTGTGCCGCGCGATAGAGGAATTGGCGCTACGCATGTCGCATTGCGACCGGCTGCACCGCAGTGGCGAAATGGAACACTTGCGCAAATCTGCTCGCTCGCTCATTGCGATTTCCGATCAGATTGGAATGGTATTGCTGGCGAATGTAGCCCGCGACGTCATGACATGTATCGATAAATCGGACATAGTGGCGTTGGCCGCAACACTTGCGCGCCTGATGCGCATCGGGGAAGGTTCGCTTGTTGCTATCTGGGACTTGCAGGACATAACGATCTAGCCGTCAGTCACAGACCTTGCAGCAGCAGGCAAACAGGTTAGGGTCGGAGCTACAAGTTCACAAACAGGTGCACCGATGCCGCTTTCTTTTGCTGACGCCACTGCCGCTGCCATTCCTTTGCATATGCTTGACGAGCATTCCGTTGGTGACTGGATTTCTGCTCAGGATACCGCCACTCAAACTTGGGCCAACGCCTGCGGGTTTGCTGGCGCACTAGGTCAGATTTTAGTATGTCCCGGCGCCGATGGCATTGCGCTAGCCGCCATCGGCTACGGCAATGCGCACGCACGTGCGCGCGGTCGGTTTCACCTTGCATCCGCAGCAGCCAAACTACCAAAAGGCACTTATACTCTGCACCACACCCTTCCCACCGATACGCTGGAAATCGAAGCGCTGGGCTGGTTGCTCGCAGGATACCGCTTTGATCGCTATAAATCTCAATCCAAGATGCAAGCAGAACTGATCGCTCCGGAGGGAATTGACACCGCCCGCGTTACAGCCATTGCGAATGGCGAGGCGCTCAGCCGCAATTTGATTAATACGCCGGCCGCGGACATGGGCCCGCCCAATCTGGCAAACGCCGCGCGCGACCTTGCAGAAACTTTTGGTGCTGCCATCACCGTAACAACGGGCGACGCCCTGCTAATAGACGATTTTCCGATGATACATGCTGTTGGCCGTGCCTCTACCCACGCGCCCCGACTCATCGACATGAAATGGGGCACCAAAGGCCCCCGCCTGACGCTGGTCGGCAAAGGCGTTTGCTTTGACACTGGTGGGCTTAACCTCAAACCTGGCGCATCAATGGGCCTCATGAAAAAGGACATGGGCGGAGCGGCTGCTGTGCTTGGCTTGGCCCATATGATCATGGCTACCGAGATGCCACTGCAATTGCGCGTCCTCGTTCCGGCCGTCGAAAACAGTGTGTCGGGCAATGCCTTCCGGCCCCAAGACATCCTGACTTCACGCAAAGGCCTTACTGTTGAAATCAACAACACTGACGCCGAAGGACGGCTGGTGCTGGCCGATGCGCTAGCCCTTGCCGATGAAGAACAGCCGGATCTGATCATTTCAATGGCCACGCTTACCGGTGCTGCCCGCGTCGCGGTCGGCCCAGACATCGCGCCATATTTCACGGATGATCCGGGGCTTGCCACGGCACTGGAGGCCGCTTCTCATGCCAGTGCAGATCCCGTTTGGCGCATGCCGTTTCATACCCCCTATGAAGCAATGATTGAACCGGGGATTGCTGATCTTGACAATGCACCCAAAGGTGGCTTTGCAGGCTGTATCACCGCAGCGCTGTTCCTGCGACGCTTCGTCACGGAAACGCAGCAATATATGCATTTTGATATTTATGGCTGGCAACCCAGCGACGCGCCCGCCCGACCTAAGGGCGGCATTGGGCAAGGCACTCGCGCCCTGTTCGCCGCACTGCCCGCAGCGCTTGGCCTATGAGTGACAGACGCCTGCACCCGGATGCCACACACGTTCAGACGTCCATCCCCGGCCAGATCAAAGAACCATTGGTTGATCTGTTGGCCGCTCCAAAAGGTCCACGTGACCGGCAACTCGTGCTGGGAGAAGCCGTTACCACAATAGGCACCTGCCAGAATTTTAACTATGTGAAGGCTGCAAAAGACGGCTACATTGGCTGGGTCCGCGCTCATGCAATCGGCCCGCCCAGTACGCCAACTCATCAGGTCACAGCTGCCGCCACACACGCTTATGCTGAGGCGTCGATCAAATCGTTCAATCGCGTCACGCTTACTTTTGGCGCACGGCTTACCGCACACTCTGACAACAATGATTTCATCGAAACTAGCCTCGGCCATGTCCCAAAAACCGCCCTGTCCGATTATCCCGCTGAACCACAGGATCCCGTTACAACCGCGCGGCTTTTTCTGAATACCCCCTATCTGTGGGGCGGAAACTCGCGGTCAGGCATTGACTGCTCTGGCCTGATTCAAGCCGCAATGATAGCCGCCGCCCTTGCTTGCCCCGGTGACAGCGATCAACAGGAACACGCCCTAGGCGGCGACGTCACAGATCAATCTTACCAAACCGGCGATCTGCTGTTTTGGCAAGGTCACGTGGCAATGATCACCAGCGCAACGACCATGATCCATGCCAATGCTTTTCACATGAACGTGACCGAGGAACTCATCGGTCCTGCAATCAACCGCATCGCTCTGACGGGTGGTGGCCCGGTCACAAGCCATAAACGCCTTTGACCATTCTTTGTTGCAAAAGCACTCAGCACCGGTTTTGACGTAGCATTCCTTAAACCATACGCATGGAGCGTTATAAAAAAATTTAATCATTTAACGCTGACTAAATTTACGATTTCAACGCATTAGATAATAACCGATGTTTCGGGTGTTTCGTCATACGCGATAGGTGGCATTAGGCTAATCAGCGGCAGGAGACCTTTTGACAGTTCAATCGACAGCGCGGATCAGTTTACGCTCAAGCACCCGCAAGACAGTCTTCAAATCCTGACCCCGACGCAGAATTTGCCCATCAATCCCAACCACCGCATACATACCCTGTTTGCCACGTAGCTTTGGGCGCTTTTCTATCCGGTACAGCGGGTTCTCCGCCGTTCGGCGAAACACCGAAAACACTGCCACATCATGCAAACACGAAATGCCGTAGTCACGCCATTCGCCCGCTGCCACCATCCGCCCATAGAGCGACAAGATCACCGATAACTCGGTTCGGTGAAACGCCACCTGAGGGTTGGGTGTTTCGCGCAAGTTTGACAAAGGGGGAGTGTATAACGTCATAAAGTCAGACTGAACTGCCGACGCATACATTTCAAGCTAGTTCAACAACTGCGCTTGTACCCATCCCGCAATCCGTGCAGCATGACAGCATCGCATCACCAACCGAGAAAGCCCTATGACCCCACAGGATCGCGCCGAAAAATGCGCCGCCCTGATGTGGGCAAAGGACGCCACCAGCCAATCCCTTGGCATGCAGATTGCAGCCATTGGCCCCGGAAAAGCCACGCTGAAAATGCAAGTGCGCGATGACATGCTGAACGGCCATGGTATCTGTCATGGCGGCATGATCCTAACACTGGCCGACAGCGCCTTTGCATTTGCGTGCAACAGTCACAATCGGCTTTCCGTCGCCCAGCACATCCAGATCACCTATCTTGCACCTGCTAATCTGGGCGAAACACTGACAGCGCGCGCGACCGAACAGGCACTTCAGAATCGAAACGGCACCTATGATATTGCAGTCACTGGCGCCGAAGGTCGACAGATCGCATTGGTTCGAGGCCATTCGCACAGCCTGAATGGGCAGCACTTTGACGAGGAACAATCATGAAAGACCTCACACCATCAAAATCTAGCCTTGATCCGATTGAAATCGCCAGCCGGGATGAAATTGAGGCCCTGCAACTGGAACGGCTGAAATGGTCACTGTCCCACGCCTATGCCAACGTACCTCACTACACCGCCAGCTTTGATGCGGCAGGTGTGCATCCACATGACCTGCATAGCCTTGCGGACCTTGCCAAGTTTCCTTTCACCGTCAAGCAAGATCTTCGGAACAACTATCCATTTGGCATGTTCGCTGTGCCACGCGATCAGGTTGCACGCATCCATGCCTCTTCTGGGACAACCGGACAGCCAACGGTTGTGGGCTATACCGAAAGTGACCTGAAGAACTGGGCCGCTGTTGTTGCACGCTCGCTTCGTGCGGGGGGATTGCAAGCGGGCGATCTGCTGCACAATGCATATGGATATGGGTTGTTTACCGGCGGGCTTGGCATTCACCTTGGGGCCGATGCGCTTGGCCTGACCACGGTTCCAATATCGGGCGGAATGACAGCGCGACAGGTCCGACTGATCGACGATTTCAAACCCAAGGGCATCACGGTGACCCCATCCTATGCGCTCTCTGTTCTGGACGAATTCAAGATTCAGGGCCTCGATCCGCGTGATTGTAGCCTGCAGGTGGGCATTTTTGGGGCCGAGCCCTGGACCAACGCCATGCGTCAGGAAATCGAGGGCGCTTTTGATATACATGCGGTCGACATCTATGGCCTGTCCGAGGTCATTGGGCCCGGTGTTTCAATGGAATGTGTCGAAACAAAAGATGGGCTGCACATTTGGGAAGACCACTTTTTCCCAGAGATTATCAACCTGGAAACAGGACAACCCACAGCAGACGGAGAGGTGGGTGAACTGGTCTTTACCTCTCTCACGAAAGAAGCGTTCCCGATCATCAGGTACCGGACCCGCGATCTGACCCGGCTGTTGCCAGGCACAGCACGCACGATGCGCCGCATGGAAAAAGTGACGGGTCGCAGTGATGACATGATCATCCTGCGCGGCGTCAACGTCTTTCCCACTCAGATCGAAGAATGCCTGATGGCCTCGCCGGGCCTCGCCCCACATTTTCAGATTGAACTGACGCGCCCTGACCGAATGGATGAAATGTGCATCCTCTGCGAGGCTGCAATAGGCCAATCTGATCCTGCTGCGCGCACTCATGCGGGCAAACTGCTGGTCGATCGGATCAAACAGACAGCAGGGGTCAGCGTGTCGGTTACTGTGGGCGAACCAGAAAGCGTTGCCCGATCTCAGGGCAAGGCTGTGCGCATCATCGACAAGCGCTAACCTCAAGCATGCAAGTTTCTAAGCAGGGCTTGTTTGCGAATAGGGCCAGCTGCTGCATTTTCTTGCTTTGACAAGGTTGTGCCGCTTCCATCAAACCAGCTGCATCCTCACGTGAAGCTCCCCTGACAAAACCATCCCTGAGACATGGCACCACCATGTGCGAAAAACAGCCATAACCTCTGGCCGTCAGTCGTGTCCGTCACCCAGTAATCGCGCGTTCCCGTCCGCCAGTTGGGATCGTCCAGCCACCATTCGGGCGCAATTCGCTCTGGCCCCAAGGCCCGCAGGCGCGCCAGATCCTGACCCCTCCAGCGAAAGGTTTCGGGCAGGCGCGGGATCGCCGGAGCATGTACCGGCTCGGGATGCCACATCACCATGGGGCGTGGATTACTGGGCGGGGGCCAGGGACCATCATGCGGCTCTGACCATGCGGCAGCCATCACTTTATGCGCCTTTTCAGGGATATGGCTGGATGCGGGGTGCAGCCGTCGAATGGCCTCAAGCCCAACCCGCGCACCCAGTCGTCCCATTAAGTCGTCGAGTGCATTGGCCTTATTCAAGCGATCGCGCACCGCTTCTCCCGCCTGTATGTGGCCTGCCGCATCCGCCTCATAAAGCGGCTCAACCCGGGTGGCGACCAGTCGCAGCATGTCGATGCCAAAGCCTGCATCGATACTATCGATTTTCATCTCTAACAAAGGGCGCAAGCGCTGTGGATCAAAGCTGGGGCGAGCAAGGCCAACCTCGATCACCTCTACAGAGTGGTCACTGCGATAGGCATGTAAAGCCACCTGACGCGCACCTTTCCCTTTTTCCTTTAGTGATTTGCACAGCCGTGGCAACAGCCGGTCCAATCCCACCAGCACATCCTCGGTCAATCCGATCGGCTCAGGCAGGGTCATCCGCACTGCGAAATGATCTGGCATCTTGGCAGGTGAAACGGGCTCGGGCGCACTTCCCATCGCTTGGTCCAATCGCAGCACCAAGCCCCGGCCAAAACGTCGCGCAAGAGCCGCCCTTGGCTGTCCCAACAGATCGCCCACACGGCGCAGCCCCAACCGCCCCAACTGTGCGATTAGTTCCGGTTCAAGCCGGAGCGCTGCAACCGGTAAGGTGCTGAGCGCACTATATGTCTGACCCGGCGGCGCGATGCGAACTGTATCTAAGGTTTTGCTGCGCCGCACCGGCGCCGCACCACCCTTGGTCCAATGGCGTCGCTTACCCGACCGTGACCGTGTCGCCCGCGCTTCTTGATCAATCGCGTCGCCTGACCGGTCCGATTCTACCGATAGCCCAGCAAAACGCGCCAGTGCCCAAGCCGCCCCCCGCGTGTCTGCGAGCCCCATCAAAACGCTCAGGCCCAGTTCGTTACAATCGTCCTCTACGACCTGCATCAGCGCAGCCTCGCCGCCAAAAAGATGCGCGCAACCGGTCAGATCCACCACCAATGCATCTTGGTCCTCCAGTGCGACCCAAGGGCTGAACTTACTCGCCCAGCGTTGCAGTGCCTCCAGAAATTTTTGTTCCCCCACGGCGCTGCGTGCGTGACTAAGAAGCCCCGGACACATGGCATAGGCATCGCGCACAGGTTGCCCAACGTAAATACCTTGCGTTTGCGCCGCTGCACTCAGCGACGACACCACCTGCATATTTTTCTGTTCCTGTACAACGATCAACGGTTGATCCGCTAGCATGGGTTGACGACGGATTAAACAATCCACGCCCAATCGTGGAAACCACAAAGACAGAATACGACGCTCAGGCATTTCCACATGTTCTTCTTTTGTTCTTTTTCTGAATACGATGAATCGCTCATGCGTGTCGAGGCGTCTTCATAGTTTGAAATATATTCAAATTCGGCATCAAGTTCGTGGTATGTCAGGTTCCATAACGCGCCAGAAACGTCTCAACTGCACTGTCCACAACCCGTTCGATATCAGCCTCATTAACCAAAGAAATCACCCCAAACACAAGCTGTGGCCATAGATCCGCCTTGCACAGTTCTGCAAACTGGTCCGCCGCCAACGTCAGATCAGTGATCTCCAGTTCGCCACGCGCTATCGACTCTGTGAAATAGCCCACCATCTCTGCTCGCATCCGCTCTGGGCCAGAGCAATAAAAGGCGCGGCCGATTTCGGGAAAGCGATCAGATTCCGCCACGCAGATCCGAAACACCTGTTGCCCAAACTGCGAGGTCAGAAAATGCAGGAAATGCCGCCCCGCCTGCCTTAAAACATCTCTCGGCGGAGCGCTTATGTCGATGTTATCAATGGCCGACTGACTTTGCCGGGCGCACTCTTGATTGACGACTTCCATAAACAAAAGCCGCTTGTCTGGGAAATAACTATAAAGGGTCGCCTTGCTAACACCGGCCTGTTTCGCAATGTCGTCAACGTTGGCCCCTTCAAAGCCATCAGTCATAAAGACCTGACGCGCACCCTCCAAAACCTGGCCAAATTTGCGGCCCTTACGGACAATGGGAGCTGCATCGTTCATTATCATTCCTTGTACACCAGATTAGTAACATAAACCGCTTCATTCAGTTTCGACAGAAAAAAGCGCTTGAAATGCTTGCACATCTAGCAACGCACATGGCCACGCCGTTTTGGCGTGCAACAATTGCACATGGTTGTAGATGGGGCACTTGTGCAAACAGCAGGGGTTATCATCAACAGTGGATAGACTTGGCAGATCGTGAACGCTATGAGTAGCTGATGCTTCCGATCTTACTGAAAACTCTACCATTCTTTGCGTTAATCGGCCTGGGGTACTGGGCCGGTAGGACCCGGTTTTTCACTGCAGACGCGACAGCCTATCTTACGAAATTTGTCTTCTATTTCGCACTCTCAGCAATGATTTTTCGATTTGCTGCAAACCTACCTCTTGCCGAAATATGGGATGGCCAACTGATACTCGCCTACCTGCTAGGAACTGCCTTCGTTTACGGTTTTGCGGCAAGCATCGGCTTTATACGCAAACTGGACTTGCAGACGAACGCAGTAGAATCCCAATGCGCCGTGATCGGAAATGTCGGATTTTTGGGCTTGCCGATGCTGGGGCTCTTGTTTGGCCCAGCCGCCATCGGGCCGGTTATGCTGGTCCTAGCAACAGATCTCATCGTTTTTTCCAGCCTGATCGTGACCCTGATCACCATCGGCCGCGACGGGCGCATGCAGCTGTCGATCCTGCGCACCATTGGCCGCGGGCTAATCACCAACCCGATGATCGTAGCCATGACCCTCGGCCTAATCTGGTCAGCGCTACGAATCCCGATCCCAGAGCCAATGAACGACTTTCTCAGCATTCTGGGTGGGGCCGCAACACCCGGCGCCCTATTTGCAATAGGAGCATCTCTTGCCACAAAGTCAGCAGAGCGGATACAGATCGCGGGTTGGCTTAGTTTTTGCAAATTGGTCCTGCACCCGGCAATGGTTACAATCTCGGTAATCTATCTTTTTGAAGTCGATGCCTTCAGCAGTGCAATGGTCATCGCTTGTGCCGCGATGCCCGTAGCCGGAAATATTTATATTCTCGCACAACATTACGGGATAGCTCCACAACGCGTTTCCGGAACAATTCTCGTTTCAACCGTGATCAGCGTCGTAACACTCACGGCTGTTATTGCGTGGGTCAGCTGATCCAACTTCATCTTGCCAAATAAACTCCCGCCGGAGGCTCCAGCAGCCTGTCCAAGGCGCAAAGGCCAACTCGCATTAGCTTCAAACAAGGATAAAATTGTACAACTTCCATCAGACAATGTATGTTTTGCCATCGCAAAGTGCAGCTATAGGTACGCAGCGTTCAGCACTTGCTCGCCTAGGATTAAATTGCAGCGCACTGGCTGTCTTCAAAAACTATATTTTTCAAGCTGCCAAGATATGATCACAGCGATTACTGCGCATAAAATACGGGGCGCGAACACGTCATTTTTCATTCGGAGACACCTCAGACATGACCACGCTATTCATCGACGCCGACGCCTGCCCGGTCAAGGCTGAGGCGGAAAAGGTCGCCACACGGCACAGGATTGCGATGAAACTGGTGTCAAATGGCGGTTTGCGCCTGTCACAAAACCCACTGGTCGAAACGGTCATTGTGTCCGAAGGGCCTGACATCGCCGACATGTGGATCGCCGATCGCGCGGGCCCCGGCGACGTGGTCATCACAGGTGATATCCCACTTGCGGCCAAATGCATAGAAGCCGGTGCAGCGGTTCTTAAACACAACGGTGAGGCGCTAACAGCAGCCAATATTGGCAACGTGCTTGCAACACGGGATCTGATGACAGACCTGCGCGCCGCAGATCCGTTTCGCCAAGGTGGCGGCAAAGGCTTTACCAAAGCTGACAGATCGCGTTTTCTAGACGCGTTAGAACGCACATTGAGGGCTGCAAAATTATGACCATTAAAGCCGTTGTATTCGATATCGGCAATGTACTGATCGAATGGCAACCAGAAAGGTTTTTTGACAACGTCATTGGCCCAGATCGGCGCCGAGCCATGTTCGAAACCGTAGACTTGCACGCGATGAACGACAAGGTCGATATGGGCCACCATTTCACCGAAACCATTTATGCTACCGCTGATGCCTATCCGGAATGGCGCAGCGAAATCCGGCTTTGGCACGACCGGTGGATCGAAATGGCCAGCCCCGTCATAGACCATTCTGTGCGTCTAATGGCCGCTTTGCAGTCCAAGGGTATCCCAGTCTTTTCACTGACGAACTTTGGCATTCAAAGCTATGCACATGCAGCGACATATTATGATTTTCTTTCCAATTTTGATCGCGATTTCATCTCTGGCCACATGAAGGTGATCAAGCCTGATCCGTTGATCTATCAGATGCTTGAGGACGCCAGTGGCCTGTCTGGGGCCAATCTGATTTTTACGGATGATCGCGCCGATAACATTGCAGTGGCCGAGGCGCGTGGATGGCGCACACATCTATTTGATGGCCCGCAGGGTTGGTCTGACAGGCTTGTGTCCGAAGGGCTGCTCAGCAGGGATGAGGCCGCATGAGCGTTCCCGTCATCTCTTTTGACGAAGGCGAGGCTTTGCTGGACTGGATCGGCCTGACCGACACATTGGCCGCAGGACATGAACTGCCCAAGGCAGAGATCGGCGACACGTTTCTGTACCGCGACCCAGATACGTTATTGTCTCGCGCAGCTTGGATCGACGGCCTTGGCATGGCGGTCAAGACAGCTACGGTGTTTCCCGAAAACCCGTCGCGCGGCGCACCGATGATCAACGGCGGGGTTAACCTCTATTCCAATGTGGACGGTACGCTTGAGGCAATTATCGACTTCCATCTGGTGACCAAGTGGAAAACAGCTGGCGATAGTCTTTTGGCGGCGCGGCGCCTTGCGCGCCCTGATAGCAAAAATATCCTGATTGTGGGCGCTGGCACAGTGGGCCGCGCCCTACACGGCGCTTATGCCGCGGCTTTCCCGAAAGCATCCTTTACGGTCTGGAACCGGACACCCGCCAACGCGGACGCGATGGCCAGGGAGATCCCCGAGCTATCGGTCGCGGATAACTTGCAAGAGGCTGTTCAGATGGCCAATATCGTCACCTGTGCCACGATGTCCACCGACCCTGTGATCAAGGGCGCTTGGCTGCAACCGGGGCAGCACATCGACCTGATCGGCGCCTATCGCCCGGATATGCGCGAGGCAGATGACACTGCCCTGTTGAAAGCCCGCGTTTTTGTCGACAGCTTTGATACGACCATGGCCCATATCGGTGAACTCAAGATACCGATTGAAAGCCGTGCCATCGACCGCAGTCATGTGCTCGCCGATTACTACGATCTTTCGGCATTTTCTCGGGCACCCGAGGATATCACCATATTCAAAAACGGTGGCGGCGCGCATCTGGATCTGATGACGGGCCGATATATTCTGGATCGGTGGCGCGCAAAATGATGTGGGCCTTGATCATTCTCATCGGTCTTTTTGCAATCCCCTTCACTGTTGAGCTGATGCGTGACGGGCGTTTGGAAAGATCCCGCAAAGCGGCGCCGGGTCAGTTCGCGCTGCTATCGCAGGGGGTCACACATTATCAGTGGATCGGCCCGGAACGCGGGCCCGTGGCGCTTTGTATCCACGGCCTGACCACCCCATCCTATGTCTGGCACGGAATGGCAAAGGGATTGGCATTAATGGGATTTCGGGTGCTGATCTATGATCTCTATGGGCGTGGATATTCGGATCGGACAACTGGAAAACAGAATGCTGCATTCTTTTTAAAGCAACTCGATGATCTGTTGCTGCACGAACATGTCGAGGGGCCCGTGACTGTCTTTGGTTATTCCATGGGTGGTTCGGTTGCGACCCATTTCACTGCCAGCAATCCCGGTTTCGTCAAACAGCTTGTCCTGTTGGCCCCTGCTGGGATGCAGCATATGGTATCTCGGATGGCCACCTTTGTGCGTAACGCACCGCTCATTGGCGACTGGATGTTTCTGCTGGTTTACCCACGCAACTTGCGTCGCCACATCCAAGCCGAAGCACATATGCCCAGCAGTGTAGAAAATATCACAGCGTTGCAGCAGGCAGAGACAGACAAGCACGGTTTTTTCCCGGCTGTCCTTTCCAGCTTTCGTGGCATCCTCCGCTACACCACCGAGGCCCAGCACAAGGCAATCGCCGCAGCGGACGTGCCTGTTCTAGTCCTATGGGGTGAACAGGATGAGGTCATCGCGCTGACTGCGGCAGATATCCTGTCAGACTGGAACCCAAATGCAGTTCAGGCGGTGATTGGTGAGGCAGGTCACGGCCTGCCCTACACGCACACCGACGAAATATTACGGGCTCTCAAAGCGACGTGCAGTTAGGCATGGACAGGCTGCGCGAGCGGGCGTTCACGGATCGGTAAATGCACCAACGCACTAAATGCGCCGACCCCAACACCAATCCACCAAACAAGCGTATAGTCGCCATAGATATCGTACATCCGTCCCCCCAGCCAAACACCCAGAAATGAACCCAACTGGTGACTGAAAAAGACGATGCCATAAAGCGTTCCCATGTACCGCAGCCCGTAAATATGCGCGACAAGGCCACTGGTCAGCGGGATCGTCGCTAGCCACAAAGTTCCCATCGCGATGGAAAAGATGATGACCGTTACAGGCGTGATCGGGAACAGGATAAACAGCGATGCCACGATTGTTCGGCCGGCATAAATCCCGGCTAATAAATACTTTTTAGAATAGCGTTTGCCCGCCCACCCGGCCAATAAAGTGCCACCGATATTGGCAAGACCAATCAACGAAATAGCAACCGCCCCAAGGGCAGAGGTTGTCGAGACGCCCATCCTGTCCAGCATCCCACCGGGGATGATCGGGCCGCAAAGCTCAGTCACGAACGCGGGGAAATGCGCAGTCATGAATGCAATTTGATACCCACAAGAGAAAAAACCGACGAAGATCAGGGTATAGGATGGATCCTTGAACGCCTTGATCAGAATGGCGCCCATGCTTTCCTCAAGCTCAGTACGGGTCGCGTGGGCCGGTACACGCATCATGGGCAGTGTCAGCAGCATAGCCAGCGTCGCCGCCGCAAAGATCATGAACACGCTGGACCAATTCATCATGCTGAGCAGCCATTCGGCCATAGGCGGCCCAAAGATCTGGCCACCCGACCCTGAGGCGGCTGCAATGGCCAAACTCATCGAGCGGTTCTCATCGCTGGAAGCTCGGCCAACCACAGCCAAGATAACGCCAAAGCCGGTGCCAGCAATCCCAAACCCCACAAGCCAAGCGTACAACTGGTGCTCAATCGGTGTCGTGGACCAAGCAGACAGGACCAAGCCCAGCGCATAGATCACACCACCCATCACAATGGCTTTTCGGTCGCCAATCTTTTCTGCGATCGCCCCAAAAATGGGCTGACCCACGCCCCAGGCCAGATTCTGGATGGCAATGGCCATAGAAAACTCGGCCCGCGCCCACCCAAATTCATCGGCAATAGGGATTTGAAAAACCCCGAATGTAGCGCGGATCGCAAAGCTGACGATGATAATTGCGCAACCCACGATGAGGACAGGCGTGAACAAAGTGGTGCGTGATGACATGCTGCGAACTCCGGCCTTTTACGGCAAATTAGGTGCTTGGAATCTTGCGTCAAATCAGAAATTTTTAGAGTCTCATCACATATGCTGAACCAACATGGCTTTTCACAAGTAAACAGGCAGGCTAGAGCAGTTGAGCATGAAGAATTTAATTGCCGAATATAACACGCTGGTGAATGCCGGAACAGTGACCGACGATGCAGCTCAAAAGGCCGCTTTGCCCGAGTTTGAACGCATACGAGCGGCTCTCGCGGCGCCTGTCAAACGCGGCTTTTTTCGCAAGGCACCAACGCCGCCAAAAGGCTTGTATCTTTGGGGAGGCGTGGGCCGTGGCAAATCGATGCTCATGGATTTCTTTGTTTCTCACGTTACTGTACCGGCTCGGCGCGTGCATTTTCACGCCTTCATGCAAGAAATCCACGCGTCTATGCACGAAGCACGCAAACGCGGGGTGGATGATGCTATTGCACCAGTTGCCACTGATATTGCCGCATCCGTCCGCTTGCTGGCCTTCGACGAAATGCAGATTACCGATATCACAGACGCGATGATTGTTGGCCGCCTCTTTGAGGCGCTTTTTGCAGCTGGCGTCTTGGTCGTGACAACCTCAAACCGAGTACCCGATGACCTGTACAAAGACGGGCTTAACCGGCAACTTTTTCTTCCATTTATATCGCTCCTGAAAGAGCACATGGTCGTCTGGGAGCTTTCATCCCCCACGGATTACCGTCAGGATCGTCTTGCTGGCAGCCCAACCTATTTCACCCCGCTGGGCTCAGATGCAAGCGCCCAAATGAACTCTGTATGGAAGGATTTTGCCGGTGGTGACACCGCTCCACTGGACCTTTTGGTGAACGGCCGCACTGTTACTCTGTCTCAATATCGCAGTGGTGTGGGCAGAGCCAATTTCTTTGACCTATGCGCCAAGCCCCTCGGTCCAGCCGACTTTCTGGTGATTGCGAATGCATGTAAAGTGCTAATGATCGACGACATCCCAATGCTGTCACGGAGCAATTTCAACGAGGCTAAACGGTTTGTGACGCTTATAGATACGCTTTACGAAGCACAGGTGCGGTTGATTTGTTCTGCCGCTGCAAAACCGGAGATGCTGTATCTTGAGGGGGAAGGCACCTTTGAATTCGAGCGTACGGCATCGCGGCTGCGCGAGATGCAAAGCGAAGACTGGGCGAGCTGAACGCAGAGACGTCTGCGTAAACAACCTTTCGCCCGAGTGCAGGCCAGTCAGCGTGCAGATCAACTCCAACTTCGTGCAATACGCTTTAAATCGCGGACCCTGCTGCCGTGATGCTATCCGTTTTCGCGCAAAATGGCGCCCGCAAGATACAGTGAACCGCAAATGAGCACGCGCGCGTGCGGATCATCTGCAAGGATCGCCTGCAAGGCTTCAGTCACAGTGTCTGCGGTACGGCCTGCAAGCCCGACATGCCGCGCAGCTTGTGCGGTTTGATCTGCGGGCAATGTGTTGGCCTCGCCGGGGATTGAAACGCCCGTCAAACTGACGACGACTTCGGCAAGCGGCGCAAGGTAGCCGTCGACGTCCTTGGTATTGAGCATACCGCAGATCATATGCGTGGGCCGCTTTGGCAAGCTGCGCAACACCAAAGCCAATGCCGCCCCAGCCGCAGGGTTATGCCCGCCATCCAACCAAAGCTCTGCCCCGGACGCGTTGGCAAGGTTGGCCAGCGCACCACTGCGCAACCTCTGCATCCGAGCGGGCCAGACCGCTTGAGTTAAGCCTGCCGTGCACGCGGCTTCATCGCAGCCCAGATGGCGCAACGCGGCCAGCGCAATACCCGCATTCTGAATTTGGTGCAAACCGGGCAAAATCGGCAATGGCAAATCCAGCAAACCCAGCTCATCTTGATAGATCATTCCATCCCGTTCCGGACCGGAATGCCAATGCTGTCCGTAGGCCAAAACCGGCGCACCGCATTGCGCTGCACGCGCTTCCATAACATCAAGACCGGACTCACTCTGCGGGCCGATGATACAAGGCACACCCCGTTTTATTATTCCTGCCTTTTCGCCAGCGATTGCAGCAATTGTGGTGCCCAGAAACGCTTCGTGATCCATAGAAACTGGCGTGATAATCGTAAGGTCGGGCCTGTCGATAACATTCGTCGCATCAAGCCGCCCACCAAGACCAACCTCTAGCAACGTAAAATCTGCAGGTGTCCGGGCAAAGGCCAAGAGTGCGGCACAGGTTGTAATCTCAAAATAGGTAATATCGTCTGCGCCGTTCTTTGCATAACATTCGTCTAGCAAAGCTGTCAGATCAGCTTCGGAAATCAATGTCCCGGCCAGGCGGATACGTTCATGAAACCGCGCCAGATGCGGTGACGTATAAGCGTGTACCTTATGGCCCGCGGCCTCCAGCCCCGCACGGACCATCGCCTGAGTGGACCCTTTACCATTCGTGCCCGCGATGTGGATAACCGGCGGTACGTCATTTTGAGGATTCCCAAGGGCATCCAGCAAGCGCCATACCCGATCAAGCGTAAGGTCGATGACCTTAGGATGCAGGGCCATCATCCTGGCAAGGATAGCATCCGATGTCTGCGCGGTCATGTCTTGGGCGCATCCGCGGCATCCGGAATTGCATCAGGTGATGGAAGATCGCCCTTGATAGCGGGCGATAACCCCATGAGCATGCGCGTGATGGTGATCAACTCTTCGCGCATGTCGATCCGCGATGTCACACGGTCAAGCATACCATGATCCAGCAGGTATTCGGCGCGTTGAAACCCTTCGGGCAGTTTTTCACGAATAGTCTGTTCGATAACACGGGGGCCTGCGAAACAGATCAGCGCGTTGGGTTCGGCAATGTGAACATCCCCCAGCATCGCATAAGAGGCCGTGACCCCACCCGTCGTAGGATGGGTCAGAACAACAATATACGGCAGCCCCGCTTCCTTCAGCATCTGGACTGCCACGGTGGTGCGCGGCATTTGCATAAGACTAAGGATGCCCTCTTGCATCCGCGCGCCACCAGCTGCGGAAAATAAAATTAACGGGCGCTTAAGTTTCACAGCTTCTTGAGCGGCAGCAATGATAGCGTTGCCCACGTACATGCCCATCGAACCGGCCATAAAGCTAAAATCTTGTGCGGCTGCCACGATAGGCGTACGGCCGATTTCACCGGCAGCCACCAACATTGCTTCTTCTTCACCTGAAACCTTTTGCGCCGATCGCATTCGGTCAGGATACTTCTTTTGATCGCGAAAATGCAGCGGGTCAGAAACAGGTGTTGGGACTTTGATCGATGTAAAGATACCACCGTCGAACATAGCAGTGAAACGTTCACGCGGCGAAATGGCCATGTGATGGTTACAGTTTGAACAAACGTTCAGGTTCTCGGTAAGCTCACGATGGAACAACATCGTGCCGCAAGCGTCACATTTAGTCCACAGGTTTTCCGGTGTTTCACGGCGCGAAAAGATCGAGTTAATCCGAGGCCGAACGTAGTTTGTGATCCAGTTCATGGGGTGTTCCTGCTGCACTGTTAAACTTCAGATAATCTGAGCGCCGCACAATTGCAATCAGGCGCGGATTGCAAAACGTGCTGCCAGCCAGCTGACAAACATGTATGCAAAGTCGACCGGCAGCCATTCGGCCATCTGTGCTTCATCCGCCACGCCAAAGGGCAAAACATAAAGCGCAAGGCCCGACATCTGATCCGGAGTGGCAACCAAAACCATGGCTGACACATTGTTAAAAAAGTGTACCGCGATCGCCGGACCAAGGGTGCCTGCCCGAGCTGTCAGGTCCGCCATCAGAATTCCAAACATCACCGCCCACAATGCAATCGTCACCGCATTGCTACCAGCGCTATCGGGCAGATAGTGACCCAGTCCAAACAGCCCTGCCGGCAACAGTATCCAGACCAAGGGCGACCGAAATCGTGCGGCGAGCTGTTGCTGGATATATCCACGAAAAAATATCTCTTCTGCCCCGCTCTGTGCCAAAATAGCGACTAGGGCAAAAGGCAAAAGCAAAATCCAGCGACCAAAGTTCATATTTTTCTGTAAAGGTTCGCCAGAATTATAGGGCGGCAACACAATCAAGGCGACAGTGAGCAGTGCCATGGCAGCCGCAACAACAATGAACTGACGCAGTGCCAGCCCAGACGGACCCAAAAGTGTAGAAGGTCCGCGTTTATGCACAATCACGCAGACGATTGCAGATGCGGCGGCCAGCAAACCAAGCTGGCCCAATAGAACCAACATACCGACCGTTGTTTGACCCGAAGTCGCATCCAGAGCCACCCGACTTGCGATGTCTGGGCCCATCAAGCCGAACAGCGCGCCAAACAAAATCTGGCTGAGAACGAGGAAAAAACCTGCCACCAGAACAAGGCCAAGTGCAAGACGCCAAACCTCTGGGTGTACCCGCGCCGGTTCGACATAAAGATCATGAGAACGGTAGTTTAGGGACCAGACCTTCATGACTCGCTTTCTGACGTTAGCCGCGCTTCGTCCATTGGTATTCCGTCCTGAGATACTTGCATATTTGAGTACCGGACAAAATTAACCACCCCGGTCAGATGTCCAGCAACCGTCTGAAGCATGTTCATTAAAACGCTGGCGTCGTTCTCCAGAACAGCGCGAAATTCTTTGGCTCCAAGACGAAGGAATGTAACCTCAGATGTCGCCGTTAGGTTTAACTGCCGGGGTTCATTAAGAATGATTGCCAGATCCCCGATTAAGCGACCCGGTTCAACATTGGATACCGGCTGCGTTTCGCCATCAGAACCTTGATAACTCAGCAGCGCGGTGCCCGAGACGCACAAATAGGCCGCATCGGCTTTCTCGTCGACTGAAAAGATGCGCTGCCCGGCTTCTGCTTTATACCATTGCGCGGCAAACGCCAAAAGTCGCTGATTGCGGCTTTCGAGCCCAGAAAACATCTCTGTCCGCGTGATAGCGCGCAATTTTCGGCTCAGGTCATCGCCTTCTTCGGTATCATCATGACGCTGCATACCATCAATGCGTCCGTCCTCGATCTCAACGTACAGATCGTAGGCATCTGGATTTTCAAAGTTTTCCTCTAGAAATACCAACGTCGCTTCGGGGAGCAATTTACGCAGCTCGTCACGCGTTCTTTGTCGCTGCTGTGCGTTGTGACTGGCCAAAGCACGATCAAGCACCAGCACATCAGGGCGCTTGATCCCTGCCCGTGAAAAAGCCACACGCTCATGGAAAATAGTGGGCAGGCGTGCGCCGCCAAGACCTGTGGGGAGGTCAAAGTTTGTCTCAGCTACAAGCCGACGCATACCCTTCTTGGTCAATAATTCGGCCACAACGTCTTCGATCATGTCGGCTCGGGCACCTGCCAATGCTGACACCCGGCCATATAGTGCGTTTTCCAATAGAGTGAGACGTGGCAAATACTTGTCAGGCTCAATCGGGACAAAAAGACGGCCAACTTGTTTGCGCAGTGCTGCAGCACTGGTTTTTCGAATTTGCACAATCTCTTTTTTGAAGCTCTCGGGAAAGGCCGGACCAATCTGTTCAGCGGTAAAGGCAAATGGAACCGTCAAAAGCAGGGTGAATTCATCATTGGTCAGGGCCACATCGCCCTTTTCGCGCCGCCGGGCGGAAATCTCTACCAGCTGCTCGTAAAGCTCGGCTTCGATATTGAGGGACGTAAAGAGCGGATGTTTGGTGCCGTCCATGCCAAACGTTTGGTGCAGCGTTTCGATTAGCAACTGCGAGATTGCAATGCCCTGTTCGGCCAGACCGTGTTCGAATAGCAAATTCATAAACCGCTTGTCTGAAGCAAGGCCTTGTTGGCTGATTTCACGCGATGGCGCGGCAAACAGGAGGTTGCCACCCAACGGTATTGCCGGATTGAATTCGTCGGGATCAAATCGGTAAACGACATCGTCCAGTTTGGTTTCTCTTAGACGTTTCTCGACTTGCGGCCGCAAGTCTACAATGGCCTGTGCCAGTTCGGGATGTTTGGCAGCCTCCATTCGACTATCGAGCATTCGACGAAACATGAACTCATCGCTGCCAATGGCCTGCACTAGCTCAAACCACCATTTGCGAACTTCTTCTGTTGATCCAAGTTCAGCGAGGGACGGATCAAGCCAATCAGATCCAATCGGATCAATACTGTTGCCGGACCGACGCGCTTCATCTTCGAATTTGTCGGGCTTTCCTGGCATGCCATTCTTTGCTTTTGGCGCAGTCATCAGCGGCATCATCAGATTGCTGCCAAGCGTTCCATCAAAAAGGTAAGGGCGCGAATGCGCATAGCCGATTCGCGCGGCCACAATCGACTGGTGTAAAGTAGACAGATTATGCCCCGCAATTGTTACGGTGCCCTGTTTCGGCATAACCTCGCGGGCGAGAAGTTCCGCCAGTGCCGTCCGTTCGACCTGGCTTTTAACCTTGATGGCAACACGCGCCCCTTGCGGGATAGTCAAATCGATACGCTCAAGAATGGGAGTATTTTCGTCATTTTGGACTGTGACCCCGTCAATCACGATATCCCCGCGCAAATGCGGTATGTCTTTGGGTTCACCGTCAAACAGCTTTTCGTCAATCATATTGCGCGGTGCAAAACGCTCGGTCACGATTTCCCATCGCAGCGCCATATCTTGGGTCTGATTGTAATAGGTCAGCAGTTCTTTCCATGGGCTGGAAAGATCTTTGTAAGCTGCAAGCGCAGCCACCAGAGCGCCAACCGTAATATCCCCACGAATGGCAAGATATCCGCCGACAGAATAGAAAAAAAACGGCGTCAGCTGAGTAATGAAGTTGTTAAGAAACTTCATGAAAAATTTTTGCTGGTAAATCTTAAACCGAAGTTCAAAAATTCGGCCCAGACGATAGGTGAACTGAGCCAAGCGATACCTTAGCCCGCCATTCGTGCGCAGATCAGTTATGCCTGCCGCGCTCTCTCCAATTTCCGAAGAAAACGCGCGAACTTCTTTTATTCGCTCCTTGTTCAGCAGGTTGATCCGTCGTTGTAGCAGCGGGATCAGCCACGCTTGTAGCGGGATAAGTGCAATAGCCGCCAAGCCAAACCACACCGACTGCATAAATAAAAAGACCACAATAATGAGCATTTGCCCGGCCTGAAAAACCGGCTGCGCGACCATATCACCCATCAACCCGCCCATGGGCTCAGCCTCGGACGTGACCATGCTGACCAGTTCACCCTGACTGGTTGAGCGGAAGTAATTGCGCGGAAACCGCAGCATGCGCGATATCAGCTGATACCGAAACCGACGCAATAGGCGTTCAGCAGCGATGCCCTTCATCGTGTTCAGACGCATTTTAAGGAGGCCATGCACCAGCACCGAACCCAGATAGCCAAAGCACAGCGCCATGAGGAATTGGACCTGACCAAGCTCGATGTCAAAGACGGTGATAGTGTCGCCCCTTGCACCGATTGCGTCGTTGATGATCCGCTTGGGCAACTCTAACGTCACAAAAAGAAACGGAAATGTTACAACGGTCAACCCCAGCAAAAACAGCTGATCACGTTTTGAATACTTCCAGATGAAGGCGAAAAGACTGGCGTCCATGATTATTCCTGATCGATAGGGCCATGCGTCAGGGCTGAAATCTCAACCCGGCTCGTAAAGTTTGGTCAACGTAGTGATCGCTCCGCAGCATTACAACCGCAGGCAGGCAGCTGGGCGCTTGCAGGTCTGTGGGTCAATGGGTATTCCAATTCCCAACGCTTTCAGGGAGGCAGCAATGCTAAAAGGCAAGTTCGACAAATCAAAATTGCCCAGCCGTCATGTAACCGAAGGGCCAGCGCGCGCGCCGCATCGGTCCTATTATTACGCGATGGGCATGACCGAAGAAGAGATTCACCAGCCTTTGGTCGGTGTCGCCACCTGCTGGAACGAAGCCGCACCTTGTAACATCGCACTGAACCGTCAGGCGCAATCGGTCAAGGTCGGGGTCAAGGCGGCCTCGGGTACTCCGCGCGAATTTACGACCATTACCGTCACCGACGGCATCGCCATGGGTCACGAGGGCATGAGATCATCATTGGCCAGCCGTGAAGCTATCGCCGACACTGTCGAACTGACGATGCGTGGTCATTGCTATGATGCGATCGTTGGACTTGCCGGGTGTGACAAATCCCTGCCGGGCATGATGATGGCTATGATCCGGCTGAATGTGCCTTCTGTCTTTCTCTATGGTGGGTCGATCTTGCCGGGCCGCGCGCCCAAGGACGCTCAGGTGCCAGCCGAATACGCCAATCGCGACCTGACAGTTCAGGACATGTTTGAAGCCGTTGGCCACCAGCAAAACGGCACCATGACAGAAGCCGAGCTTGAAGTTCTTGAGCGTGTCGCCTGTCCATCGGCTGGGGCATGTGGCGGCCAATTCACGGCCAACACCATGGCCTGCGTATCCGAGGCCATTGGCCTTGCCTTGCCAAACTCGTCGGGGGCACCCGCCCCATACGAATCGCGTGATGAATACGCCAAGGCCTCTGGTGCTGCTGTGATGAACCTAATCGAAAAGAATATCCGTGCCCGTGATATCGTTACACGACAATCGCTTGAAAACGCGGCACGTATTGTCGCCTGTACTGGTGGGTCCACCAATGCAGGCTTGCACCTGCCAGCCATGGCGCACGAGGCGGGCATCGATTTCTTCCTCGAAGACGTCTGTGACATCTTCCGAGATACGCCTTACTTTGTGGATCTCAAACCTGGCGGTCAATACGTGGCTAAAGATCTTTATGACGTCGGCGGCGTGCCTGTCGTGATGAAAGAGCTGCGCAAGGCCGGATTGATCCACGAAGACTGCATGACCGCCACCGGATACTCTATCGGCGAAGAGCTGGACAAGATCGATCTGCAGGCCGACGGCAAGGTAATCTATCCGGTCGAAACGCCCCTCACCAAAACCGGCGGTGTTGTTGGCCTCAAGGGGAACGTGGCCCCCGAAGGCGCAATCGTCAAAGTTGCGGGCATGGAAGCCCAGCACCAGATATTTACAGGTCCTGCCCGCATATTCGAATGTGAACAAGACGCGTTTGAAGCGGTGCAAAACCGAACCTATGAAGAAGGTGATGTTTTCGTCATCCGCAATGAGGGGCCTTCTGGTGGGCCCGGCATGCGCGAGATGCTGGCAACGACGGCGGCGCTGTCCGGTCAGGGCATGGGCAAAAAGGTTGCGCTGATCACAGATGGTCGGTTCTCAGGCGCAACACGTGGTTTTTGCGTCGGCCATGTGGGGCCCGAAGCGGCGCACGGTGGCCCGATTGCTTTGCTAAAAGATGGCGATGTGATCACGATCAACGCTATTGAGGGTTCTATCAACGTGGCGTTGACGGACGATGAGCTGGCAGATCGCAAGGCAAATTGGGCTGGCCCACGCGATACGATTTACGGTGCAGGCGCGCTTTGGAAATATGCCCAGTTGGTGGGTGCGACTTATCAAGGTGCCGTCACGCATCCTGGTGCCAAGGCTGAACGTCATGAATACATGGACCTTTAAAGGTCTAGTAACAGCCCTTGCAACATGCCTCGCCTTAGCGGGGTGTGATGCAGTGGACGGATTGGCCCTTAGCGGAGCGTTCGACCGAGAGCCGTTGAAATCGGCGGAATTGGCAGACGGCGCGATTACACTTGTCCCGCCAGAAGGATTTTGCATTGATCCCCGCAGCCTGAAAGCACGTTTTGCGCTGATGGCTCGGTGCGACACTCTTGGTGGAGACAAAGTACAGGACGCTCCATTAGCTGTAATCACGGCAACGGCAGTTCCGCTCACCGCGAATGCTGTTGTAACGGTAGATGATTTGGTAACAGAGCACGAGGCCGTTCTTTCGCGCGAGACATTAGATAACCTGACAATGGTTCAAGTGCAGGGCGATCCACCAATAGAAAACGCCCGCGCTGTCTATTGGCGCGGCGCCAGCAATATAAGCGGCTATGGTATAGGGCTTACTATATACGCTTCAGACAGTCGCCCCGCGCTGAATCAGCGTGCACCAGCGCTTTTGACTCAAGTCATGGAGCGCATCCATTCGCAAAAAATGCCTTGAAAACCGCTGTTCGGAGATAATTCCGTAACGTCAGTTATTAAATTGTTCAAAAAATGCACATGCTTCGTTTGATAATTCTGTAACGATTAAGTCGTACGCTAACAAATGGATTCGGACCAAGGAAACTCAACTAAATGAGCAGCAGACGCATAGGCCTGTTTGATAGACTAGCACAGCGAAGTTCAACGCATCGTTGGGCACGTGCGGCCGTTGATGCCGATACCGCTGATCTGGGCGATCTGCATTCCATGCGTAGCAAAGCTCGCTTGCTGCGCAGTCATCTTGATAAGCTCATAGGCAAGGCAGATGAACGACTGGCTATGCCAGCCATTGGATCGGCGAACGTTTTCCGGCCACATAATTCAGATTGGGCATGGCGCCCTGAGCTTTGGCGCGGGTCCCTGCGCCAATCTGGCATTTCATCTGTTAAAACAAAATCCAAGCTAGGTCGCGAAGTCGCTCTGTTTCACGACTGTAAACTCAGAGAGCTTTCTCTAAGGCAGCTGCGCAACCTCAGAGAAAGAGACATCGCTCCGTATGGCCTGCGCATGGATGTTTTCCGGTTTGATGGTTCTTTTTTATCACTTGTAGTGGACCTGCCCCACGATGCCATAAAAGGGCTTCGCAAGAATCACCTGATCGGCATGAACACGATTGTCGAGACGGAAAAAGAGCTAGAGATTTTTGCGCGCCTCAATATTAAGCATGGGCCTAACACCGAACAAATCATATGCGAATTACCCCTCACCCAAGATGATACAACGGTCGAGTTCGATCTGGCATACTCCAATCTGAACGAAAAGCGTGTAGATAGCGCTTGGGTAGACCTTATTTTTGAAGGGCCTGAGATGAATCAGGTCACCTTGCGCGATATGACGTTCTCACGCCGCCCCCGCGCTGCGTTTTAGAAGGTACACCACGATGAGCGCCTTGACACTGACCCCAACGCGATTTTGCCAAGGTGTTTGGCACGGCATTTTGGAACACGCTGGGACCGATGAGCCGCAGGTCGCTGTAACCCATCTGAGTTCTAAGATACCTGATGTACAGGTAACCAAAGTTGACAATCAGTGGTCCATCAAGGTGCCAATCCCAATCGAGACAATTGGCGATGGCGTTCAAGTTTTCATCATTACTGATGAAAACAACGACAAAAAGATCGGCGATTTTACTATCATCGCTGGTGACGCACCGGGCAGTGACATCCGCACCGAAGTCGAACTGTTGCGCGCTGAACTGGATGTGCTCAAACGTGCGTTCCGCCGTCATTGCGTCGAAACTATGTGACCGGTCAGGCAGAAAGGGCGCCCTGCGACTGAGCACTCACTGTTGCTAAAAACTTGTGACACGCACATTTTATGCCAACTACGACGACCACGCTACTATGAGAACGTGTAGATATGTACGGTCTCTTGGGACACTTTCTGTAAATTCCCTGATTTGGGATGGAGGAAGTATTCATGACGAACGAAGAACGCGACATTCAGCGCAAACTTAGAGTGCTCCAGCACGCCGAGAAGATCGGCTGATGCGGCGTTTTTAGGGTTTATGAAGGTTCGCGGGGAAAAATCTGCATAGATGGGGGCGCGCACATATTGCCGCGCCTCCCTGTTTTGTGCTATTTTCAGGCGCGAACCATTATAGGACTAGTCTCTTTTTTAGATCTGCTTTACATCGATTGCCTTTTTCAATGAAACAGTTGCTCAGAGTTATGCCGCGTCAAGTCAAAGTCATTTTGTGGCTGTTGATCGATGGTGCCTTTGTGCCGTTCACGCTTTATGCGGCCTTTGCGCTGCGCCTTGGAGCATGGACTGCATTTCCGATTATGCAATCATCCTGGGCGTTATTCCCTTTGCTCACGATTGTCGGGCTTGTGACCTTTCAAGTTTTGGGCTTGCCGCGTATCAAATTACATTCCTTCGATGCTTACGCGATGCGGCGTATCGGATTGGCTGCTCTCGCCTTGACGGTTGGTGCGATGATCCTGAGTTATCTATTTGGTCTGTGGGCACCGCGCTCTGTGCCGTTGATCTTTGGGGCGATCTTTTTCGGAACGGCGGTTGTCATGCGGCTCTTGGGGCTGGCGGTGTTGCAAACGGTGCTGGCTCATTTGGGCCATGCAGTACCTGTTGCGATTTACGGTGCGGGGGCGGCGGGAATTCAGCTTGCCTCAGCATTGCGCCAATCTAACGAAGTTAAACCAATCGTGTTTGTCGACGACAACTCTGCTCTCTGGGGATTGCTGATTTCAGGATTACAGGTCAAAAATCCTAAAGAACTGTCCAGGCTTGCTGAAAAAGGTAAAATCACCCGAGTGCTGCTCGCGATGCCCTCTATTAGTAGTACACGGCAAAGCAAGCTTGTCGCGCAGCTCTCGGCGCTTGAGTGTGATGTGCAGGTGATGCCCTCCTATGCGGATCTGGTGGCAGGCAAAGGGCTGACGGAGACCACGACCCCGGTTTCGCACGACGCGCTTTTGGGACGCGATAAGGTTGATCTTGATATCCCTGACGTGGCCAAGGCTTATGCAGGACGTGTGGTGATGGTGACG
>JAQWVA010000114.1:0-36127 GCA_029250205.1 Tateyamaria sp.
AAAACTTGAACCAGCTAGCGCTTTCTGAAATCGAAGACTTCCATGCGATTGGTAAAGCGCGATGTTGTAGGTATTTGGCCAAACGTTATTAGCAATCCGCAGCGCTGGGGGTCGCGCACCACGTTTAAAAGCCCCATGTATCAGACCGTTTCACAGATCTAGATCGGCAAAAAACCTTTTCAATGCTAGATCCTTAGTGTTCAGCGTACCTCCCTTTGTCTTCAGTATGTATTTTTGCCTGTATAAACGGATAATTTTATAAGCACTTGGCGGCTTAGGCGGCTGTAGAGTGTAAATACTGATGCGCGTTTTCGATACGCCGCAGGACGAGCACTCAGGTGTTCACTAGACACCAGTCAAACACCGAAAGATAAATTTTCTAAGTTCGGTCAGGTTTCTGTTTTTGCGTTACAATCGCCTGATGTTAGTCAATAAAGGCCGGGGCCATTTCAACCAGCTCAAAGCCGCCGGAACGACCACCAAGATGATCAGCTAGGAAATCTTCCAATAGACGCGCCCGCTGCAGGTGATCGCGCCAGTGACTTACCCCGTGACCTGCTTGTGAAAAGTAATGAAATTGTGCGTCTTTACCTGCCTTTTGCGCGGCTTTTTCAAAGTCACGCACCTGTTGAACAGCGGTGATCTGATCGCGCACACCGCCCAGAACCAGCAGCGGCCCATGCAGGTCGTCAACGCGGTTTATGGGGGAATACTCACGCATCATTGCAAGGTCCTCAGGATTGTCTATCTGTCCAAAATAGCGCCACCAGCCTGCTATGTCATCATTCCAAAAACCGGGATGATATTTTGACTGGAACTCGACGTCGAGCATTGGAAAGTCAACGATTGCCGCATCAAACAGACCTGCGTCGCGCGTCATGGCAAGGGCGGCGGAATAGCCGCCATAGCTTGTGCCCATTACGGCAAGCGCATCGGTATCTGCCAGCCCCTCTGCGACAAGCCAGTTGGCGGCATCTGTGATGTCGTCTTGCATTGCGCGGCCAAACTCTTTGAAACCCTTGGCCTGGAACGCCTTGCCGAAGCCAGTTGAGCCACGAAAGTTCACGGACAAAACGCCGTAGCCTCGGTTCACCAGAAACTGTGTGCCATGGTTATAGCCACTGGATGTCACACCAGCCGGTCCGCCGTGTACATAGACAATAAATGGAATGGGGCCGCTCACATTTTCTGGCATTGTCAAAACGGCCGGAATCTCTAACCCGTCACGTGCCGCAAATCGGATAACACGCCCATCGACCAAATGCTCTTTGAAGCGGCGTAAATGGTGCTCATCAAGGATCTGATAATCGCCTTGCTCGAGATCGATCAAAAGATATAGCCAGGATTCGCTTTGCGCAGAGATCGCCTGTGCCACATAGCGTCCTGACGCCGTTGCGGCGGTAAATCCCAAAGTGACGGGCCCGGGAAATTCATCGAGTACATCAAGAAATACCCGCCCGCGTTCTGTTAAAGCCACGTGTTCCTGTGTGTCAAAACCAACCCGGATAATGTCGGGCGGGCCATCATAGGTCAGGGTAGTGGTGCGCGCGACATCACCGTCAGGATTTTCAAAAATCACGGTTTCTTGGGTCGTGGCTATATCAAATTCGACAAGCGCAGCTTTGTCCCGGCCACGTGACGAAATCAGAAGGAATTTTCCCTCCTGATCGATTCTTCCAACTGGCTGGAAAGTATCGTTCAGGTCAAGAACAAGCATTTGAGACCAATTTTCGCCTTCTTTCTTCAACAAGCTCTGCGTGGCGGCATCCCGGCTGTCCACCCGCAGCGGTGCCTCGCCCTTATGGTCAAAAACCCAATATTGTGTCTGCGCAGTCCCTTCGGCGATCTTTGACGCGTCTAACCCATCCTGGGAGACACGCCACATATGGCCGGGTGTGCTTTGATTTGTGCGTCCCCAAAACAAAACGGACTGGTCTGGACGCGTGGCGAATTCGTTCAGCGCCCAGCCGCCAGACAGCTGTACGGGGCTGGTGCGCACCCAGTTTTCCGGGCTCGGGTAAAAAATATCAGCCTCCCAGTCGTGACCATCCAAAACAAATCTCAGCTTTGGTTCACTGGGATGCCAGCGGATACCACTCATTCCAACAGGAAACTCTGCGATCTGCTTGCCAGTTGCCACCTCTCGCACGACCCGGCTGCGCCCCAGCAGGCTGGCTTTTTCTGACACCGTATAGGCCCCATCAGACGAGGCAACAAAGCCAAATTCTGATCTGGGGTCGGCATAAAAGGCGCGGGTCGGGATCAACGGCAGCAGGTCTGATGATGTTAGAATTGTGTGGGTCGCAGCTGTGTTTCGTGTCACGAAAAGGGTAACGCATGCACAGGTAAAAACTACCAAAGCGAAGCCTAAAAAAACCTTCCGCAACATGTCAATTTCTTCACCTCAACAGAAAATGCAACTATAAGGAGATGTTGTTGTTCTGCAATTGGAAAAGTTGAGCATCACACCATTATTGCCTTTTAGAGCTGCAAAAATATCCTCATGTATTCACAGTAGTATCTAATAGTTTTCAAAAATTGCAACGCCGCCTTTTAAATCACTGGTTGAGAAGGACCCGCTTAAAAAACGTGAGTCACCAAAGCTAACTCAGACATTTTTTCAACTTTAATACTAAGACAGGAAGAAAGGTCGTCGATTTCGGTAAGCTGACTATTAGACATGCTTCCAAGATGGCGACCACCCATAGGGGGTCTCGTTGATCAATTGCTTGGTATACTGTTGTTATTTAACTTAAAATGGTGGGCGACCCTGGAATCGAACCAGGCGTGCGTCTCCGCGAGGGAGTTACAGTCCCCTGCCACACCTTGCGGCCTGTCGCCCACTACGCCATATGAGCTATTCCCAACCTAGCGTACTCGCGTGGTTACCGGGCCGCCCAAGAAGGGTCAAGACCGAAATGTGGCCACATGAGGCCGAAGGATACAGCTATGAAAAAGCCCAAGTGGGTTGTCCAAAAAGAGCAAGCTAAAAAAGCTGACCAGGACGCGACAGTCTGGCTGTTCGGGTTGCACGCGGTGAGGGATGCTCTGCTCAATCCGGCCAGGACAAAGTTGCGACTGATCGTGACGCTGAATGCACAGGCCAAACTGGCCGAGGCGATCGCTGCAGCGGGCATTGAACCCGAAGTGGTGGATGCGCGTCGTTTCACCGCTCCGATTGATCCTGGGTCCGTGCACCAAGGTGCCGCGCTTGAGGTCAAGCCGCTGGACTGGGGTAAACTGGCCGATGTTGCGATTGGCGATGCCGCACCTCGGCTTATTTTACTTGATCGGGTGACGGATCCGCACAATGTTGGCGCTGTTCTTCGCTCCGCCGAGGTGCTGGGCGCGTCGGCTGTCATCGGAATGCGCCATCACGCAGCGCCAGAGACCGGTGCACTGGCCAAGAGCGCTTCTGGTGCGCTTGAGCGGCAGCCATACCTGAGGGTCCGCAATCTGGCAGAGGCCATTATCGAACTGCAGGGAATGGGATATCTAGTTTTGGGATTGGATGGCGAAGCTGGGCAAACAATAGAAGCCGCTACATTTGGCCGAAAAGACCGACCGATTGCGTTGGTTCTTGGCGCCGAAGGACCTGGTTTGCGCCAAAAGACCCGCGATACTTGCGATGCCCTGGTCAAAATCGATTCGGCAGGCGCATTTGGTTCGCTCAATGTTTCAAATGCCGCTGCAATTGCTCTTTATGCCAGTCAGGACCACGCATAAAAATCGGTTTCTGCCCACCCTGCCAACGTGGCATTGTAACTTTATTTTGGGGCACGCGACGCGTTCGCTCCAAAAAGAAGCCGGAACGGCATTTGCTGGCAATTTTTGTTTTGCGTCGTGCTGCGATCGACGCTGAAGATGCGTTTCATGCGTTTCATGCGTTTCATGCGTCGCACAGGCGATCCCGCATCGGTACGCACCGGTTCTTTGAACGGTGATGCACATGAACCAAAGTTATCGAGGAATGAAAACAAATCGATGCAAGTCCTGATTGCGAGAGCAACGATTTAGCACTCTGAAATAGATAGTATATTTTCGGTCCGGATAGGTGATATACACCATTCGTTTTGAAATTCTGCGCGGATTAACAATTCATTCACAGATTTGCGAGACGGTTTAGCATAGACGCTAGATAGATCTATCTGGCTTAGATCGGCGGGTTTGGAACACTTGCCGCAGTCCTCGTCCCTCGTTCCATAACTTTGCGCCCCACCGCTTTGCGTGTGGGGCGCTTTTTTGTCAGTGAAAACTGGTGTAAGCGTTGCAACATGGCATACTATTCTGACGCTCTTTTGCGTGACGTTTTGAAGACGACTAAAGTGATTGCCGCCGTAGGTGTCTCCACCAACCCGGTGCGTCCCAGCTATTTCGTGATGCGTTATCTGCGGATCAAAGGGTACCGGGTACTGCCAGTTAACCCAGCCTATGCGGGGCAAGACCTGTTTGGAGAAACAGTGGTTGGTGCTCTTTCGGATTTGACTGAACCCGTTGATATGGTTGATATCTTTCGCCGTTCAGACGCAGTTCCAGAGATCGTAGAAGAAGCATTGGCAGCCTTGTCTGCCTTGCGAACGATCTGGATGCAAATCGGTGTCGAGCATGCCGAAGCCTCCGATAAGGCACAGGCCCTTGGCAAAACAGTCATTGAAAACAGGTGCCCCAAGATTGAGTATCAGCGCCTGTTCGGCGAATTGCGCATGGCCGGCTTCAACACTGGGATTATTTCCTCCCGTCTATGAGGGGCAGGAAGATTTACTTATGTAGGTCTGTTGGCCCGCGCTTTTCTACTCAAAAAGCGTCCACGGCGTTTAATTGAGGCGCGACCACGTTTGGCTGCGGCAAAACGGGCCCACACAGCCAGAAACCTTAAGCTCATCGCCACTCAGTGACATTTTGGATTTATACGTCTTGTCTGCATCTGGTGCCCACACTTTGCCTCCAGAATATTTTCCTTTGCCCTTAGATTTCATCTGCCAGATGATCGGCTTTCCAAGGCTGGATTGATTGTCGCTGCCTACGACTTTGGTGATTGTGCCGCAAATTTCTGCTCCGCAGGGTGCGATTTCGACATGCAGAAAGGCACCGCTATCGCCCGGTTCGGTTTTCCACATGCCGCTGACAGGTTCGGCCAAACCTGCGCCGGCGCCAGCCAACAAAATACAGGTTACTACAATCAAAGATCTCATGAGTTTATCCCCCTTTTTGTGGAATATATGTTGGGCCGTGTTTGATGCCAAAAGCAAGAATGACCCAAGGTCGCGTTGCAAATATTAACGCAAGGTGCCACACCGCGTTCTGAATTCGGAAAGGCAAAAGCAAATGATCCTGTACCCCGCAATCGACCTGAAAGATGGCCAAGCTGTGCGCCTTGTGCATGGTGACATGGACAAGGCAACCGTCTTCAATGACGACCCCGCCGCTCAGGCCCGAGCGTTTGAAAAGGCGGGGTGCCAATGGCTGCACCTGGTCGATTTGAATGGCGCATTCGCGGGCACTCCGGTGAATGCTGCTGCGGTTGAGGCGATCGTCGCTGCATGCAAGGTACCCGCCCAACTTGGCGGCGGTATCCGGGATATGGCCACCATCGAGGCGTGGCTGAGCAAGGGTTTGGCCCGTGTCATCCTTGGAACCGTGGCCGTCGAAGACCCCAATTTGGTGCGCGAGGCGGCCCGAGCCTTTCCCGGCCAAGTGGCCGTAGGCATTGACGCGCGCGGGGGTAAAGTGGCGACCAAAGGATGGGCCACCGAAACGGACGTGGATGCTACGGATCTCGCCAGATCTTTCGAAGACGCAGGCGTTGCCGCAATCATATACACCGATATCAACCGCGATGGGGCGATGGGCGGCCCCAACATCCCAGCAACCGAAGCGCTGGCGCGGGCCATATCGATCCCCGTGATCGCATCGGGCGGCGTCGCATCGCTTGGAGATTTGCAGGCGCTCAAGGCAACCGGGGCCATCGCGGGCGCGATATCGGGCCGCGCGCTCTATGACGGCGCGATTGATCTGGGCGTGGCATTGCAGGCTTTGGCGGATTGATCTCTTAGCGGCAATGGCCAAGGCTACTCTTTGCGAGTTGTACGCAAGGTTGACGCGGTGATCTGTAATCAAGCCGCATTTAAATCGCGTAGCGTGAGACAGGCCGCCCAAAGCGGAGACACAGTCGCACAACCCTTGCCGCCCTGCGACGTGCACCCTATAGCGGTGGCATGCTTAAAACCCGTATCATCCCTTGCCTTGATGTCGCTGATGGCCGTGTGGTCAAAGGTGTGAATTTTGTCGATCTGGTCGACGCAGGTGATCCTGTTGAAGCCGCACGCGCCTATGATGCGGCCGGTGCGGACGAGCTGTGTTTTCTCGATATCCACGCAACGCATGAAAACCGTGGCACTATGTTCGATCTGGTGCAGCGCACGGCAGAACAATGCTTTATCCCGCTCACCGTGGGTGGGGGCGTACGCACTGTCGCTGATGTTCGTGCGCTTTTGCTCTCCGGGGCTGACAAGGTTTCGTTCAACTCGGCCGCTGTGGCGGACCCGGATGTTTTGTCGCGTTCAGCGGACCAGTTCGGCAGTCAGTGCATTGTCTGCGCCATTGATGCCAAGACGGTCGAACCGGGCCGATGGGAGATTTTCACACATGGTGGTCGAAAACCCACGGGCATTGATGCCATTGAGTTTGCCCGGACCGCGGCTGCCAAAGGGGCCGGAGAGATCCTGCTGACGTCGATGGACCGCGATGGCACGCGCGCGGGTTTCAATTTGCCGCTTACACGTGCCATTTCTGATGCGGTTAGAGTGCCCGTAATCGCGTCAGGCGGTGTCGGCACGCTGGATCATCTGGTACAGGGTGTGACCAAAGGCGGTGCATCGGCTGTACTGGCCGCGTCTATCTTCCACTTTGGCGACTACACTATTGCCCAAGCAAAGGCTCATATGACCACAGCAGGTATCGAGATGAGGCTGACATGACACTGGATGATCTTTTTGCCACCATAGAGACACGCAAGAACGCTGATCCCGATAGCTCTTGGACGGCCAAGATGCTGGCCAAGGGCCCCGATAAGTGCGCAGAGAAATTTGGTGAAGAAGCGATCGAAGCTATCGTCGAAGCGATAAAGGACGACAAGGCGGCCCTTACGTCAGAGGCCGCCGACGTCGTCTATCACTTAATGGTGATGCTAGCTGCGCGGGATGTATCTTGGCAGGCAGTTGTCAGTGAGCTGGCGCGCCGTCAGGGTGTGTCGGGACTGGCGGAGAAGGCCGCTCGCAAGGGCTAGGGGGCCCAAGTCAGGAAATTGCGTATCATCCGCAGACCGACATCCTGACTTTTTTCCGGATGGAATTGCATGCCTAGCATTGTGCCGGTGCCCACCACCGCTGTGACATCGCCGCCATATTCGACATGCGCAAGGCGGGTTGCAGGATCCGAAACTTTGAAATGGTAGGAGTGCACAAAATACGTGTGATCGCCATTTTTGATCCCGTTAAACACTGGGTGGCTCGCATCCAGATGTAGATCATTCCAGCCCATATGTGGCACCTTTAGGGTAGGATCATCCGGGCTGATCGGCACGACAGCGCCTGTAACCCACCCAAGGCCGGGTGTATCGGTGTATTCGCAGCCAAGATCAGCCATGAGCTGCATACCGACACAGATGCCGAGAAACGGGCGACCACGCACCTCGACTGCTTCGACCAACGCATCGTAAACGCCGCTCGCGCCGCGCAAGGCCGCAGCACAGGCCGGAAAGGCGCCATCACCGGGCAATACGATCCGGTCGGCACGGGCCACGACATCGGCATCTGATGTCACAACAACGGTGCCGGCATCCGCTTCGCGGGCCATACGTTCAAACGCCTTTTGGGCCGAGTGCAGATTGCCACTTTCGTAGTCGATCAGAACCGTAAGGCTCATAGCGCGCCCTTGGTCGAAGGAATGGCGCTGGCGCTGCGCGGGTCTACCTCCAGTGCGACGCGCAAGGCGCGGGCCACGGATTTAAAGGTCGCTTCGGCAATATGATGACTGTTGAGGCCATGCAGCATGTCCACATGCAGCGTGATGCCAGCATGAGTGCTCAGCGCCTGAAAGAATTCGCGCACCAATTCAGTATCAAAAGTGCCGATCTTTGCTGCTGGTATCGCAACGTTCCAAACCAGAAACGGACGGCCAGACAGATCAAGCGCGGCCCGAACCAACGCATCGTCCATCGGCAAAAGGCACGAACCATAGCGGGCAATTCCGCGCTTGTCGCCAATAGCCTGCGTCAGGGCCTGACCTATGGCAATGCCCACATCTTCAACCGTGTGGTGATCATCGATATGCAGATCGCCCGAACAGCGCACGGTCATGTCGATTAGCGCATGACGCGACAGCTGATCCAGCATGTGGTCAAAAAAACCAACGCCGGTCTGGTTGTCATATGCTCCGGTCCCATCGAGATTGAGTTCGACCGAGATATCGGTTTCGGCAGTTCTTCTTGTAAGCGTGGCGCGGCGCATGGGCGGCCTCCGGCATTGAGAAATGATTTCGCACTCTCTTTAGGGGCCCAGACCAGCGCTGCCAAGCCCTGCGCAGATGTCTTGCATCAGGCGCGGCGCTCGTGTCACTAATCGGTGTCACTGCAACGCGTCCACCACTTTGAAAGGGTGTGTCTTATGTCCACTTGCGTCTTTATCCAGATCCGGTGTCGTCCCGGCAGCACCTACAAAGTTGCCGAAGACATCGCGCTGCGCGAAATCCACTCCGAATTATATTCGACATCGGGTGATTTTGACCTGCTGATGAAAGTCTATATTCCGGCAGACAAGGACGTCGGCAAATATATCAACGATGAGTTGCTCGGCATTCCGGGGATTGAACGGTCATTGACGACGATGACCTACAAGGTTTTTTGATCGCATCTTGTACAAGGTCGATCGACCATAGCGGCGCGTGAACCGGGCTCGACCAGTGTTTGCAAATCCTACGGTTAGATTGCAATTACAGCGTTAGCTGCTTCAGGTTTTTCGCATAACGCTTTGGTCCGCGTCATTGGGACCAATCCGGCGGCCGTTTGTCGATAAAGGCAGCGATACCTTCTTTTGTGTCGCGGTGCAGCATGTTCTGCACCATCACTTCGCCTGTGTAGACATAGGCCTCTGCCACGGGCATTTCCATCTGCGTGTAAAACGCCTCTTTTCCGAATGTGACCGCAATTGCCAGTTTGTCCGCAATCTGTGTGGCCAGCGCCAGTGTCTCGTCTGCAAGAGTATCGTGTGACACGGCGCGATTGATTAGGCCCAGAGCGGCTGCGCGGTCGGCCTCTATGAAGTCTCCGGTTGTGAGCATCTCGAAAGCCTGCTTGCGCGGGATGTTGCGGCTGAGCGCTACCATCGGCGTCGAACAGAACAGCCCGATGTTGACACCGTTGACGCCAAAGCGTGTGCCTTGGGCGGCTACGGCCAGATCGCAGGTTGCCACCAACTGGCACCCGGCCGCTGTTGCAATTCCGTGCACCTGAGCGATCACTGGCTGTGGCAGAGACTGCACGCGCGCCATCATGGCAGCGCACCGGTCAAACAAATCCTTGAAATAGGCGCGCCCGCCATCTTCAGCCTGTCGTCCAGCTGTCATCTGCTTTAGATCATGGCCCGCGCAAAACGCCTTGCCCGCGCCAGAAAGGATAACTGCGCGAATATTGCGATCTTCTGCAATCTCATCCAGTGCGCCATGCAGCGCTGCGATCATTTCGTCGGAAAGGGCATTCAGCCGATCCGGTGCACTCATCGTCAAATGCGCCACTGCGCCCGTGACTTCACGTTCCAGAATTGTCATCTTGCCCTCCGCTGCATTGTCAGTGAAGTCTAGGGCAATCAATAAGAGAGGAAAAGCATGACCGTCGTTATGGATGCAGAGCAGATGAACGCATTTTTGCAAACGGTATTTGTGGAAGTGGCCGGTGAGTTCCATGTCGAAGAGGTCAGCGACACCGGCGTGATCATGCGTTTGATCGTGCAAGATCGTCATTTGCGGCCCGGGGGCACAATCTCGGGCCCTGCCATGTTCGGCCTGGCAGATTTGGCGGCGTACATGGTAACCTTGAGCCAAATCGGCCCGCGCGCGTTGGCAGTGACAACCAATTGTTCAATTGATTTCATGCGTAAGCCGGCAGCAGGCGTCGATCTAATCGCGCATGGTCGCTTGTTGAAGCTTGGCAAGCAATTGTCGGTGTCGGATGTGCTGATCTACTCCGAAGGAATGGACGCGCCGGTGGCGCGCGCGAGCTTGACCTATGCGATCCCGCCAGCAGGCGTTGGCCTGCCAGAGGAAGCTGGTGAATAGCGTATTCAAATGGGGTATTTGAATACCTTATTTGTAAGCCATTGAAATTAAGCATATTAATGTGATGAGTTGCCATTGACCTGCCGCAAGGCTGCCAATATAACCGCTCAATCCGAAATTCGACCCTTTAGGGAAGCGACACATGAAAACCTTTACCGCAACACCTGCGGACATCGAAAAGAAATGGATCATCATCGACGCCGAAGGCGTGGTGCTGGGCCGTCTTGCTTCGATTGTCGCCATGCGCCTGCGTGGCAAGCACAAGCCATCCTTCACACCGCACATGGATTGTGGCGACAATGTCGTCATCATCAATGCGGAAAAAGTGCAGCTGACCGGCAACAAACGCCAAGAGCATCACTATTGGCACACCGGTCACCCCGGTGGCATCAAATCGCGCACCAAAGAGCAGATGCTTGAGGGAAAGCACCCAGAGCGCGTCGTGACCTTGGCGGTCAAGCGTATGCTTCCCGGTAACCGTCTGAGCCGTCAGATCATGACCAACCTGCGCGTCTATGCAGGCGCTGATCACCCACACGCGGCGCAGAGCCCCGAAGTTCTGGATGTTGCATCCATGAACGCGAAAAACACGCGGAGCGCATGAGCATGTCTGACGAAATCAACACACTCGAAGATCTTCAGGCTGTGGCTGGCGACGTTGTCGCCCCTTCAGAAACAGAATTGACCCCGCGTGAACCTGTTCGTGACGAACTTGGTCGCTCTTATGCTACCGGAAAGCGGAAAGACGCAGTGGCACGCGTTTGGATCAAGCCTGGTTCCGGCAAGGTCACCGTAAACGGCAAAGACATGAACACCTATTTTGCGCGCCCTGTGCTGCAAATGATCCTCGCCCAGCCGTTTAGTGTGGCCGGTGTCGAAGGAGAATTTGACGTTGTTGCGACCGTAAAGGGTGGTGGGCTTTCTGGCCAGGCCGGTGCAGTTAAGCATGGTGTGTCCAAGGCGCTTCAACTCTACAATCCTTCGCTGCGCGGTGCCTTGAAAGCTGCAGGCTTCCTGACCCGCGATAGCCGTGTGGTCGAGCGTAAGAAATACGGTAAGGCCAAAGCGCGTAAGAGCTTCCAGTTCTCTAAACGTTAAGCTCGAACGACGAAATCATCAGAGAATATCAAACGCCTACTTGCAAGAGTGGGCGTTTTTTATTGTTAGCAGAATGCTGATCTTATTGACGTTTTAGATTGGCGGTTTCAGTATAATCGTAGCAGTAAACCCATGTATTTGGCAGGCAACGAGCGGCGTTTTACGAAAACAGGCATGGAGTATTATAGCAGCGCGCTTGTGCTCTTTCAGCGCAATCTGTCTGTTAATGTGCCGAACTCAAAAAACCAACGTCAGCTATACTTATATACGCAGCTAAAAGTAGCTGGGCACAAAGGCTACATCACAGGCAGCACAAAACTGGCAAAGTATGAAGATGCGTATGCGTTCACACAGGCCGAATACTTGCGTTTGCAGCAAGAAGTACGGCTTGGGCATAACGTGGATTAATACACGTTTGAGAAGCACTGGAACGATTGGTATGCGCGCAACTTGCGCAACGACACGTGGACGGCGCGTAGGCAATATTCTCACAGCTACTGAAATCAGATGGGTTGAGCCTTCGCAGGCGCGGGACTAGATACCATGCCCGCCACCGGATCGAGGCGAGGATGCGCTTCCCCAAAGCATTCGGTGCATGCATCATGACGAAAGACCCAGACCGCCAAATTCCACATTCGCATCGCTCTCATGAACCGCTGCAATGACAACGGCACGTTCCAGATTATCCGCGTGGCATGACCTTGGCGGGGTAAGGGGCGGTCACGGCTCAGGCGGAAATTGCGAAACATCGCCTAATATTCGTACTAAAAGATCTGTCTTTCATTGAGGGGTTCCATTGCCGTGATCTGCTTGTCTAGCTTGGTGCAGGCGGCATTGGCCCTGTCAACAAGGGCATCGCCCAGCACTTTGCGGCGCACAAATTCACCTTGGGCGAAATTATCAATTATGCGATCGTCCCTTTGGGCTGTGACATCACGACAAGACGCATTCGTATATCATGGCCAATCTCCCTTTGTTGCCTTGACTTTCCCCTGCGTGACAGATGTACCTGCGCCGATATTTGAACCGGGCCTAGATGGGGATAGAAAACATGCATGCTTACCGCTCTCACACCTGCGCTGCGCTGACCTCGGCAAATGTGGGTGAAACAGTTCGCCTGTCGGGCTGGGTGCACCGCGTGCGCGATCATGGCGGGGTGCTGTTCATTGACCTGCGCGACCATTATGGCATGACACAGGTTTTATGCGACGGCGACAGCCCAGTGTTTACCGAAGTGGAGAAATTGCGCAGCGAGTGGTGCATTCGTATAGACGGCGAGGTGAAAGCCCGCGATGAAAGTCTGATCAATCCCAAACTGCCCACAGGCGAGATCGAGATCTACGTACGTGACCTCGAAGTGTTGGGCCCCGCTGGTGAATTGCCTTTGATGGTGTTTGGCGATCAGGAATACCCCGAAGAAACGCGACTGACCTACCGTTACCTCGATCTGCGCCGCGAAAAGATGCAAGCCAACATGGCGCTGCGCTCTGACGTTGTGTCATCGATCCGCAAGCGGATGTGGGATCAAAGCTTTCGAGAATATCAGACCCCGATTATCACGGCCTCGTCCCCCGAGGGTGCCCGCGATTTTCTGGTGCCGTCGCGGCTGCATCCGGGCAAGTTTTACGCCCTGCCACAAGCCCCGCAGCAATTCAAACAGCTGCTGATGGTGTCTGGCTTTGACAAATATTTTCAGATCGCGCCGTGTTTCCGCGACGAAGATCCCCGTGCAGACCGATCGCCGACCGACTTTTACCAACTCGACCTCGAGATGAGCTTTGTCACGCAGCAGGATGTTTTCGACACGATCCAACCGGTTATCGCTGGTGTGTTCCAAGAGTTTGGCGGCGGGCGCAAGGTGGATCAAACTTGGGAACAGATCAGCTATCGCGATGCTGCGCTGTGGTACGGCAGCGACAAGCCCGACCTACGCAATCCAATCAAGATGCAGGTTGTTTCAGATCATTTCCGTGGCTCTGGATTTGCAATTTTCGCCAAATTGCTTGAGCAGGACGGCACCGAGATCCGCGCGATACCTGCACCGTCGGGCGGCAGCCGCAAATTCTGTGACCGCATGAACGCCTTTGCCCAGAAAGAGGGACTGCCAGGCATGGGGTATATTTTCTGGCGGGACAAGACGGCCGACGCTGTGGCACAAGAGTTGGGCATCACGGTCAAAGACGCGCAGGCCAAGCTGAAATCGGGCGAGATTGAGGGCGGCATGGAAGCTGCCGGACCGCTGGCCAAAAACATAGGGCCAGAGCGCACCGAGGCTATTCGCCAGCAATTAGGCCTTGGTTTGGGCGATGCGGCCTTTTTCCTTGGCGGCAAGCCAAAGGCTTTCGAAGGTGTTGCAGGGCGTGCGCGCACCGTTATCGGCGAAGAGCTTGGCCTGACCGATACCGACCGGTTCGCCTTTGCTTGGATCGTGGATTTCCCGATCTACGAGAAAGACGAGGAAACAGGCAAGATCGATTTTGAACACAACCCGTTCTCGATGCCGCAAGGCGGAATGGAAGCGTTGCAGGGCGATCCGCTGGATGTGTTGGGCTATCAATATGATCTGGCGTGCAATGGTTATGAACTGGTTTCGGGCGCGATCCGGAACCACCGCCCTGAAGTCATGTTCAAAGCCTTTGAAATTGCAGGTTACGACGAAGACGAAGTGCGCAAACGGTTTGGCGGGATGGTCAACGCATTCCAATACGGCGCGCCGCCCCACGGCGGCTGTGCTGCAGGCATCGACAGAATCGTCATGTTGCTGGCGGGTGAACAAAACATCCGCGAGGTGATCCTATTCCCGATGAATCAACGTGCCGAAGACCTGATGATGAGCGCACCGTCAGAACCGATGAGCGATCAGTTGATGGAACTAGGTTTGCGGATCATTCCGCAGGATTAGACCCTTGCCTGCGGCCACTTAAGTGAGGTGGCCGGTATCGTGTAAAGTGTTCACAGGATGGCTTGATCTTTGATCTGAGCGCTGCAATCAGTGCTGACTTCGGGCCTGATAGCAGACGCGAAACAGCTTGGGGTTTGCATGTATCTGTGACTAGTGTCAGGCTATGTCAGTCCTATACCAAGTAAATTCCAAGCCGGTTCCTGATTGGGCGCCGCCCGCCACGCCGGATGACCAGACGGTTTTGCATGGCACCTTCTGTACTCTGGAACCATTGGTGGCCGATAAGCACGCGGCTCTGCTTTTCCTTGCGTTCGTGGGGCACGATCACGTTTGGCAGTATATGCCCTACGGCCCTTTTTCTTCGTCATCGCAGTATCACCGTTGGGTGAGCGAGACCGAAAAAGACGCGACTACGCAGTTCTATGCCATTCGCAACACTGACAGCGGTCAGTTCGAGGGGGTCGCCAGCTTTTTACGAATCTCGCCCGATGCGGGCAGCATTGAGGTAGGACATATAAATTTTAGCCCGGCCATGCAGCGCACACGCGCTGCGACGGAAGTGCTGTCTTGTATGATGGCATGGGCGTTTGACGCTGGATATCGGCGCTTTGAATGGAAATGTGATGCGTTGAACCTTGGCTCGCGGCGGGCGGCGCAAAGGTTTGGGTTCAGCTACGAGGGTATTTTTCGGCAGGCCACTGTCGTCAAGGGCCACAATCGTGACACCGCATGGTTTGCGGTCATTGATCGCGAATGGTCCGCTTTGAAAGAGGCTTTTGCCGCTTGGTTGGCGTTATCAAACTTTGATGATGCGGGGCAGCAAATCGAAAGCCTCGCCGACTTGACCCGCCTGGTCCGGGTGGCAAGTGACCCACTGATCAAAGGTTAGCCGGCGCGACAGCGTGTATGCTGGGGCACGCGGCTCGTCACTCTGACGGCTGATGCCCTCGGTTTCCCAGTTAGATTGCTATTTTCTGTGCCAACCGGGCTTGGACCAGCCCCGCTACTGTGGCCAGCTCGGATAGGACTGCATGGCCGCGCGCGCGTTTCGCCGCCAGCGCATCCGTAGCCAGAACCAAATCATCGTCCGAAGCACTGCGGGCAACACCGCCAAGGAATTGCGCAATATAATCCAGCACGTGGGCGTCTGCGGCGCCTTTAGCGTTATCCAGTACGTCGGCTACGTGCGCCATGTCATCGCGGTATGCAATTGGGTCTGGTTCCACCACATCTTGCGCAACAGGGCGCGGACCCATTGGGCGTCGATCATCCGGCAGGTTGGAAAGAATGCGATCCTGAAATGCACCGAGTGAGGTTATTGGTTTGGCCAAAAAACTATCGGCGCCAGCCTCCATGGCGATGGCCTCGCTGTTGTCATCCCCTGATGTTCCAAGGATTAACTCCGGACGCGGCGAAGCGATGGAAAGTTCGCGGATCAGGTCAGCTCCGTTGCCATCGGGCAGGCCAATATCGATGATCACGATGCTGGGCCGATAGACCTGAAGATGCCTGCGCGCAGCGCGCAGTGTATCGGCGCGCCGAATTCGTGCGCCACTGCGCAAACAAAGAAGTCGCATCGCTTCACATGCAAAACGGCTGTCTTCGATTACCAGGACAGTAAGGCCCAGCAGCGGGCGCATCGCTGTCGGGGCGGGGTAGTTGGGTTTGAACGGGTCAATCGTATCCATAACTTCCTCCTGCACTTGCGGCGACTCAATCGTTATCTGTCTATGGCTAACAGCAAGTTAACGCGTGGCCTTGCGTGTGGCTTTCGCCTTGGCGATAAGGGGCCGAACCTAGAATTCCAGGAGCCTGACGATGATCGGACGACTTAACCACGTGGCGATTGCCGTGCCCGACCTTGAAGCCGCGGCCGCGCAGTATAGCTCTGCTTTGGGGGCAAATGTGGGTATGCCCCAAAACGAACCTGACCACGGTGTGACCGTCATCTTTATCGAACTGCCCAATACCAAGATTGAATTGTTGTACCCACTGGGCGACGACAGTCCGATTAACGGATTTCTTGAAAAAAATCCCTCGGGCGGCATCCATCATGTCTGTTACGAGGTTGATGATATAATCGCTGCGCGTGATCACTTGAAATCAACAGGTGCCCGAGTGCTTGGCTCCGGAGAGCCCAAGATTGGTGCGCATGGGAAACCTGTTTTGTTTCTGCACCCCAAGGATTTCAATGGCTGTCTCGTTGAGTTGGAACAGGTGTAATCATGGATATTACCTCAGCTCTTGTTCTATATGCAGTGATCTGGTGGATGTGTTTTTTGATCTCACTCCCAATCAAGGTGCAGACCCAAGGTGATCTGGGTGCTGTCGAACCGGGCACACACGCGGGGGCCCCGCAGGTTCACAATCTTAAGCGCAAGGCTTGGATTGTGACAGGTGTAGCTGCTGTTTTGTGGTTGATCGTTGCAGGTGTTATCCTGTCGGGGTGGGTTTCACTTAGTGATATGAACTGGTTTGATCGCGCCCTGCCGCCCCTGTAACCCGATGAAAAATGTGGGTAAACGTGGCGGCCCCCAGAATGGGGATCAGAAGGTTTATCAAAGGGATTGACAGTGGCACGGCCATTAACGTGCCTGCGAGCCATATGGTTCTGGTGTGGGCGCGACGCAATTGCTTGGCTTCGTCACGAGGCATTCTGCGCATGGCAGCCAGAGTGAAATATTCGCGCCCCAGAAAGAACCCGTTCAAACCCCAAAATATGAAAATCGCGGCCGGTGGAAACATCACATACAAGATCAGCGCCAGCAGGTTTGCCGCGATCAAAACACCCAGAAAATTGAGCGTGTCTATGACTGCATCGCCAAATGGCACAGACCGCGGGGTGGGCAAGCCCGGATAGTGTCTGTCTTCAACTGCTTGCGCGACCTGATCAAGGAACATCGACGTGATTGCCGACGCGACTGGGATCATCAGAAAGACGGATAGGCCCAGAAACAAAAAGAATGATCCCCATGTGACAATGTCATCGAGCCAGGTGATTTCACCGACCCATGGCATATCGACAGTTTCGGCCATCAGCGTGCCGATCAACCAGACAAAACCGGATGTAGCCACGACCAAAAGGGCGACGGTCAGGGCAATTCCTAGCCAAATAACGCGTCGAAACCGCGGGTCTGCGATCTGTCCAAGCGCTGCAAAAAAGGATGACAGGATCATGAGGCGAGCCAATCGGTTATGGTCCCTAGATTAGGGCGTGGTCGGTCCGGCGGGCTGCTGGTTTCGGTGGCGATATGGATGAATCCAGCGATCCGTTCATGATCAGCCAAGCCCAAGCCCTGGCGCATGAATTCGCGATCGTGGCTTGGCCAGCCTGACAGCCAGTTTGCCCCCCATCCAGCGGCAAGCGCTGCATTCAGAAGAGCAAGGCATACGGCCCCGGCGGAGTATGTTTGTTCGAGCGCAGGGATTTTCTCAGACGGTTTTTGCATCTCGATGACGGCTACGGCCAGATGCCCCTGATCAAACTGCGTGCGGCCTTTGACGATCTGATCTGGATTGAGGTCAAGAGCGGTGCCACGCGCCTGAGCAATGTGGGCAAGGCGGGGCATTGCGCCGCCCTGAATCACGATGAAACGCCAGGGTTCAAGTTTGCCGTGATCTGGCGTGCGCGCGGCAGCCATTAATAAGGGTTCAAGCTGTTCGCGCGTTGGCGCGGGCGCCGCAAGGGTCTTGGCAGGCCGAGACCTGCGCGACTGAAGAAAGGCAAGCGCCTGAGGATTGGGAACGGGCATATGTTACGCCTTTTTCAATTGTTTCACATGTTGTAGTATAGCGGTTCAATCGCAAGGTGTCAGAGAGTCAGTTCTTGCGCCATTCGGTCAATTTCTGCACGTAAAAACGCATCAAAACGTGGGTTGGGTTGGCGGACGCTTAGGGTTTGGGCAAGTGGGTCTGGGGCAGTGATGGCGCTGCCGGACAGGGCCTCGATCGTGGCATGACCGCAAAAGGGCACGTAGGCTTCTGAATAGCCACCTTCATGTACCAGCACCAGTTTTCCGTCACAGATGTCTTTGGCCAATGCCTTGGTTTTCAGGGTCATTTGGCGAAAGGTGTCGGCCGTGGCAAGCATGCGGGCCAACGGGTCGACGGCGCTTGCATCAAAGCCACAGGCAACAATGATCAGATCAGGCTGGAACGCCTTAATGGCAGGAAGTGCGATGTGGTCGAGCGCGTGCAGGTAAGCAGTGTGGCCTGAGCCGGCTGGAAGCGGCAAATTGATGTTATACCCTGTGCCTGCGCCTGTTCCGCGATCCTCAGACATGCCGGTATCAAGCGGATAGTTACCTTCTTGATGCAAAGAGATCGTGAGCACATCAGAGCGGTCATAAAAGATCGCTTCGGTCCCATTGCCGTGATGCACGTCCCAATCCAGCACTGCGACCCTAAGGTCGGGGCGTGTGGTTTTGGCATCCTCTATTGCGATGGCAATGTTTGCTAAAAGGCAGAAGCCATTTGGAAAATCGGGTAGACAGTGGTGCCCAGGCGGGCGGCTGAGCGCATAGGCATTGTGGTGCGTGCCGTCCAAGACGGCGTTAACAGCGGCGATAGAAAGGCCCGCAGACAGGGCCGCGATTTCGAACCCACCGGCAGCAAATGGGGTGCGAAGCCCAAGCTCACCTCCGCCATTATTAGACAAACATTTGAATTCATTTATGTAGCTTGCGGGATGGACGCGCAGAAGCTGGTCATCGCTTGCAGTCAAAGCAGATGTGACAGCCAATTCACCTAGCAGGCCTGTGACCTCCATCAGGTTCTTAAGGCGACGCTTGGTTTCTGGGTTTTCAGGCAAACCACCTGCGGCCAAAGGCTGCACCAATCCGCCGATCGGCATCGTGAAGGCGTAGTTGCCGCCTGCGTGCCATAGGGTGCGTTCATCATGATAAAAACCGGTGTGCATGGGAATCCTCCGAGAATTGATCGGTGGTAAGGTGCAGGAGTGATGATGTCTTGTCCATGATATGCGTTAGCTGCGTGAGCGGCACGTTTGGAGATTATTTAGGGCAAAACACCAAAACATACAGTGTATGGAGGAATGCTATACTTCAAGTTCAGGGCAGTGCTTTGCCTGATGCACAGTCGGTGACAGGCTGAGAAATTAGGTAGTGTACCGTTTTTATCATAAAACCGTCCGAAAAACTTGGCATTGCTGCGCTGGCGCACTCCTCAATGCAGCAGCGTAGTAAAATCCTTGCCTAAGACACTGCGGGTGCCACTCTGCTTTTTTTATAGTTAAATGACACAATCAGATCTTTGTCGCTGGTGAGCGTGAGTGTGATTTTGGCAAAAGCCGCTGTCTGGGATAACGGGTTTCTTTCCAAATTCCCGGGTCGGCAGCTCAATATTTCTGACGCTTAGGGGCCAACCATCCCCACGATCTCATAAGTCTTTTTGAGGATGGGTCCAGTGATTTCGCGGGCCTGAGCCGCACCACGGGCAAGGATGCGATCGATCTCGGCAGGGTCGGCCATCAAGCGGGCCATTTCGGTTGAGATCGGCGATAGATGTGCGACGGCCAAATCTGCCAGCGCGGGTTTGAACGCTCCGAACTGTGCGCCGCCGTGTTCTGCAAGAACCTCATCGACGCTTTGATCACTCAGAGCGGCGTAGATGTTGACCAGATTGCGTGCCTCTGGACGATTCTCAAGGCCTTTGGCTTCTGAGGGGAGCGCGTCGGGGTCGGTCTTGGCCTTGCGGATCTTTTTCGCGATGGTGTCGGCGTCGTCAGTCATGTTTATGCGTGAAGCATCGGATGGGTCGGATTTCGACATTTTCTTGGTGCCATCACGCAGCGACATTACGCGGGTTGCGGCCCCTTCGATCACCGGCTCTGCCATCGGAAAAAAGTCGACGCCGTAATCGTGGTTGAACTTGGCCGCGATATCCCGGGTCAACTCCAAATGCTGCTTTTGATCTTCGCCCACTGGTACATGGGTGGCATGATAAACGAGGATATCTGCAGCCATCAGAGCTGGATAGCCAAACAGGCCAAGCGATGCATTCTGGGCGTTCTTCCCCGCCTTGTCCTTGAATTGTGTCATACGCTGCATCCAGCCCATTCGCGCAACGCAGTTAAAGATCCAGCCAAGTTGTGCATGCTCGGGGACCTGAGATTGATTGATCAGGATGGATTTGTCGGGGCTGATTCCGGATGCGATAAAACCGGCAGCCAGTTCGCGTGTGTTGTGCACTAGCGCTGCTGGGTCCTGCCAAACGGTGATCGCGTGCAGGTCAACCATGCAATATATTGTCTCATAGGCTTCCTCCTGCATCTGCACAAAGCGTTTGATCGCGCCAAGATAGTTGCCCAGCGTCAGACCGCCCGAAGGCTGGATGCCGGAAAAGACGCGCGGTGTGAACATCGCGTCGGACTGAGTCGCGGGAGTGGGGGTTTGAAACATCGGAACCTCTGGGCAAATCTGCGTGGCTGGCTTACCCATGGTGGCACGTAGCGTCAAGGAGCCATACCCGATGTCCCACCCTGCTGATCCCAGCCCGTTCAATGCATTGCCAGGTCCTGTGTGGCTCTTGTTCGGAGTGCTGGCTGCAGTAGAAGGCATGTTCAGCCTTGGTGAAGCGGGGGTGATAGGTGGACCTGCTGCGGTGGGCTGGCGCTTGGTCGCGATCAACGAATTCGGTTTTTCCGGTCCTGCGTTTGATTTCATGATAAAGAACGGTCGTTTGCTGCCAGAGCACCTTTTGCGGTTTCTGACGTATACCTTTCTACATGGCAGCTTTACCTCGGCGCTGTTTGCTGGGGTAATCCTGCTGGCGATGGGCAAGATGGTGGGCCAGGTGATGGGCGGCTGGGCTGTTGTGCTGCTGTTTGTGCTGTGTGGTGTCGTTGGGGCACTGGTCTTTGGGCTGGTGACGGACCAATCTTGGCTCATCGGCGCCTACCCTGGAGTCTATGGGTTGATCGGGGCCTATACATTCTTGCTGTGGCAGCGGTTGGCCGACAGTGGTGGGCCACAGGCTCAGGCCTTTACGCTGATCGGTTTCCTTATGGGTATCCAACTGGTCTTTGGCATCTTTTTTCAGGTTGGCTATATATGGGTCGCTGAACTGAGCGGGTTTACAGCGGGCTTTGTCCTCTCGGCTTTCGTAATGCCGGGTGGCATGACGCGTCTGATGTCGGTGCTGCGGCGTCGTTAGCGCATGTCGCTCAACAGTGACTCCGGTTTTGAACTAAACTGACACTCGAAATCATATACTTAGGGCCTGTTGATCGAATCGGATTTGGTGCAACACGCTCTAGCGGCGGATAGCCTGACGGATTTCTGACAACCGCAGTGCACCAAGCAGGTGCGCAGACCCAAAATAGCTGATAGCACCGATGCTGATCAGAACTAAAAGGGCGACGTAGCGGACATAGGGTGCGTCAAGCGCTGGTAGCAGGGGAATGGCCCCAATCCAGAGAGCGCCTCCCATAATCACAGCTGCGATACCAATCCGAGGCAGGCGCTCGCGGTAGCGCTGGTCGAGCTGCGCCGCGTCGCCCATGCCGCGCAATCCCCAAATAAGCAGAAACATCATGCTCCAACCAGCAACAGTGGTGGCGATTGCAGGGGCCATCCAGCCTATTATTGGTGCTAACCCTACAGCAATGACCACGTTGATCACCATTGCAATGAGCGCAAAGTAGAATGGTGTGCTGGTGTCGCCACGTGCGAAGTACTGCGGTTGCAGCACTTTTTGCATCACAAATGCGGGCAGACCTAAGCCGTAAATCGACACCGCCAAAGCAATCGAAGCAACGTCGTCAACGCCGGTCTCGCCCCGTCCGAAAAGCACCGAAACCAGCGGTAGTGGGATCACCATAAGCGCAAGGGCTGACGGGATGGTCAGCGCCATGGAAAACTCGGCCGCACGAGAATAAGCGTTGCGGGCTCCGGTGTCATCTTTGGCCTTGAGCCGGCGCGACAGGTCCGGCAACAACACGATACCAACCGCGATGCCCACAACACCAAGGGGCAGTTGATAAAGCCGGTCGGCGGCAAAGAGCCAGCTGACAGCGCTGTCAAAGCGGCTGGCCACAAGTTGACCGACCACAAGGTTGATCTGCATGACACCGGATGCCAATGCCGCAGGAACGGCGGTTTGGACCATCTTACGCATGTCAGGGGTCCATTTCGGCAGACCCACTTTCAGGGCAAAACCGGCGCGTGCTGCTGCACGCCACGTCAGCGCCAGTTGCGCAATCCCCGCCACAGGGATCGCCCAAATCAGCCAGTCGACGACAACGGCATCCGTGGCCCACGCAGCAACCATCGCGCCTATGGCCACAACGTTCAGCAACACGGGTGCTGCGGCGGCAACAGCAAACCGCCCCGTTGCGTTCAACACACCTGAAAAGAGTGCGGATAGGGACATGAGGAAGATATAGGGAAATGCAACACGCCCGAACCCGACGGTCAGGTCCAAGCGCTGGGTATCAAAGCCCCCCGCCGTGGCCCAGACAAGCGTTGGCATGAATATCATGGCCAGCCCGGTCAGCGCGAGCGTCACCAGCGCCAGCAAGTTGAGCGCATCCTGTCCAAAAGCGCGCGCATCTTCGGCGCCTTCTATCTTGGCCGAGAACATGGGCACGAAGGCTGCGTTGAACGCGCCTTCGGCAAAGAAACGTCGGAACATGTTTGGTAGACGAAAGGCCGCGACAAAGGCATCCATCACTGGCCCCGGGCCGATCAGTGACAGGATGAGTACTTCGCGCACAAACCCCAAGATCCGACTGGCCAAGGTCCAGAAGCCAACGGTGACAAAGCCGTACATGAGGCGGATTGGTTTCATACATCCGGCCTAGCGCCTGATGCGCGGCGGCGCAATATACGACGCTAGATCATCAATGCATCACATAGCGACAACCGCGTTTTGACCAGTGGTCTCATCCTGCCCCTTTAGATCTACCGGATCAACGCCACATTTTCTGCACACACCCGTGCGAGGGTTTTGGGTTTTGCTTCTTGCACAAATGCGGCGGCGTCCTTTCTCAGGACGGTTTTGATAGAAAAGAGCTGCTATCAAGATAGTATTTTGGCCACCCATCTTTGGTTGCTCGCGTGCCAGAACGCTTTGCGAAATGCTTTTATCATCTCACACGGTCTGAAACAAAAAAACGCAGCGCGCTAAAATCATGAAGAGCAACGCAGATTTCGTTTGGTTGATTGCGTCTGCCGCTAAAGCGTGCGGGCATGTGCGAAAGACACCAGTCGTTTAGAATCTTCATCCCATAGGTGCAGCTTGATGCTCGATAGGCTTTGCCGGATCGTCATGCGATTAATCTCAGCCAGTTCGCTATGATCACGTAGCACCTGGGGCAATCTGTAGAAGGGGATACGGCTATACAGATGGTGCACGTGGTGAATGCCGATATTCGCACTGACCCATTGCAGCACAGGCGGCAAAACATAGTGCGAGCTGCCATGCAGCGCTGCATCATGCATTTCCCAAGTCTTTTCAGCTTCCCAGTGGGTGGTTTCAAACTGGTGCTGCACGTAAAAAAGCCACACCCCAGCGGTTGCAGCCAGTAAAGTCGAGGGCAGGAAAATCAAAAGGATTGGTACGAGGCCACCAAAATACACAATCAGCGCAACCCAGGCACAGATAGCGGCATTGGTGCACATTGCGCTTATCCAGTATCTTAACCTTCCCATCAGGCCCAAGGGCAGCCTGTTCTGGATAAAAAATAGATAGCCGGGGCCGAGGCAGAACAGGATAATTGGGTTCCGGTAAAGTCGATATATCAACCGGCCCCCTGATTTAAGGCCGCGATATTCTGCGGTCGTCAGGGTGCGCACGTCGCCAATCCCACGTCGGCCCAAGTTGCCTGATGAACTGTGGTGAATCGAGTGCGAGCGCCGCCACACATCATACGGTGTCAGCGTCAGCACGCCGATCACGCGACCCAGCCAGTCGCTTACAGTGCGATTCTTGAAAAACGCGCCGTGCCCACAATCGTGCTGGATCGCAAACAGGCGCAGCAGAAACCCAGAGTTCAGCACGGATATCGAAAAGGTCAGCCAATAGCTAATTGACATCGACCACCACGCCAGTATCCACAATAGCACAAAAGGGCCCAGTGTCACGGCAAGTTCAAACGAACTGCGCGCAAGGTCGGGTTCCCGGTAATGAGATAGAATTCTAATCCACTTTTTGGCTGTTGGTGCTTCAAATGGTTGCTGCGTCGGCTTGGAGTGATCGAACATATGCCTGCTTTTTGTTTGGGTTTGAGGCGACCGATACACTATTGTGGTCCTTTGGAACAGCGGTCTTGTGCATGCAATTGCGTGGATGTTGCGACCACGGACGGTTCTCGCCCGATTGCCATTAGTCCATGGCCCGTTCCGTGCCTTCGTCGATGGCTTTGCGTAGCTTTTTTTCCAGCATCTTTTGCTTGTTTGTGGAATGATATTTCAGGCCAAACATGTCTTTGACGTAAAATGTATCGACAACCTGTTCGCCATAGGTCGCGATGACCGCATTGGCGATATATACATTCGCCGCTGACAAGGTGCGGCTTAGGTCGTGCAGCAGCCCGGCGCGATCGCGGGTATCGACCTCAATGATAGTGTAGATGTCGGAGCCTTCGTTATCAAAAGTAATATGGGTGGGCACGCGGAATGCCTTTTCTCGCTTTTTGACGCGATCGCGGTCACGCATGGCCTCACGGGCTACCACTTCGCCCGCGAGGGTGCGTTCGATCATTTTGCGCAGACGCGGCAGGCGCGTCATGTCATATGGGTTGCCGTCTGCGTCTTGAATCCAGAATGCATCGGTAATGAAACCGTCTTTGGTGGTGTAGCTGCGGGCGTCAACAACATTGGCCCCGACAAGTGCCAGTGCGCCCGTCAGACGCGCAAAGATACCCGGGTGGTCGTGCATGACAAAGCAGGCGCGGGTGGCGTCGCGGTCTTCGTCGGGATGCAGGTCCATCGCGATATCATTCTCGCCGATGTCCCGCAGAAGATTCGCGATGGTGACATGCGCAGTAAGATGCAGCCCCTGCCAGTAAGGGTCGTAGTGACGCCCAGTTTCGACCTTCAGGTCTTTGCGGGGCCAGTCCAGCAGCGCAGAACGCAGCGCCTTTTTCGCTTCTGCGCCACGGTTCTCACGGTTCAGCGCCTCCATTCCGTCCTCAAGAGCGCGGCGTGTCTGGCGATAAAGGGCGCGGATCAGCACCGCTTTCCAGTTGTTCCAAGTAGTGGGGCCTACGCCGCGAATATCGCAGACGGTTAACACGCACAGCAGGTCGAGGCGTTTGACGGTTTGCACTGCCTTGGCAAAATCGCGCACGGTGCGCGGGTCGGCGATGTCGCGCTTTTGGGCCATGTCCGACATTAGCAGGTGATAGCGCACCAGCCACTCGACGATTTCGACCTCGTCTTGCTTCAACCCAAGACGAGGTGCGATCTTGCGAACCATTTTGGCCCCGAGGATTGAATGATCTTCTTCGCGGCCCTTGCCAATATCGTGCAAAAGCAGCGCAACATACAGAATTTTCCGGTTCACGCCCTTATTGAGGATAGAACTGGCGACAGGCAAGTCTTCGGTCAGCTCCTCTTTTTCGATCATCGCTAATTGCGCAATGCATTGGATGATATGTTCGTCGACTGTGTAGCTGTGATACATGTTGAACTGCATCATCGCGACGATATGTTCGAATTCGGGAATAAAGGCAGCAAGCATGCCCAACTCGTTCATGCGCCGCAGCGCCCGTTCGGGATTGCCGTGCTTTAACATTAGATCGAGAAAAATGCGCCGTGCTTCGGGGGCGTTGCGCACACCATCATCTATTAGATTGAGATTGGATTTGACCAGCCGCATGGCGTCAGGGTGAATGAGCATGCCGGTTCTTAACGCTTCTTCAAACAGCCGAAGTAGGTTCAGCTTGTCGGATAGAAAGCTTTTGTCATTCGCTATTGAAAGACGGTTGTGGATCACAGCGTATCCGGGCTTGATCTGGCGCCGTCGTTTGAAAAGGCGCTCAAGCAGTGGCTCTGCCTTTAGGTGTGTTTCTTCAAGTTTGGTCAGGAAGATACGGGTAATGTCACCGACATCTGTGGCCCGCAAAAAGTACTTTTGCATAAACAGTTCGACCCCTCGCCGACCGGCTTTGTCGCTAAACCCCATCGCCTCGGCGACCAGAACTTGCATGTCAAAGGTCAACTGTTCAGTGGCACGGCCCGACAGCAAGTGCAGGTGGCAACGGGTGGCCCAAAGGAAATCTTCGGCTGCGACAAAGGTGCGAAATTCATCATGGGTAAACAGGCCAAGGGGCACTAGGTCGGCCGCGTCCTGAACTTTGTGGATATACTTGCCGATCCAGAACAGTGATTGCAGGTCGCGCAGCCCCCCCTTGGCCTCTTTGACGTTCGGCTCGACCACATAACGCTGTTTTTGCCGTTCGTGGCGGGCGTCGCGTTCGGCGAGCTTTGCTTCGATAAAGTCACGTTCCGTGCCGGCAAACAAATCGGATCGCAGGCGTTCGTCAAGATTTTCAGCTAAAGCGGCATCACCCAATAGGAACCGATTTTCAAGCATCGCAGTGCGGATGGTGAAATCTTCGGCACCAAGACGCAGGCAGTCTTTGATGGTGCGGCTGGCATGCCCGACCTTCAGCTTGAGATCCCATAGCATGTAGAGCGTGCTTTCGATCACATTCTCTGCCCACGCCGTTATCTTGTAGGGTGTCAGGAACAACAGATCTACATCCGAGAACGGTGCCATTTCGCCCCGTCCATATCCGCCCACGGCTATAACGGCGAGCCGTTCGCCCTTGGTCGGTGTGGGGTTGGGATGCAGCATGTTTTGTGCCGTTTCTAGTGCTGCAGCAACGATTCGATCGGTCAAATACGTATAGGCGCGGGTGGTGGGGCGACTTTGAAATGGGTTGGCTCGAAAAGCAGCGGCAATGGCAGCGCGGCCTTTGGTCTGTGTTGCGCGCAGATGTTCGATGATGCGTGTGCGCCCGTCTTGCGGGGTTGCGTCTCTCCGTGCCTGTCTGAGCACTTGGTCAAATGCGATGTCGTCAAAAATGTCAGATCTGGCACAGATCAGATGCGCTGGTTCTGATGCCGGGGTCGACGCCGATTGTTGCGCATATTCTACCATGAAGTTCTGCCTTTAGCCGGTATGTGATTAGAAACCTGCGCGGCCAAAACTGCGCGGGGCAGGGCTGATCACAATCACTTTTTTGTTATCTACCGACGCAACCGCCAGGCCGCGCTCGTTTGTGCCGTCCCGCAACAGCCTGAACACGCCTGATGCGCCTTGGAAGCCAGCATTTTGCGTCAGGGACGCGCTGCTTAGGGCATCGACGTTGCCCTGTCTGACCAGCGCCCCGATAGCCGCGATGCCGTCAAAGGCCAGTCCGGCAAGCGGGTGCGGGGTTTCTTCATACGCGTCCTCGTATTGTGCTGTGAACGCTGCGCTGCGCTGCGGGTCCGGCAATGCAAACCAGCCGCCCTGCACGCCAGGTAGCTGCAGCGTTTGCGGTGGGATGTCCCACCGTGTGAGCCCAATATACTGCGTCGTTTCCGGGCTGACCCCGGCCTCTGGCAGCAATTGTGTAAGCAGGGGAAGGCCCGCAGCCGTTGTTGCGGTCATAAAGACTGCATTGGCTCCATTCTCGCTAATGGTAGATCGGATGATCGGTATGGCTGCGACGACATCTTGTTGTGACAATGGGTATCCAACGGATCCTGCAAATGTTGCGCCGTTGCGCGCGATGGCGCGTTGGATCGCTTTGCTGCCCAGCTGCCCGGCAACGTCTTGCGCATGTACGATGACAATCCGGTCATTGCCCTCTTGAACGGCGTGGCTAACCAGCCTGGCCGCGGTGGAGTCAAAGGTTGGCCCAAGCACAAAAACATTATCGCCTGCGATGGTCGTGTTGTTGGAAAAGGCCAGAACGTTCACATTTCGTGATGCCACAGCGACGCCTGCCGCATTTGCAGCCTCTGCATAGAGCGGCCCCAGAATGATCTTGGCCCCGTCGTTTACCGCTTGTGCCGCCTGGGTCGCGGCAGTTTGTGCGTTGCCTGCGGTATCATAGACGCGCAGGTCAATCTCGACGCCCCTCAGATCGCGCATGGCCAAACGTGCCGCATTCTCAAGGTTTTGTGCCAGAAGGCCGTCGCTAAGCTGCTCTGATCCGCGTGGCACCAGAAGTGCGACAGGCACAGGTCTGCTTGTATCGAAGCGGGGTCCGGTGCTGCCACCAATGGCCGCTGGATCACAGGCCGACAGCATAAAGGCCGCTACGGGAACGGCGGCAAGCCAAGCTCTCTTGCGCAAGGATTTCAAAAACGCGAACATGGTAGCTGTAACTCCTGTAGGTTGGGCACCGTTCCATCACAGGACGCCCCGGCTGTAGAGTCGATAATAGACGTCAGGAAAGGCGGGTCCAGCTTTGAATCATAACGTGGTCCCACTGTCTGCTGGTGTGTGGTTTGTTGGTGTCCCAATCGGAACCGCCCGTGACATCACCTTGCGTGCGCTTGATGTACTTGCCTCCGCAGACGTGCTGGTCGCTGAAGACACGCGAAGCCTGCGTAAATTGATGGACATTCATGCTGTGCCATTGAACGGGCGTTGGATTGAGGCTTTGCACGAGCATTCCAAAGGCGGTGTTGTGGCACGGCTGTTGGAGCGTGTGCGCGCCGGGGCCAGTGTGGCCTATGCGTCAGAAGCTGGCATGCCTTTGATCGCCGATCCGGGGTTCGAACTGGCACGTGCTGCCCGCGAGGCCGGTGTCTCGGTTACCTGTGCGCCAGGCCCGTCAGCAGTGCTGACAGCGTTGGTGTTGGCCGGCTTGCCAACGGATGCCTTTCACTTTGCTGGTTTTCTGCCTGCCACCAAAAGCGCGCGGCAAAAGGCGTTGACGGACGTTGCCGGTGCACCTGCGACGCTAGTGCTTTACGAATCACCTAAACGGTTGGGCGCGTTGCTGCGCGATGCCGCACACGTGTTGGGGTCAGCGCGGCAGGCCGCCGTTTGCCGCGAACTTACCAAGCGATTCGAAGAAACGCGACGCGGCACGCTGGGGGAATTGGCTGAAATCTACGCCAAAGTCAGCGTTAAAGGCGAAATTGTCGTTTTGATTGACCGAGGAAAGTCAGAAGGTGTTCGTGAAAAATTCATGGATGAAGTGTTAGGCTGGGCACTGAATGAGAAGTCTGTAAAAGACGCTGCGACTTTTGTAGCCGAAATGTTGGATATTCCACGACGCCAAGTTTACCAGCGAGCTATTGAGTTTACCAAGGTTCGCGCGGCAAACGATGTAATGGGTGGTGACGTTGTGAAAGACGAAGTGACTGGATCAGGGTGTTGATTTGGTTTTGGTTGATGACGATGCGAAAGGAACGCGTTGAATGACAACTGTGGCACCTCACCGTGTCTTTTAATAAGGCTCGTCCGGTTGTTCCACCGCACAAGGTTCACAGCGGGCGCATGTCCTATCATGCCGGTCTGGCTGCCGAAGATCTGATTGCACGGGATTATAGGCGTCGGGGACATCAAATTGTTGCGCAACGCTGGCGTGGAAGGCGTGGCGAAATTGACCTGATCGTTCGAGATGATAACAGCATCGTCTTTGTCGAAGTCAAACAAAGCCGTGATTTTGATACCGCACTTTCTCATGTCCGCCCGGCGCAGGTGCGGCGTCTATACGCCACGGGTGAGGAATTTCTAGCGACCCAACCGGATGGCAGCCTGACCGATGTGCGGTTTGATGTGGCGCTCGTTAATGGCAGCGGTGCTGTGCAAATCTTGGAAAATGCCTTTAGTGCCCAGTTCTGATGGCAACAGATGCGCATTCGCACAGCGCTATGCCATTGCATCTTGGCTTTAGCTGCGCCATCTCATTATGGCACTTGCCGGAGACCTGCCATGAAAATTGCCTTTCAGATGGATCCAATCGGGGCCGTTGACATTAATGCCGACAGTAGCTTTCGGCTGGCCGAAGAGGCACAGGCCCGCGGACATAGTCTTTTCTTTTACACCCCTGATCATCTTGCTTATCAAGAGGGGCGCATCACCGCGCGGGGCCATGATCTGAGCGTGCAGCGCGTGCAGGGCGATCATGCTCACCTCGGTGCTGAGCGCGAAGTGGACTTGGCTGATTTCGATGTGATCTGGCTGCGTCAGGATCCGCCATTTGACATGCATTACATAACGTCGACCCATCTGCTTGATCGCTTGCGCGGGCATGCTTTGGTGGTGAATGATCCGTTCTGGGTGCGCAACTATCCTGAAAAGCTGATGGTTCTGGACTTTCCAGAGCTCACGCCACCGACGACCATCGCGCGTGATCTTGAAACGATTAAAGCGTTCAAGGCCAAGCATGGGGATGTGATCTTGAAACCGCTTTACGGAAATGGTGGGGCGGGTGTATTCCGGCTGGACGCAAACGACCGCAACCTGACATCGCTGCATGAATTGTTTTCTGGCTTTTCGCGCGAACCACTCATTGTGCAAAGATTTCTACCTGATGTGTCTAAGGGCGATAAGCGTGTGATCCTCGTGGATGGTGTGGCTGTGGGTGCGATCAACCGGGTTCCGGCCGCGGGCGAAACGCGGTCGAATATGCATGTGGGTGGCCGACCTGAAAAGATTGGACTGACTGACCGCGACCGTGAAATTTGCGCTGCCATTGGCCCGCTTTTAAGTAAAAAGGGTCAAATCTTTGTCGGGATAGACGTGATTGGCGATTACCTGACTGAAATAAACGTGACCTCGCCCACTGGCATTCAGGAATTAGAGCGATTCGACAAAGCGAACATAGCCGCAAAGATATGGCAGGCGATTGAGGCGCGATGCCTGGATTAAGTTGGCAGGCGCGATTGCTAAATCCGTATTTGCGGCTGACTGAAAAGACGCACCTTTCGCGCGCCAAGGCGCCAGAAAAGCTGCGTCGCAGCTTTGACCTGAAATCACGGGTTTTCTTTCATGCGCCTTTTGGAACCCGAATGGATTGGCAAACGCTTGGGCCCGGGCGCGCGTTGCATATTGCGCCACAGGGGGCTGATGAAGGATTACGGGTGCTGTACTTTCACGGTGGTGGCTATGTCTTTGGCAATCCACGGACGCATTCGGCGATGCTGGGCACACTTGTGCAACGTACGGGTGCCGTGGCAGTTCTGCCCGAGTACCCTCTCGCGCCCGAAGCACCCTTTCCCGCTGCAGTGGATCATGCTCTTGCGGCTTATTATGCCTGTCTTGCACAGGGGATGGATCCCAGTCGTTTAGTGATGGGGGGTGACAGTGCGGGCGGTGGCCTTGCGCTGGCTCTGTTGGCGCTGTTGATCGCAGACGGTGCGCCGCTGCCTGCCGGTACATTTGCCTTTTCGCCGCTCACTGACCTAGGGTTTACCGGTGGCAGCATGGTGTCGAATGCTCGGGAAGATGTAGTTTTGCCTGCGCACCGCACCTCTGATATGGCAGCGCACTATTTGGCAGGGCATCGCGTGGATGACCCGCGTGCAACACCGTTGAAAGCTGATTTCAGGGGTGCGCCAGATGTGTGGCTGACCGTGGGCGATACAGAAATATTGTTGGATGATAGCCGCAGGATGGCCGCCCGGCTAAAAGCTCAGCGAGTGTCTGTCACGTTAGAGGTAGCGCACAATTTGCCGCATGTATGGCCGCTGTTTCACAACCTTTTGCCCGAGGCGGGGCGAACGCTGGACATGCTGAGCATATGGATCAAGGCACGTACGAGCACCCGATAGCTCAGGCTATTGCAAGCATTGGGATACGGTAGCTTATAGCCTCGGCAACATGGGATTTCTGCAGCGCTTTGGTGCCATCAAGGTCGGCTATTGTCCGAGCTACGCGCAGAACTCGGTGATAGCCGCGTGCGGACAGGCCAAAGCGTTCGGCAACCTTGGTCAAATGGGCTTGACCCTCTGCATCTGGCGTGGCGCATTCCTCAAGTGCGGCACCGGCAAGGTCGGCATTGCTTCGATATGGGGTGCCTTGGAACCTGCGCACTTGTAGCGCTCGGGCGGCGGTAACGCGGGCCGCGACAGTGGCGGTATCATCACCCGCGGCGGGCAAGTCCAGATCGGCAAAGCTGACAGGCGGCACATCGACGCGCAGGTCAAAGCGATCCATCAGCGGGCCTGAGATGCGGCCAAGGTAATCGTCGCCGCATGCAGGTGCGCGCCCACAGGCGCGTGCCGCATCGCTGAGATACCCGCATTTGCAGGGGTTAGCCGCAGCCACCAGCATGAACTTGCATGGATATTTCACATGGTTGTTGGCGCGCGCAATCATAACCTCTCCGGTTTCGATTGGCTGGCGCAGGGTTTCTAGAACAGCACGCGGAAATTCGGGAAACTCGTTCATGAACAAAACGCCATTATGGGCCAGAGATGCCTCGCCCGGCTTTGCGGCGCGACCGCCGCCGATGATCGCCGCCATGGACGCTGTGTGATGCGGTTCGCGAAAAAGGACGATCCATGGAAACACCGCCAGCATCAAGCAGCTCAGCAAGCGAGTGGATCATTGATGTCTCAAGGGCCTCTATGGCGGAAAGTGGGGGCAATATTCCGGGCAGGCGGGCGGCCAGCATAGATTTCCCTGAACCGGGCGTGCCGACCATCAATAGATGGTGCCGCCCGGCAGCAGCGACTTCAAGGGCGCGTTTTGCTCGTTCCTGCCCTTTGACATCGCGCAGATCCGGTATGCTGTTGGTCTGTGCGATTTGACCCGCTGTTGCAGGTTCCAACGGTGCCTGCCCGGTAAAGTGGCGAACGACCTCGTTCATGGATTTGGCTGCGATCACCTTAGTGGCGTCGACCCATGCTGCTTCAGCGCCGGATCCTTGCGGACAAAGCAGATCACGGTTTTGCTCAGCAGCAGCCATTGCTGCTGGTAATGCGCCCAGAACGAGACTCAATTTTTAGCCGAAAGTCCCTTTATACGCTTGTTATATTGATTTTACTTAGTCTATTTGGTACGAAGTTACTCCCATATTTGGTACGAATTCCATGCGCAAGCCAAGCTATCTTAAGCAGTCACCTGTCAGAGAGACATGGAGTTATCGAAGAGATGTGCCCAAGAAGTTGGTTCACTTGTGGGGTAAGACTTCAGAGAAAGTGAAGTTGGAGACGAAGGATTATGCACTGGCATACAGAAAAGCCGCTGCAATCAATTTGGAGTTCGAGGCCAAGGCTAAGCGTTTGGGCCAACAGCTTGAGGGTAAAGCTCTTCCAACAGAACATCTAAACGAAGCAGCTAGGGATATTCTGGTTCGAGAGGGCATACATCCACAACAAATACCTACGAACAAGAAAGACGCCCTTAAGTTCTTCCAGAAGCAAGATGAGTGGAAAGAGCAATGGTTGGATGTTTTGCCGGGCTATACCGAGGTTGATGGCAAACCCAATGATCGCGGTGGCTCGGATACTGAATATGAGATTGATAAAAGGAACCCTTGGTATCAAGCGTATAAAGTCCTGAATGGAGACAAGGGGTTATCGATTACTCCAACCATCACAGAAGCAACGGAGGTGTATCTGAAGGTTAACGCAAGGAAGAAGAAGAGAACACCTGCCAACCAGAAGAAGCATGAACGACTAATATGGCGAGCCATAAACGCTCTGGGCTGCCCTGATGATTTGATAACTGATTTTAATCGACTGAGGGCTAGTCAACATAAAGAGGTTCTTGAACGCAGTAATCCAAATTGGAAGGCTGACACTTTAAACAAGGCGCTGGGGATGCTCTCAGCAGTCTTTAAGTTTGCGATATGGCAATATGAACTTTCGATCACTAACCCTTGGTCTGGTCTCAAGGATGAGATTTTGGATCAGAAGGATGCGAGGCGCAGCTTCACACCCGATGAGTTGAGCCTTTATGTTGAGGAGCTTGATAAACTAAACCCTGAGGCACGGTTGATTGGTCATTTAATGGTGCATACGGGCTGTCGAACAATGGAGTGCGCTGGGCTGACCCATGCTGATCTACAGATGCAAAACAACACGCCACATCTGAAGCTACGCCCAAATCATATTAGATCATTAAAGAACAAGCAGTCCAAACGTGATGTTCCGTTGATTGATAAAGCGTTGGATGCACTGAGACCGTATCTCGCCCAGACCAAATCAGATGACCCAAAGGCCCCAGTGTTTCCTCGCTATGGTCGTGATGGAGGTATGGACGCTATTTCGCAGTTGCTGAACGGCGTGATCAGAAAGCGCATGCAGATTGATGACCCGACTTTGGTATCTTACTCGACTAGGCATACGATGAAGGACAAGATGCGCAAGATCAAAGCGACTGCCGAGTTGCAGCACAGCATTTTGGGTCATGGCAAGAGAAGCGATGCAGATAATTACGGGGAAGGTGAGTTGTTGAGATACCTCTTGGATGAACTGATCAAAGCTGATGCTCTCAGCGAGTGGGGCAACTGAAGCCACTTTTTATTCTGTATTTCCCTCGCGAAACCAAGGGGAACCAGATGCTGTGCATTGTGGCGAAGTCTTTCGCTTGCTTCCGAAAACCGGATATGCCCTTACTGATAGAAATTGTTTTAAGTAGTTCTTCGATGATAGTTGTTCTGACGTGCTGAGATTTGTGCCAACACTAGTGGTGTTCTTGATTTGTAGTTTGAACACAGCCCTTGCCAATGAAGTTTCAGGTGAGGCGAGAGTGCGTGATGCTGATACAATTGTAGTCTCTGGCACACCTGTCAGGCTCAATGGCATCGACGCTCCGGAAAACTCCACACGCGCTGGGATGGCAGCTACTCAGTTCATGAAAAGGTTACTACAGGGCGAGACTGTAGCTTGTGATCTAAACGGGGAACGAACTTACGATAGATGGGTTGGTGTCTGCCACATCAAGGTGGACGGGCGGTGGACTGATATTGGGGCAATCGTAGTTTCTAACGGCCATGCGCTGGACTGCCGTCGTTATTCTGGTGGTCGTTACCGTGCGTTGGAACCAACTGGAGCCAGAGAGCGATTGAGGCAAGCAAGGTATTGTTAGAAACCCAAATGATCTATGTGAAAATATTAAACTATAACAACTGTTTGTATAAATATCAGGGCGACCCCGTGAGAGGCTTTAAATGAAGAAAATAATACTTGCTGTGACTATGTTTGCAGCTCTATTTGGATTGGCGCACGCTGAAGGCTTTAGCCCAACTCTGAATGGCAGCTATCAGCCAACAATTAACGACACGATCACTCATGCAACTTCAGTTATTCCAACCAATAAAACAACTACGTGGCAACGGATATTGGAAGTAGGGCAAGATAAAGGACCAACAATTTGGAAAGCTGCGTGCTGCAAAGTTTGCAGAAAAGGAAAGGCATGTGGGAACTCGTGTATTAATCGAAGTTACACATGCAGAAAGCGAAAAGGGTGTGCTTGCAATGGTTAGAGACACGGATCGATCAAAGCCAATAAAAAATGCAGATACAATGATGGGTGCCAACGCTATGGTTGGAGTTGCTCTTGACTACGTTGCGCTTTCAAAAGCTGGTTCGATGGTGACGCTTGTTGCGTATGGAACGGCCAAGCGCATATCCAGTCGGATTGCTTGAGCAGTAACATAACCGACTCAGGCAGGTTTGTTAGAGCGCTCAGGACGAGGATGCACCGCTATGTCTAGCTCGGCAATCAACAACTTCCGCAATCGAACTTGGTACGCAAATCGCACTTGCAGGCAAACAAAGACTGGTACAAGTATCAGTTAGCTGTTCAACAACTAGTCATGTCACCTTTCAGAATGTGATAGCTAAATAATTGAGAGTGTATGTATGTATGAAG
>JAQWVA010000125.1:0-27069 GCA_029250205.1 Tateyamaria sp.
TGAGTTCTCAAGCGTCGAGTTCTACACCAGCCACGAGTCACTTTTGTTAGAATACGAAGAAGCACTAACGCGCATCGATTCGACGTCTGGAAAATGGCTGGCCGGTTCGGGCCATATGATCTGGATCGGAGACCGCACCCGTCAACCAGATGGTGCGCATGTCGAATTTGCGCGCGGCGTTCAGAACCCGATTGGCCTGAAATGTGGGCCGACCATGACGTCTGATGATTTGAAACTGCTCATGGAAAAGCTCAATCCAGAAAACGAGGCAGGGCGTCTGACGCTGATCGCGCGCTTTGGAGCAGGTTCCGTAGGCAAGCATCTTCCACGTCTGATAAATACAGTGCGCGAAGAAGGTGCAGAGGTCGTATGGGTCTGCGATGCAATGCACGGCAACACGATCAAGTCGTCTACCGGGTACAAAACGCGCCCATTTGATTCAGTTCTGCGCGAAGTCCGCGAGTTCTTTGCTGTTCATCAGTCAGAGGGCACCCAACCCGGTGGCGTGCATTTTGAGATGACTGGTCAAGACGTGACTGAATGTACTGGTGGCGTTCGCGCTGTCAGCGACGAGGACCTGAGCGACCGCTATCACACTGCATGTGATCCGCGTCTTAATGCGTCGCAATCGCTGGAACTTGCATTTCTTATCGCACAGGAACTGACGGACCTGCGCCAAGCCCTCGCTAAATCTCGTGTCGCTAGTTTATAAGGCGTACTATTCTTGAAAAGTCGCGTGCGTTTAAGCGGACGCGACTTTTTAGCTTCCGCTCCTTTGAGCACACCCATCGGCTTCCAGCTAGACTGGATTTGTCACGGTTTGATCCCGCTTTTTTGATTGCAATTATTGCATCAAAGCAGACAGATGTCATCGCGTTTTACGCGCCCTATTTGGCACATCAATTTACCTCTGAGGATCTTATATCAGAGGGTACACACTATCGCGCAACCAATTCAAATATGTGAGTTATACGAACCGCTTACAATGATATGTGAAAGTTCGACCGTGCACTTTGACATTTCGGTTTCTTGTTAGTGCCATGCGCACTATTGCCAATATTGCGAGCGGCATTTACATCGCGTAAATAACGACAATAACCTTTGTGGGTTTATCGGCGATCAAGCTTTCTGTGACGATTACAAAACCCCGTTTGTGGAGCTGGAGTATGCTTACCTTGCGACCGCGTTTAAAATGCGCTTCGAAAGTCGATGAAAAGGTTCTGATACGAACCCTCGGTGCCCTGAAAATGACATCTATCGTCTATACGTGCGAAAGCGGAGACACAAAATGCCTGGCATTAAACTTGACCCTGGCATAAAAAACAAAAATTCGCGCTAAGGGAGCAAAAGTCATGACGAGAGCAAAACATATTCACTCGTCAGCCGACGCGCGCCGTTTGGCACGGCGGCGCCTTCCCTGGATGGTTTTTGACTATATTGACGGCGCTGCGGGATCTGAAACCGGTGCTGTGCGCAATCGTGCGGCGCTTGACGCAATCACACTGCGACCACGTATATTGCGTAACGTTGCAGACCGATCGCTGGCCACAACGTTGTTTGGTGTGCCTGCAGAACGGCCGTTTGGTATAGCACCCATGGGCATGTGCAACCTGTCGGGGCAGGGCGCAGATCTAATGCTGGCCCGTCTCGCCGCCCGTTATCAAGTGCCGCATGGCGTATCGACGGTCGCGTCGACCCCGTTAGAAAAAATCATAGATGTCGCCCAAGGTCATGCGTGGTTCCAGATCTATTTCAGTGGTGATGGTACTGGTACATTCAAGCTGGTGGACCGTGCGCGCGACGCAGGGTACCAGACCCTTATTGTGACGGTGGACGTACCCGAAGTTGGCCGTCGTCCGCGTGAATTGCGACATGGCTTTAAGATGCCATTCCGCATCGGTCCACGTCAATTCATCGACTTTGCTTTGCATCCACAATGGTCGCTGTCGGCCCTTTTTGGGGGCAAGCCGCAAATGGCCAATTTTGATATGCCCGGCTATGAATTCGACCGCACCGAAAGTCGTGCGCGTGCCGATTGGGATACGCTGGCACGCATGCGGGATATGTGGCCCGGCAAGCTTGTCGTTAAAGGTGTGCTCGATGTCGAAGACGCCCAGATGCTTAAGGCAAAGGGTGTCGACGCCATTCAAGTGTCGAGCCATGGCGCCCGGCAGTTGGAGAGTGCGCCAGCGCCATTTGAAGTTCTGCCAAAAATTCGCCAAGCGGTTGGCCAAGACTTCCCATTGTTTTTTGACAGTGGGTTAAGATCTGGTGAGGACGCGCTTAAGACGTTGGCGTCAGGAGCGGACTTTGTGTTTTTCGGGCGGATCCTGCAATTCGCAATTGCCGCGGGCGGTGAGGCTGGCCTAAACCGCTTGTGGGAGGTGTTGAGTGACGAAATGAGCATCGCCATGGCACAAACAGGTATGCAAAAACTCCCCTGAACCAGTTTAGACAATCTTGTTCTTTGGGTTAGCCATTGATCGGGGGGGTATCCGCCGCAGTTTTCCGATTTGCGCTTTTAGGGTGATTTTTATCCCATGCTTCTATGCGCTCGTTGATGTCAGGCAACTGTAGATGAGACAAGCGTCTCGCAAAATCCTTGAATTCAAACCGAACGACGAATCGCTCTAGGGTTGCATGTAATCATAATTAGCGCGATGGGCGGTCCAGTGATTCGCGAATAACAATCCAGCTATCCAGTTCGGTCGATGTGCCCAAGCTCTTTTTTTCGACCATCTTGACCAGTTCGCGCGCTGCTTCACGACCCATTTTGCGATGTGGTACATGCACTGTCGTTAACGCGGGGGTTACAATCCGGGCGAGTTCCAGATCGTCGAACCCCGTGATAGATACGTCGCCCGGTACTGATAAACCCATTTCGCGTGCTCGTCGCAATGCTCCCACTGCAAGCACATCGTTGCCGCACATCACAGCCGTCGGCGGCGTGGCAGAGCACATCATCTTTTCGAACGCGTCGCCACCGCTTTCCACCTCATATTGGGTCTCAATCACTCTGAGCGCGTCGTCTGGCAAACCGGCATCCTGAAGGGTTTTTCTCAAACCAACTAAACGTTCTCTGGCCCGGTCATTGTCTTGAACGTAAAAAGAAATGAAGCCTATACTGCGATGCCCATGGTCGAGCACTTCACGTGTCAGAGCGATCATCGCCGCACGATTGTCGAACCCGACAGAGGGCTGCGCATTTGTGCTTGAGTAAGTCCAGGCAACCAATGTTGGTATGTTTTGAGCCGCGAGCAAATGATTGATTTCATGCCCTCTTTCGTAACCGATCAGCAAAAGGCCATCGGCACCGCGCGCCACGAGTGCTCGTATTTGAGCAGCCTCGACATCCGGCTGATACGCGGAACTTGCGACCAATAGGGTGTAGCCACGTTCGCGCAACTCTTCCTGAAATGCCTGTAGCCCGCGCGCAAAAACCGCGTTTTCCATTGTCGGAATAATTGCGCCGATGGTAAAGGTGCGTTTCGCCGCCATCACCCGAGCGCCAAAGTTTGGCGTGTACCCCAAATCATCAACGGCGCGCATGACCCGTGCTCGCGTCGCAGCCACCACTTGCTCAGGCGAATTCAAACACCTTGAAACTGTGGCCGTTGACACCTTTGCAGCCCTTGCCACGTCTTCCAATGTCGGTGCGGCGGGGGCGGTTTCTTTCGTGGATTTTGGCGACAAAACTTTTCACTCTAAATTACTCATCGAACCCTAAAACATAAATTTGTGAATTGTAAGGGTTGCAATGCATTCATGTAAGCGCTTACAGTTCAACATGAACCGGACACTTAGGAGCGTGTTGATGTTTCTTGCAGCCTCAGTTGTAGTTTTCGTTGTCTATTTCACGAATGTTGCTTTGGGTGCATTCGCCGGGAGCGCCTTTTTGGGCGATGTCGGCGAGATGTTGGTTCTGTTTGCGGCGGTGATTTTATTCGTTGTCGCCATTTTGAAAAAAGAAGCTGACCGAAAAGATAACGACGGCAGCTAATGATTCTGGGAGGAAACCTTATGAACAATGATCGCAAGGAACTTGCGTCGGCCGCGCGCCGGAACTTTCTTAAGCTGACAGCCACTGGTGGCTTTACCGCAGCCATGGTGGCAGGTGCCGCAGGTACGTTGTGGTCTACCAAGGCCGTTGCGCAAAGCGCAAACGAAGAGCGTGAGCGCGAAGCTGCAGCGGACCACGTCATGGTGGTGGCAACGGCATATCCAGTGGGAGCATCACGCGGCTATCCGATTATGCAGCTTGACCTGAAAGAAAACATCCAAAACGCCACAAACGGCAAGGTCTATGTTAAGTTGGCCCCAGGCGGTCAACTTGGAGCGGGCGGTGCGCTGGTTCAGGCTGTTCAGGGTGGCACAATTCAGGCGGCTCAACACTCGCTGTCAAACTTTGCGCCCTTTGCATCAACCGTTGACTTGATCAACATGCCCTATTTGTGTGGTTCAAACCAGCGTTTTACCAACCTCGTAAATTCTGACTTCTGGAAGACATCAGTCGAGCCTAAAGTTGAAGAAAATGGCTTTAAAGCGCTTTTTTATGTAAACATCGACCCACGTGTTGTGGCCGTTCGCAAGGGCGGTGCCGGTGCGGTTCTGACACCAGGTGATCTTGAAGGCGTAAAATTCCGGGTTCCTGGTTCGAAAATGCTGCAGCAGTACTACCGCATGGTCGGTGCAAACCCAACGCCAGTGGCTTGGGGCGAAACACCTTCAGCGATTAAGCAAGGCGTTGCAGACGCTCTGGACCCATCCGTGGGTGCATTGGAAGTGTTTGGCTTCAAAGACATCCTGAGCCATGTGACGTTCACTCAAGCTGTGCCGGATAGCCAAGTCTATTCCTGTAACCTTGAGTGGTTCAGCTCAATGCCTGCCGATGTTCAAGATGGCATCATGTGGGCTTCCGAGATGACATCGCACCAGAACCTCGCCAAAGTGCCTTCGGCGCGCGCCTACGCTATGGCGGAATTGGTCAAGGCGGGTGTCGAATTCCACTCACTCAGCGAAGATCAGCTGTCGGAATGGAAAGCAGCGGGCGGCTACCAGCGCTCTGAATGGGACGAGTTCAAGGTCGAGCTTGCCGGTTCCATGGATAACTTTGCCAAGATGGAAGAAGCCGCAGGCACGCGCGGTAAGTATTACGTACACGACGCGTAAGTATCGTATCGGGCGCGCAAATGGCGCGCCCGATATCCAATTTTCGCTCGACATGTTGATCGCGTTTATGCGCGCTATGTCTGGGTGCATCAATTTAGCAGGTTCTGATATGAATTTTGTGCGTAGGTTGGATCGCGACGCCGAACGATGGTTGCTTCTTGTCGTTTATGTGATGCTGGTCGCAACAATGGCGGTAGAAGTGCTTCGCCGCGAGGTTTTCTCGTTTTCGTCGATTTGGGGCGAGGAAATTGTTCGGTATTCTTTCATTTACCTGGCATGGATCGGCGCTGCGGCGGCCGTCAAAGAACGTGCGCACATTCGGATTGACGTGATCATGCACTACCTTGCGCCACGACCCAAGGCGTTGCTGTATATATTCGGCGACCTTGTCATGTTTGGGGTCGCTATCATAGCGCTGTACTGGTCATACGAATCTGTGCATGTGTCTGCAAAGTTTGGGTCGGTGACGGACGGCCTCCGCATATCTAAGGTTTGGTTTTTGATGGCAGTGCCGCTTGGTTTTGCGCTTGTCATAGTACGCTTGGTTCAGTCTTTTTTACGCGATGTTCACCTCCTCAGAACGGGCCAGCCCGTTTTCGAGGGCGATACGCTCTTTGATTGAGGAATGAGTTGAATGCTTTGGCAAACGTTTAATCAAACAGTTGAACTCGGCTGGGATTTCTATGTTCCCGTTATTGTTTTTGTTGCACTGATCGCGCTAGCTGTGCCTGTCTGGGCGGCCATCGGTACATCTGCGATCTTAATGTTGGTGATGTCTGGTGACCTGCCTTTGAGCTTGGTGGGTGAAAAGCTTTTTACGGGGATCGATGCATTTGCTTTGACAGCAGTCCCGCTGTTTATTCTAACCGGGGACGTGTTGGTTCGAACGGGGCTTAGTCGCAAATTTCTGGATGTTGCCGAAGCGCTAACATGTTTTACTAAAGGTGGCTTCGGATCGGCCACTGTTTTGGTGTGCGGCATGTTCGCGGCAATCTCAGGCTCTGACGCCGCGGGCGCTGCCGCGGTTGGTCGGATGACCATCGCACGGTTGGTGGAAAGTGGCTATCCGCGCCCTTATGCCTGCGCCTTAGTTGCAGCAGGGGCCTGTACCGGCATCCTTATCCCGCCGTCTATTGCCTATATCATCATCGGTCTGGTTTTAGGTATATCTGCCTCGACGCTGTTTCTGGCTGCTCTGATACCTGGCGTGGCCATACTGATTTCGATCCTGATTACAAACCTTATCGTTAACCGAATTTATGGTTACGAGGGTGGAGGTGAGCTGACATTTCGTGAATGGTTGAACAATCTTGCCCGTTCACTGAAATCTGGTTGGTATGCGTTTATCGTTCCTGGCATCATCTTTTATGGTATTTTTTCAGGTAAGTTAACGCCAACCGAGGCCGGTGCGACGGCGGTTGTCGTTACAATCCTGATGGGCTTTATTCTTGGCACTCTGAAACTTGCAGATTTCCCTGCGATGCTTGTCAGCTCCGCCAAGGTGAATGGTGTTATTCTACCGATCATCGCCTTTTCAGCTCCATTGGCAGAAGCGCTGGCGATCATGGGTGTTCCGCAGGGATTTGTGACTTCGGTCACGGGGCTTACGAACGAACCGTGGCTGCTCATTCTTTTGATGATCGGAATTTTGATCGCAGCGGGGTGCGTAATGGAAACCACTCCAAATATCGTGATCCTCGCACCGATCCTTATGCCACTGGCAGAGAATATCGGCATGAACGAGATTCAGTTCTGCATCATGATGATCACCGCCTTGGGGGTGGGTTTTATAACACCGCCGCTTGGGCTTAACTTATTCGTCGTGTCCGGCATTACCGGGGAATCAATCCTCAAGATTGCCGTGCGCGCCGTTCCTTTTGTTCTGTGCATGTTCTTGGTTGTGCTGCTGATTGCCTACGTTCCAGCCGTCTCAACCACATTGCTGCCAGACATCTACAAATAGGACTATAAATAAATGACGATTGAATATCTAAAAAAGGCGGATCTGACGTCGATGTCTGGTGCGTCTGACGTTTCTGCGACCGTTCAGGAGATTTTGTCTACGATTGAGGCGGGCGGTGACGCGGCAGCATTGGAATATGCCGCCAAGTTTGACCGATACGAAGGAAATGTTCTGCTGACAGCTGCCGAAATTGACGCTGCCTGTGCTTTGGTCCCTGAGAAGTTGAAGGCCGACATTCGGTTCAGCCATGACAACGTGCGCCGCTTTGCAGAGGCGCAAAAGTCAACCGTTGCGGATGTCGAATACGAAATCGTGCCGGGCGTGACTGCAGGCCAAAAGGCTATCCCGGTTGATGCGGCGGGCTGTTACGTTCCGGGTGGGCGCTATAGTCATATCGCAAGTGCGATCATGACAGTAACCACAGCAAAGGTAGCAGGCTGCAAACATATTACGGCATGTTCCCCGCCACGCCCCGAAGTTGGCGTTGCCCCTGCGATCATCTATGCGGCCCATATCTGTGGTGCTGACAAGATTTTGGCCATGGGCGGGGTTCAGGGCGTCGCCGCTATGACGTTTGGCCTGTTTGGTTTGCCGCGTGCAAACATTTTGGTTGGTCCCGGCAACCAGTTCGTGGCCGAAGCCAAGCGGATACTTTTTGGCCGTGTTGGCATCGACATGATTGCAGGACCAACTGACAGCCTTGTACTGGCCGATGCCTCGGCGGATGCGCACATCGTCGCCACCGATCTGGTTAGTCAGGCTGAGCATGGATATAACTCACCGGTTTGGCTGGTGACGGACAGCCGCACGTTGGCCGAGGATGTGATGGCGCGCGTGCCGGATCTGATCGCTGACCTTCCAGAGGTAAACCGCGAAAATGCAACCGCGGCCTGGCGCGACTATGCCGAAGTAATTCTTTGCGAGGATCGTGAAGAGATGGCGGCGACATCCGATTCTTATGCGCCAGAGCACTTGACGGTACAGGCTGAAGATCTTGATTGGTGGCTTGATCGGTTGACCTGCTATGGTTCTTTGTTCCTTGGCGAAGAGACCACGGTATCTTACGGCGATAAGGCGTCTGGAACCAACCACGTGCTGCCGACATCCGGTGCTGCGAACTATACTGGCGGCTTAAGCGTGCACAAATACATGAAGATCGTGACATGGCAGCGGGCTACACGCTTGGGCTCCAAACCAGTTGCGGAGGCCACAGCAAGGATTTCACGGCTTGAAGGGATGGAAGGGCATGCGCGAGCAGCGGATGTGCGGCTGGCCAAATACTTCCCCGACGAAACCTTTGATCTGACAGCTGATGGCTGATCCACGCGCTCTGTTTGATCTGAGCGGCAAGGTTGCCTGCGTCACCGGGGCCAGTTCTGGCCTTGGTCGGCGCGCGGCAGACGTGCTGCTGGCGGCGGGCGCACAGGTTGTGGGCGTCGCCCGGCGCGGCGGCGCGCTGGCAGACTGGCAGGTGGCTGCCGGGCAAAGCGCGGCCTATGTCGCAGCCGATTTGGGTGACCGGGACCAGATCGCGCAGATCGCACAGGACATTTCGGAACCCTTTGGAGCCCCTGACATTTTAGTTCATGCGGCCGGAATTAACACCCGAGAAGCAGCGAGTGATGTGACGGCCGAAGGATGGGACGTAACGCTTGCGCTCAATTTGACGGCGCCGTTCTTTCTGAGCCAGGCGTTTGTTCCCGCGATGCAGACAAAGGGTTGGGGCCGGATTGTGAACTTTGCCTCGTTGCAAACAACCCGTGCTTTTCCAGGGGGGATCGCCTATGGCACAACCAAAGCTGGAGTTGCGCAAATGACACGCGCAATGGCCGAGGCCTGGTCACCCGGCGGCATTACAGCCAATGCGATCGGTCCGGGGTTTTTCCCAACGGAATTGACTGCAGCGGTGTTCGACGATCCCGATCGGTCCGCGCGCAATGCGGCGCAAACCTGCATTGGGCGTAACGGCCGGCTTGAGGATATTGACGGGCCGCTGTTGTTCCTGTGTTCAGATGGATCGCGTTATGTGACGGGTCAAGTGCTAATGGTGGACGGGGGCTTTACGGCCAAATGACGATGCGGACTAGGATATTTCCGGCAGTTAGCCGGTGCCATGCAGTAAAAGGGGCCATGACGTGAAAGCGTTGATTTATGATGGTGTTGAGACACTCGGCTATAGGGATGTCGCGGATCCCAAACCGGGCGAGGGCGAGGTTTTGGTGCGCGTGGATGCCGTTGGTATTTGTGGCTCAGACATGCACGCCTATCTAGGCCATGACGCGCGCCGCCCTGCGCCGTTAATCCTCGGTCATGAAGCGGCGGGCGTGATTGCAGGTGGGACCCGAGACGGCGAACGCGTAACCATCAATCCATTGGTTCATTGCGGTGCATGCCGGGCCTGTCTTGCGGGCCGCGAAAATCTGTGCCCCAACCGCCAAATTATATCGATGCAACCGCGCGAGGGCGCCTTTGCGCAATTCGTGTCCATTCCAGAGGCGAACTTGGTGGTCGTGCCTGATCATGTGCATCTTGATCACGCTTCACTGGCCGAACCTCTAGCGGTCAGTTGGCATGCGGTACGTCTGGGTTTGGCTTCGCTTCATTCCGGCGCAGAGCAGCGTGCATTGGTGATAGGTGGCGGGGCTATCGGGCTGGCAGCGGCGCTGGCATTTAGGGCTCAAGGCATGAACGATGTGACCATAGTCGAGCCCAACACCGGGCGGCGTGCCTTTTTGCAGGAGATTTGTGGCCAAACTGCCGTGGCAGAGGTGACGGGGCAGTATGGTATTGTCGTGGACGCTGTAGGCTATGCCGCGACGCGCGCCGTGGCTTCAGCTCATACTGAACCAGGGGGCGTGATCACCCACATTGGTCTGGGCGAGGACACTGACGGGCTCGATGTCCGGCGGATGACCTTGCAGGAGATCACATTTATTGGCACCTATACCTATACTGCACAAGATTTTCGGGACACGGCGGCCGCGATTTTTGATGGCCGTCTTGGTGCCCTCGACTGGATTGAGACCCGGGCGCTGTCAGAGGGGGCTGCGGCCTTTGCTGAACTCAGAGCAGGACGGGTCGCGGCACCCAAGATCGTGCTACATCCGTGGCCGCTAAGTAGCTGATCAGTTTAAGGAAACCTGTTATGTATACCAAGATTCTCGTGCCTATGGCACTTGATCACGACATCTCGCCGCAGACGCTTGCTCTTGCGCGGGCCTTAATGGCACCGGGCGGCTCGATCGTTGCGTTGCACGTGCATGAAGAACCCGAAGGTTCGGTTCGGGCCTATCTGGATGAAGGCGTCGTAGAAGCAGGCCGCGCACGCGCACTAGCGATGTTGACGGAAAAGACCGCCAGCGCCTCAGATGTGGAATCGGTACTCGTCTCGGGACACTCTGCAAGAACAATCATAGACTATGCCCATGCCAATGCCGTTGACTGTATCGTATTGGGGTCGCACCGTCCGGGGCTGAGTAACTATTTCCTTGGCTCAACGGCGGCTCGGGTAGTGCGGCACGCGGCTTGTGCGGTGCATGTGCACCGGACCGCCGAATGATGCCGCGATGATATCGTGACCATGCGCGATTGAACACGACATAAGACACTACTGATGACCCAATCCGGGTGTGGTGGCGAAAGCGCGACCCGGCCCAACCCTATACCGCTCACCATGATAATGGCTTAAAGGCATTTTGCCTTCTTGCCTAACGCCCAAGAAATGAAAGGCAACCCAAGATGAACATCGACAAGAAGATCACTGACGATCTTGTCGCAAACGACGTCTCTTTTGTTACGACCGTGCCCTGTAAGCAGCTGGCCGGCGTGATCGACGAGATCGACGCGCGCGACGAGATTTTCCATATCCCTTCCAACAAGGAAGACGAGGGAATGGGCCTGTGCGCTGGCGCCCATATGGGTGGCAAACGTCCCGCCATCATTATGCAGAACACAGCAATTGGCGTGACAATCAATACGCTGGCAACACTCACGCAATTTTACCGGATGCCGCTACCAATGCTGATAAGCTACCGTGGCGAATTGCGCGAACCCGTCGCCTGCCAAGTCGAGATGGCGGTGCACACCAAGGCGCTTCTGGCGCAACTTAACATTCCTACATATCACTTCCACGAACAGCGTGACGTAGAAGAGTTCGATATGATCCTGAAATATACTTACATGTGCAACAAGCCGGTCGCCATCCTGACCGACGCCAACTTCTGGGGAGGCTATGGAGACCAATGATCCGCTCTGAAATCTTGAAAGAGATCGCGCCTATCCTGCGCGACCAACTCGTTGTCTGTAACATCGGCATTCCCAGCCAAGAACTGCACGCCATAGATGATCAGCCAACCAACTTCTATATGTTGGGCACAATGGGCCTTGCGTCTTCGATCGGACTGGGTTTGGCGCTTGCCCAAGACAAACCAGTCATCTCCATTGACGGTGACGGTTCGGTGCTTACCAACCTTGGAACCCTGCCAACCATCGCCAACAATGTCGCTGACAACTATGTCTTGCTGATCATCGACAATGGGTCTTACGGCTCTACTGGCGACCAGCCTACCTATGCGGGCCGTAAAACGTCGCTGGCAGCGGTGGCCGAGGCTTGCGGCTGTGACCGCGTCATCGAATGTCAGGCCGAAGACACTGGAAAGGTCCTGCAAGAGGCACTTGATGCCAAGAAAATGACAGTCATTGTGTGCAAATGCGAAAGCGGAAATGCCAAAATGCCGGTCATCACACTCGATCCCGTGGTCATCAAACACAGGTTCATGGAAGCGGTGCAAAAAGCATAAACGAGACTTGATGCGGCAAAATTTTAAGGACGGCATTAATCTGGTCTTCATGGCTGATCGATAAATGTGACCGCGATGCTGCACTCGTGTGATCAGGTTAAATGCCCTTGCCGTTCTTTGAAAGAGTTTTTGCGATACTCACACGGCGACCTTCGGTAAATCCGAGGTCGTCTTTTTTGTTTGGCCAAGCCACTGGAAAATCCACGGCCTATCGTCGGAGTAAAGATGTCTGATGATGCGACCAGCCCAGCGAGGATTGTCATTGTAGACGACTCTCAAGTCATGCGGCGTTGGTTGGGCAGTGTTATGGGGCGTGATCCGCGACTTTGTGTGGTGGGATCTGCTGCAAATGCACAAGAAGCGCGTGCCGTGATCAAGGCGACACAACCCGATGTGGTGACACTTGACATCGAGATGCCTGGTATGGACGGGTTGGAATTTCTATCTCATATCATGCGGTTACGACCGATGCCGGTGGTCATGTTGTCATCGAACTTTGACAAGGACCCATCGTTTGTCGCTAAGGCTAAGGCGATGGGGGCTGTGTCTTGTATGAAGAAGCCCGTGTTTCCAACTCCGGCCGCAATAGAAATGCTGAATGACGTGATTGTACAGGCATCAAGGCCTGAAAACCGCGTTCGGCCGGATGCGCCGAATTTGGCGACCAAGGACAATATTATCCTCGTTGGCGCATCAACTGGTGGGGTTGGCGCTATCGAAATACTGTTGGAGCGTTTGCCCGCCAAATCACCGCCAGTCGTGATCGCGCAACATATGCCACACACGTTTCTTTACAGCTTCGTCGAACGGCTGAATCGTTTGAGCAACAAGTCGGTCGATTTGGCCATTATGGGGGATGCTATTGGGCCGGGTGACGTGCGCGTCGCGCCAGCGAAGAACTTGCAAACCTGCGTTACGTGGGCAGGCGGCACATGGCGCATTCAACAGGTTGATTGCCAAAATCACCATAGTTTTTGCCCATCCGTCGATGTCTTGTTTGAATCGGCCATACCATGGGCGCACAAAGTCGGTGCCGTTTTGCTAACTGGTCTGGGCAGCGATGGTGCACTTGGGATGCGGAAATTGGCGAACACCGGCGCACACACAATGGTTCAATCGCGCGAAAGTTGTGTTGTATACGGGATGCCTGGGGCTGCACAGGCTATAGGGGCGGCTCAGCATGAGATGGACATCCATGAAATTGGGTCAGAAATGATGAGATTGATGTCATCATCGCAACTCGGGATGCGGTCGTTGTAAATCAAGTAAGGCTTACTTTAACAAAAGTTGAGCATGCCGCCGGTCATCAATTGTCAGCTATCCCTCGGAAAGTAGGCCTATTAAAGCATCGTAATAACAGAAAATCGTGTTGTTATTTGAACGCCCTGGCGCTGAATCGGTCACCAATTCAATCCTCGGGCTTGATCAGCCCAAGCCCACGCAAGTATATTCCAATCCCTGTTTCCAGCAAATCTTCGGGTGCGAAAGGTGAAGCACGGCCGGGTGAGTTTCGCGCGAACAATTCGACAACACCGTGACTCATTGCCCAAATGTGGGCCGAAAACATCGACGCCGGCGGCCGTTTGTCCTTGGGAATGTGTTGGCTGAGATCGGTTGCGGCACGTTCCAGTACAGCATTGGCCCGGTTGGCCACATCCGCAAGCTCTGGGGTGCGGTTCACTGAAATTCCACTTTCGAACATGGCGATGTAGTGGCCGGGAAATCGGCGTGCAAACGCAAGGTAAGCACGCCCTGTCGCCTCAAACGCAGCTAATGCGGATGGTTGACCCGATTGATAGGCATGTTCCATTAAATCTGCAAATATTCCATAGCCTTGTCGGGCGCATTCCGCGATCAGGTCAATGCGCCCTTGGTAGTGACGATAGACTGCCGCCGGCGTCACTCCGGCCTGTTTGGCGGCCTCTGAGAGGGTAAAACCGGTCGGCCCCTTTTCCTCTATAAGGATAAGGGCGGCATCGATGAGAGCTTGCCTTAGGTTTCCATGATGATAGCCACGTTTAGGCATGCCACGTCCCCGGACGGCCGGATCTGCTGATGTGCAAATTGTCATCCGCATTTATGTGGTGGGTCATTGCCGCCATCCCCTTTGTGAATGGTCCGGTTTGAGGGGTCGCTGAATGTGTCTGAGCTTTTTGCGACGTACCACGAAAACTGTATCGAACACCCGTCGCACGATGGAACAGGATCGCATCGTCAAAGGCAAGGTTCATGGATGTAATCCTAAGTTACTATTCTTAACATTCAATATGGGCCAGCGCAGAGATTAACGCAAACTGGCACGCGTCGCTGCTCGGTCAATTGCCGCAATGACACTGTCCGGATTAGTGTGGTGCGGCATGTGCCCAACACCCGTGAGGACCGTCACATTCGCACCTGTTATTTGATCAGGCAGCTTGGCCGAATGGATATCCAAAGGTACAATCGTATCCGCATCACCGTGCACAACCTCGACCGGCACAGAGATTGAGCCATAATGTTCCGACATCTCAACGACATGAGGACGAAGCCAGTTTACCTGTCGGGCATTGGCGCGCATGGATGCACGTCGCAGCGTTAATGCTGGACCGAGATATTCCACATATCCATCCGGCGCCGCTTGCGGGGCAAAGATACTGTCTACGGTGTCATTTATGTACCCGCGTGGAGCGAATGCGCTTATTGCGGGTACAAAAAGTGCGCCGCCCCATGCCGCTCCGGTAACCCGGTAGAGCCAACCCAGATCACCCGGCCACGGGTTAGCGACGCCAGCGACAGAGACGACTGCGCCCAGGTCGTCGAATTCCAAGGCCCAAGCCAATGCGACGATTCCGCCAAGAGAATGACCAACCACCACCGGATCACGAACGCCCAACTGGTCTGCCGCTGCCTTGAGTAGTCGGGCCTGATCGCGTGGAGAGGCGTGTTCGGTGCTCCAGAAATGCTGATGTGCTGGGGCCATTTGTTCTGTCCAACCCATCCCCGGTCGGTCAAATAGTGTCACGCGATACTGTTCGGCCAACAATTCGGCAAAGGTAAAGGTAAAATCGCGCGTATTCCCGGATGCACCATGGATCAACACTACGTCAGGGCCCGTTCCCATCTGCTCGGCATGTACGGTGACACCGCCTACATTCAGCAATTGGCCTGTAGGTGGATAGGCCTCTGTTGCTGCGCGCTCGCGCTTGCTGGCAAAGTGCTGTACGCTGCCCACTGCCAGTACAACAATAAAAAGAAACAAAAACAGAGCGGTTTGCACGATACTTAACCTCTGAGGTCCGTGCGTTCCTGCCCGATCCTCTTCATGTCAAAAGGGGTGGTCAGATAAATCTCACTCAGCCAATTTCCATAAAGCTGGTGCGCATGGCTGCGCCACCGGTTCAGCGGTTTTTGCGCGGGGTCGTCATTGGGAAAATATCCGACCGGAGGAGCAATCTGTGATCCTTCGACCTGAACCGAAGCAAGATCACGCTCGTATTCTTGCTTAAGGGTATCACTATCATATTCGAAATGGTTCAGAATATACAGCGCGCGGTGATCGGGGTCTTCGATCAGGCAGGGGCCAGTCACGTCGCTGCCCAGCAAGATCGGCAGGCCTGCGCGTTCGATCTCTGGCTGGCGTACTTCAGTCCAACGCGACACGGGCACCACGCAATCATCGGAAAAGCCGCGCAAATAGGGCGATGCCGGGGCGAGGTTTGTGTGACGGTAGGTGCCGAACAATTTGTTTTCCAACAGATGCTTGGGCACGCCATGAAAATGGTGCAACATCGCCATCCCACCCCAGCATACGCCAAAGGTTGAATGCACATGGGTTTGCGTCCAATCCATGATCTGTTCAAGTTCGTTCCAATAGCTGACGTCTTCGAAGTCGAGGTGTTCGATTGGTGCGCCGGTAATAATCAGCCCGTCAAACTTTTGATCCGTCACATCGGCGAAAGACTTGTAAAAGCTGTCCATATGTTCTGCCGTTGTGTTCTTGGCTGCATGGTCTGTCATACGGATCAAAGTTAGTTCGATTTGCAGAGGCGTCGCGCCGATTAGGCGTGCGAACTGAGTTTCTGTCTGGATTTTTTTGGGCATCAGGTTAAGCAGCCCGATCTTGAGCGGACGGATATCCTGATGCGCCGCCAGTTCTTCATCCATGACCATAACGCCTTCGTTCGTGAGAACAGAGTAGGCAGGCAGGCTTGAGGGCAGTTTGATTGGCATAGTTTAGATCCGGGGCATTCATAGCTTTGTGGTTAGATAGTCTGCCTGTGCGGTGAGTGCCAGTGGCAAGGTGACCGGAGCACTCGTAGCGGATATCTATTAGCAATTAATGGATTTGCCACCGGAACAGTTTTCACAGGTTTGATCGTTGTGGCACGCTGCTGGTAGGCCGTCGTTGCTGATATCGCCAAGATGTAGCATGTTGGTTGACTGCTGGGTCGTCGTTTTGCACATGTGCGGATTTAGTTTTTGCGGCCCAAAGCGCTTGCAACCAAATCTATAAAATCACGATTGGTTTTCAGTCTAGCAACCTCATTCGCTGTGACCGTTACCCCCCATCGGGCCATCGCCTCGTAACGCGGCTGGCGGTGTGCCAGAGCGCGGGCATAGGTCCAGCGGATGAATGTGTCAGGGTCAACTTTGTCTTCGGCTAGCCCGGTTTCGGTCAGATAGGTTGCCCAGCATTCCAAAAGGAAATCAGGCTGGTAAGCCATGGGCTTTGGCGCTTTATCAAAGCGATCAATCAAATCTTTTGTGTGCGCAGCGTCACCTTTGATCCATATCGGAAGGCACACGGAACTAAGGTTGTTCATCAGTGGATCAGCGTCGTTCTTGGGATCCACCCATTCACAGATCGACCCGCCAGTGTCGCAGATAAAATTCGGATAGGCATAAAGCGCTTGCGCACGTTCAGCAAAATATCCCGTATCTTCTAGCGCTAGTATTTCGGACCGGCGGAACTGTTCCTGACGTCGACGGTATTCATCGATTGGCAGGCCGCCGTTGGCCTCATTCCCTGGTTTTCCCAGATACGCCGACACCGGTGCGAGGTTTGAAAAAGTAATATTTGAGCCGATATAAATGCTATCGGTCATCAATAACGAACGCAGAAACGGCACCTTCATCGCTTCGGCTTTGGCGTTGTCAGCGATCAGTTCACCCATGTAGCGGGTGCCGATGCGATAATCGATAGAGTAGTGGAACCATTCTCCGGATGCGCGCAGCGTGGTCGACATATGCGTCTTGCCCAAGCCCGACATGCCATAGACCAGCACCCGTTTATGGGTGGCGCTAAGCCAGTGTTCGGCATCGCGGTAAAGCATGGTGGCGGCCCCGTGTGTCGTTGTTCACAGGCGTGTTAGCCTGGGGGGGATGGTGCGGTCAACGCCTGCTGCGCGCGAGACGTGCCCAAACGCGCCCATCAAGGATCGACAGCCCAAGCGCCAAAAGAGCAAAGCCGATGAACGCATTCGGGCCTAGACTTTCGTTGCGCACAAGCGCACCAAGGATGATGGCAACAGGTGAAATTAACAATGTGACAAGCATGAGATTGCCCGAACCTGCCACCGTCAAAACCCTGTAATAAAGCAAATAGGCTCCTGCCGTCGCTATTAGTGCGTAGTACCCGATAGCGATGATTGTGCTGGGCTGCAAATCAAGAGTGATTGGCCCCTCGAACCACAAGGCAAGCGGTACCGTGATAGCGGTTGATCCGGTCAACATTCCGGCTGCCGCAATCTGCGGTGCCAAACCACCCAGAAACCGTCGTGCCCAAATTCCGGCCAAAGCATAGCTGACAGCGCCGCCAAGCACAGCAAGCTGCGCAAGGCTGTGCAGGTCAAAACTTTGAAAATTCTTCAGTCCGATGGCCGTTGCAACGCCCCAAAAACCGATACTAACGCCAATGCCTTTGCTCAGCGTGATCCGCTCATCAGCAAAGAAAAATGCCGCAGCAATCACGCCAAATATAGCTGTTGTTGAATTCAGGATCGAGGTCAGCCCGCTTTCGATATACAGCTGCCCCCAAGCCATCAGGCCAAAGGGTATCACATTGTTCAACAGGCCCATAAAAAGGAAAGCGCCCCAGATCTGAGGTTCGCGGGGCAGGGCAAGCCGCATGACCGCGCATATAATCCAGAGTGCAATCATGGCCCACCCGGTACGATGTGCGACCGAAGTTAGCGGTCCAATCTCGTCCAGAGCAATGCGTATGGCAAGAAACGAACCACCCCAAATGATCCCAAGTAGCAGCAGTTCGGTCCAGGCCTGTTTCGATATGGTCTTTTGTGTCGGCATAATCTGGCTGTGACAGAGCATTCTTGCCGTGACCACCCGAAAGTTGCGCAAAGGAAAATCGCCCCTAAAAGGGACGAGCCTGTTGCTATTTTACTGATGACGTAGCGGTTTCAAAAGCCGATTTGTACTTTAAGACCCGCAGAAACGGCGGAGTTATTGCAAGAAGCAAAACACGCTCAGGTAGCATTTGGAGTTGCCACGCCCTCCAAAAATCTTTTGTCTATCAATCACCAACAAGGATGATCCCATGAGAACCATATACCATTTATCTATCTGTACAATTGCCGCTCTTTTTAACGCTCCAAACCTTGTAGAAGCCGCACCATCAGCAAACCAAATTTGCCAGAAGATGATTTCGGAAGGGCGTGGGTGAGGACTGAGCCAAAACGACTGCCTCTGCACCTACCGAGTTGTCGACGCCATTCTTGATGAAGACATCAAATCATTGCTGTTTGATTCATGGTACAATGGCACCAACAACATGCAAACAATGGAATTATTGCCAAATACAAGACGCGTGAGGAAACAGCTCAGAACGATGCAGCGCTCTCTTAAGACCAATTGCGGATAATCAGTCTAAACTAATAACCATTTTGAGGCCAAAATGAAATCAGCCGTCATGTTTGTTGCAGCGGCTACACTACTGATTTCTGGCTGCGACACACCAGTCAACCAGAAATTGGTCAGTACAAATCCAGCTACCCCACAACAGTTTTCTGAAGCCAAAAATGCCGCCACTGTATGCGGTCGCCATGCACCTAATTGGGTCTCTGCTTCAACGGCTCTGAAGTCAGGAGGCGATACAGACACCGAAAACGCTCGCCTAGTGTCAATTCAGAGAACGCAGCGTGCTGTAATTCTTGAAAATTCTGGTACAGACGTAATCGTGCTCTTGGGTTCAAGAGGTGGCGAAGGTGCCTGTATCGTTGGCCTAAAAGGTATGACGCCGCAGCAAAGTTTTGAACTTGCTCAGCCTTGGGTTGAGAAGTTTGACGGAAAGACAAATTCCGAAAGAGGTCAAGGACTTGCAAAAAACGCCGTGCAGGCTTGGGGAACAATAGAAGAGGAACGTATCGTATATATCGCCGCGTATAAAACATGGGATGTACTGGATGTTCCAGGCGCAGCAGCCCGCCTTTTTTATATTCAACGATGAAGCATTAAACTTCTGGCGCGGCGTCTTTCCATAAACGATTTGTAATCACATTACGGAGTTTTGGTGGCGTAGAGAATGCAATCCCGATCAGGGTTAAACTCTTGGCACTGGGCGAGGGCACCAGCTTTGGCCTCATCCAGTGTAGACTTTCCTCCAATGCGACCACCGCCTGCTCCTGTTTCAGTTACATAGAAGGCGGCATAGGCATCAACATTGCGAACGAACTCACGATATGCTTGAGGCATCGGACCATTCAACTCAATATCACTGAACCGTTGGAACGTTGGCGGTTCCTCTATTTCCACTGTCTGACATCCAGCTAAGAGAGAAAGCGTAATCCCAGTAAGTGCCAGCCGAATTGTCATAAACATTTCCTTAATATGTTGGGGAGGTTACCCGAGACCGAACCGACAGGGGTGCCACCGACTTCGGCGTTTGCATCGCCAAAGTTGTTGTAGCGGATACCGCCGCTGATCTTGATCGTCTCAGTTGCTTGGTAGGATGCGCCAAGTGATACGAATGTCGCGCCATTGGTTGCGCCCAGAGGCGAAACGAGGTCGTCTTCGCCTTTTTGCTCCCAACCGACAGACAGGCTGCCTGCCCATTTATCGTTAAATCGCCGTCCTGCGCCAAGTTCTGCGTTCCATACATTTTCAAGGTCGGTCAAAGATGCATCTGGATCCGCCGTAATCGTCCGTAGCCCTACTGGCGAAACAGACATTCCACTGTAGTGAGAAAACAGCTGAGATCCGAAAGCAAGTGTATCAGCGGCAACACCGCTCTGGAATGAAAGTGCGATGGTTTCGAGTGTTTTTTCTTTGGTTGTCCACACTGTAATGGGTGTTCTGCTTACTGTTTCCACCGTGTTCAGCTCATGGTGGGTCTTAGAATGATGAGTTTGAGCAATGCGCAAGGCGATTTAGAGGATTTCAGTTATGCGCCAAATATGTAGCTGACCTAACTGGGTTCGTTCATGATACCAGATTTAAAGATCATTCTTGTCGGATACTCTGATCGGTCCCAGATAGACAGCGCAAGCGGCCGATGATGTGACTACAAATCACGCTGCCACATATAATTTATAGTGTTTCATTTTTTCCCTCGGTGAGAGGTTCCGCGAGTATTTCGCACGGTATATGTCTTTTGAGTCAAATTTGAACCAAATGCGACAGTATAGACCAAAGGGCATGTGTTTGGTGTAATACGAATGGCGCGGAATTTTGGCGTTGAGGCAATCATCTAACTGCGTCGCGTCTCGACCAATATGTTCAGATAATTGCCAGCGAATATGATCGCAGCGCCAATAAACACCCATAAATCCACGACTTCACCGTATACGAGCATTCCAACGACAGCGATGGTCGGTAAGCGAATAAAGTCGACTGGCACGACAACGGTTGCTGGCGCAATAGATAGGGCATTGGTCAAACAGAAATGCGCTAACAGACCAGCCAGCCCGATGATAATCACCAAAGGAAGTGCTATTGCATCTGGCCATGCGATGTCGCCGTCATATCCAGCCATGACCAGCCCCATCACCAATTGCATGGCTGTCAACCAAAACAGGATGGATGTGATGCCTTCTGTGCGTGTCAGCCGTTTGGTGAGCATGATAGTAACAGCAAAAAAGATAGCCGAAGAGGCGGCTGTGATGACCCCTGTATTCAAACCCGCCATATCCGGCCGCGCCACGATGAGAATACCGATGAACCCCATTACGGCAGCCAGTCCGCGCACGGCTGTCAATCGCTCTCCCAAGACCAGCGGACTAAGCATAATGACCCAGATGGGCGACGTAAACTCAAGCGCGAACACCTGTGCCAAAGGGATTACGGTCACAGCATAGAACCACAGATTTTGCCCAGTGAAATGAGCCAAGTTGCGAATAACATGCGTGCCGATCTGGTCTGTTTTGATGTCACGCCATGCCCCGTTCAGTGCCGCAAGCACAGTCACGATGATCACACCGACAATGCTGCGGTACAGCATGGTCTCAAACGTATCCAGTGATGCGCTGATCTCGCGCCCGGCGACGGCCATGGACGAAAAAGCTGCAATAGAACCCGACATCCATAGAGTTGCTTTGAAAACGGGGTTCATTTTTCTTTTGATCCTAAGTTTTTCCACCGCAGGCCGTAATCTTTTTCTGAACCCCAAAGCGAATAAACGCAACACTTCCAAAAAGATCCCGAGTGGGCGATTGGAACGTAGGCAATTCTAGCCATGGTGGACAGGTTATTCCCACTCAATAGCCTCAAGCCTGTAAGTCATTGTTATTGTATTGTATTTTTTTAACCTTCTAACAACTTTCTAACCTCTATCCAACATTTCAAAAAGTTCATCAGAGGATATAATCGTAACGAATTCATCTTTTAAGCTTGCGAGGGCAGTTTGGTGGATCAACTCAGAGTCATAAACTTAAGGACTCTCTGAAGAACCTCCCCTTTTCTGCGTGATCTGATAGGTTTTCGACGGACGACAGAGGAGCCCACCGATGCCCAAGCAGCCAGCCATTCCCGGCCTTCGTGGTGCGGTGAAGAAGAAGGTTACGCGGCGGGAGATATTCCGGACGGAGATAGACGCGGTGGTGCCTTGGGGTCGGCTACTGGCGTTGATTGACCCGTTCTATCCTAAGGCGGGCCCCACGGGCGGCCGCCCGCCGATGCCGCTCGAGACGATGCTGCGCGTGTACTTCCTACAAAGCTGGTACGCGCTGAGCGATCCCATGGCCGAGGAAAGCCTCTAGGACAGCGAGGCGATGCGCCGTTTTGCCGGGATCGAGCTGGGCGATGATCGTATTCCTGACGAGACCACCATCCTCAATTTCCGCCGTCTGCTGGAAAAGCATTAGCTGACCGAGAAACTGTTTGCCGAGGTAAACGCCTACTTTGTCGACAAGGGCGTTGCGCTGCCCTCGGGCACGTTGGTGGATGCGCCGATTATCGATGCCCCGTCCTCGACAAAGAATAAGGCCAAAGCCCGCGATCCCGAGATGTTGTCAACAAAGAAAGGCAATGCCTAAGACCTCTGCATAGCGTAGCTTTCGCGCGGCCGCAGGCAGCGCAGCGCCCGCCCCTCCCCGCGGGAGGGCGCTTTTGTGATCTTGCAAGGCATTGAAACCTCAGTTTTTTGGCGACCATTGAAATCAGAGTTGGCGTCACGATGCGCAGGAGGCTCGCAGCATGAGGCGGAGTCTGCCCATAATCGGTCAAACCACCGCTCAGGCGGCTCAAACCCCGCGAAAATCGCAGGAAATGGCGCCTGTTGTGCTTGAAAGTGCTTTCAAGCGGCAACATCGGCGCTGCCGAAAACGTTGATCAAACGATCCTTAAGAAAGCAAATCGCTTTCCAGCCGACTGTAGACATATACGGATTCTCGGGACACTTTTTGTAAAATCCCTGCTTTGGGATGGAGGAAGTATTCTTGACGAACGAAGAACGCGCGCTCACGCAGTGAAATTGTCCAGAAAATTTGGACAGCTTGGTAAGATATATCCAACACGATTGAATTGATGCTAAAACGGCGAAGCGATGGAGCTAAACTGCGACCATTCTACGAGAAGCTTGTTTGCCAAGCAATCTGGTGTAAAAATGATAAAAGTAGCATTTTGGTGGAGTAGTGTCGGGTTAAGGTAAGGCTGATTGGGCCCAAAACAAAGTAATGAGAAATTTGAGCGTGGTTTAGCCACTGCCGAAAATATCAACCACGAGGAAGCGCTTCGTTTGTTCAAGCGAACCCACATATCGCTGTTCCGCGCATGAGAATGGCATCGGAGTTTGATACGTTGACCAGAATTTTGTTGCCCCATTTGCAGGACTTCCCATGACGCGAGACCCAGTCATCAAAGCCAAAGAGCTACATCTTACGTTTAAGACAAATGACGGCCCTGTGCATGCGCTTCAGGATGTGAGCCTTGAGATCAACAAGGGTGATTTCGTTAGTTTCATCGGTCCATCAGGCTGTGGAAAAACCACATTTCTGCGCTGTATTGCAGGGCTTGAGACCCCCACTTCAGGTGAGATATCCGTCAACGATTTGACGCCGGATGAGGCTCGCCGCGCGCGGGCCTATGGATATGTGTTTCAGGCGGCTGGGCTGTATCCATGGCGCACAATCGAGTCCAATATCCGCCTCCCGCTTGAGATCATGGGCTTTTCCAAATCCGAAATGTCAGAGCGCGTGGTCCGTGTTCTCGAACTGGTCGACCTGACTGGGTTTGAAAAAAAGTTTCCATGGCAACTGTCTGGTGGGATGCAGCAACGCGCCAGCATTGCGCGTGCTTTGGCCTTTGACGCTGACATTTTGCTGATGGACGAACCGTTTGGTGCACTTGATGAAATCGTGCGCGATCACTTAAACGAACAGCTATTGCAGCTGTGGGCTGAGACGCAAAAGACGATTGGGTTCGTGACGCACTCCATCCCCGAAGCGGTTTACCTTTCGACCAAGATCGTGGTTATGAGCCCACGACCGGGGCGCATTTCAGACGTAATCGAAAGCACCTTGCCCAAGGAACGGTCACTGGACATTCGCGACAGTCCCGAATTCATCAAGATTGCCCAAAGGGTACGGGATGGGCTAAGGGCAGGCCATGCCTATGAGTAGGCCCCCCATCAGAAAACGGGGGATCTCGTGAAGTCAATTTTGCCTGTTCTTACCGTTGTTGTGGTCGTTGTGCTGATCTGGGTTGTGGCTGTTGTTCCGATGAATGTGCATCTGTCCGCGGATCAAGCGCAACGTAACGGCGCAAATATTATACCCGATACCTCGATTGCGCGCAAAGAGGTGTCTGGTTTTGTGCTCGCCCTCAAGAACCCACACCTGATCCCACTGACCTATGTTGGCAAACGCCCCAATTTGCCGTCGCCGCATCAAGTAGGCGTGGAGATGTTTGATACCATTTTTGGGAAAAAGATAAACTCGAAACGTAGTCTCGTCTATCACGGTTGGGTGACATTGGCCCCAACGTTGCTGGGCTTTGCGATTGGCACCTTCCTTGGTCTAATGCTTGCCGTTGGTATTGTCTTTAGCCGTGTGATGGACAAATCGATTATGCCTTGGGCCATTGTAAGCCAAACCATTCCAATCCTTGCGCTCGCCCCCATGATCATTGTTGTTCTTGGGGCTGTGGGCGTTCACGGTGTTTTGCCCAAATCGGTTATTGCGGCCTACCTGTCGTTCTTTCCTGTTGTTGTTGGGATGGTCAAAGGGCTGCGCAGCCCGGACCAAATGCAGTTGGATCTGCTGCGCACTTACAGCACCAGCAACACTCAAGGATTCTGGAAACTGCGTCTGCCATCCTCCACGCCTTATCTGTTCGCCTCGTGCAAAATCGGTATTTCCGCATCCTTGGTTGGTACAATCGTTGCGGAACTGCCCACAGGGGCAAAGGCAGGCTTTGGGGCACGTATGCTCGTGGGGGATCAATATGGCCAGCCCATTCTATCATGGGCCGCGCTGTTTTCTGCGGCCCTGACAGCGGCTGCATTGGTTGGGATCATATCACTGATTGAACGGAGCACACTTCGCAAAATGGGGATAAAACCGGCATGATGTATGTGATCGCTGGATTTGCCATTTGGGCAGTGGGCTGGCTGCTGAATGTGTATTTGGCAAACGGTAAGTCGTCAGATCATTGGGTGACAAGCATTGGTATTCCGCTCATCTTTGGGATTACTTTGTTGCTTATGTGGGAATGCTTTGTCGTCGGGTTTGAAGTGAATCCTGTGTTCTTGCCGCGCCCCTCAGACATTATCCTGCGTATGACTAATGAAGTGTCATGGCTGTGGGCCGACTTCAATCAGACCATCATTAAGGGTGCATTGACGGGCTATGTCATCGGTGGACTGGCTGCGCTTGCCGTAGCGGTACTTGCGGACCGTTCCGAGTTTTTAACACGTGGTGTCCTACCTGTTGGCAGTTTTATGGCGGCTTTGCCCATCGTTGGGATTGCCCCGATTTTCGTAAAATGGTTTGGCAGCGATTGGCAATCCAAAGCGGCTGTCGTGGCTGTGATGGTATTTTTCCCAATATTGGTGAACGCGGTAGCGGGGCTGCGCGATACCACGTCGATGCAGCGTGATCTGATGCGTACCTACGGCGCTGGCTATTGGCCCACGTTGTTCAAGCTGCGCGTTCCCGCGGCTATGCCGTTCATTTTTAATGGCTTAAAGATCGCCACGACGTTAGCTCTCATTGGTGCAATTGTTGCTGAGTTCTTTGGGTCCCCAACCGTAGGGATGGGGTTTCGTATTTCCACCAGCTTTGGCCAACTCGCGCTTGATATGGTTTGGGCAGAAATCGTCATCGCAGCACTCGCTGGATCTGCATTTTATGGCATCGTCACATTAATCGAAAAGGGGGTTACCTTTTGGCACCCTTCACAACGCTGACAGTCCAATGAAGATTGCGGCAAAACCATAGACTTGGAGGTCTAAACGATGAAGAATATGATTATTTGTGCCGCTATTGCGGCATGTCTAGGTGGCACTTCTGCCAATGCTGATGGCCACGCGAACTCGGTTACCTTGCAATTACAGTGGGTTACACAAGCTCAGTTTGCTGGCTACTATGTGGCTTTGGATAAAGGATTCTATGAGAACGAAGGTCTGGATGTCACTATTCTTGCAGGTGGTCCAGACATTGCTCCACCACAGGTTCTTGCTGGTGGTGGTGCGGATGCAATGTTGAACTGGATGCCATCTGCTTTAGCAGCTCGTGAAAAAGGTTTGCCAGTTGTGAATATTGCGCAGCCGTTCAAAACTTCTGGATTGATGCTGACATGTTGGAAAGATACGGGCATCACTAGCGTTGAAGACTTTCGCGGGAAGACAATTGGAGTGTGGTTCTTTGGAAACGAATATCCATTCCTCAGCTGGATGAGCCAAGTCGACATTCCAACAGATGGCGGCGCGGATGGTGTCACTGTATTGAAGCAAGGCTTTAACGTTGACCCACTTCTGAACCGTGAAGCGGATTGTATCTCTACTATGACTTACAACGAATATGGTCAGGTGATTGATGCCGGCGTGAACCCAGATGAATTGGTGACGTTTAAATACGAAGAACAAGGTGTCGCGACACTTGAGGACGGTATCTATGTTCTTGAAGAGAATCTAGATGATCCGGTGTTCGTAGACAAAATGGTGCGCTTCGTACGCGCCTCTATGGAGGGGTGGAAGTACGCTGAAACCAATGCAGAAGAGGCGGCTGGTATTATCCTTGATAATGACGAAACTGGTGCACAGAGTGAAGCGGCTCAAATTCGCATGATGGGCGAAATCTCAAAACTAACAGCCGGTTCAAATGGCGCGTTGGATGTGGCTGATTTTGATCGTACGGTTGCTACATTGCTGTCTGGTGGTTCTGATCCAGTTATTTCTGCCGTTCCAGAAGGCGCGTGGACGCACGTGATTACAGACGCTGCGTTGAAGTAATAACGACTGGCAGAGTGAAAATTTGAAAGGGCCCCACGTAAAGTGGGGCTTTGTTGCACAAATGGTCCTGAGGCCGCCAAAGTCCTGCAATATCTCTGATGCGTATTTGCCGGATCGTCCATGTGTTTAAGTGAATTAGTTCCGACTCTATCTGACACCGCCCGCTTTCCAACGAATTGGATGAGGGGCGGCTCATGTCTTGTTCGAGATGATGGTTGCCGTTTTGATGGGTGTGTAGATATGTACGGTCTCTTGGGACA
>JAQWVA010000126.1:0-34299 GCA_029250205.1 Tateyamaria sp.
CCGGCGTGTCTTCGGATAGCAAGCCCGACGCGCGACCATAGACAGCAGCGCTGAAAAATAAAATGACACGCCCGGCACCTGCGGCTTGTGCAGCGTCTAGAACACGGACAGCAAGGGTCACATTCAGCTGCATCTCTCGGGCACTGCCAATAGTGGCTCCGGCAAGGCAGATCGCGGCATCGGCCTGTGCCAATGCGTGACAAAGCGTGTCGGTGTCCTCAATGTCGACATCTTTTCGGCTGTGCCAGAGGGCTTCGACGGGAAAGATCGGGCGCAACAACTGCCCAAGCCGGCCGCCCGCTCCAAGAACAATGATAGCCATGGTTACGGTACCCTGATTTGCGGGCCGGTAGTCACAAGCGCGTTGATCTGACGAATGTGTTCGGGCAGGCAAATGGTGTGAAAGTCAAAAGTTTTGACCACATGTTCGCGGGCAGCAGGGCCAAGATGCGCAAATGTACGCGGATTTTCCAGCACGTCGACGACCTGAGATGCGATGGCTTCCGCGTCAAAAAAATCAACCAGAAGGCCAGTTTTGCCATGCTCCATTGCTTCGCGGACGGGGGCGACATCGCTGGCGACAATCGTGGCCTCCATTGCCATGCATTCCAGAAATGACCAGGACAGTACAAACGGCATGGTCAGGTAGATGTGGCAGCTGCTGATCTGGATAATCTTCTGATAGCTTTCGAAGGGCACTTGCCCTAGAAAATGCAGTCTGTCCCAGTCAAGCAGGTGGCCGACCTTGGCCTCCATCTTGCCGCGCAGCCCACCGGCGTGTTGGGTCGGTTTTCCATATGATGCATCGTTGCCGCCGATCACCATAATACGGGCATTGGGCCGAGCTTTTTGGATATGGGGTAGGGCGCGCATGAACTGGTGATAGCCGCGAGTCGTTTCAAGATTGCGCGCCATGAATGTCACGATCTCATCCTTGACGGTCAGAGGGCGACCAACGCGTCCCAGCGTCACCTTGGCCCTTTTGTTGGGCCTGAGCTTATCGGTGCGGATACCGTCATGGCAAACATACATCTTGTTATGAAAACTGGTCGGGAAGCGGTCGCGCTGCCATTGCGTCGGACTGTGTGCCAGATCAACGATATTTATGTTTGCCAATGGAACAACATTGTTGGCCGCCAGCAGAAATGGAGAGTGATCGGATACTGGTTCTGATGGATCAAACCCGACTGGGCCTCCATGCGCCGAGTAGTAATATTCGAAAAAGCCAATCATAGGCGTATCGGGCAGCACCTCGCGAAAGAATGACATTTCGCCCCAGCCGACATGACCGATGATGATGTCTGGGGTAAAACCTTCCGTAACGATCTTGCGCAGCGCCATTGCCGCACCAAAGCCATTTCCAGCAGCGGTTTCCCAAGTCTTGGACAAGCCATAGGCCTTTTCGTCTGCTTTGTGGTGACTGGCATAGATGACAGTTCTTACACCGTTGAATTGGGGTGGTTTCTTGCGCTGAGTCAAAAAGACGATCTCGTGCTCGCCCTCTTCACCCAGCCATTGAATAAATTCTCGATATTGGCCAGGCATATTCTGGTGAACAAAAAGTAATTTCATCTAATCCTCGCCGCACTGGGCCATGGATACTTCGCCTGCTTGCCCGGTGCAATGTTTGGCCCTGCATAATGCGTTTTGTATCGGATGAGCTTTGTCTGCCAGATAAGCTTTTCACATATGTCCAAGAGGAAAAGTGTCAGGTTTTTGCCTGTCGTGATATCTGTACGGCAAGGATTCCGGCTGCAATGATCACCACCCCAAAGATATCCTGTGCGCCCAGTTTTTCTCCCAGAAAAACGGCTGCCACCGCCACTCCAAAAAATGGGTTTAGAAAGTGGAATGTCGCCGCCTTGATTGCGCCGATGCGTGCGACGAGTGCGAACCAGATCCAAGTGGCCAGAAGCCCTGGCGCGAGCGTTGTATAGACAAAGGCTGCGATCAGTTCTGGTGTGACGTTGACCCGGAGTGTCTCTGTCAGCGCGGATGCCAAGGCAAGCATACCTGCGCCCACGAACATTTGCAGACCTATGACCATCATCAGATTTCCGCCAGACGACATTGATCTTATCGACAGCGTCGCAACTGTCAGTGCAACCGATGCGACAAAGCACAATCCCACGCCGTAAAGGTCCATGCCAGCATTCACCCGGGCTGACATAATGATCACAACACCGGCGATGCCCATGATCAACCCGATAACTCCAAGTATTGGCAGCCGATCCCGGAACACAATCCAACCCGCAAAAGCGACCATTAACGGCATTATCGATGCGATAATTGACGCCAGCGACGCTTCGACGGTTTGCATCGCATAGAAGTTAAGCCCGAGGTAGATGGCATTCTGACAGATGCCAAAGATAATAGTGGCACGCCATTGATCTCGGGTCAGCCGCCAGGTTTGACCCAGTGCAAGGGCGATGGTGACACCGATCAGTCCCGATACGAAGAACCGCAGAGCCAATGATGCCAGCGGAGAAGCGTCGGCAACGATGATCCGCGCCGATGTAAAGGCCGAGGACCAGATCAGGGCAAAGACCAGCCCCATCGCAATCGCTCGTATGTCCATCGGTGTATTCCTTTGTCGTTGTGTGGACGTTCTGGCAAATTAGTGAGGGATGCAAGATGGCTTTGCATCAAGAAAAAGGGCCACCCTTTTGGGCGGCCCTTGATCATCCTGAGTGATGTAGGATTTTAGCCGTTCACGCTGTCCTTGAGAGCCTTGGCGATGGTCATCTTGACGACCTTGTCAGCGTCTTTCTTGAACTGTTCGCCGGTGGCAGGATTGCGCACCATACGCTCGGGGCGTTCGCGGCAATAGATCTTGCCAACGCCCGGCAGCGTAACAGCACCCCCGCCCGAGACTTCGCGTGTAATCAGACCGCAGATCGCGTCCAACGCGCCGCCTGCGGATTTCTTGTCTGTTCCCATTTCTTCAGCCAGTGCGGCGACGAGTTGGGTTTTTGTCATTGGTTTTGCCATTTTATGGTCTCCTTCGTCTGCCCGACAACTTGGGCCTCATATCGGGAATGTAACGCTATGTTGTGGGAAAACACAACGATTAGTGGGTTGCAGCAAGTGAAAAACAGGGGTTTTCAGCGATTTCTGGCTGTTAAACGGCCCTCAAAGGAAGGCAGTTTCGTCGAATGAGCGTAATTTCCTGCTATGGATGCGCTCCAGTGGGGTGGTCCGTAGGTGCTCCATCGCGTGGATCCCGATCATTAAGTGCCTTGCAACTTGGGTTTTGTAAAAGTCAGATGCCATGCCTGGCAGCTTTAGTTCACCATGCAAAGGCTTGTCAGACACGCACAATAGTGTGCCATAGGGCACCCGAAAACGGTAGCCATTGGCGGCGATTGTGGCGCTTTCCATGTCCAGCGCAATGGCACGGGATTGGCTTAGGTGCTGAACCGGTCCTTTCTGGTCTCTAAGCTCCCAATTGCGGTCATCATGGGTGGCCACCGTTCCCGTGCGCATGATCCGTTTAAGCTCGTAACCTTCCAGTTTGGTGACTACGGCAACTGCCTGTTCCAGTGCGATCTGAATTTCAGCAAGCGCTGGGATCGGGACCCAAGGCGGCAGATCGTTGTCGAGCACATTGTCCTCGCGCAAGTAAGCGTGTGCGAGGACAAAATCACCAAGTGCCTGAGAGTTGCGCAGGCCGGCGCAATGGCCCACCATCAGCCACGCATGGGGGCGCAGAACGGCTATGTGATCCGTTGCAGTTTTGGCGTTTGACGGACCGACCCCGATATTAACCAGCGTAATGCCCGAACCGTCTGCACGCTTGAGGTGGAAAGTGGGCATTTGTGGCGTCTTGGCGCTTGCTTCTAGCGCTTGCTTCCCCGATATGATCTCGGCGTTTCCGGTCGCCACAAAAGAAACGTATCCGCTGTTGGGGTCGTTCAGCTGGGTCCGGGCATAGGCTTCGAACTCGGCTACGTAGAACTGGTAGTTGGTGAACAATACGTGGTTCTGAAAGTGTTCGGGATCTGTTGCGGTGTAATGTGACAGCCGTGCCAGCGAATAATCTACCCGTTGCGCGGTAAAGGGGGCAAGAGCGCCGATGCCATCCGGGCTGACATAGGTGCCGTTGACGATATCATCATTGGTGTTGCCAAGGTCGGGCACGTCAAACACGTCTCGCAGGGTGAAATCGGCAGCGCCCTGTTGCGGCACTGTGATATCTGGGCGATTGGCCACGGCGAAATGCACAGGCATCGGCGTGTTGGAATAGCCGATCTCGACCGGCTGATCGTGATTGGTGATCAGCAGGCCAATTTGCTGGATCAGGTAACTTGCAAATAAATTGGGCCGCGTCACTGTTGTTGCATAGGTGCCCGGAGTGGACACGTGACCAAAACTCAGCCGCGTGTCGACCTGGGCATAGCTTGACGTTGTAAAACGGATTTCAGGATAAAAGGCCCGGATCCGCCCTTCGGGTGCGCCGTCGCTCATGGTAGTCATGAACTGATGGCACAGAAATTCTACTGCTTCATCATAAAGCGTGATCAACCGCGCGACAGCTTCTTGCGGGTCATGAAACACAAGGTGTTTGCGCATGTCAGGAGTAAGCATCTTCATGTGGTCGGCTCCAGTACTGGAATAAACTCGAAAGTTCGAACGTCCACCAATCCCAGATCAGAGATCCGCAACTCGGGGATCACGACAAGCGCCAGCAAAGAGTGTTGCATATAGGCATTGTTCAAAGTGCAGCCGCAGTCGACCATGGCCTGCACCATGCGGTCTGCCGATGCGGCAACGTCATGTGCTGGACTGTCCGACATAAGGCCTGCAATGGGCAATTCGACCAATGCTAGTTCGCTTCCGTCCCGCCAGATGGTGATGCCGCCGCCAACCTCTGCCAGTCGATTTGCGGCCAGTGCCATCTGCGTCCGATCCGTGCCTACGACGATCATATGGTGGCTGTCATGCGCGACGGTCGAGGCCATGGCCATCGGGCCTTCATAGCCGAATCCTGCAACCAAAGCGTTGGTCACGCCGCCCGTTGCCCGATGCCGTTCGACCAGTGCAATCTGGCAGGTATCGCCGTGGCTTTCGACCTTTCCATTTGTCACCGGTAGGTCACGTTTCAGCGCCTTTGTCGGAGCTTGGTTTTCGACGACGCCAATTACATTTGCGGTGACGGAATTGCGTCCTTCGGGGGCATGGATCGTGAAATCGTCGGCCGATAGTGTCTTGCCAAGGTGCACAGTTGAACGGACGGCATCGGGCCAGTCAAGATGCGGGCAGGTTGCAGTTAGAACACCGTTTTTAGCGACGGTCTGGCCACGTGCGATGACCTGTTCAATCGGCAGCGCGCGTAAATCAGATGTCAGGATGATATCCGCCCTGCGCCCTGGTGTGATCGAACCGACCTCGCGCTCCAACCCGAAATGTGTCGCAGTATTGAGGGTTGCCATCTGCAGCGCAACAAGTGGATCGCAGCCACAATCGATAGCATGGCGGACCACGCGATTCATGTGTCCGTCATTGACCAGAGTGCCGGAATGACAGTCATCCGTGCAAAGGATCATATTGCGTGGATCCAGGCCCTTTTCCGTAATCGCAGTGATCTGGCTTTCAACGTCAAACCATGCGCTGCCCAGCCGGATCATTGATCGCATACCTTGCCGCATACGGGCAATGGCGTCGGCCTCGCTGGTGCCTTCGTGATCATCGGCGGGCCCACCCGCCACATAAGCTGCAAAATCCCGACCAAGGTCGGGAGACGCATAGTGCCCACCCACTGTCTTGCCCGCATGCTGCGTCGCCGCGATTTCGGCCAACATCTGCGGATCAGCTGCTGCTACACCGGGAAAGTTCATCATTTCGCCCAGCCCGATAATGCCGGGCCATGTCATCGCTTCGGCGACGTCTTCGGCGCTGATCTCGTAGCCTGTGGTCTCCATGCCGGGCGCGGATGGCGCACAGGATGGCATTTGCGTCCAGATGTTTACGGGCTGCATCAAGGCTTCGTCATGCATCAATCGCACGCCCGCCAAGCCAAGGACATTGGCGATCTCGTGGGGGTCTGTGAACATGCTGGTGGTGCCGTGTGGAATAACAGCGGCGGCAAATTCCGCAGGTGTGAGCATGCCGCTTTCGATGTGCATGTGACCATCACAGAGGCCTGGGATCATATATCTCCCGTTGGCATCGATAATTTCGGTCTTGGGACCAATGCAGTGGCTTGCATCAGGCACCACACAGGCAACGCGCCCATGTTTGATTGCAATGTCGTGATTTGGCAGCGCCTCGCGCGTGTGGACGTTGACCCAGACACCGCCGCGTATAACGGTATCCGAAGGTGCGCGACCCGCAGCAACATCGATGAGGGCTGGGGCGGTGGCGGGCCAAGATGGGAAAAGGGCATGTTCCATATCCTGTTGGATCAAAAAACCAAAGACTGCGCAAGGGCTGGCATGCGTTGTTTTGAAACTGTCCCGGAACTTGGCAATTGATGGCCGACAAAAAGAAAACCCGATCAGCAAACGCAGCAGAGTTGACGGCGAAGAATAGATCATCAAATCTGACCTTATGGATTACGACGCTATTGGCGCCGATGCGCTTGGGCGGTCTTTGCGCGGCTTTGGGCTGAACCTTTTGGTGCGAGACGTGCCCACCGAAGCCGCCTTTCTTGAGGCGGTGTTCAGTATGACCGCCCACCAATTGACCCGGGACTTTGCCATCATGACATATGGCAATCAGATTTTTCAGTTGCATTGCGACGGGACATATCGGTCGCATCCTCTGTTGGGGTTGCTGCCTGAGACCCCTCCGCGTGGCGCCGGAATCGAACTGCGCTTGTATGATACAGACCCCGACGATGCGACGGCACGGGCCGAAGCACATGGGATGACGATCCTTGCCCCACCACTGGACAAGCCCCACGGGCTGCGCGAGGCGTATATCCTATGTGAAAACGGATATGTCTGGGTGCCATCGCGCGCGAAATAAGCGCTTGGGTTGTCATCGTGACCTTAAGACAGCTTTGTTGCCATGCTGTCAGAAATCCATGTCAAGCGCTATGTTAAGCGCTGAGGCTTAGCGGTCAGAGTAGTTTTTAGTTGATCCGGCCTGCATGCCCCGTGCAAGGTTTGCCAAAGTGAAATGGAGATTTGAAATGACCGTCACAGAACTGCGCCCCAACATGGACCACTGGCAAGAACGCGTGGACCTTGCCGCGGCTTTCCGCTGGACCGTACGCCTGAACATGCACGAGGCCGTGGCGAACCACTTTTCGCTGGCCATCAACGAGGATGGCACCAAGTTTCTTATGAACCCGAACCAGATGCATTTTTCGCGGATCAAAGCCAGTGACCTTATCGTTGTCGATGCCAACGACCCGACCAGCATGGAAGGGCCCGATGCGCCAGACCCCACCGCCTGGGGGCTGCATGGCGGTATGCATCGTTATTGCGCCCATGCGCGTTGTGCAATGCACGTGCATTCGCCCTATGCGACAGCGCTGGCGGCATTGGCCGATAGCACATTACCACCAGTGGATCAGAACGGATGCATGTTCTTTGACCGGGTTGTCGTGGACAGTGAATATGGTGGACTGGCGTTCGAAGAAGAAGGAGAGCGTTGTGCCAAGCTGTTTGATGATCCGCGCAAAAAAGTCATGGTGATGGGCAATCACGGCATCATGGTACTGGGCGACACGGTGGCGCAAACTTTCAACCGGATGTTTTATTTCGAACGCGCGTGCCAGACCTATCTGTTGGCACTGCAAACGGGCAAGCCCCTCCGATTCATCCCCGACGACATCGCTGCGAAAACAGCGCAAGAGATCGAAGAGTACCCCGAACAAGACGAACGTCATCTGGCCGAGCTTAAGTCTATCTTAAACGAAGAAGGCTCCAACTATGACAGCTGACGCAGGGGTGCATGAAGTTGAACTATTGCAGGGCTGATAATGCACGCCTGCTGCATAAAAACGTTGTTTTAGGCCGCTCTGAACATAGGCGCACGTCACTAATCCACAAAAGATGTTGAGGTGGAATGCACCCTACAAGAAGCAATTGAATTCAATTAACGAGGATATGATAGAAGACCTGTTTCATCTCACACACGTTCGTAGAGTGATACTCTGCGCTAATTAAGCGTGTTTTTCTGAAAGGACCGCTTGTCTTTGTTTGCGATCAAAAAACTGCCGACAGTGACACTTCCAATCTTTGGATCAGATGCGCAGTATCCTGTGCGTCGCGTGTATTGCATCGGCCGCAACTACGCGGCACATGCTGTCGAAATGGGGCATGATCCTTATCGTGAGTCTCCATTTTTCTTCCAAAAGAACCCCGATAACCTCGATCCATCTGGCGCGTTTCCCTATCCCCAGCATTCCAATAACGTCCATCACGAGGTCGAGATGCTCGTGGCATTGAAATCAGGTGGAACGAACATTCCGATCAGCGAGGCGTTGAACCATGTTTATGGTTATGCACTCGCGCTCGATATGACGCGCCGCGACCTGCAGAGCGCGCAGAAGAAGATGGGCCGTCCATGGGAAATCGGCAAGGCTTTTGAAAGGTCTGCGCCCTGCGGTCCGTTGCATCCGGTTGATACCGTTGGGCATCTTAAGCAAGGCCGGATCGCACTCAGGGTGAATGGCGAGATTCGCCAAGAGGGGGATTTGAACCAAATGATTTGGAAGGTACCCGAAATGATCGCGTATCTTTCAGAATATTTCGAACTGGCCCCCGGTGATGTAATATTGTCGGGCACGCCAGCCGGTGTTGCTGCAGTTAACAAAGGCGACCGAATGGAAATGAGCATCGAGGGCCTCGGCAGTGCGTTGGTCACCGTCATCTAACCATCCAAGTAAATCGGCCAATGCGTTCGATTTCGAGCAAAGGCCAAAAGCCCCGCGAATTTTGATGAGGGCCGTCTTTAAATATCGTGTAGCCAACAAACCTAACCGATCGCGCAAGCCTGCATAAAGATGTTTCCACCACCCATTATGGCAATGCCCGAGATCTGTGTAATAGCACGGACGGCCAATTGGCAGACCGATAAGCAACCTTTAAGGGAAAAGTTACAAAAACATATTTTTTTCAGAAATGTCGTAACGTTTTAATTGCTACGAGTCACGTACCACCATATCTATTGCGCCGGGGAGATTGAACATGGACGCATACATATGTGACGCGCAGCGTACGCCAATTGGCCGCTACGGCGGGGCTTTATCTACTGTACGCGCTGATGATCTTGCCGCAATTCCAATTGCTGCGCTGATAGCACGAAATCCAGATGTAGATTGGTCCAGCTTGGACGACGTGATCATGGGCTGCGCAAACCAAGCAGGGGAAGACAATCGTAACGTGGCGCGCATGGCTGCACTTTTGGCGGGGCTGCCCGTTGACGTTCCCGGCTCTACGATCAATCGGTTGTGTGCCTCAGGGATGGATGCAGTAGGCCTTGCCGCTCGGGGCATCAAAGCTGGCGATCTGGATATCGCTATTGCTGGCGGTGTCGAAAGCATGAGCCGCGCGCCTTTCGTTATGCCAAAGGCTGAAGCAGCATTCGGCCGCTCGAACGCTGTATATGACACCACGATTGGCTGGCGGTTCGTCAACCCGAAGATGGATGCGCAGTATGGCGTCGACTCGATGCCTCAGACAGCCGACAACGTTGCGCAGGATTGGACTATCAGTCGTGCCGATCAAGACGCATTTGCGCTGCGCTCTCAAGAACGTTGGGCGGCAGCGCAGGCCGCCGGCGCCTTTGAAGATGAAATTGCTCAAGTTACAATCCCCCAACGCAGGGGTGACCCGATTATCGTAGATACCGACGAGCACCCACGGCCCGGAACGAAGCTAGAAAACCTTGCCAAGCTGCGCGCCATCAACGGCGCTGACAAATCCGTTACGGCGGGAAATGCATCGGGTGTAAATGACGGTGCCGCAGCATTGCTGATCGCCTCGGGCACAGCTGCGGAACGCAATGGGCTTGAACCTATGGCGCGCATTGTTGGCATGAATGCGGCCGGTGTCATGCCGCGCGTTATGGGTATTGGCCCGGTCCCTGCCAGCAAAAAGGTGCTTGCCCGCGCAGGCCTGCGTATTGATCAGATGGATGTGATCGAATTGAACGAAGCCTTTGCCGCACAAGGCCTCGCGACATTACGTGATCTGGGTGTGGACGACGAAGACCCGCGTGTGAACCCGCAGGGGGGAGCAATTGCCATAGGCCACCCCTTGGGCATGTCGGGCGCGCGCTTGGTTATGACGGCGGCCTATCAACTCAAGCGCACAAAAGGCCGCTATGCGCTTTGCACCATGTGTGTCGGTGTCGGGCAAGGCACTGCGCTGCTACTGGAAAGAGTCTGAAATGTACGCACAAATGATCCAGTCCGATGCCGCGCAGGACGATCCTGAAAAGCTTGATGCGTTTCAGCGCCGCATCGACGCAGGCGAAAAGGTTGAGCCAAAAGACTGGATGCCAGAGGCGTATCGCAAAACCCTGATCCGCCAGATTGGCCAGCATGCGCATTCTGAGATCGTCGGACAACTGCCCGAAGGCAATTGGATCACCCGCGCCCCTTCATTGGAGCGCAAAACAATCCTTCTGGCTAAGTTACAGGATGAGGCGGGGCATGGGCTTTATCTTTACTGTGCCGCGGAAACACTTGGCATCAGCCGAGATGAGCTGACGGAAATGCTGCTTGATGGACGCATGAAGTTTTCATCTATCTTTGCCTATCCGACACTGACATGGGCGGATATGGGGGCCATTGGCTGGCTTGTTGATGGCGCAGCGATTTTGAATCAGGTTCCATTGCAACGCACATCATATGGCCCTTATGCGCGCGCTATGGTCCGCATCTGCAAAGAAGAATCGTTTCATCAGCGTCAAGGCTTTGACATCATGATGAAGATGGCTAGCGGCACCGATGAGCAAAAGCGCATGGCCCAAGATGCTCTTGACCGCTTCTGGTATCCTTCGCTGATGATGTTTGGACCGTCTGATGCAGAAAGCGTACATTCCGAGCAATCCATGGCTTGGAAAATCAAGATCAATGGAAATGACGAACTGCGCCAAAAGTTCGTGGATCAAACTGTGCCGCAGGCCGAGTATCTGGGCCTCACGATTCCTGATGGACATCTGAGTTGGAACGAAGAAAAGGCTGGCTACGATTTCAGCCAACCCGACTGGACCGAGTTCTTCGACGTCCTGCGCGGGAACGGACCCGCCTCGGCAGAGCGGATCGAAGCCAGACAGCAGGCTTGGAATGACGGTGTCTGGGTGCGAGAAGCGCGCTTGGCACACGCGGCCAAAAAGCAAGCGGCCAAGGTCGCAGCACAATGAGCCCGCATTGGAGGCCACGTGACTCTGAAATTTGCCGATTTCATAAGTACATTTCTACAAAAGACCGGTCCTGCCCGGTGACTCGACGGAATTTCGAAAATTATGGATGCAGGTGCTGACATGGCTAGCGAATGGCCTTTGTGGGAAGTCTTTATTCGTGGGCAGCATGGCCTTTCACACCGGCACGTGGGCAGTCTGCATGCTACCGACGAAAGACATGCCATCCAGAACGCGCGCGATGTATACACCCGCCGCAAGGAGGGGGTGAGCATTTGGGTTGTCCCAACGTCACAAATCACCGCCTCGTCACCGGATGAAAAGGGCGCTTTGTTCGACCCGTCGGATGACAAAGTTTATCGGCATCCGACCTTTTTTGAAATTCCAGATGACGTAGGGGCAATGTGAGCGTCTCGGGACTCATTCGGATGGGGGATAACACTCTTGTCCTGGCCCAGCGCCTCTGTGAATGGTGCGGCCACGCCCCTGCCCTAGAAGAAGATATTGCACTGGCCAACACGGCCCTCGACCTGATCGGTCAAGCACAGCTCTGGCTTGGGCTGGCCACAGAGCGAGAAGGAAAAGGCCGGACTGCCGACACGCTTGCTTATCACCGGGACGCTTGGGATTTTCGCAACCTGTTGCTTGTAGAACAGCCCAACCGTGACTTCGCCGTGACGATGATCCGGCAATTTCTGTTCGACACCTGGCATCTTGAGATGCTGAAATCGCTGTCCGCCCACGACGATGCCGAGATCAGCGCCATCGCGCAAAAATCCGTCAAGGAAGTCACGTATCACCGCGAACGCTCAACAGACACGGTCATCGCACTTGGCGACGGGACCGAAGAAAGTAACAAGCGCATGCAAGGCGCACTTGACCGGCTTTTCCCCTATATCGGAGAGATGTTTGACAATGATGACTGCGACTTGACTGACATGGCAGCCCTGCGATCTGCCTTTGATGTTCATCTGTCTGCAACCCTTGACGACGCGATGCTAACGCTCCCGCAATCAGATTTTTTCCATCAGGGCGGCAAAACCGGGGTGCGGCATACAGAGCATCTTGGGCATATGTTGGCCACGATGCAGTCCCTGCCACGCAGCTACCCGGATGCAAAATGGTGATGACGCAGGCCTCAATCAAAGATGTCTGGGGCTGGCTGGGCGACATTCCAGATCCCGAGATCCCTGTGATTTCGCTTGTCGATCTGGGGATTATTCGCAATGTGAAATGGCAGCGTGACACATTGGAAGTTACGGTAACACCCACCTATTCCGGTTGCCCTGCCACCTCCGTTATCAACATGGAGATTGAGACGGCCCTGCATGCCAAAGGTATCAAAAACCTGTCTCTGAAAAGGCAAATTGCGCCCGCCTGGACCACAGATTGGATGTCAGATCAGGGCCGGGCCAAACTTGAATCCTATGGTATTGCACCGCCGCAACCGGCGGGCGGCCCCGAACGGTGCCCGCTTTGCAGCTCTACGAACTTGGAAAAAATCAGTCAGTTCGGATCAACGCCCTGCAAGGCCCAGTGGCGTTGCAGGGCGTGTCTGGAACCCTTCGACTACTTCAAGTGCATCTGATGGCGCGGTTTCATCCCCTGACCGTGACAGATATTCGTCATACAATCCGCGATGCGGTTGTTGTTACCTTGCAGCCGGACGACCCGGAGATGTTTCGCTTTACTCAAGGCCAATACCTGACCTTTCGAAAGGAATTCGAAGGGACCGAACTGCGGCGCAATTACTCCATCTGTTCGGGTGTTGATGATGGTATCTTGCAGGTTGGAATCAAAAGTGTCGATGGCGGTGCATTCTCAAACTTCGCAAACCAAGAGCTCAAGATTGGCGACCGGCTGGATGCGATGCCGCCCATGGGCAACTTTTATTCTGACATCCGTCCTGATGGTGCCAAAGCCTATCTTGGCTTTGCAGGCGGATCGGGCGTCACACCAGTTTTGTCGATCCTTCGCACAGTGTTGACGCGCGAGCCGCACAGCACCTTCACCCTTGTCTATGCCAACCAAGCGGTTCACACGATCATGTTTCGCGAGGAACTGGAGGACCTGAAAAATCGCTACATGGAACGTCTGACTGTGATGCATGTTTTGGAATCAGGACAGGATATCGATCTTTTTTCTGGGCGCATCGATCAGGAAAAATGCGCGACGCTGTTCAAATCCTGGATCAACGTGTCACAAATCGACATCGCCTTTATCTGCGGTCCGGAACCCATGATGATGGCCATTGCCGCGGCCCTGAAATCTCATGGCCTGCAAAAAGATCAGATCAAATTTGAACTGTTTGGCGCAAGCCAGGAAGGGATGCTTGCGCGCAAGGCGGCACGCGCGGCAGCTCAGCCCGACGCTGGGACAACGGCACTGATCACCCTGGATGGCACGACACACAGCTTCGAGATGGCGCGCGATCAATCCATCCTCGAAGCGGCGCTGGGGCACAACATCGATGCCCCGCATGCCTGTCGCGGGGGCGTATGTTCGACCTGCAAAGCCAAGGTGATCGAGGGAGAGGCCGAGATGCTGATCAACCATTCACTAGAAGATTATGAAGTAGAGGCCGGCTTCGTACTGACTTGTCAATGTTATCCATTAAGCGACAGGTTGGTGGTGAACTACGATCAACATTAGGAGGCAAGCATGCACCGTGTTCACAGTTTTGCAGCAGGCGTTTGGGTGCCACCGAGCGCGGGCGCACGACCCATAGAAAGCGCAATTACGGGTGAAGTGATTGGCGAAGCCGGGAACGATGCCCTCGATGTGCAAGCGATGCGTGCCTATGCCCAAGACAAAGGCGGTGCTGCGCTTCGCGCGATGACATTTCATGATCGGGCTCGAATGCTTAAGGCGCTTGCGCTTTTGATTAAGGAACATCGCCAAACGCTTTACGACCTCAGTTTTGATACTGGCGCGACGCAAGCCGATCACCTGATCGACATTGATGGCGGTATCGGGACCATGCTGGTCTTTGCCTCAAAGGGGCGTCGCGAGATGCCCGATGGCCATGTCTATCTTGATGGTTCAACCGAGCAGCTGGGCCGTGCAGGTCACTTCCAGGGTTGCCACATATGCACGCCTTTGCAAGGTACTGCGGTACATATCAACGCGTTCAATTTCCCGATCTGGGGCATGCTAGAGAAGATTGCCCCAACCCTGCTGGCCGGAATGCCTGCGATCGTTAAGCCCGCAACAGCGACGTCTTATGTGACCGAGGCATGCGTGCGCCTGATGACGCAAAGTGGGCTATTGCCCGATGGCGCGTTGCAATTGATTTCGGGCGGTGTGGGCGATCTGTTGGGTCATATGGATTGCCAGGATGTGGTAACCTTTACTGGATCGGCCAAAACGGCCCAGCATCTGCGCTCCAATGCGAATATGATTTCGAACTCTGTCCGGTTTACTGCAGAACAAGACAGCCTCAATGCGTCAATACTTGGCCCCGACGCCATACCGGGCACGCCCGAATTTGATTTGTTCATTAAAGAAGTTTGGCGTGAGATGACGATAAAGGCCGGGCAGAAATGCACAGCCATCCGCCGCATCATGGTGCCACAAGCACAAGTCGATGCGGTGATCGGTTCACTTGACGCAGCCCTGTCAAAAATCACCCTAGGTGACCCAAGGGCAAAAAAAACAAAAATGGGGCCACTGGTTTCGAACGCTCAGAAAAAAGATGTTTTGGAAAAGGTGCGCCAGATCAGCACAGAGGCCGAGCAGGCCTTTGGCGATCCGAACAACTTTGACATGGCCGACAGCTGCGGCGCGTTTTTACCGCCGATGCTTTTTCACTGCACAAACCCGGACGAGGCCAGTCACGTCCATGACGTCGAAGCCTTTGGCCCCGTCGCGACAATCATGCCTTATCGTGATCTGGAGCATGCCGCGGCATTGCTGAACAGGGGCAAAGGATCGCTCGTTGCCTCGGTCATGACTCGAGACGGCGATGCCGCCCGGCAAATCACAATGGCATCGGCGGCATTCCACGGCAGGCTATATTTCAACAATCGGGACAGTATGAATGAGGCAACAGGCCATGGCGCACCTTTGCCACATATGGTTCACGGCGGACCGGGCCGCGCAGGCGGCGGAGAAGAGTTGGGCGGTATCCGCGCAGTCAAGCATTACATGCAACGCACAGCGGTTCAGGGCAGCCCGGACATCCTTTCAGAAATTACAGGCCAATGGGTGCCGGGTGGGACAGAAGCAAAGATCACAGAACATCCGTTCACGCGGCCAATGAACGAACTGTCTGTCGGCGATACTTTGCGCACCCCAGCACGCCAAGTAACGCTCGATGATATCGAGACTTTTGCCCATTTCACCGGCGACACATTTTATGCCCACATGGATGACGACGCAGCAAAGGCAAACCCGTTCTTTCCCGGGCGCGTGGCGCACGGTTACCTTTTGCTTAGCTTTGCGGCCGGGCTTTTCGTGCACCCTGATCCCGGTCCGGTACTCGCAAATACCGGGCTGGATAACCTGCGCTTTATGAAGCCGGTCGAACCTGGCGACAGCATAAAGGTAAGACTCACGGTAAAATCCAAAACCAGTCGAAATAGTGACTATGGCGAAGTGCGTTGGTACGTTACAATCAGCAACCAGAACGAGCAGGCTGTGGCCGAGTATGAATTGCTGACGATGAATGCCAATTAACACTTATGAAAAAGCCATTACAGCTCTGACGGGGCTGGGACCGATCCGCGTTTGGTCTGTGTTAGTGACCGTTTTTGGCGATCTGGCACATGAAACCTCGCTGGATGGGAGCACGTTATCAGCCATCATGGCCGAGATCGGCATCAAGCCCGAAGCGACGCGCGTCGCGCTATACCGTTTGCGCAGTGACGGTTGGGTTCGATCCGAAAAAACCGGGCGAACCAGCCGCTATAACCTGACGGACAAGGGTGCGCATGATAGCGCCGCCGCCAACCCACGCATCTATGGCCCACCTAATCAAATGGGTCTTGAGGCACAGGTTATCCTTTTGCCTATCGTCGGAATAGACATCGATCCGGCCCGTTATTCACAAATCGCACCGCGATTATTCATAGGCACGAAAGGAGCGCCCATACCCGAAGGGGCGATGATGTTGCACCCTGCAGAATTACCGCCCTGGCTTGGTTCACAGTTTGAATCAAAAGCGCTGCTCGAAGGCTACAGTGCATTGCTATTTGTACTTCGAGAAATTGAAATGCATCTTCGCAACACTCCGCTGACTGCGCTGCAGGTCTGTGTTCTGCGGGTTCTAATTGTGCACGCGTGGCGACGACTGACACTCAAACACCCGGATTTGCCGCGCGCTGCTCACTCCACAGACTGGTGCGGCCACGATTGCCGGTCATTGATCACAATTCTTCTGACGCGCCTCAAACTACCTAAAATTGAAGAAATCAAAGCCACATAAACCGCGCTTTCCCCGCGCGTGGCCCCGCGCTATAGCAGGGGCATGACAAATCATCTTTATATCTCCGACTTGCCGGACGGGCTTGATCTTGGGCCCGTCGTGGCCATTGATTGTGAAACGATGGGCTTGAACCCGCATCGCGACAGGCTGTGCGTGGTGCAACTGTCTGGTGGCGATGGCAATGCGCATATCGTCCAGATCAAACAAGGCCAGACCGAGGCACCAAACCTGTGCGACCTGCTGACCAATCCCGATGTGCTCAAGCTGTTCCACTTTGGGCGGTTTGATATCGCAGCGATGCTGAACGCTTTTGGCGTAATTACTGCCCCAGTTTATTGTACCAAAATCGCCAGTCGACTGATTCGGACGTATACCGACCGGCATGGGCTGAAAAACTTGCTACAGGAGCTGCTCGGCACCGATATCTCGAAACAGCAGCAATCCAGCGATTGGGGTGCTGATAGCCTGTCAAACGCACAACTAGAATACGCAGCTTCTGATGTTCTGTACCTGCACCGTCTGCGCAATGTTCTAAATGAACGGCTGATCCGGGAGGGTCGTTTGGAAATGGCGCAAGCCTGTTTCGATTTCCTGCCAATGCGCGCGCAGCTGGATCTGGCCGGGTGGCCAGAAACCGACATTTTCGCTCACTCATGACAAGCAAAAAACCCTTTATCGACACTGCGCGCCGGGTGATCCGCTTGGAAGCAGAGGCGCTGAATATGCTGGCCGACGGTCTGGACAGCACGTTTCGTGACGGGATCGATCTGCTTATGAATGCCAGCGGTCGCGTGATCGTTACAGGCATCGGGAAATCTGGACATATCGCGCGCAAAATTGCTGCGACATTGGCAAGTACAGGCACGCCTGCGCAATTCGTGCACCCCGCAGAGGCTAGCCATGGCGATTTAGGAATGATCACGCAGCATGATGTCGTGCTTGCAATCTCAAACTCGGGCGAAGCACCGGAGTTGGCCAACATGGTCGCATTTTCGCGGCGTTTCAATATTCCTCTGCTCGGAATAACCAAGAACCCGGAAAGCTCCTTGGGTACCCAATGCGATGTGGTGCTTACGCTGCCCGACCCGGGCGAAGCCTGCGGTACTGGCGTTGTACCGACCACGTCGACCACAATGACATTGGCAATGGGTGATGCGCTTGCAGTGGCATTGATGGAAAACCGCGCCTTTACTGCCGAGCATTTCCGCAATTTCCATCCCGGGGGAAAGTTGGGGGCACAATTGGCACGGGTGTCGGACCTGATGCACTCTGGGATACAGATGCCACTGGTTTCACTGGAAACCCCGATGACCGAAGCACTGATCGAAATCAGTCAGAAAAGCCTTGGGGTTGTCGGCGTTACGGCACTCGATGGTACCTTGGCGGGTATTATCACTGATGGCGATCTGCGACGGCACATGGACGGGTTGCTGTCTTTGATGGCAAAGGATGTAATGACAGCCTCTCCGGCGACCGTTCAACCCGAAGCTCTTGCAGTTGAAGCGGTGGCTTTGATGAACGATCGCAAAATCACCTGTGTGTTTGCCGTGAAGTCCGACGTACAGGCCGCTCCATGCGGCATTTTGCATATCCACGACTGCCTGAGGGTCGGACTGGATTAAAGGAAATGAAATGGACCGCTATTCGCGTTTTGTGGCCTGGCTTAAGGTGTTGTTGCCCCTAATGGCGCTCATGCTGTTGTCCACGCTGTTCTTGTTGTCGCGGAATATAGACCCCATTGCAGAGATCCCTTTTGCTAAAAATGAAATTCAGGAACGTCTGCGTAACGAGCAGATAACTGGCCCGGTTTTCTCTGGCACCACCGATTCCGGTGATCGTGTAATCATATCCGCACAGGCCATGAAGATGGGCAAAAAACATAATAACGAAGGAAACGACATTTGGGCCCAGATTGATTTATCATCAGGTAACCGTGTGGTGTTGTCCTCGGAAAAAGGTATCTTTGACATGTTAGAGCAGCGCTCCACACTGCAGGGTAACGTCGTGATCGCAACCTCAACAGGCTATGAGATTACAACCGAAGCTTTGACCGCAAATTTTCAAACGTTGGCACTGGAATCACCTGGGTCCGTGGTCGCAACCGGCCCTATTGGAACGTTTAATGCAGGCAAAATGCGGCTGGTTCGACGCAATAATAAAGAAAGCGCCCATTTGATTTTCACAAACGGTGTTAAACTGGTATACAGGCCACGACATACAAAAGAGTGATATCAAAGTGAAAATTCTGCACGTTGCTGCCTACGCTTGCCTGTTGGCAGTTACATCACCGGCTTTCGTTCAAGGTAGCCAAGTGACCTTTGGCACAATACAGCAAGACACCTCAGCACCAGTCGAGGTCAGCGCTGATGAGCTGGCCGTCGATCAAAAGACCAGTGCGGCCACCTTTACCGGCAATGTCGTTATCAGCCAAGGTGACATGCGGTTATCAGCTGCCAAGGTTTTGGTGATCTACCGACAGGATCAACAGGGCATACAAAGGCTTGAAGCGACAGGCGGTGTCACGCTGGTCTCTGGTACTGATGCCGCCGAATCACAACGTGCAAATTACAACATTGATGAAGGTGTGATCGTTATGACGGGCGATGTTTTGCTCTCACAAGGCCTAAGCGCTCTTATGGCAGAGCGCATGACCTTAAACCTTGATGACGGGACCGCGCAGATGCAGGGGCGTGTCAAGACGATCCTGCAAACCGGAAATAACTGATGGCGAAGCCCAACCTTACAATTGCAAGCGGCTCTTCGGGTCTGCGTGTCTCTCGATTGAGGAAATCCTACCGCAAAAAAGTCGTCATTCGTGACATCGATATGGAACTTATGCGGGGTGAGGTTGTTGCTCTTTTGGGTCCAAACGGATCTGGCAAGACAACTACATTTTATGCCATCGCAGGGCTTGTGACACCCGAAGCGGGATCAGTCAAATTAGATGGTGCTGATATTACAACATTGCCGATGTACCGCCGTGCTCAAATGGGGATCGGCTATCTGCCTCAGGAAATGAGCATTTTTCGTGGGCTAAGTGTTCAAGATAATATCTCTGCCATTCTCGACATCACGGTCAAAGACCATCACAAGCGCCGCGAACGGCTCGAAGAATTGTTGAGTGAATTTTCCATTGAGCATCTGCGGCGTGCCCCTGCTTTGGCGTTGTCGGGTGGAGAACGGCGCCGGGTCGAGATTGCTCGATCTCTGGCCGCTAACCCGAAATACCTTCTGCTAGACGAACCTTTTGCGGGAGTTGATCCAATATCAGTTGGAGATATCCGCAACCTGGTTGTTGATCTCAAAAACCGGGGCATAGGCGTTTTGATTACCGATCACAACGTGCGTGAAACACTCGAAATCGTCGATCGCGCTTATATATTGCATGACGGGCAAATGCTAATGTCTGGTACGCCCAAGGATGTTGTACAAAATGAGAATGTCAGGCGCGTATACCTTGGCGAAAACTTTCGGATTTCTTGAAAATCTTACCCAACACGATGGCCACTTTTGATTGACATGCGACCCCGTTATGGCGTGCAATAGCAGCATGGCATCTTGTGCTGTTCCCCTTGCTTCGTCTTTAGCTTTGTTCTCAAAGCTCTCGATAGATCTCGGAATGGCTGTGCCCCTCCCGCACTTCTGACTTTGTCTGGGGACCACACCTGTGGCTCGTTTCATAGTCTGCGCGGAACACATGAAGGAGAAAGAATGCAATACCAAATTAGTGGCAAACAGATCAACATCGGTGATGCCTTACAAACTCATGTCAGGGATGAGTTGGGGAGCGTTGTTCAAAAATATGCCGAACGGCCCACAAATGCCCAAGTGATATTTTCCAAGTCCGCCCATGAGTATGTATGTGAGGCAACCGTGCACTTATCCACGGGCCTAACCGCCCAAGCCAAGGCGCATGCTACTGAAATATATGCTGCTTTTGACTCGTGCAGCGAAAAAATGGAAAAACAACTCCGTCGCTACAAGCGCCGGCTCAAAGACCATCATCGCGATCGTGCACAACCGGTTGAACTATCTGGTGCATCCTCTTATATCCTCGCCTCTGACACCGAATCTGAGAATCCAGAGCCGGAAACATTACAGCCAATGATCGTCGCCGAGATGGAGACTAACATTCCTTCACTTTCGGTCGGTGAAGCGGTTATGCAAATGGAACTTGCAGGAGCGCTAGTATTAGTGTTCCGGAACGAAGCCAAGGACCGGCTGAACGTCGTTTACCGTCGAGAAGACGGGAACATAGGATGGATAGACCCGTAGGTTGTTTTAACCCTATGGTGGTAAAAGCGGTGCGAGCAGAATGAACCTTGGAAATCTTCTAAAACCAGAAGCCGTCAAAGTTGTGACCTCCGCATCCTCAAAAAAGAGGCTCTTGCAGGAGATCGCGGAAGTGGTGCAGACCGCCTATGGCTTAAACACCAACCCAGTGGTCGAGGCACTCATGGCACGCGAAGCACTGGGACCAACCGGTGTGGGCCACGGCGTGGCCCTGCCACACGCGCGGATCATGGGTATTTCCCAAGTGATGGGGGCTTTTGTATTGCTCGACAAGCCGATCGACTTCGACGCAGTCGACCGACAACCCGTGGACATCGCATTCGCGCTCTTTGCTCCTGAAGATGCCGGTGTAGAGCACCTAAAGGCGCTCGCACTGGTTTCGCGCACTCTGCGAGATGCCGGGATTTGTTCCAAACTGCGGGCGAACCCGGATAAAACAACACTCTATACTATCCTGAGTGAAGCGAAATCAGCACAAGCCGCCTAGGACCAATCTTCGAACCCAAACAGCAGGTAATCCTGTCCATACGCTCCCCGAGCTAATTCTTCGATCTTTGCGTCATAAATATTGCTCAGTGAATGTGCAGTATCCACAGCCGGCTTGGGCAAATTTGGTATATCGGCAAGGCCAACGACTGTCGCAAGTTCGGCCAGTTCATGATCAACTGTCTCTTCCCGCATCAATCGGTCTGGCAACACAAATTCTGAAAAGCCCTCTATAATTTTCGATTGGGTTGCCCAATCCGCGTCAATACGTATCGAAGTTTGACCGGCAAGATTGCTCTTTAGGAATTCCAAAAAGGCGCAAAAAGCTGCGTGATGCGCTGCCTTATCATATGCCGGGTCGGTCTCGACCTCTGGCAGGGGCAGTTTGTACCTTCGAACAAGTGTTTTACGTATTCCACCGTACCCACCCTGTTTCGTGTTCAGGATACGATTGCAAAACACGTGATGGGCACGCGCCAACGGATGGCGCAACACGGTAAAACTGCGATGACCGGGGTTATCCCGCATCCAGTCGCGCAAAGAGTTTTGTGTCAACTTTCTACTCGGTTCAGTGACGTCTGCGCCGTCTACTGCGCGCATCCATTTTTTGACCCGATCGTCTAATCCGCCACGCACGGGCAGGTAAAGCAACGGCGCCGATTGACTTGTCGCATATGTTGGCACTGCTGAGCCGCGTCGTGGCTCAAAGTTAGGGGTACGGGTAAGATTGAATTGGTCCAAACCTGAAATCGCTTTTGTCATTTGCTCAAAGTTGCTTACTTTGGCCGACAACGCGCTTGGGTTCTGAACCTTAAGTTTTTTGTCCAACGTATCCAACTGGCCATCCACACCCAACCAATCAGCCAGACCGTTTAGCACATCTACGTTTTGCAAGTCTTCGTAAGCGATATAAAAAGCCGTCTGGCCAGACACTTGTAAGCGGTTCAACAGCCTTACCTGAAAAGCCTGCAACGCTGTCACGTGTGTATTAAATTCATCAGGATCAAAATACGCTTTGCCATCCTTGCGTACCTTGGCATCCGTCAGTTTCCACTGATCAGTTGCAACTGCAATCTTCCAAGACACATAGCTGTCCACAGGATTTCGAGTAAGTATAATTTTGGCACATTTGCGGTCATCTACGATCTTGTTAAAGACACGTGGATCATGGTCGTGAAAATAGCGAAACCCACCTAAACCATCAGAAGATTTGCGGATTTTCCGCAGCAACGTTTTTGGATCAGTATCCCGAGATTCCTGTGTCACACCCAAAATTTCTTTGGATTTGGGATACCCAATAAAGTTTGGGTTGAACGCCTCTCCATAACAGGTGACCCCATCCATCGCGCTCAGGTTTGCTTCCAGAAAATTAGATCCAGTGCGCATTGCAGCAAACATAACGAAGTAGTCGAACTGAGCCATGATAATCTAACGCACCAAATAGGGTTTGCGTTTGGTAATTTGCGTTTCTTCATGTTCAACGCTTAGCGGGAAATCGCCCGTAAGATAGGGATGCATACCCTGATTTTTCAGATTTTGCAGAAACCGCTCAAATCCAGCCAGATCCATCATCTTAGGCACTTCGGACAAAGGTCGAGTTTGGGTCTGACCAATCTCGTTCAGTATGTCTTGCAGTGGCTCCATCGGGTTCTCGATGAACTCAGCCATAGTCCAGATCCGAACGCGGGCGTTGCAATTAGGCGAACGCAAGATTTTCAGATGGCCACTTTCTATCTTTTGTAGACGCGCTGCTTCTTTACGGATATCGAAAAAATCCATGTTCGAGCGGAACAACGGTACGATCCAAGCTCCTGAAATCACTGAGACGTGTGCATTAGGGTCACGCACGATTTCTTCGTGGATGGTCTGCGTGTCAGCAGGGCCAAACTGAAAACATTGTCGTTCGCCGCGTGTATTCCAAATTAAGTTTTTCAAAAACGCGCTTGGATTATAATCACGGCTCAGTGGACTGCCATAAAGCGCTCCATCGAACTCGTTTTGACCGTCAGCGAATGCGACCCTGTTCGGATCAAACAGATGTCCATGCACCCGAGCGCCTGTTGCCTTAGCCAACCACGGTTCAAAATTTTCAAAAATCTCGTTAAATCCCTGAAAAACAGAATAAGGGGCAGCTGTTACACCGTTTTCCCACCCCTTACGTGGAAATCGGCTTTGCATATACAGGCCCCGCCGACCGCGGTTCCGCCGATCCGATGCCTCAGCGAAAACTCGGTCAATCTTGCCCGAGTTCGGCTCTGGTTGGTCGACCGCACCGGCCATATCGTTCGGGAATGCCATATAAAGCCGGTCAGCATGAGGCCATATCTTACGTGCTACGAAACAGTTTGACCGGCTCAATAACTGCAGATGATCGTCATAAAAAACGTGAGGTTTGCCCTGAGAATCAAACTTTGACAGGGTCAGTGATCGACTTTCGATGTTCAAAGAAAACTGCCGCGCCAAAGTCTGAAAGTAACTTTCATCTGGGATCCATACGCGGCGGAAATAGGCATCGAATTCCTTTCGATCCGGACCCTGCAAGATGGCTGTCAACGTTTGACGGGTCAGGCACCACCACTGGCTTCCTATATGTGGATCAAGTCCGAGGGGGATTTTTCGCTTGATGCCCAGAAGTTTTTGGAATTCGATATATTTGTCAAAAAGGAACCGGTGACGCTTCCATGAAAATGGAAAGTGCATGGTAAACCGTTCTTTATTAAGCCCACCAACAGTCCAGTTTACATCGGACGTGGTCGCACTTTCGATAAAATCGGTCTGCGGACGATCTGCAATATAATTGACAATATCTTTGACTGGGCGCAACGGAAGGCAAGAACCAGACACAAGATAGACGTGGAAAACATCCTTGTTTTCGCTCAACATCATCTCTGATGCCACCTGGCTGGCCAAAACGATCCCCCAAGTACCCCATTCGCAACGCACTCGTTTAGAGAACCGGATCCTTGGCACATCAGCGAGGGATTGAACGAAAGCACGGTATCCCTTGCGAGAAACTGCTGCATCAACATGTATAACAACAGGGCAACCGCCCGCAGCCCAATGGCGAGCTGTCTGTTCGGCACGATTCAGGGCCGTATGGACCAACATGACAATCCCTAGGCTCATGCCCAGTTTCCTTTGGACATTAGACCATGGACCTCAAGCTGCCTCCAGTTGATGTATTGTTGCGACCATTCACACCACATAATCGGATGATCCAATGTGTTGTTGGCATAGGCTTTGTATTCCATTGACGCCGCATGGTGTTGCTTGCGGCTCAGCTCTTCAGTGGTCTTGGATTTAAACGTATCGAGCAGCTTTGGGTGCAACAAAATACCAGACGCTTTTTCGCCTCCCCATTCGTCATAGACTTGGTTCAGCCCACGCGGCAAAAGCATATGCGTCGAACTGACATAGGCAAAACGCCGGTCCCATTTAACCAACGGTATCTTGTTCAGCGCCGGAGCTTTTTCAGGCGTGTCAGAAAAGAATACGCGCGCCCGTGGCCCACCCTGAATCCATAGGTTGCCATAGCGTCTATTTTTGGAAATTGTATAATTGCCACTGTCGAACCAGCTTGCAATCTCCATTGGGTTACGTCCGGCGTCATAAGGTTGTTCATCAAGCTGACCTTTGGGATACATATCAAGCAACATGGCTGGAAACGACTTTATTGACGACGCGTCTAGCCAATCGGTCAGCGCCCTGAGCGGCCGCGTGTCGCAGAAAGGATAGACAAAAAACTCATCGGGGTCGACGACCAACGACCAGTGACCGTGGGCATATTTCCTCTGCAGCCAATTCAACCAATCAACGCCAAACCGAGATCGCTTGTAGCTGCTCCTTGTAGTCCAAACTGACACATCGGGTTGCGCCGCGAGATATTCCAGCGATCCGTCGGTACTGTCATTGTCGACGAATACGAAATGATTGATCCCCATATTACGGTAGTACTTGAGGAAATACGGTAGGCGCACTGCCTCATTTCGTAATGTCGAAAAACACAAAATATCGCTTGGGCGTATGTTTTCGACACGCTTGGCCACAGGTTTTAGCTCACGGCGCTTACGAAACGCACGAATGCGCCAACGCCTCCTCTGAAGCCTCAACCGATATGATTGCCAAGCGCCCAAATGCTTATGCCTCTTAACCTGCTGCCCATAAAAACCACTGCCTTCCAGTTATCAAATCAAGCTTAAAACAATCTTGAAGTGATCTGCCCATGTGGGAGGCTGAAAATGCTGAATTCCTGAAGCGTCTGTTTTTACCTGTGACATGTTTTTAACCGTGTCGATCCACAGATAACGATCTGAAACACTTGCGTAAACTGGAATATCAGCAAGGGTTTCACGGAACACTTCAAGATTGTTCACGATGAGAGGAATACCAAGTGCCGCGGCTTCAATTGCAGGCAGTCCATACCCCTCCGCATGGGAGGGAAAAAGGCAGCCTGAAGATGCTTTTATTAGTGCGGCAAGCGCCCCATCACTTAACCCCGAAACCTCGCAAATCGGGCTATCGCTAGGCAGTTCGTCGAGACGGGCAAAAACCGCTTCGTTTTTCCACCCTCGGGACCCGGCAATGACCAAAGTAGGCGCGTCCACCCCCATTTCCTCCCAGATATCTAACAGAAAAGTGTGGTTCTTGCGCGGCTCAATCGTACCTACACACACAAAAAATGGAGTTTTAGGCGGTAAGCCCAGCGGGAGCTCAAGAGGGGCAGTCGCACATCCATCTACTCCCAAGTGCGCAACGATAGACGCAGGCGTTTCAACCATCTGCAAAGCTGCGCGACGCGCCGTGTCTTGTGAGTTGTAAATGACAAGATCTGAATACTTCGCAACACAGGCAATCATTGCAGCAAACGAAGCAACCGTACCATCGCGCTGATAATCTGGGGATTCCAAGGGAATGACATCGTGGATAAACACCGCGATCCGGGCGTTGACCGCGTCTTTCATCGTTCGCAGCACCCGGTCAGTCAGGTTCGAATGCCCAATGTTGAGGTAGGTAGCGCCACGTGGCAAATGTTGGTGCAACATATAACCCAACAGGGCCGGCGGCACCCGACCCAAAGCCATCTGTCGCGCCGTTCGCAAGATGCGTTTTTGCTGAATACGACTTGGGCTGTCTGATGCTAATTCAGACAGTGGATTAACGAGCTGTGACATGCCAGCTTGATCCAACAATATGTATCCAAGCGGTGTTCGAATTAATGCAAAAGCGGGCACAGGGTCTGTTATAACAGCGTTTAGATACGCCAATTCAACACGGTCTATCCCCGTCAAAACCCGACCCGCCCGACGCATCAACCGGGTTAGATCCAGCACACGTGCAGGCGGCAATTTATGCGTCGTAGTGTCCAGTTTGGTGCCATCTCCAAGCGTCTGTGATCATCATATCAAGTGTGGAGCGTGTCGGCTTCCAGCCCAGCTCCACTTCGGCCCGGACTGATCCAGAAACAAGTTTGGTGCAATCACCCAAGCGGCGATCACCGTCAACATAAGGAACAGGGCGATTGGTGACCAGCCGAGATTGATCAATAACCTCGCGCACCGAAAACCCTGAACCGGTACCAAGGTTAAACACCCGGCTTTTCTTGCCGTCCTGCAACCATTTCAAACCCAAAACATGCGCATCAACCAGATCACAGACATGCACGTAGTCTCGGATACAAGTCCCATCCGGCGTGTCATAATCCGTACCAAATACAGTCAGCGCCGCCCGTTTGCCAGAAATCGCATCTAGCATCAGCGGGATCAAATGCGTTTCGGGCTGATGCAACTCACCCACTTCCGCCTCGGGGTCTGCGCCAGCAACATTGAAATAGCGAAAGATTACATGCCGCAGACCGTAAGCGTTCTGGAAAGCCACCAGAACATCTTCAATCGCGCGCTTGGACGCACCATACGCGTTGATCGGGTGCTGTGCGCTGTTTTCATCTAAAACTACATTATCCTGATAACCGTAGGTCGCGCAGGTGGACGAAAAGACAAAATCAAGGCATCCGGCAGCCACCGCTGCTTCGATCAAGTTAAGCGAACCAACCAAGTTGTTGCGCCAATACCGCACTGGATCGTTCATGCTTTCGACAACCTGGCTAAGGGCAGCAAAGTGCATCACAGCAACCGGCTTGTAGTCAGTGAATACAGCTGCAATCGAAGCAGGATCCATAAGATCGCCCTGAACAAATGGGCCAAATTTTACCGCTGCACGCCAGCCGGTTTCAAGATTGTCGAACGTGACCGGGATATAACCTGCAGCGCGGAGAGCTTTGCAGGCGTGTGACCCAATGTATCCCGCGCCGCCAGTCACTAATACGTTTTTCACGCGACAAGCTCCGCCTTATTCTGCTGCCTGATCCAGATGGACTACATCGCGGATATAGGTCAACAGATCAACACGCAAATCCTCTCTCGCAAGAGCAAAGGCAACGGTCGCTTGCAAGAAGCCAGACTTGGAACCGCAGTCAAACCGCTGTCCTTGGAATCGATAGCCATATACACCAGGCTCGTCCAAAACCTCGTTTGCCACAGCGTCAGTCAGCTGGATTTCACCACCAGATCCTAGCTTCATTTGATCGAGTGAACGCAGAACGGATGGATTTAGGATATAACGGCCGATGACCGCCAAGTTTGACGGCGCTTGGTCAGCGGGCGGCTTTTCGACCAACCCCTTGACCTTCACCAGCTGTCCCATGTCTTTATGTACATCCAAAACGCCGTAAGAGGATGCTTTTTCTGGCGGGACTTCCATAGTCGCAACAATGTTACCACCAGTTTCATCGTAGGCCTCGACCATCTGTTGCAAGCAAGGTTTTTCAGCTGCGATCACATCATCCGGCAGGACCACAGCAAAAGGCTCGTTACCAATCAATCGGCGGGCACACCATACAGCGTGACCAAGGCCAAGCGCTTTGTGCTGTCGGATATAAGCGATGGCGCCGCTATCCATGTTGGTGCCCGTCAGTATCCCTAACAGATCGTCTTTACCCTTTTGCCGCAGCTCTTGTTCAAGCGTCGGCGCGTGATCAAAGTAATCCTCAAGTGCACCTTTCCCGCGCGAGGTGACAAAGATAAACTCCTTGATACCTGCAGCACGGGCCTCATCAATTGCATATTGTATCAACGGACGGTCAACCAAGGTCATGATTTCTTTTGGTACAGATTTAGTAGCAGGCAAAAATCGCGTTCCCAAACCCGCTACAGGAAAAACCGCCTTGGTGACCTTTTTATGCATTTTTACTCCGGTTTATAGTATCGTATTGCTCACGTTGAGTATGCGTTATTAATTTTTCTAGATCTGTACAACCTTCATACTGGAAAACAGCCAAAAGTCATTAATCAATCAGACGTTGCTGTGCGGTTCGCGTGATCTCTCTCTGAACCCGGTTTGAGAACGTCGTCATCCGAAACAGCCGGTCCGCACGCTCCGACTTGCCAAAAACCCCACCTTTTTGCATCCAAAAGCCATTCGAATCGAATTGCACAGTATGAAAAAGCGTCGAGGGTGACAGACAAACCACCGTGACGATTTCACCGGCCTGCAGGCGTTCAACGGCCGTTTTCCGCAGGCGCGCACGTTCCCAGCTGCGGCCACTCAAGACAGTGCTGATGCGCAGTTGCATGGGATACCGCTTGAAGTCAGATACCGGACTACATGTCACCTGACCACCGCCACGTTTGCGGGCCAGCCCCTGCCAATAGCCCAAATCGAGTCGTCCCAAGAGATTGTGGATATCACGCGGTTCTAACCGACCTGCAACCATATGAGATACCAAACGACGCCACTCGCTGTCCCGGATTGCGCGCCAATGTGCAGCGCGCTTTGCCTCGCTTAGGTATTTACGCTGGAATACCGCCCAGCTTGACCCAATTTCGAACAAATCGCGAGGGACTCGATCACGCCGCCTGTGCGCGCTTTCAAAAAAACCATGATGCACTTCTGCCATCGGCACCACAGCAGTGGTATGGCCAGCCCTCTTCAAGCGCAGGTTCAAATCAGTTTCGTCTAGATAAAAAGCAAAGCCGAGGTCGAAGCCCCCAAGTTCGACCAACACGTCCCGACGTACGGCCATGTTGGTGCCTTCGGTTTTGATGGCACACTGCTCTATTGAAGTTAATAAGGTTGCTCGCTTCGGGTTCACATCAAACGGGGTGCTATTGCCGCGCTCGTCCACGCTGCGTGCCATCCACTGAAAGGAAATGCCGTTACGGCCCCGTACATATCCACCCATTGCTGCTACCTGCGACCGTGCAGCTGGAGCAACTAAAAAAGTCAACCAGCTGGGCTCAGGCACCGCATCATCGTCGATAAATGCAACGATATCGCCTGCTGCGTGACTGATGCCTAGGTTGCGTGCCTCAGAAATATTTGGCAGGTCGAAACCGATGCATTTGATTTGGCTAGAGAACTGCGAAGCCACTACAGCTTGTTGGCCTTTGGCGTCGGCCACCACCACGATTTCAAAGTTTGGATATTGAAGTTGGGACAGGCCTGTAAGGCACCGCAACAGAGCGTCCGGCCTGTCGCGGCTTACCACCACAACACTCACCGGAATATCAATCATTCGATGCCCATTTCATCCATCATCGTCTCGATGCGCGGCACGTCTTCGGGATTGTTCAACTCCCAGAACTGGCGGCCTCTGGCATCTACTTCGACACACACTATCTCGCGCCCATTTTCCAGAAACCGCAACTGTTCCAGCCCTTCGAGCAACTCCAGCGGGCCGACCGGCCAATCTGGATAGGCCGCAAGGGCCTTTGGACGGTATGCATAGACACCCACATGATGAAATACTGGCGTAGCCGCATCATCTGCATAGGCGTCATTTGTGTAAGGGACCACTTCCTTGGAGAAATAGAGCCCTTGGTTCCGTGCCCCGAATACGGCTGTCGTACCGCCCACGCGGCCTGCTCTGCGATCCTGCAAAAACCCGTTCAGCGTCGCGCCGTCGCAGCGCAAAACTGGTGTGGCGATTTCAGCGTTTTCTGCACGTCGTAACCCGTCAATTAATCCCTCGACAAACCATGACGGGGTAAGAGGCGCATCGCCTTGCAGGTTTACGACGATTTCATAGCCACCGCCCAACAAGGCATGTGCTTGGGCACAGCGTTCTGTCCCGTTTGCGCATTCGGCAGATGTCATTACGACCTCGGCACCAAACCCCTTGGCAGTATCACGGATACGGTCATCATCGGTTGCCACCACAACGCGGTTTACACCCTGTACAGACATTGCTGCGCGCCAACTGCGTTCGACCAGAGTCTGCGTCTGACCGCCAGCACCTTTCAATGCAACCAATGGCTTTCCAGGGTAACGAGTTGAGGCGAAACGGGCGGGTATGACGATCAGAACAGACATTAGGCCGATTTCAAAATTACCGAAGGCGCATGAGCAATGAAGAACGGGTTTGCATAGGTATCCTTTCCGTAGGTTAACGGTTTAAGGTCGTCAAACCGAACAACTTGCCCGCCAGAACCCGCCAACACAGCATGACCCGCGGCAGTGTCCCACTCCATTGTGCGCCCCAGACGAGGATAGAGATCTGCTTCCCCCGTGGCGACCAAACAGAACTTGAGTGACGAACCCGCACTTTTCATGTCTTTTACGGCATATTTGTTGATGTAGTCATCAGTTGCCTGATCCCGGTGCGATTTCGAAGCAACAACTAATAAAGCATCATTGTTACTGTCAGAAACACGCATCGGGATCACATCACCGATAGCGTCCTTGTCCAGCGCACCAGTTTCTTCAACTGATTGCCCATCTGCCTGCGTATAGAACATGCGGCCCTTGGCTGGTGCATACACCACACCTCGCGTTGGTTTTCCGCCCTCCACCAAGGCGATGTTGACGGTAAAGTCACCGCGGCGATGAACAAACTCTTTGGTACCATCCAGCGGATCGACGATCAAAAACGTATCACCCGTCATGGAATGCGTGGCTGCCTGCTCTTCTGTTACGAGCATCACATCGGGAAAAGCAGCACGCAGCCCTGCAGAGATCAGCGCATCCGCTGCCTCATCTGCGGCCGTCACAGGGCTGTTATCCGATTTTGTCTTTATGTTGAAATCGTCCTGTACGTAGATATCCATTATCTTGTCACCGGCCTCTAGGGCCAGCTTACGTATCAACGGGATCAACTTATCGTAGTTCATTAAATCACTCCTCGCGAGTGTAATTATTGAAAATTAAATGCTCACCCTTTATGCTCTGCTAGGATCGGGACAGCAAGAATTCCCTTCAATAACCTACTTCTTAGGGCACAGCAGAGTATATGTTCCAATCAACTGGAAAACCACAATCGGGCTTTGGCACTGCCATTTCCATGTTCGAGTTGATCTACCACTCAATTGTTCGTTCTGTACGCAAGACACACAACAATGCAATTATGGCAATTGTAATGAACATGCTTCAAATGGTAATTTTCGTTGGTGCGTTTTATGTCATGTTCTCGATTTTAGGGCTACGAGGCGCCGCCATCCGTGGCGATTTCCTTGTCTATATTATGACAGGTATTTTCCTGTTCATGACTCACACCAAGACTTTCGCTGCAGTTGTCGGATCTGAAGGACCGGCAAGCCCGATGATGCAACATGCGCCAATGAACACAATCATCTCGATTTCATCGGCTGCGCTTGGGGCGCTTTACGTACAAGTGCTTTCACTATTTATGATCCTGTTTATCTACCACGTTGCCTTTACCCCACTTGAAATTGAGGAACCATTTGGCGCCTTTGGAATGCTGATGCTGGCATGGTTCACGGGCGTTGGTGCGGGCCTTGTGCTTTTGGCGATTAAGCCTTGGTTTCCAACGTTCGTATCAATTTTCACCCAAATCTACCAACGGGTCAACATGATCGCTTCGGGTAAGATGTTTGTCGCCAACAGCCTGCCTAGCTTTATGCTTGCAATGTTTGATTGGAATCCATTGTTTCATGTGATCGACCAGTCACGTGGTTATGCGTTCATAAACTATAGCCCACGCTATTCCTCATGGGAGTATGCCTGGTGGATCGGAGTGGCGCTATTGATGATTGGATTAATGGGTGAATTCTATACGCGCAGGCATGCGTCAATCAGTTGGGATGCTCGCAGATAAACTGCGTTGGTTTTTAGAAATTCAACATGCGCATTGACGTAAATTATTTAAAAAGTCGCTTAGAAAACCGAAAACGCTGGAGGGCGGGTACAGGAGCCACGTCATCGCACAATACGACAAGTGAGATTGATGCGTCCTCCATGGGTTAACAGCGAAGAAGACCCAAACCTAATTTTGTCCACGCCATGATAGGTCAACCTCGCATTGCCTCCCATCACCACCACATCACCTGACTCCAGCCAAATTTTTTCCGTATTTCCTCCGCGTGTCTTGTTTCCAATCCGGAATAGGCCCGCATCACCCAATGACACAGACAAAACTGGCCAGGAAAAGTCCGCCTCGTCCTTATCCCGATGCAGGCCCATTCGAGAACCCTCGCCATAATAATTGATCAAACAGCAATCCGGCTTGTGGTTCAGACCAGTCAGTTCGTGCCATAGCTGTAACACAGACTTAGGGATCGCTGGCCAGTTTGTCCCGCTTGGGTGCACGGACCTATAGCGATAGCCCAACGAATCTGCGTACCAACCAACGCTCCCCGCCGATGTCATGCGTACTGACATGGGCTTGCCATACGGGGTACGCGGCGAAAACATCGGTGCTGCACGAGCTACAGTGCGAACATTTGCAACCAACTTGGCCTGTGCGGCGGGGTCAAGGTGGCCCTTGTAGATGTCGAATCCTCGTATCTGTAGCCGCATTTTCAATCTCCCAGGTAAGATTGTTTCATTTTTGACGTTTTACACTGCCCGGCAATGGTTGCAGCGGTAATTATCACTCCCTATATACGCCGCAGCGCGCCGCAACGGTGCAATTCAATCGTGGCGTCGATGCCGAAACGGGTCGAAGCCTCGAGTAATCGCCTTGAAGTAACATGAGGGATCGAAAATATGTCAAAAGTCATTGGAATTGACCTGGGAACAACAAACAGCTGTATTGCCATCATGGATGGCAGCCAGCCACGCGTTATCGAAAACGCGGAAGGCGCGCGGACAACACCGTCCATCGTCGCCTTCACTGAAAACGAACGGCTTGTTGGCCAGCCTGCCAAACGGCAAGCGGTGACGAACCCCGACAACACAATCTTTGGTGTGAAGCGCCTGATCGGCCGTCGTAATGACGACGCAGATTTGGCCAAGGACAAAAAAAACCTGCCTTTTGCCGTGATCGATGGCGGCAATGGTGACGCATGGGTCGAGGCACGTGACGAGAAATATTCGCCCAGCCAAATCAGCGCTTTCATCTTGGGAAAGATGAAAGAGACTGCCGAAAGCTATCTGGGCGAAGATGTAACGCAAGCGGTCATCACCGTGCCGGCGTATTTTAACGACGCACAACGTCAGGCAACCAAGGATGCAGGCAAGATCGCTGGTCTTGAAGTACTCCGCATAATTAACGAACCAACAGCTGCAGCACTTGCTTATGGATTGGATAAGGCTGATCAAGATAAAACAATTGCTGTATTTGATTTAGGTGGAGGTACTTTTGATATTTCTATACTTGATTTAGGTGATGGGGTTTTTGAAGTAAAATCGACAAATGGAGATACGCATTTAGGAGGTGATGATTTTGATCAAGTAATTATTGATTGGTTAGCTGAAGAATTCAAAAAAGATGAGAAAATGGATCTAAGAGAAGATCCTATGGCTTTGCAAAGATTAAAAGAAGC
>JAQWVA010000003.1:0-2410 GCA_029250205.1 Tateyamaria sp.
CTTCACGGGCTTTAACTCACTCTAAAGCTGCTCGCCAGAAAGCCTTTGGTGTATACATCTTAGACTGCCATCGATTGGGTCAGGCAGACGTCAGTGGCTTCAGGCTCCCGCAACCAAAAAACAGCTCTAAAACAAACACTTAAAGCCAGGTCTAATCAGTCGGGCTTTTGCTTGTGCGCTCTACATCAACGCCACATCAACACCGGACCACAAAAACAGCACACGCGCGCACAGGCGGGGATTCGCAGGCACCGGCGTGCATCAAGCGCGGCTCTTTCTGATCGAAAAATGGATATGGAACCGCACCCCTCGTCGCTTTGCATCTGGCAACGCCAAAAATCCCGTGTCAGGATCGTGCCATGATCGACGTCCGCCCTCTATCCGATGACCATCCCGACCTCGCGCATTCGCCGCTATTGCGTGCGGCGTTGCTTACCCTGCAGTACGCCCAGGACCACGGGACCATTGGTTTGACCAAGACGAAGGCGTTCAAACGTGTCTTCGTCCATTGGGCGGTTGAGCAATTCGACTGGCCGGGGTTAGGTGCGGAGGAGATGTTCCGCTACAACAAGGTTATCAATGAATATGAGTTTCCACCGCTTGAGGTGCTGCACTATCTGTTGATCACCCTGCGCCTGGGGCGGCATTTCAAAGGTGAATTCAAGCTGACAAAGCGCGGTGCAGAACTGGCGCAGTCTCCGGGGAAGCTGTTCGCTGAACTCATTCCCTTTTTCGTTTTCAAGATCGACCATGCGTCATACGCTCGTTTCGAAGGACGCCCATTCGGCAAGTGGGATGTCTGGATGAACGTGATCAACGTCGAGGCCGATCACGGAACAACGGAACGGGCGCTGTTTGCGGCATTTTATGGCGATGAACATGATTGGGACAATGCCGGATGGCGCGAAATCGCGGCGTTCTCCTCCTGCGTCTTGCACCCCCTTGAATGGGCCGGGCTGCTTGTGCAGACCCATGAAGAACGCGGGGGCAAACATGTGCACCACGTTTTCAAGACGCCGCTCTGGCGCAGTACTTTGATGTTGGATACCGACGACATGTTGCAGCCGGTTTCTGTCCAGTAAGCCTTCGGCGAGAGCAGACCTGCGCGCGTGACGCAGAGAAGGGCCGTCAGTTGCCCTTTGCAGTCATCCGCGCCGATCTTGAATTTTGTCAGTGCGTTGGGCCGCTGGCAGCCCTTCCACTACATTGGTGCGCAGCGCAGCATGGAGGGCGTCTGAAGCAGGAAGGGCGGATTCCGGACATTCGCTGCGATCGCCAAACACGATGTTTGACTTTCGCTGAGCGGACGTTGCCATTACTCGAACGCTTTCCATCCAGCCAATTTTCAGCGTAGGGTTGTGGTGAGCAAACAAAAGTGATTTTTGATGTACGATCCCACATTCGGCAGCGCAGCGCTGGCAAGGCAACTGAGCAAAAATGATTTTCTAATACAACCTGCATTGAAAAATGAGGCTCACAAGGAAGCTTTAGTTTCTCAGGCTGTTACCACAGCACGAAATGGTTTTCCCTCCCTGCCATTGACGCCGAATAACTTGGCTGGGCGGACGATCTATCAGGTAAATGATCTAGCGTGCGATCTGGTGCTGCGAAAGGCTGCTCAGAACATTCGCAGAATCACTGCATCAAAACAGGGAAGCCGGATCGAGATCGTTCGTCGTCTAAAGTTACTCTGCGAAGAAGGGTTGCCATTTACCGTCGCAAAGATGGACATCGAGAAATTTTACCCGTCTGTTGATCAGGATTGTCTGTCAAGCCAACTCAGCAAGAGGCTTATGACTGCGCCAAGCACGAGGTCTGTCGTCAGGTCGCTGATTGAGCAATGCAAAGTTAACTCGGTGAACGGCTTGCCCCCAGGTTTGGCAATAAGCGCAGAACTTAGCGAGTTCTACATGCAAGACTTCGATCAAAGAATGCGGGAACAACTGAAGGCACACTACTTTGCCCGGTATGTTGATGACATAGTCCTGATCCTACCGGAATTGGACGATCCTAATTCGCTTAAGGTGCAGGTCGAAGAAGCTTTGCCAGCGGGGCTGAAATTGAATTTCTCCAAATCGAAAATTTACGCCTTTGGAAACACGAAGAAAAAGCCGACATCCATTGAGCACAGCTTTGATTATCTCGGTTTTAAGTTTAACGTCTACGAGACCGGTAAGGACCAGCGCTACGCTCGTCGAGTTGAGTTGGATATCGCTTCGTCAAAGGTCAAAAGGAACAAGACGAGGATCGTGAAATCCCTTCTGCAGTACTTGGCTGACGGAAACTTTGATGACCTCATAGATCGCGTCCGTATTTTGACCTGTGGCTATCAGTTCTTTGGTAATCCCCCCATTTTTAATGGGGGTCAGTTGTAGAATTCACGCGGCTGTTTTCAGTTTCATTGCGGGTG
>JAQWVA010000005.1:0-13107 GCA_029250205.1 Tateyamaria sp.
GCATTCGATTTCTTCATTGAAACCTACGGCGTGAAATACGAAAAAGCCGCTTCTAAACTGACCAAAGATCGCGACGTACTTCTGGCCTTGTACAATTTCCCAGCCGAGCACTGGAAGCACATAAGAACAACAAATCCTATCGAAAGCGTCTTCGCCACCGTCCGCCACCGAACCGGCAAAACCAAAGGATGTCTCAGCCGAAAAACAGGCCTCGCTATGGCGTTCAAGCTGATGATGTCAGCGCAAGGAAAATGGCAGAAACTGAACGGCGCAAACCGCATGCCAGAAATCATACAAGGCATTGCATTCGTCGACGGAACCAAAAAAATTCAAACTGCCGCCTGATCAATCCATCACCAACTTTCGGGCTTAGCTCGGCACGACTCCAAGCTTGATTTGAGCAACAATGCCAACCTGACCCCTTGACCCTTGTTGTGTCTTGCGGCCATCTGCGAACCACAACTAATTACCGGAGACTGCATGGACGATCCATCGCACGTATCAATGCCCCCAAAATCCGCCTCTGAAGAGCGTGATAAATCTAAGAAGATTGGCGCACTTCGCGCACTGTGGCCGTTTATGTTACCGTATTGGACACTGATGGTTGCCGCAATTGCGGCGTTGGTCGGCACCGCTATCATATCTTTGACGCTCCCCTTGGCGGTGCGTCGTGTCGTGGACAATTTTGGCACCGAGGACGCGGCCATTCTGGACCTTTATTTTCTTGCGGCCATCGGGATTGCGGGCGTGCTCGCCCTTGGTACGGGGCTGCGTTATGCGTTGGTCACACGACTAGGGGAACGCGTGGTCGCCGACATACGAAAAGCAGTGTTCAACCGAGTTATCGGGATGTCGCCCAGTTTTTATGAAAATATAATGACCGGCGAGGTCTTGAGCCGGATCACCACCGATACCACGCTGATCTTGAGTGTGATCGGGTCATCAATATCCATTGCGCTGCGAAATCTGCTGATCTTTGTTGGCGGCCTGATTCTGATGCTGCTTACCTCGGCCAAGCTGACGAGCTTGGTTTTGCTGATTGTGCCGCTGGTGGTCGTGCCCATTCTGGTGCTGGGCCGCAAGTTGCGTGCACTGAGCCGCGAAAACCAGGATTGGATCGCCGCATCCTCTGGTCGTGCATCTGAACAACTGAGCGCTGTGCAAACCGTACAGTCATTTACCCATGAGACTGCCAGCCGGGCTATGTTTTCAGAAGTGACAGAGGGCAGCTATGCTTCGGCCAAACGTCGGATCATGGTCCGTTCTCTAATGACGGTGATCGTCATATTCCTCGTATTTTCCGGCATCGTAGGTGTGCTGTGGATTGGTGCTAATGATGTGCGCGCCGGGGTGATGTCGTCTGGCGCTCTGATCCAGTTTGTTATCTATGCGGTGATGGTTGCAGGTGGCGTTGCAGCCCTGTCCGAAATTATCGGCGAGTTGCAACGTGCTGCAGGTGCAACCGAAAGGTTGGTTGAGTTGTTGCAAACCGATGACGAGGTACGCGATGCGATTAGTCCTCTAGCTTTGGCTGCTCCCGTGTTTGGCAGGATCACGTTCGAGAATGTGCGTTTTGCTTATCCATCCCGCCCTGATACGGCTGCGCTTGATGATGTGACGTTGGACATTCAGGCAGGCGAAACAGTTGCCTTTGTTGGGCCATCCGGCGCTGGTAAGACGACGATCATCCAGTTGATCCAGCGCTTTTATGACCCGCAGTCAGGGCGTATCTTGCTGGATGGCGTTGATGTCGCCCAAATGGAACGAGAAGCGTTTCGCAAACACATCGCGCTGGTACCGCAAGACCCGGTGATTTTTGCTGCGTCAGCCTATGAAAACATAGGGTTTGGCCGTCCCAATGCCACCCAAACTGAAATTGAAGCCGCCGCGCGGGCTGCCGCTGCGCATGACTTTATCACTGCACTGCCAGATGGCTATGGCAGCCCCATGGGCGAACGCGGTGTGCTGCTGTCGGGTGGGCAGAAACAGCGCGTTGCTATTGCTCGGGCAATTCTGCGGGACGCGCCCGTTTTGCTGCTTGATGAAGCGACCAGCGCGCTGGATGCTGAAAGTGAACGGGCGGTACAGGATGCTGTTGACTGCCTGGCCAAGGGCCGGACGACGTTGATTGTGGCGCACCGTTTGGCGACGGTCAAAAAGGCAGACCGCATCGTCGTTCTGGATAAGGGCCGCATCGTGGCCCAAGGTGCGCATGACAAGCTTGTAGCCGAAGGCGGCCTTTATGCGCGCCTTGCCCAGTTGCAATTCACTGATGGGATTGCAGCCGAATAACACCTTATGGTTTGTGTGCAGGACGGTATCATCGCTTGAGTTGGCTGGTGTTGTCGTGCTTGGCTTGACCTAAGGTTAGTTGCTTTGACGCGGCGTTTATCGGAACGCGCACGCACGCAATAGCTTGAGTATTGTTGCCAATCATCCCATTCTATTCGTCACACAGGGACTGGCGCTGTACAATAAAACCAATGCGCGCCTTAGGGAGGAATAAGTATGACATTCGCAGGGATCGCAGATCGCGACGCAATAGAAAACGAAATGCCGTGGGAAGAGCGCGATGTCGCCACGACGCTATATGGCATGTTGAGTGATACGGCGAGCAAGTTCCCAAGCAACAATGCCGTCAGCTACCAGATTTTCTCTGATCCCAAATCCAAAGCCGAGACGCTGACTTGGTCAGCAATGCGCGACCGTACATCGCAATGCGCCAATATGCTGCGCTCGATGGGAATTGGGCCAACGGATGTTGTGGCCTATGTGCTGCCGAATTGTACTGAAACAGTGGTGACCCTGCTGGGTGGTGCTGTGGCTGGCATCGTAGCACCGATTAACCCGCTGTTAGACCACGAGCAAATTGCGTCGATTTTGCGCGAAACCAATGCCAAGGTGGTCGTTACGCTGCGCGCGTTTCCCAAAACGGACGTGGCGGAAAAGACAGCGCGTGCGGTCAGTCTTGCGCCCAATGTCAAAACCGTGCTTGAGGTTGACTTGCTGACCCACGTAACTGGGATCAAGTCGCTTATCATTCCACTCATCCGCCCAAAGATGGAAAAGGCACCCGGTGTTGCCTACAAGAACTTCAAATTGGAAGTATCAAAGCAGCCCAAGACATTAAATTTCGAAGATGTGCAGGAAGACCGGGTGGCATGTTATTTCCACACGGGCGGTACCACGGGCATGCCCAAAGTGGCACAGCACAAATATTCGGGCATGATCTACAACGGATGGATTGGGGCGACGACACTGTTGACACCAGATGACAACATACTCGCACCGCTGCCGCTGTTTCACGTGATGGCAGCCCACGTTATGCTGATGGGCGCCCTAGCGTCTGGTGCGCATTGCGTCTTTCCGACGCCGCAGGGCTACCGGGGCGAGGGAGTATTTGACAATATCTGGAAGCTTACCGAGCGGTGGAATATTACCTTTATCGCTTCAGTGCCCACCGCGATTGCCGCAATGATGCAGCGCGGGATCGATGCTGACATCAGCACGGTCAGGTCCACGTTCTCGGGTTCTGCGCCGCTGCCGCAGGAACTGTTCAAGCGTTACGAAGCTGCGGCTGGCGTCGAGATCATCGAGGGTTACGGCATGACCGAGGCGACCTGTTTGGTCTCTGGCAACCCCATCGATGGCGAAAAGAAAATTGGCTCGGTTGGTATTCCTTTCCCTTATACGGATGTCAAAATTTACAAGGGCACGCCTGATGGCCCGGTCGAGGCGGCCGTGGATGAGATTGGTGAAATTTGCGTGAGCAATCCAGGCGTGTTCGCAGGGAATACCTATACCGAGGCTGAAAAAAATAAGGATCTTTATTATAATGAAAAATACCTGCGCACTGGGGATCTGGGCCGCTTTGACAGCGACGGATATCTTTGGATTACAGGGCGTGCAAAAGATCTGATCATTCGTGGTGGACACAATATTGACCCCGCCGAAATTGAAGAGGCGTTGATGGCGCACGAGGCCGTAGCCTTTGCCGGGGCTATAGGTCAACCAGACGCGCATGCGGGCGAGCTGCCTTGTGCCTATGTAGAACTGGTAGAGGGCGCATCGGTCACGCCCGACGAACTGATGTCGTTTTGCATGCACAACGTGCATGAGCGCGCCGCACAGCCCAAGCACATGACGATCCTGAACGAGCTGCCGAAAACAGCAGTGGGCAAGGTGTTCAAACCTGATCTGCGCAAAGATGCGATTACTCGGGTTTATAATGCGGCGCTTGAGGCTGCGGGTGTATCAGCACGGGTAGTGTCAGTCATTGATGATAAAAAGCGTGGGCTGGTCGCACAGGTCGCGATGACTGAATCAGAGCAGCAAGCGATCCAGACCGTACTGGGTGATTTTATCAACCAATGGGAACCCGCCTCCGACGCTATTGTTGCTGAGTAACCCCTTTTGTAACGCGCGGAAAATTTCAGTTTTCCGCGCTTTTAACTAATCATCCATAGAAAAATCTGGCGGGTTTCGTCCACTGCGCAGCTGCATGAGCAAATGACGCGGTCTGTTTGCGACTGTAGCAGTTGAAAGGGCTTGGGCCATAGCTTCGCTTTAGATTTCTTGATTTTTTGGAAGTTGTCACTGGCAAAAGCAGGGGCATCACCAGAGTTTGGCATCATCGAAGAAATGGTTTTGCTTGCATCGTCTCGGGGATTTTTGCACCCAACCGGCTAAGGATGGTGGGGGCCAGTTGTAATTGGTCAATTACGGTTTCTTTTGGCGGACCACTTGCTTCGCCAAAATAGTATAGAGCGGCCTCTTGTTGCAGTGGGTCGCGCCCGCCGTGGTGGCCACGGGTGTCTTGACCATGATCTGCGGTGACCATTATTTCGTACCCCATGGCGCGCCAGCGTTGAATGAACGGGGCGAGCATCTCGTCCATGACAGCGCAGGCGTGGTCCATCTCCTGGCAATCATGAAAAAAGCGGTGGCCCATGCTGTCAAGCGTACATGTGTGCAAGACCCCGTAGTCAAGATCAAACCGGGCGCACAGATTGGTCAGCGTCGCGAATAGATCAACGTCAGAGGGTGTCATCTGATTGGTTTGTCCATAACCCGTCATGGTGTGAAAGCGACCGTGGTTGATGGTGCTGCTTTCAGGTTCGTCATATTCGATGTCACGAACAAAATCGAACGGGTGGCGATTGAAAAACTCTGACCAGAACGAATGTGCCACAGCGCCTGTGACACCTCCTGACGCGCGAGTTTGAGAGAAAACATCCGGATGGTTGAGACGAAAAACGTTACCATTCCCGGTGCAGCCATGATTCGCAGGCGACACTCCGGTGTGAATGGACGCGTAGCAAGAGGCAGAAATCGAGGGCAGGACCGAGCGCAGTTTCCAGTTCTGGGCGTCGCCATTATCGACCCAACCCTCAAGATTACCAAAAAGCCTTCGCCAGTTTCGGTAAGGAACGCCATCGAGAATGATTAAGAGCAGTTTTGTATCCATGTCCTTAGCCTTTGCAGGCTGACGTATAACATCATTTGAAATTGTAAGCGCCTTTAGAAACTAGTGCCTTTCCAGCGTAAGATTCAAACGCAGGCTGGGCTTTTTGTTTTTGCACGCAACAATAATACATGTCGCCCTCAGACTTGATCAGTTTCCGGCGCTTTCCATTTTTCGGTTGGCGATCACGTCCTCGAGCCAGCCCAATTTCATTTCTGGCACCGAGCTGAGCAACAGATCAGTGTAGTTATCAAAGGGTGGTGTCAGCACATCGGATTTGGTGCCATACCGCTGTACGCGGCCTTGGTACATCACGGCGATACTGTCTGCGATGGCACGAACAGTGGCGAGGTCATGGGTAATGAAAAGATATGCCACATTCTCAGTTTTTTGCAGGTTGAGCAACAGTTTCAGGATCCCATCAGCAACCAGTGGATCCAGCGCCGACGTGACCTCGTCGCAAATGATTAACTTCGGTTTGGCCGCAAGCGCGCGCGCAATGCAAACCCTTTGTTTTTGACCACCGGATAGTTCAGCGGGGTAACGATCCTGAAAGCCTGAACCAAGTTCAATTTCGTCCAGTAATTCCTGTATCCGTTTTTGTTTTTCCGCACCTTTGAGGCCAAAGTAGAATTCCAGCGGCCTTCCAATGATTGTCCCGACGGTCTGGCGTGGGTTCATGGCTGTATCTGCCATTTGGTAGATCATCTGCAACTCGCGCAGGTCTTCGATGTCACGGCTCGGCTGATCTGGGGTCAGTGTGCGTCCGGCAAAGGTGATTTTGCCACCGCGTGGCGGCAGCAGGCCAGTGATCACGCGCGCCAGCGTCGATTTGCCTGATCCGGATTCTCCGACAACCGCGAGGGTCTGACCCGCACTTAGGTCCACCGAAACGTCGTGCAGGACATCAAAATTCGTGCCTTTGTAGCGCGCGGTAATGTTTCTGACACTGAGCACAGGTTCGTTTGGTTGCTTTTCATCATGATTAATGGAACGCACGGAAACCAGCGCTTTGGTATAGTCCTCCCGTGGGGCGTTGATAACCTGATCGGTGGTGCCGTATTCGACCATATTGCCATGGCGCAGCACCATAATGTGGTCAGACACTTGGGCGACGACCGCGAGGTCGTGGGTGATATACAGCGCTGCCACGCCGGTGTCGCGAATTGCATCCTTGATCGCCTTGAGCACGTCTATCTGGGTGGTCACGTCGAGCGCGGTCGTTGGCTCGTCAAAAACCACCAAATCCGGTTCGGGACAGAGTGCCAAGGCGGTCATGCAGCGCTGTAGTTGTCCACCAGAGACTTGGTGCGGGTAGCGATTGCCAATGTTCTCAGGATCGGGCAGACCGAGCTTTGTGAAAATCTCTATAGCACGTGCGTTGGCATCAGACTTAGAAAACTTGCCCTGGCCGACAGCTGCTTCGATCACTTGTTCCATTATCTGTTTCGCCGGATTGAAAGAGGCGGCCGCAGATTGGCTGACATAGGTTACCTCGGCGCCGCGCAACCTGCGGATATCGCCAGATTTGGATTGCAAAACGTCCCGACCATTGACCATGACCGACCCACCGGTGAGTTCCACACCACCCCGCCCATAGGCCATGGCCGCAAGGCCAATGGTGGATTTTCCTGCACCGGATTCTCCGATCAGGCCGAGCACCTTGCCTGCTTCAACATCAAAATCGACGCCATGCACGATTTCGATGTCATGTGGTTTTTCACCCGGCGGGTAAACGGTCGCTCCGATCTTGAGGCCGCGGACTTGTAGAAGAGGTGTTGTCATGGCTGGTAACTTCCGGGGGCTCTGCCCCCGGACCCCCGGAGTTTTCTTTGCAAGATGAAAGGGATCAGGCGGGCATGTGTCATCCTCGGCCCCCTTTTAGTGATGTGGTGCGATTTAGGACCCAGTCAGCAATCAGGTTGACAGAGATGGCGAGGGTGGCAATCGCCACTGCTGGGTAAAGTGCGGCGCCAATGCCAAAATTGATGCCTTCCTTGTTCTCTTTCACGATGCCGCCCCAGTCAGCCAAGGGCGGCTGGACGCCAATGCCAAGAAAGGACAGGGTAGAAATGAACAGAACCATGAAGATAAAGCGAAGGCCCATTTCAGCCACAAGAGGCGACAGAGCGTTGGGCAGGATTTCGCGGAAGATTATCCATTGCAGTTTTTCACCTCGGAGCCGCGCCGCTTCGACATAGTCCATCACGGTAATATCAACGGCTACTGCACGGGCGAGGCGATAGACACGGGTGCTGTCGAGCAGACCCATTATAACCACGAGCGTGACGACCGTAGCCTCGATAGAGGACAAGATGACGAGCGCCAGGATAAGCGAGGGGATTGACATGAACAGATCCACCAGACGGCTCATCACTTGGTCGACCCAGCCGCCAGAAACAGCGGCAATAAAGCCGAGGACGGAACCTGTGACAAAGCTTAGAATCGTGGCCATCGTGGCAATCAAGATCGTGGTCTGACCACCATAGATCATCCGGGTTAGCAAATCCCGTCCGATCTGGTCTGTGCCCAACCAATGTTCTGATGACGACGGCTCCCAAACGTCGCCAACTGCTTCGGCCATTCCGTAGGGAGCAATCCAGTCCGCGAAGATGGCGGCAAGAAAGTAGATTGTGGTGATGGCGAGGCCAAGCGCCGCCGAGAGGGGAATATTTTTTAGCATGGAATATCGCCTTGAGTTGGGCGCTGCTTGGTGCCCAGGATTGTGGCGGGATGTTCACTAGAGCATGTTTGCTCGTGCGTTTGACCGCACGAAATGAATTTTCGCCGGGAAAAGTTCATTTCGGATGCCTCAGCCTTGGGTTGGCTAAAATGGATACGACGTCGGCCACGATATTGAGTATGATGTAGACGGCGGCAAATATTACGCCGCATGCCAGTACAACCGGTACGTCGCGCTTCACAACCGCATCAACAAGATACTGTCCCATGCCGGGATAGGCGAACACGACTTCTACCACAACAACACCCACTACAAGGTAGGCTAGGTTTATCATCACCACGTTCACGATGGGTGCAATCGCGTTAGGAAAGGCGTGTTTGCGTATCACGGTAAATGCCGTAAGGCCCTTGAGTTCAGCCGTTTCGATATAGGCGGACTGCATTACGTTGAGTATAGCGGCCCGCGTCATTCGCATCATGTGCGCGAGCACCACCAAGGTTAGCACCGCGACGGGCAGTGAAATTGCGTGCAGCTGGGCGAGCAGAGGCATCCCTGGGGAAACTGAGGCAAACGAAGGTGCCCAAAATAATTTGACCGCGAAAAAGAATACTAAAATGTAGGAAATCATGAATTCCGGCAGTGAAATGGACGCGAGTGTTATGCCTGAGATTAGTTTGTCGGGCCAGCGGTTCTGATAACGTACAGCGATGAGACCCAGTAGAATTGCGAGTGGAACCGAGATAATTGCAGCCCAGAAGGCAAGAAAAAGTGTTGCACTCATTCGGCGCGATACCTGTTCAGCGATGGGCAGTTTGTTCGTCAGCGCATTGCCAAGATCGCCGGTTACAATACCGCCTAGCCACTCGACATAGCGGGTCACCGCAGGCCTATCCAGCCCCATCTCTTCGCGCAGGTTAGCAAGGTTTTCGGGGGTTGCAGATTGCCCAAGCAGGGCTTGGGCTGCATCGCCGGGCAACACTTCGGTCAGACCAAATATTAGTGCCGAGGCCGCAAAAAGGAGAAGTGCACCCAGCGCTAAGCGCTGGGCAACAAGTTTCAAGATTGGATGCATGATCCTGTCTTATGCCTTCCAAGTGTATTTGGAAGTTTTCCAGTACATCTGTGGGCCGTTCGGGTTGGCCTCCCAACCTTTGACCTTGGTCGAGATCGCGTCGACAAAGTCGTTGAACATGGGTACCATCAGGCCGCCCTCTTCGTTCAACAAGCGACCCATTTTTGAATAGATCTCTTTGCGCTTTCCCTCGTCGATTTCGGCGCGAGCTTCAAGCAGCATGGCGTCAAACTCGGGCCGTTTCCAGCGCGTGTCGTTCCAATCTGCAGTCGACAGGTACGCAGTGGTGTACATCTGATCCTGCACCGGACGACCACCCCAGTACGAGCAGCAAAACGGCTGTGCGTTCCAAACTTCGGACCAATAGCCATCGTTTGGTTCGCGCTTAATTTCAAGCGGGATACCTGCAGCTTGGGCCGATTGCTGGAAGAGTGCTGCGGCGTCTACGGCGCCTGGGAAAGCACCATCAGCAGTCCGCAGGATGATGGGTGAACCATCGTGGCCGGATTTTTTGTAATGCTCAGCCGCTTTTTCGAGGTTGAACTCACGCTGCGGGATCTCTTGGTCAAACAGCGGGTATGCCGCGTTAATCGGCATGTCGTTCCCGACAGAGCCATAGCCCTGAAGGATTTTCTCGACCATTTCCTCACGGTTTAGCGCGTGTTTCAGCGCAAGACGCAATTCATTATTGTCGAACGGTGCTGTGTCAATGTGTGCGATAAACACATAATGACCGCGCCCGCTGGTCGAAAGCACGTCGATTGTGGGGGCGCGATCAAGCAGCTTCGCAATCTTAGGCTCGACCCGGTTGATCGCATCGACCTGACCCGATTGCAGCGCTGCCGTCCGTGCAGTGGCGTCATTGAGAACGATCAGTTCAACAGCATCATAATGCGCGACAACCGTTTGATCGCCACCCCAGTAATCGTCGCGACGCTTGAACATCATGCGCACGCCGGGCTCATCTGTTTCCAGCGTATAAGGGCCTGTGCCAATCGCGGCTGCGACGTCATCAAAGCCGCCGTTGGGCTGAATGATAAGATGATAGTCGGCCATCAGGTAAGGAAGGTCGGCGTTGCCCACACCAAGCGTGACTTCGAAAACATCACCGTCTGTGCGCATACCTTCGATGCCCTGCACGATGCCCAGAGCGCCCGATTTTGATTCCTCGTTCGAGTGGCGCGCCATGGTTTGCATAACGTCTTCCGCGGTAACTTCCTCGCCATTGGAAAACATCACGCCACTTCGGATAGTGAAACGCCAGACCGTGGCGTCTGCCGAACCTTCCCAGCTTTCGGCAACCAGACCTTTCAGGCTACCGTCCGGGTTCAACTCGACCAGCGGCTCACCCCAGCAAAAACCACCTGCCAGCGGCACGTCGGACGCCCAAGTTGCAGGGTCCTGGCTGTTGGTGCTTTCGCCGCCCTGGATGCCCATCTTCAGCGTGCCGCCCGCGACGGGTGTCGCATGGCCATCGGCCCGCGCAGCGTCTGCCAGTATGGACGAAGCCACGGCTGCTGCGACGCCAAGGGCTGCTGCGCGGCTCATGAATGCGCGGCGTGTAAGGTTTCCTGCAGTCACTTCTGACGACAGCAGTTCAAGTTCTTTCGACATTCGTAGTCTCCCGGTTTCATATCCCGCGTCTTGAGCGCGATTTCTTTGATATTGCTGCCGAAAGACTAAGCATTTGAAACATGGCTGCAAGAGCTAATGCGGGGTGAAGTGCACGGATTGCGGGTTTTGGGGTGTCAGCGATCTAGATTTTGCCCCTCGGAATTTCGTCGCTGAGTTCGCGATTATAGATGCGTTCATCGCCCTCGTAGGCCTCGATGCTTGCCGTGAGGTAAAAGGATTTTTCATCACTCCACATGGCGCAGCGGGTTACAGTACGTAGGTGTATGTCACCACGTTCTAATTCATTTGTCCAATGACATTCGCCGCGCGCTGACAGTGGACCATCAGGGTGAATGTTCCACTGCTCGCGTGCGACAGAACCGCTGATTAACCCATGGTCAAGATCACGCACCTTGCCAAAATCATCCACAATAATCAACGAAGTGACCCCGGTAACCTGATCTATTTCATGCCGTCTGATGTGATTTTCAGGGCGAAGTGATTCGGTTTTCCAGGGCTCTGCTGCGTCAGGTGGGGCAAAAGTTGGGTTGCCCATCGATTGGCTTGGATGAGGTAGTGCAAGGGATCCTTTTGTGATGGTAAGCTGCACGACCTGTGGTGCGGGCCAGATCAGGGGCCAATAGGCGGTGCTGACAGAAACGCGAATACGATGGCCTGCGGGCACGGTATAGCCTGCATGATCTAACATGACTTCGACCTCCTGAACGTCCCCGACGGGCATCGGCTGCGGATCAGAGGCGGAATCGCGATGGCTAAGGTTTAGCACGCCATAAGTGATCCGCGTGCTTGCCCCGTCTGGGTGGACATGGTTAAGGCGCACGGCGATCTGGCACTGTGGCTGATCTGCCAGACAAGTAAGGCTCAGCTTGGGTGCCCCTAATATGACTGTGTCGCTTTCCAATGGCGCGCTGGTCCAGCAGGCTGAAAGCGCATCATCACGGCGCTGATCTCCGGGGAGTTCAGGGCCAAGCCAAATGGCGCAATATTCACCGCCATCGGCGCCGGTATCGGCTGGCGAGCAGATATATGTGTGGGTGTCTGTTTCCGTTGCGAACAGAATGCCATCACCCATATGATACACGCTGTGATCGCCACCCGTATGCAAGCTACCTGCGTTTTGCCCGACCCAGTGGCCCGGTCGGTCTGTATACCAAGTGGCCGGGCGCACGCCGTCCATGACATAGGCGCGCAGATCTGCGTCGTCCTCAACGCCGGTCTGAATGTCCTTAAGCCAGCGATCCCACCACCGAAGCGCCTCTTGTAGAAACCCGATGCGGGGTTCGGGCACGGCGAAATGTGGGTATTTGTGCACCCAAGGCCCGATGATCCCTTTTGCTCCGGGCAGTGCATCCACCAGCTGCGGCACCGCATTTTTATAGGCATCGCCCCAACCACCAACGGCAAGCACCTTGGCCTTTATCGTGTCATAGCGCTCGATCACTGAGCCGTGCTTCCAATAGGCATCGCGGGTCTGATGGCGTAGCCAGGTGGCAGGTAGAAATGGCTCGTTCTCAAGCCGATCTAGCCACATTTCGCGCCAGTCTTCGCGCAGGGCCGGATCGGGCGCGCCCGACGAATAGGACCACATCGTCGCGCCCCAACCAAGGTTTTCATTCAGCAGGCAGCCACCCTTATACTGGATATCATCTGCAAAGCGGTCCACGGTTGAACACAGCGTGATCACCGCCTTGAGCGCATCCGGTGCCATTGCTGCCACTTGCAGGCCATTAAACCCGCCCCAACTGATCCCCATCATACCTACCGTCCCAGTGCACCATGGTTGGGCTGCGGCCCAGTTGATCACCTCGACAGCGTCGTCCAATTCTTGCTGGGTATATTCATCCTCCATCAAGCCGTAACTGTCGCCGTTGCCGCGCATATCAACCCGCAAACAGGCATAGCCCCGCGCAGCGAAATAGGGATGGGTCAGCGCATCGCGTGCGCAAGTACCATCGCGTTTGCGATAGGGTAGATATTCCAGAATTACAGGGACCGGATGGGCAGCCGCGTCAACAGGGCGCCAGGCTCGCGTTGAAAGTCGGGTGCCGTCGCTGAGAGTGATGCCTAGGTCGGGCAGCTCTTCGATGTCGCGCAAAGTGTTTTTCATGACGCAACGGTCAGGGCTGTGCTGCGGCGTGTCAAGCCTGCAGGGGGAGTTGCACAGCTTACGGCATCTACATGGGTGATATGCAAGCCACCGGTAAAGCCTTCAGTCGCTTTATGATAAGTGGCGATGATCCCTTCCATCGGGTG
>JAQWVA010000020.1:0-3836 GCA_029250205.1 Tateyamaria sp.
GCATCGCAATAGGCTTGTTGACGGCCTCGTCGCCAGATGGCGCAGCATCCCATACCATCTCTGGATCAAACCAGATCGCGAGCGATCCCCGTTGCTTCAATGAAAGGTTATACTCTGCCTAGTTCCGGGTCTTGTACGTCATAGGTGTCCAGCTGCTCATAAACGCCAGCTATCACGCTGGATTCAGACAGTGAATCCCAGATAATGCTGATTTGTGCAACAAAGCCGCGCTATGCCCTTACGTTCTACTGGAGCCCACCCCCAAGATCGGCTTCTGTGACGACAACCATAGGAGATCACATCATGTCTGACAGTCCGCGCGCCACAGTCACCTTTGATAACAATATCGCCCATGTTCGACTGACCCGAGCCGACAAGATGAACGCGGTAGATGATGCAATGATCAATGCAGTCATCGCGGCAGGCGAAGAGGTTGCGGCATCTGATGCAAGGGTCTGCGTGATTTCGGGCGAGGGCAAGGGGTTTTGCGCAGGGATTGACGTGGCTGGTCTAGGGGCGATGATCGGTCAGGATCCAAACGCACTGTTAATGCCCCGCACCCATGGTGCGGGCACCACCAACAAGTGGCAAGAGGTGGCGATGATCTGGACCCGCGTGCCGATTCCTGTCATCGCGGCTGTGCACGGAGTGTGCTTTGGCGCAGGGCTGCAACTGGCGTTGGGGGCCGACATCCGCATTGCAGCCCCCGATGCAAAGCTTGCAGTCATGGAAATGAAGTGGGGCATTGTGCCGGATATGGGCGCCATGGTTTTGTTGCCTCGTTTGGTGCGCAGCGATGTGCTGCGCAAGCTAACCTACACCGGAACGCCGATCACCGCCCAACAAGCCGAAGCATGGGGGCTCGTTACAGAATGCGTTGAGGATCCGCTGGCCGCTGCCATGGCACTGGCCGCGTCGCTTACAGAAAAATCGCCGTCGGCCTTGCGCGCAGCCAAGGCGCTGATCGCTGTAGCCGAGACAGACAGGCCAGAGGTGGTCTTGCTCGAGGAAAGCCGGGCGCAGGCGGAACTTGTCGGAAAGCCGCACCAGATGGAAGTGGTTGCGGCAACTCTGCAGAAACGCACACCTGTCTTTAAGTGATCTCTTGGTAAAGCAATGCAGTCAGTACCGGTTGTTCAGGAAACGGTGCGAATTCCATCGCGTGGTGCAAGAGGACGAGGCATGCAATAATTTAATCAGACCAGTGCATAATCAATTTTCTGCGATGATGCAGTCCATGCGGTGACTGATCCGCCCCAAGGCAGAGCGCTTTTGTAATCGATCAGGGCATTTGGGGGCTCTGCCCCCGGGCCGTGCGGCCCTCCCTCAGGAGTTTTTCCGGCAAGATGAACAAGGGTCAGCCAAGTTCCTTTAGTCGGGTTAGGGCCGCGTTCAGTTTGGCTTCTTCCTCTTCGCGCAGGGCGAGGTTTGTGCGTGTTTCTTCGACAACCTCCGGCGGGGCACTTTGTGCGAATTTTGGATTCTTGAGGCGCCCGCGAAGGCCGCCCAGTTCTTTGGCCAGTTTGCCGAGTGTCTTTTCCAGTCGGGCCACTTCTGCATCCACATCGATCACATCGGCCAATGGCAACCCAAACGTGCCGCCCGCAACAGAAAGCGCCACGGTGCCTTTGGGAAAATCGGTGACTTCTGACAGAGTTTCGAGCCGGGCAAATCGTTGGATGAGTGCCTGATTCCGTTCGTAAGCAGATTTGGCTTTGGAATCGAACGCTTTGACAACGCATGGAATGTAGGCGCCGGCGGGCACGTGCATCTGCGCACGGGCAGAGCGGATCGCCTCGATCAGGCGGATCACCCAGTTAAGCTCGTTGTCTGCCTGGGCATCGACGAGATCAGTCGCCAGATACGCAGGCCAGTCGGCGTGGATCAGCGGTTTGAGGCGCGCTTTCTTGCCCCAAAGCTCTTCGGTGATGAAGGGCATGATCGGGTGCAGCAGGATCAGGCACTGATCAAGCACCCAGGCATAGGTGGCTTTGGTTTCCTCGATTTCTTCGGGGGTGCCTGCGTCAAAGATTGGCTTGGTGAATTCGAGATACCAGTCGCAGAATGTGTTCCATGTAAAAGCATATAGCGCCGATGCCGCGTCGTTGAACCGGTAGTCGGCGAGGGCCTGATCCACGGTTTCGCGGGTCTTGGCGATCTCGCCCTTGATCCATCGGTTCAGCGGATGCGCTGTTTGAGGAACAGTGTCGGAGTGGGGCACGTCAAATGTGCCGCGCATCTCGCCATAGCTTGCGGCATTCCACAGCTTGGTTCCAAAATTCCGGTAGCCTGCGATGCGCTGCGTGTCGAGTTTGAGCGTGCCACCGAGAGAAGCCATGGCGGCCGACGCAAAGCGCAGCGCATCGGCACCGTATTCGTCGATCAGGTCAAGCGGATCGATCACATTGCCAGTCGATTTCGACATCTTCTTGCCCTTGGCGTCGCGCACAAGGCCGTGCAGATAGACCGTTTCGAAGGGTTTTTGTTCGACCACCGCATATTGCATCATCACCATGCGTGCCACCCAGAAGAAGAGGATGTCCTGACCTGTGATCAGGTCAGATGTGGGGAAGTATTTTGCCATTTCGGGCGTAGTGTCGGGCCAGCCGAGCGTGCCGATAGGCCAGAGGCCAGAGGAGAACCAGGTGTCGAGTACGTCTGGGTCGCGTTGTAGCCCCACGCGCGTTACCCGATACTTTCCATCTTTCGTTGGTTCGACATCCCATCCTACACGGCGTGATTGACCAAGAACTTTGTTTGTTGTGCTGAATTCGCGCCCTTTACTCTCTTCATTCTCGGATACAAATTCTGTCCCGTAGTAAGCTTTTGCCTGACTACACACGTCTTCCCAACTGTGGCCAACAAATCTACGAACGCTATTTGGATCCGGATTTTGGGTTGCTGAAATTCCACCTTTGGGGAAGTTCGGCCCATACCAAACCGGGATCTGATGCCCCCACCACAGCTGACGTGAGATGCACCAGGGCTCGATGTTTTCCAACCAGTGGAAATACACCTTTTCGCCGCTTTCCGGCATGATCTTAACGTCGCCGTTCCGCACCGCGTCCAGCGCTGGGCCGACGATCTTGTCCGTGTCCACGAACCATTGGTCGGTCAGCATCGGCTCGATCACTACCTTGGAGCGGTCGCCAAAGGGCTGCATGATCGGTTTGTTTTCGACAAGGGCGCGCGTCTGGGGGCCATCTTCGGTCTCGATCGTTTCGGTCACCGCGTTGCCCTCGGCGGTGATGTCGGCGACGATGCGTTTGCGTGCCTCGAACCGGTCAAGGCCGCGGTAGTCTTCGGGCACAAGGTTCATCGCTGCGATCATCACCTCGTTGAAGTTTTGCGCGCCATTGGCGATGTCCTGGGCGATTTTGGCCTCTTGGGCATAGGCTTTGCCATCGGTGCGCATCTTTGCCCGTGTGTCCATCAGGTTGTACATTGGGATGCCGCCGCGCTTGGCGACCTGATAGTCGTTAAAGTCATGTGCGCCGGTGATTTTCACTGCGCCCGAGCCGAAATCAGGATCGGGGTATTCATCGGTGATAATCGGGATCAGGCGGCGATGCTCTTTTGGGCCGACCGGGATTTCGCAGAGTTTTCCCACAATTGGGGCGTAGCGTTCATCGGATGGGTGTACCGCGACGGCGCCATCGCCCAGCATGGTTTCCGGGCGCGTGGTTGCGATAGAAATATAATCGCGCTCTTCTTCAAGCGTGACGTTCCCGTCGGCATCCTTTTCGACATAAGCGTAGGTTTTGCCATCAGCCAGCTTGTATTTGAAGTGCCACATGTGCCCTGCGACTTCGACGTTTTCCACCTCAAGATCGGAG
>JAQWVA010000022.1:0-8220 GCA_029250205.1 Tateyamaria sp.
TCTGGACTTACAACAACGAGCGACCCAACATGGCCATCGGCGGCATTACACCCGCAATGAAACTGAAAACAGCCGCGTGAATTCTACAACTGACCCCCATTAAAAATGGGGGGATTACCGTGCCACGTATCTCTGTGCCTATGAGTTCTCGATCTCGAATTGCGATATCATTATCAGGGTCGACATCAACGACGTCCTGTCCGCCGGGGTCGATTTCAAACAACTGAAAATTTTCCTCAACGCCCACCATATTTTCCTGGACGGGGACCAAAATAAACTGGTCACTATAATCGTCATACTTGTTAACGTCTGATGTCATTAGCTGGCAACTTTCTCGTTTACGGTTATCGAATGGTGTAACCTACTGTTATTACTCCTCTTTTATCTATAAAGCATACAAAATGATCTTGAAATTCCTTCGCGAACCTTCGCTATGTAAGTGTCACAACCCCACTTTTTGCGGGTTGTTTTCGGCTCGTCGTGCGCAGCTGCCACATCTGAAATCCTAATCAGCCACAACGCACGCATCGAAACAAACGTGCCCGTCGTTTTCAGCGCAGACAAAAACACCAAACACAGCGTCTGTGGTGGGCAGCACACATTTAATTAATTAAGTACAAATTCGGCGAGCACAGGCAGTCAAGTTGCGCGTTTCTTTTTGGCGCAATACGGCACAAAATTGGCGTATTAAGATATATGCTTGATAGCTTTTGTTCTATCGTGTTCGCTTTGTCGGAAATTTTTCCAAAGGTAGTAGGAAAATTTCGATCTCAATACACTAAACAGTGTTCAGATTAAAAAGTCGTTAATCGATCAACCGGGACAAGGAACGCGGCATTATTTAGCTTCGACAAACCAATGACCGTTGATCCGTGTGCGTATCTGAAAAACCATAGTTTAAAAACATAATCGGGCATCAGGTTTCTATGGATGTCAATTTTTCACCCCACCAAGGGGCGCACATGCGCAACAAAAGTCTAATGCCCACCCTCAATGCAAAGCATTTATGCCCGTAGAACTGCGCCCGGATTCATTATACCAGCTGGATCAAGGGCCGTCTTTATCGCGCGCATTGCTGTCAGTTTTGCAGCATTGCCATAATGCTCAAGATCCTCAACTTTCAACCGCCCAATGCCGTGTTCAGCGCTCACCGACCCGCCCATTTCATGAACCAAATCGTGCACCACACGCTTGATGTGATCACGTTCTGAGATATGATCAGCACGGGTTTTGCCGGGCATCGGAAAAACGTTGTAATGCAGGTTTCCGTCGCCCACATGACCAAAGCAATTGATCCTGTATTTTCCTATCTTTTCTAAGCGTTCACCGACCTTGGCAATAAAATCGGCTAACGCACCAAGGGGCAAGGAAATATCATGAGAGCTAATCGATCCAATCAATCGGTTAGCCTCGGGAATGGACTCGCGGATGGCCCAGAAATCTGCGCTTTGGCTTGCGTTCTGCGCAATGATACCATCCTTTACTAATTCCGTTTCCAAGGCACTTGAAAAGAGTGTTTCAAACGCCGGGGCAGGCTCTAGCCCATGCGGTAGCCCCAGTTCAATTAAAACGAACCATTCCGGTGTTTCATCCCAAGGATTGCGCACCTGTGGAAGTTTTTCTTGAAGAAATTCTATGCCTTGTCGGTGAATCAATTCAAAGGCGGATACGGCTTCTCCGACCTGATCCCGCACCATTGATAGCAATCGCAGCGCTGCTGCCGGGTCAGTTACCTGAAACAATGCCGTGCCATTTGAAACGGGCCGCGCAAACAGTTTAAGCGAAGCAGCCGTGATAACACCAAGGCTGCCTTCGGCACCAATCAATAAATGGCGCAGATCATAGCCGGTGTTGTCTTTTCGCAAACGGCTGATCCCATTGTATATTTCGCCGTTGGGCAAAACAGCTTCGACACCCAGAACAAGGTCACGTGTATTGCCATATCGCAGAACACCAGTGCCGCCCGCGTTCGTTGCCAACAGGCCGCCAATCCGTGCTGACCCTTCCGACGCCAACGACAGAGGAAATAACCGATCCACGCCCTCTGCCGCAGACTGCACATCGGCGAGGATCACACCAGCTTCGGCGATAAGCACGTTCTCTTCGGGAAAAACCTGTCGGATCCCATTCATTTTTTCCAACGAAATAATCAATGGGATAGGGCCATCTGGCGCCACCTGCCCGCCTACTAAACCGGTGCCGCCGCCATATGGAATGACGCCGACGCGCGCGGCCCCTGCCGCCTTGATCAGCATGGCGACCTCTTGCGTGGAGCGAGGCGTCGCCACCAGTCCGGCCCGGCCCACATAACGGCCGCGAGGTTCTTCCAGATGCCGTGCCTCAGCTGCCGCAAACCGGTCATCAGGAAGGCTAGCGCGTAATTGCGCCTCAATCTCTGATGTCAATGAATTCAACATGATAATCCCGCTCGCCGCGTGTGTCACCTTCATGTGCCAGAATTTCCAACCGGCGGCAACGCTGGCTGTCCATTCTAAGCGCGTGGACGGCTACGTCGGTTATCTCAACCAGATTGCAAAACCTTGCAGCAAGCAGCGTGACGACCCATTTAACGATAGGTAACATCCGACCGGCGTTTCGTTCAGAATATCGATCGGGGCGCAGTTGCCCTGAATGACAGATAAAAACACATAGATGTCCTCGCCCCCTGCGGGCTGACCATTACGACAATATATACGTCAACGCGTTGCGCACCGAAGACTCTCGATGATAACATCGCCGTCCGATACGTTCATCGGCTCAAACATACGAAAAGAAAAAAGAGAAATAAAAACCGATCTCACATCGCACAGGCAGAACGACAAAATCGTTCAAAACCATTTTGGAACGCCCTATCCGGCGTCGGTCTTACCTCTGCGATCCATGCGCAGCGCAGCATACAGAACATGGGTTCGCCAACGCCCCGAAATTTGCAAATAACTCTGCGCGACGCCCTCGTATTTGAACCCGCAGCTTTCCAACAATCCTCGCGAGGCGGCATTTTCCGGCAGGCAGGCGGCCTCGATCCGGCTAAGGTCAACACGCGTAAAGGCATAATGCACAACAGCCTGTATTGCCTCCTGCATATAGCCCTGTCTGGCAAAGCTTGCCCCCGTCCAATACCCAAGCGTCCCCGCTTGCGCGGGGCCACGCCGGATGTTGTCAAGCGTGATCGCTCCGATCAACGCGTCGTCATTACGGCGGAACATGAACAACGGCAGTGCAGTACCCGAAGTCACTGAACGCTGCGCCCAGTACACACGATTGGTAAACGCCTTGCGAGTCAAATGATCGGCCGCCCAGCTAGGCTCCCATGGGGTCAAATGATCGGCGCTGGCGAGCCGCAAGGCGGCCCATGGCCGGAAATCGGAATGCGTCGGCGAACGCAGCGTCATCCGCTGTGTCTCGATTTGCAGTTTCCGTTTGGCCAGCAACATCAGGCAGCGCGTTGCTCCTGAAGACGGGCCATTCCGGGGGCCTCATCCACCGGGCCGTAAAGCGCCAGAGCCATGGGCGCGGTGGTCGCCATATGTTCGGCCAAGCGGCGAACATCTGCGCAGGTGACATCATCGATCCGCGCCACCGTCTCTTCAAGGGATGGCACGCGGTCCCATATCTGAACAAGTCGTGCCAAGCGCTCAGCCCGGTTGGATGGGCTTTCCAATCCCATCAACAGCCCTGCTTTCATCTGAGCCCGCGCTCGGGCGACTTCGGCCGCGCTCAGGTCTGTCGCGGCGCGTTTCATTTCGTCTATGGTAATGCCCGCGAGATCAGCCAATTGGCCGGCAGACGTACCTGCATAAATTGTGGTCATTCCAGTATCTGCATAGGCGCCAGCCTGAGCAAATATCGTATAGCAAAGCCCACGTTTCTCGCGGACTTCTTGGAACAGGCGGCTCGACATTCCGCCGCCCAACGCACTCGCATAAATCTGAGCGGTGTATATGTCGTCATGCCGGTAGCCCGGCGATTCAAAACCAAGCGCGAAATGGGCCTGTTCAAGTGTTTTGACCTGCCGCACCTCGCCGCCTGAAAATTGTGCGGCATCGGCCAGCAGCACTGGGCGTGGGGTCAAGTCACCAAACAGGTCTTCAGCCAGTTTGACAATGGCATCGTGATCAATCGCACCGGCCGCAGAGAGGATCATTTGTTCTGGCCCATAATGCTGGCCAATAAAGCGAGACAGGTCATCGCGGCCAAAGGCCGACACCCGTTCGGAAGGCCCAAGAATCGTGCGGCCTAGAGGTTGCTGCGGATAAGCCTGTTCCTGCAACCAATCAAAGATGACGTCGTCCGGCGTATCCAGTGCCTGCCCGATTTCCTGCAAGATCACGCCGCGCTCAACTTCAATCTCACTCTGGTCGAGCACTGGATTAAGCAGAATGTCTGAAATTACATCCATCGCCAGCGGTACATCATTTTCCAAAACGCGCGCGTAATAAGCAGTCACTTCACGGCTGGTATAGGCGTTAATGTAACCACCAACATCTTCGATCGTCTCAGCGATTTGCAACGCGCTGCGCCGCTTGGTGCCTTTGAAAGCCATATGCTCAAGAAAGTGCGCGATGCCATTCTGGTCGGCCGCCTCGTGGCGCGCGCCTGCGCCAACCCATACCCCGACCGACGCCGAGGCCAGCCCCGGCATATGTTCGGTCACGATGCGAAAGCCGTTTTTCAGGCGATAGGTTTGCGTAGTCACTGGCTTCGGTTTTCCTTGATGTGTGTCATAAGAGTGGCAAGATCGTTGGGCACACGGGTCACCCGTTCTGTGCGTTCATACAGGTCCGACATGCGCGGGGGAAGAGGCGGGTGAATTCCGGTAGCGGCTTCGACGGCAGCCGGAAACTTTGCCGGGTGTGCGGTGGCCAATGTAATCATAGGCGTGCCTGCCACGCGCTGCTCTTCGGCAACTTTGACACCGACGGCAGAATGCGGGCAAAGAAGTTCAGAGCTGGCATCAAGGCTCGTAGTGATTTGGGAACTGGTTTCTTCCTCAGACACACAACCAGAATCATAGACCTCCTTCAAGGCCTCCATGGCGCCTTGGCTCACCTCGAACCCCCCGCCTTTCAATTCGTCCATCAACTGCGCGACCGCAGCGCCATCGCGGCCATAAGCGTCAAACAAGGCGCGCTCGAAATTAGAGCTTACCTGAATATCCATGGACGGGCTGATCGACGGGATGGTTTTCCCCTTGTGATAACCCTGCCCCGACAAGCATCGGTGAAGGATGTCATTTTGATTTGTCGCCACCACCAGCTTGTCGATGGGCAAACCCATACGCTTAGCGATATAGCCTGCAAAGATGTCTCCAAAATTGCCGGTGGGTACCGTAAAGCTAACTTTGCGGTGCGGTGCACCAAGCGCCACAGCCGACGAGAAATAATAGACGACCTGTGCCAGCACACGCGCCCAGTTGATCGAGTTCACTCCGGCAAGGCGCACCCCGTCGCGGAACTCAAAGTCGTTGAACATATCCTTGAGTCGCGCCTGGCAGTCGTCAAAATCACCATCAACAGCCAACGCATGCACGTTACTTTCACTCGGCGTTGTCATCTGCCGGCGTTGGACTTCGCTGACGCGACCGTGAGGATACAAGATAAAGACATCAACATTTTCAAGGCCGCGAAAGGCTTCGATCGCAGCTGAACCGGTATCGCCCGACGTGGCCCCCACGATGGTGATGCGATCCCCCCGGCGGGTCAGTGCTGTTTGGAACAGCTGCCCGATCAACTGCATGGCGAAATCCTTGAACGCCAGCGTCGGACCGTGAAATAGCTCAAGCAGGAAATGCCCCTGACCCAGCTGCACCAACGGTGCGCGGGCCGCATGGCCAAATCCGGCATAGGCGCGCGCGATACAGGTCCGGAACTCTTCATCGGTGAAACTATCGCCAACAAAGGGGCGCATCACCGTGTAAGCGATCTGTTCATAGGGCTGACCCTCCATCCTGGCGATGGTGTCCGCGTCAAGTGTTGAGATGGTCTGGGGCACATAAAGCCCCCCGTCGCGGGCAAGGCCCGACAACATTGCCTCTTCAAAGCTTAGGATTGGCGCGGTGCCACGGGTCGAGATATAGCGCATAAGTTAGTCTTTTCGTGTGGTGCTGCGGCGCGAAGGCCGGATAAAATAGATGGTCATTACAAGCCAGATAGTGGCCAGCGAGAACCACGTAATTGCATATTGCAGGTGATCGTTCGGAATGCCAGCCGTGTCTACCGGCCAAGGCGTCACGCCAAGATCGGTTTCCGACGCATCACGCAGAACGATCAGAACCGGTTGGGCATCAAGCGCCACCGCCATCGCAGGCACGTCGCGGGCAAACCACAAATTGGCATCAAGATCAGGCGCGGGCGTAAAGCCGTCTGCCTCGATTGGGTTGTCCAGATTGCCGATAATGGTGATCCGATTCGGCGCAACCTCTCGCACGTTTGTCCCATCGCGCTGCCAACCCGTGTCGACCAGAACAGTGCCATAGCCTTCGGTCACAAAAGGCCGGATAATACGGTGGACCGGCCCGGTGGATTTACGCGACGCCAACATGCGGATATGGCCTGTGCTAAATTGTCCGGCAACAGTCACCGGCGCATAACGCCGGAACTCTGGCTTAAGAGCCCTTTGCAGCGTAACCGGGGCTGCAGTGATTTGTGCGTCAATGCGCGCCAAAAGGTCTTGCTTCCATATCAGTCGCTGTACTTGCCAACTGCCCAGCCACAAAAGGATGCCCACACCAATCACACCGATGACGAACCCAAACCAAAGCCGCATTTCGCCTCTCATACCATTGTAAAACTGAAAAAGCGCGCAGAACACCGCGCGCTTTGATATTTGGGATTCACGTGGCTCTTAGTGCCCGCCAGGCATTTGCGCCACACCCCAAATGTAGACAGCAAAGAAGAGGAACAACCAAACCACATCTACGAAGTGCCAGTACCAGGCGGCAGCCTCAAAGCCGATGTGCTGTTCTTCGGTAAAGTGACCTTTCATCGTGCGCAGTAGGCACACGAAAAGGAAGATCGTACCAATGATTACGTGCATACCGTGGAAGCCGGTCGCCATAAAGAACGCCGAATAGAAAGTATCGCCGCCAAACTCCCACCCCTTGTACAGCAGGTATGAGTATTCATAAGCCTGAAGGATGGTGAAAAAAACCCCCAGCACAACCGAAATTGCCAATCCATTTATGACGTCCTTGCGGGCGCCACCGTGCACCAGCGCGTGGTGGGCCCAAGTGACGGCACATCCCGAAAGCAACAGAATCAGCGTGTTGATTAATGGCAGGTGGAACGCATCCACATGATAAATCTCGGGGCGCACATATGCCGTCCCTACATATTCGCTCATCGGGTAAATGCCGTCTTTGAAGAAAGCCCAGAACCAAGCAGCAAAAAACATCACTTCGGACATGATGAAGAGGATAAAGCCATAGCGCAGACCAATACGAACGACTGGCGTGTGATCGCCAATGTGGCTTTCGGATACGACGTCGGTCCACCAGCCGAACATGACATAAAGCACGCCGACAAATCCCATCAGGAATAGGTATGGCCCGCTCAGTTCAACGCTTTTGAATAGGATGGTCATGCCACCCGACATCCAGGCCACCGCGCCAAAGAGCATCACAAAGGCAGCCAACGCTCCCAGCAACGGCCAGGTCGATGGCGCCAGAATATGATAATCGTGATTTTTCGCTTGGGCCATGGTCCGTCCCTTAGTTCAGGTTTGTTTCTTGTGCCTGCTCGATAACGGCAACGCCTTCGGGCAGATCAATTTTGTAAAAGGTATAACTCAACGTAATCGTATGCACGTATTTTGCATCCCGATCCGTGACAATTTCGGGGTCGACGTAGAAAGTCACTGGCATTTGCACCCGCTCACCGGGGGCCAAAACCTGCTCTTGGAAGCAGAAGCAGTCAATCTTGGTGAAAAAGCCGCCCGCGGCATAGGGAGCGACATTGTAGCTCGCGGACCCTGCAACGGGCTTGTCTGTCGGATTGTACGCTTCGTAGAATGCCAGACCGGTTTCGCCAATCCGTAATTCCATTTCACGGGCCATGGGCGTGAATTGCCAAGGCATGTTGCGTTCCAGCGATGCATCAAAGCGCACCTTGATAGTCTGATCCAGTATTTCGCCGGACGCCACTTCGCTGACACCCGTGGTGCCGCCAAAGCCTGTGACCCGGCAAAACCAGTCATAAAATGGAACTGACGCCCAAGCCAAGC
>JAQWVA010000025.1:0-15287 GCA_029250205.1 Tateyamaria sp.
CGATCGGGTGATTGATATCATCCGCTACGATGAGGAGCCAAAAACCGCGCTGATGTTTGAAGACTGGGGCCGGGATCATCCGCGGGCTATGTCTGAAAGCGATTATATCGGCCCGCTGATCTATCGCGAGGCGGTGGAGGGGCAAGAGGAGCTGTCAGAAGTTCAGGCGGAGGCTATTTTGAATATGCGCCTGCGCAGCTTGCGGCGCCTTGAAGAGGTCGAATTGCTGCGTGAACAGTCTGCATTGATGAAAGAACGCGCCGCACTTGAGGATCTGCTGGAAAGCGGTGAGCTGCAGTGGCAGGCGATTGCGGATCAGCTGCGGGCAACCAAAAAACAGTTTGGCAAGGATTGGGACGGTGGCGCGCGGCGCACAACCTTTGCAGATGCGGGTACCATCGAAGAGGTGCCGCTTGAGGCGATGATCGACCGCGAACCGATCACTGTGGTGTGCAGTGAAATGGGGTGGATACGCGCCATGACGGGGCACATCGATCTGACGCGAGAATTGAAATTCAAAGACGGAGACGGGCCGCGTTTTATTTTTCATGCTGAAACCACCGACCGGCTTGTCATCGTTGGATCGAACGGGCGGTTTTACACGCTTTCGGCGGCCAACCTGCCCGGTGGGCGCGGCATGGGCGAACCTTTGCGTTTGATGGTCGATTTGCCAAATGAGGCGCAAATACAGAAAATTTTGACCCACCAGCCGGGCCGCAAGCTGTTGGTTGCGTCAACTGCTGGCGATGGCTTTATCGTGCCTGAGGAGGACGTGATTGCACAGACCCGGACTGGCAAACAGGTTCTGAATGTGCGCGGCGACGTGCGTTTGTGTGTATGCAAGCCAGTCGTAGGCGATGCAGTCGCTGTGGTTGGTGAAAACCGGAAAGTTCTGGTTTTTGCGATCGATGAATTGCCCGAAATGGCGCGTGGGAAAGGTGTCCGATTGCAAAAGTACCGTGATGGTGGCCTTTCGGATGCCAGTACTTTCACACTGGCAGATGGGCTCAGCTGGAGTGATCCCGCTGGCCGCACCAGAACCGAAACAGAGCTTGTGGAATGGATGGGCAAGCGTGCAGGCACGGGCCGCATGGCCCCGCGTGGGTTTCCGCGGGACAATCGGTTTAACTAAACTGCGACTTGGCTTTCGGGCGTGCTGTGGAGTGATCGCGACGCGCGTTTTATGATCAAGGGCACTTTTAAAGACCTATATTTCGGGCGAGACAGGCTCTGCCGTCAGCCAGACGCCGCCCTGAGGCCGCAGTGTTAGGATCATAACTGGGTCAGGTTCTTTTCCGGGTACGGGGGTGTATTTAAAACGGCTCAGCAATGTCGCAAGAATGATTACAGCTTCTTGCAGTGCAAAGGATGCGCCGATGCAGATGCGCGGCCCGTCGCCGAAGGGCAGATAGGCATATCGATCTACAGATTTACGATTGGCGAACCGCTCGGGTCGGAAAGCATCCGGGTCGTCCCACAAGAGCTTTGAGCGTTGCAACGCATAGATAGGAATAATGCAGGTATCCCCCGGTCGGATCGCGCGTCTGCACAATGTGTCGTCCGCCAGTGCAGTACGCGATACCATTCCTGCTGGTGGATATAGCCGCAGCGCTTCGTCAATGATCTGGCGAATATAGGGCAGGTTTGCAACGTCTTGTCCCGTTGCAGGGCGGCCTTGCAATACTGTTTGTGCCTCGGCTCGGGCGCGATCCTGCACGTTTTGGTCAAACGCTACAAGGTACATTGACCATGCCAAGGTTAAGGCGGTCGTCTCATGACCCGCAACGATGAAGGTCAGCAAATTGTCACGCAACTCGGCCGTTGTCATTTTGCGCCCGGATTTCGGATCTTCGCCCTGTAGCAAAAGATCAAGCAGATCAGGAACGCCAGACCGCCCGCGCGCGGCCCTTTGGTCGATGGCGTTGTCTGCGACTGATTTCATATCGCGCAGGGCTTTGCCTGACATCACCCGCCCCGGTCTTGGCACCCAGTCCGGGGCGCCAAGGATATCAAACAAAGAGATTTTTCCGGCTTCGGCGATATAGTCGTCAATCGCATCATGCACGCCATCACGGTCAAAGGTTTCCCCGCCGGAAAATGTGACATCAGCGATCACGTCAAAAGTGGTTGTCACCATCTCGTCGAGCATGTTTACGGCGCGTGGGCCAGCAGCGGTGATCCGCTCTGCCGCGCGTTCGGCAGCATCGGTCATGATCGGTGCAAGGTTCATCATGTTGCGATGCGTAAACACGGGCGCTGCGGTACGTCTTTGCCAGCGCCAATGCGCGCCTTCGGCGATAAACAGAGACTCGCCAATTGCAGGTTTTAGCAGGTTTTTAGTCACGATGGATTTGGGATACTTGTCAAGCCGATCCAGCAGCATTTCCCGAATCGCGCCCGGATCCATGATCATGTGCCAGCGTTTCCCGGTTTTGCCTGATACCATTGGCTGCGTGGTTGCAATTTCGGGAATGATACTAAGCACATTGGTCCGGGCCATCTTCAGGCTTTTCCAGATGCCCCATGGTTCGTTGACCAACGGCACGCGAACGGGCAGGGGTGGGGGCACGGCGATGTCTGGCATGGTTCACTCCTCGAATACGATTGATATAAGCTCAAAACTACGTGTGGCAATTGCGCCGTATGCCCACGTGCGATATTCAGATAGCGTATCCGGTACGGCGAGAGGCGGACTTATCATGCGTTGGGCATTTGGGCTTATGATGTTGGTGGCTTTGGCTGCTTGCGTGAGTGGCGCGGACATAAACGATCCACCCGTTCCGCTTGGTGATTTTAACTTGAAGCACAATGTTGTGGTAGCACCCAAGGCCCAGATTGGTCCGTTCAGTCGAAAGGCAACCAAAGACGATCTTGTCGCGACGATGAAAACAGCCATTTCGGAGCGATTTGATAGGTACGAAGGATCCCGCGATTACCACTTTGGTATTTCCATCGAAGGGTATGTTCTGGCGGCGCCTGGTGTGCCAATTGTCTTGGCGCCAAAATCTATACTGATTATCAATTTGACTGTCTGGGATGACGCGGCTGGCAAAAAGATGAACGAAAAACCTGAACAGATCACCGTGATTGAGACATTTGGCACAGGCGCGATTATCGGTTCGGGCTACACGATGAGCGCAGATGAGCAACTGGCCCAACTAACGCAGAACGCTGCCAAGTCGGTTGAGCGATATTTGGTCAAGCAACAAGCCGAGTTGGGATGGTTCGTCCCCGATACTGCGGAAGAAACAGGGACCGTTGTTGACGTGGTTGACGAACCTGTTGTCGTAGCAGTGGAATAAGCGCAGGGCTGCACAGGGCATGCTCCATCGTTCTTTGACGACTATCGCCTGCACAACACAAAGTTCCGCTGCCGCACGATAGACGTGCCCAGCACGCTTGATATAGCTGTGAGGCTACTGTGATGGTTATGTCGTGTGACAACGTGTCGTTTTGTGTTGAACTGATCGCACCGATCGCGATGGAAAATGGCTTGCGCTTCGCGATCCGCAAAGGTGGGCGCACAGTCGACGCTGGTTTTGTGTCGGAAACTACCGAGTAAGCGGGCCGTGAGCCAAAGGGCGCCACACGCCCTATGCATTGTTTGTCTGATTAAACGCGGTTCCCGAGCGTGGGCTTGGTAGCCTTGCAGGCCATCATGGCTTTTCGCTCAGTTATGCAAACTGCTACCGTTGGTGTCGTCGTGCAGGGTGCCCGGTTGCCTGAAAACAGCCTGCCCATCGATGGAAATGAACCCATTTGGGGCCTTGCATTGTGATAAATCCCCGCGTAACCACCGTGATGGACATAGGGGTATAGCTCAGCTGGTAGAGCGACGGTCTCCAAAACCGTAGGTCGCGGGTTCGAACCCTGCTGCCCCTGCCAAGACCACCAAGATCGTTGGCTTCCAGCTTACTTGGAATGGATCTTTTCCATGATCTATCTTGGTTGTAGCCAACCGTACAACGACGCACGCTGTTTGACGCGTGACCAAGTAATTATTCGGAATTACATGTCAGCTGTATATGGGGTGACATCAGACGTCCGGGTATGCCGATTGGCGCTGATTGTTTTGTCGACTTGAATTCGCTCTGTCCTACGGTTACATCCACGCAACGCGGTATCAAGGACAGGCAGCCACCATGGCCACAACCAATCCACTTCAGTTCATCCAGCAGGTTCGCTCGGAAGTATCCAAGGTCATCTGGCCAACCCGCCGAGAAGTTTTGCTAACCACAGTGATGGTGTTCATTCTGGCTGCATTGACAGCAGTGTTCTTTGCAATCGTTGATATTCTTATCCGAGGCGGGCTTGAGATCGTCTTGAATACTTTCGGTTAAATCAGACAGATCGTTTGAAAACGGTCCTTCCTCTTGCACTTTGAAAATCTGCGGAGTATTCCGCAATCCTGAACTAGCGAAGGGCGCGCAGCGATTCGAGCTTCGCGCCGATTTTAGTTAAAGCGGCAACAGCGTAAGCTTTTGTAACGAATAAAACACTACAGGCGAGGGGCCGGGCAAACGATGGCAAAACGGTGGTATTCGGTCAGCGTGCTTTCAAACTTCGAAAAGAAGATTGCTGAAACAATCCGGACTTCGGCTGTTGAAAACGGCCTTGAAGACGAGATTGATGAAGTTCTGGTTCCAACCGAAGAGGTCATTGAGGTGCGCCGGGGCAAAAAGGTCACGACGGAACGTCGGTTTATGCCTGGTTATGTTCTTGTGCACATGGAAATGTCCGATCAAGGGTATCACCTGATCAACTCGATCAACCGCGTAACTGGCTTCCTGGGTCCGCAAGGCCGACCTATGCCGATGCGCGATGCCGAAGTGAACCAGATTTTGAACCGTGTGCAAGAAGGTGAAGAAGCGCCACGTACGCTTATCCACTTCGAAGTTGGCGAAAGGGTCAAGGTCAACGACGGCCCTTTCGAGGATTTCGACGGTATGGTCGAGCAGGTGGACGACGAAAGCCAACGCCTCAAGGTTATGGTTTCGATCTTTGGTCGCGAGACGCCGGTCGAGCTGGAATTTACCCAAGTGAGCAAACAGTCCTAACCGGTTGACGGATTCCAATCGGGGCTTTTTTTAAGCAGCGTTCCTTGAGCGCGGCACTCATAGGTTGGTCTAGGGCGACGTTTGGTTATGCGGACATCATGTCATGTAACGCGATATGATAGATAACTTGGTATTTTCAAACGTCAGCATCGCTTAACGCTCGGGCGCGACGGCGCAGGATAAAACCCCGATCCGATTGGCGCCATACTTTTGCATAGCATGCGTTAACAAGGGTTGTGATTCAATTGGACGTAACTTTGGTTCTAGGGCCGCTGCTGGTGTAAACGCACAGCACAAGGTTAGAGCGATATGCGCAAAACTTGGTTCACCTAACGCCGCCTGAAATCAAAGATTTCAACGCGTCAGGTGGTATGCGATTTTTCAGGCACTTCATTAAGCGTTATCGTCAGTCACCAGCCTGCCCCATAGGTCGTATTCGCCTGCTTCGTCTACCTCGACTGTTACGATATCTCCGGGGTTCAGACCTTGGAAACCATCGTCTATGAACAAGTTGCCGTCTATTTCTGGCGCGTCGGCCTTGGTGCGGCAGGTGGCGGCGTCGCTGTCCACTTCGTCAACAATAACCTGAACTTTTTGGCCTACTTTCGCTGTAAGTTTGGCCTCTGAAATCGCAGATGCCTTTTGCATGAACCGTTCCCACCGATCTTGTTTGATGTCTGCGGGAACATGATCAGGCAGGTCATTCGATCGCGCGCCATCAACATTTTCATACTGAAAACACCCAACCCGATCCAATTGCGCCTCGTCCATCCAATCCAACAGTGTCTGAAACTCTGCCTCGGTCTCGCCGGGGTAGCCCACGATAAAAGTTGAGCGTAGCGTCAGGTCGGGACAGATGTCGCGCCATGCAGAAATCTCGTCTAGCGTTCTTGCGGCGGCCGCAGGTCGCGCCATACGTTTCAGTACATCGGGATGTGCGTGCTGAAACGGGATGTCCAAATAGGGCAACACTAGGCCGTCCGCCATCAAGGGGATCAGCTGGCGCACATGCGGATATGGGTAGACATAGTGCAACCGCACCCAGGCGCCAAGTGAACCCAGATCGCGTGCAAGATCGGTGATGTGCGCGCGATGCCCGCGATCCTCTGCGTGCTTGATGTCAACGCCATAGGCCGAGGTATCTTGCGAAATGACCAGTAATTCCCGCACACCTGCATTCACCAGTTTTTCGGCCTCACGCAGGATGGCGTGGGCCGGTCGACTTGCCAGTTTACCGCGCATGTCTGGGATGATGCAGAATTTGCATTTATGGTTACAGCCCTCGGAAACCTTTAGATAGCTGAAGTGTCGTGGTGTCAGAGAAACACCTGTTGCGGGCAGCAGATCGACAAATGGGTCGGGATCTGGCGGCACTGCGGCGTGCACTGCGTCCAGCACCTGCTCGTATTGATGCGGCCCGGTCACAGCCAATACCTTGGGGTGCGCTCCGGTGATATAGTCAGGCTCTGCGCCCAAGCAGCCGGTTACGATGACTTTGCCATTTTCGTTCAGAGCCTCACCAATCGCTTCAAGGCTTTCAGCCTTGGCGCTGTCCAGAAAGCCGCAGGTGTTCACAATAACCGCATCAGCGCCACTGTAATCAGGCGAGATGCCATATCCTTCGGCCCTAAGCCGCGTGAGAATGCGTTCACTGTCAACCAAGGCTTTGGGGCAGCCAAGGCTGACCATACCAATAGAGGGCTGTCCGGGTCGGCGCTTGGCGTCCAACATGGCTTTGGGTGCGAGATCGGGGCGAAGCTCTGGGGGGTTTGTGCTCATGAGTTGTGTTTTAGGTGATCGAACCGGGCGGGAAAAGGGTTCTGATTGGTTTGTGGTACAAGATAGGATTGAGAAAGAGGGCCATGACCGGGCAATCCCCCCTTAAATTTGGATTGTAAACAAGTATCTTGATGCCATGAGTGTTGCGATGAGGTTTCAAAATGCTGCTTAGCTGCAAACGATTTTATCGCATTCTATGGTTACCCCACTGAAAAATATAATCTTTGTGAAATTATTTCTACCAAGGACCGTAACCCATAGATCTCTACGTCATAAACGTGTGCCATTTTCATCGATAAACGACTTACATGCTAGCTTACTTACCCAAACACCATTCAAGTCCGGTAAATTTGCGCCTATCGCGATTTGATTCCAGCTTTTTGATCGCATGTGTTGCGGCAAAGCAAATGAACGGTCGGAGTGAAACGGACCGATGTATTCTGACAAGATACTTTGTGCATTGCTCTGAAGAATGGGGTAAGGCGTAACTTCTCGTTATGAATGACGAAGCCTTGGGGGCAGGTCATTACATTTCATCTTCCAACGTGTCACCGCGTGTTCTAATCGTATCCACGTGACCGCGCATATCAGCCGAACAGTTAAACTGTTTCACCGCGCACAAGTGTAGAACCTACATCAATCCATTGTGCGTCAGTACGGCCGTCAAAGATATCCCGCAGGACGCCCGCAACTTTTTTCCCGATTTGATTGGCATGCACATTTATCGTCGTTATCCGAGGGCTTGAGACCGTCGCCACATCAAAATTTCCAAAACCAGTGACTGCTATATCTTGTGGAACGTTAATCCCCATTCGCCTGCATTCGTTCAGCACGCCAAAGGCCACAGGATCAGAGACACACACCAGCGCATCAAATTTCGTGATAGCTTGCCCAAGTTTTGCTAAAGCCAACGCTCCGTGACGCATGGAAACCGGCGCAAAGCCCGCATCAATCACAAACACCTCGGGTAAACCAAGATCTCGCGCTGTTGCAAGCACACCGTCGCGCCGCGCAGCCCCACGCTTATCACTGCCCGCGGATGCACCAATAAAAGCAAGCCTTCGCCGCCCATTTTTGTGCAATTCGTCCACGATCACTGACATAGCGCCTGCGTTCGAGAAGCCAACAATATGGCCCAAAGGATCTGGGGCCAGATCCCAAATCTCTACCACTGGGATTTGTGCTTTTTCCAAAAGCACGCGGGTTTCGGGCAAGTGGTTTCCACCGGTCAGGACAATCGCTTCGGGGTTGCGAGCCAACAGTTGCCGCACGATCTCTAGTTCTTTTTCAACACTGTAGTTGGTACTGCCCAACAGCAGTTGCATTCCTGTGCCCTCTAATCCATCCGACAAACCGCGGAAAGTTTCGGCAAAGTTTGCATTGTTAATTGAAGGCACCGTGACAGCCACAAATCCACTTTTTTGGGTGCGAAAAATATGAGCTGTGCTGTCGTAAACATACCCCATTTCATCGGCATGTTTTTTTACAAGCGCACGGGTCTTAGTACTTACACTTGCGTCACCACGCAGGGCGCGGCTGACGGTCATGGGCGATTTTTCAACCGCCCGCGCCACGTCACGCATCGTAACCCTGCCAGTCATGTCAGATCATGCCTTATAGTCATTCAATTGCGTCACATGATGGTGAATACGCCCGTCAAAGAACTCTTCCACGACCTGCCCAGTGACCTCTTTCGATTGATGCCGCACAGGGGTTTCCAAAGCGGCGTTCATAATATCCTTATCCGGGTAAGTGATCGCAAGGATCAACGGGAATTCAGGTGCACCATCATCACGGTCATCGCTGAACATCACACGTACATCCGTGTTGCCGGGGAACTGCGTCCACAACGGAACAAGGCGTTCCTTTACCGCTGTGCGAAACGCCAAAATCTGGTCTTTGGCAACGGTACCCTCAAACAAAGCAAACCTCGTGATCATTTTCCAAACTCCTCTTTTGCACCTTTGAAATATTCCATAACTGCGGCTTGGTCTTCTCCGCCAAGCCCTGCCGAAGTCAGCATCCTGTGGATTTCTGCGCAGAGCGCTGACAATGGCATCGACGTACCAGTTCTGCGCGCGAGGTCGTTCACTGCGTTCAGATCTTTGACCATATTGTCGATCCGGCCTGTACGGCGGTAATCTTTTTGCACGAAGCGCGGCATATACTCTTGCAGCAGCGCTGAATCTGCGCGCCCGCCTTTGAGCGCTTTGGGTATTTTGGCCGCATCCACCCCCGCATCAAGGGCCAGCTGTGTGGCTTCGGCGACTGCGAGAAACCCCAAACCGCACAGCACCTGATTGATCAGCTTGGTTGTCTGCCCTGCGCCAGCAGGTCCCATGTGGGTGTAGTTGGCTGCCACATGTTTAAGCACCATGTGCGCCCGCGCGACATCTGCTGCGTCGCCACCTGCCATCAAAGTCAACTCTCCAGTGAGGGCCTTGGGAACACCGCCTGAAAGTGGGCTGTCGACCCAAGCCAACCCTTTTTCCGCAGCCATCCGTGCGAATTTCTGTGTTGCGTCCGGCTCAATCGACGACATGTCGATTATCACAGTGCCCTTGGCGGCCCCTTCGACGATGCCATCCTTACCAAAAGCGGCCAGCCCGACGATGCGCGATGCGTTGAGACTGGTGATGACGAAATCAACATTCTGACTGGCTTGCGCTGCGGAATCTGCCGCCTTTGCGCCTTTGGCGACCAATTCGGCCATCTTGTCCGTGTCCAGATCAAAAACCTTCAACGTATTACCCGTCTCCAACAGGCGCGTGCCAATCGCACCGCCCATGACGCCCGCACCAATCAACGCTATGCGTTCGCTCATATCATCGTTTCCTTTACATAGGTCTCGGCTTGCGTAATCACGTTTGGGTAGGCTTGAGTAATATCAATCTGACAGCCCCATTCATCGCCTTCCAAGCGCTCGAGGATTCCGAACTGACTGTCCAATAATGCGGTGGGCATAAAGTGATCAACGCGACCGTCAATGCGACGAACCAAGACATCTTGGGGCGCATCAAGATGCAGGAAATGCACAGGTTCCTGCACCTTAGACCTGATGATGTCGCGATAATTTTTCTTCAGTGCAGAGCAGCCAATGACAATAGGCCGGGACCCGTTGGCTAGGGTGCGCCCAACATCAGATAACCAAGGCGACCGATCTTTGTCGTTTAACGGTTTGCCACAAGACATTTTTTTGATGTTGGCCTGCGGATGCAAATCATCACCATCAATGAATGTCATGCCACACGTGACCGACAGCGCCAAACCGACCGAAGATTTTCCGCAGCCTGACACGCCCATTAACACATAGCATCGCATCAAAGCGACGCCGTGATACCACCATCGACATACAACGTGTGGCCATTCACAAAGCTGGATGCAGCGGAGGATAGAAAGACACAGGCACCAACCAATTCATCGACGTTGCCCCACCGCCCAGCCGGTGTGCGTTTTTCCAGCCACGCTGAAAAATCCTTGTCCGCCACCAATGCCGCGTTCAAAGGCGTATCAAAATATCCCGGTGCGATGGCGTTGCACTGCAATCCATGCTGCGCCCAGTCGGTTGCCATGCCTTTGGTCAGGTTTCCGACGGCGCCTTTGGTTGCGGTGTAGGGCGCAATGCCGGGCCGCGCTAGCGCGGTTTGGACGCTCGCAATATTGATAATTTTGCCAGCACGTCGCCCGATCATATGTCGGGCGACGGCTTGACCAACATGAAAAACGCTTGCCACATTAGTTTGAAGAAGCTGCTCAAAAGCCTCGGCTGGAAAATTCTCAAGCTCGGTGCGATGCTGCATGCCTGCATTATTAACCAAAATGTCAATTGAACCGCGGGCTGCTTCGAAATCGTCTACGGCTTTCCGAACAGCCATATGGTCAGTGGCATCAAAGGCAAGCGTGTCTACCCCTTTTCCCAGTTCTGCTGCTGCTTTGGCTAACTTGTCTGCGTTGCGGCCATTCAGAACAACACGGGCGCCTGCGTCAATCAAGCCTTTGGCCAGAGCAAAACCAATGCCTTGCGATGATCCTGTGATCAGTGCGGTTTTACCAGCGAGCGAGAATAAGTCAGACATAGAGGCTCCTCTTTTTGATTTTCGGGCAAGAAATCTTGACACCATCATTTTTGTTACCGATAACATGTTACCGATATCAAAAAATGTCAAGACAGGATTGCCACAATGTCAAAGCCCACCATTCTACAGACGGGTCCATACCCTGATTGGGATCAGGAACCCTTGGATGCGGCGTTTGACATGCATCGGCTGTTCGAAGCAAAAGACGCTGCCGCTGTTCTTGAGAATGTCGGAAGCGATGTCCGCGCCATTGCCACGCGCGGTGAATTAGGTGCAGATCGGGCTATGATTGCTGCTTGCCCAAAGCTTGAAATGATCGCCGTCTACGGCGTTGGCTATGATGCCGTAGATTTGGCTGCCTGCAAAGAGCACGGGATTGCCGTAACCAACACGCCTGACGTCTTAACCGAAGACGTGGCCGACCTTGGGGTCGCGATGATGCTTTGTCAGTCACGCGCTATGGTCGGCGCTGAAACGTGGGTCCGCGATGGATCGTGGGCTGCAAAAGGTCTCTATCCCCTTCAGAGGCGTGTATTTGGCCGCAAGGCGGGTATTCTGGGGCTGGGACGAATTGGATTTGAAATCGGCAAGCGTTTGGCAGGCTTCGGCATGGATATCGCATATAGTGATGTCGCACCAAAAGACTACGCACCGGACTGGACATTCCTGTCCGATGCGGTTGCTTTGGCGGAGCATTCTGACTTTCTGTTTGTGACTGTGGCCGCCTCTGATGCTACGCGCCACATTGTTGGTGTGGACGTTTTGAATGCGCTTGGCGCGGACGGCATGGTCATCAACATCTCGCGCGCGGCCAACATTGACGAAGAAGCACTGATCGCTGCGCTATCGTCGGGGACAATCGGTTCCGCCGCGCTTGATGTGTTTGCGGGCGAACCGGCCCTTGATCCGCGGTTTCTAAAGCTCGACAATGTCTTGCTTCAACCGCATCACGCGTCAGGAACCATTGAAACACGACAAGCCATGGGCAAACTGTTGCGCGATAATCTTACAGCGCATTTCGCAGGCCAACCCTTGCTGACCCCCGTTACCTAAGGACAGATCATGAAAGCTATTGTCGCCCACGCCGCCAAAGACCTGCGTATTGAGGTTCACCCACGCCCGGAACCCGGCCCGGGACAGGTTTTGATCCGAATGAAGACCGGTGGCATTTGCGGGTCTGACCTGCATTACTTTAACCATGGCGGCTTTGGCCCCATCACGCTGAAACAGCCAATGGTGCTGGGCCACGAAGTGGCGGGTGTCATCGAAACGCTGGGTGAAGGCGTGGATACGCTGACAATAGGCCAATTAGTTGCTGTATCGCCTTCGCGCCCCTGCGGCACTTGTGAATACTGTCGCGAAGGGCGCCCCAATCACTGCCTCAACATGCGGTTTTATGGGTCGGCTATGCCTTTTCCGCATATTCAGGGTGCCTTTCAGGAATGGCTGGTGGCGGATGTGGCGCAATGTGCTGTGGCCGATGGGCTGACTTCAGCCCAAGCCGCAATGGCAGAGCCGTTGTCCGTGGTTTTGCATGCTGCAAAGCAGGCTGGTGATCTGTTGGGCAAAAAGGTGCTCGTGACAGGCTGCGGGCCCATTGGGCTGCTCGCCGTTTTAGTCGCACGTGCGGCAGGTGCAGCACAGATTGTGGCGACCGATATCACTGATTTCACACTCGACAAGGCACGCGAGCTGGGTGCCGATATTACGCACAATGTCGCTGATCAGGCCAATGCGCTTGAGGTCTACGGCGCGCAAAAGGGGCATTTCGATATTCTGTTTGAATGCTCTGGCGTCGGGCCTGTTGTTGTCTCTACGGTCCCTTGCATCCGCCCGGGTGGCACGATGGTGCAACTGGGCCTAGGCGGAGACATGACCCTGCCCATTCAAGCGATGACCGCTAAAGAGCTGACCTTCAAGGGATCGTTCCGCTTTCACGCTGAATTCTTCAGCGCGGTCGAATTGATGCGCAGCGACCGTTTGAACGTAATGCCCTTGATCACACATACCTTGCCATTGGCGGACACGGTGAAAGCGTTTGAGCTGGCGTCTGATCGCACGAAAGCGCTTAAAATCCAGATTGAATTCAACTAGGTATTTTATCCCACGGCTTGATGGTGTGATCCTTTTGTTGGAATCGAAGGACATGCTCGTTTGTTAGTGAAGCATGGGCCAAATTACTCATACACAGAAGATCCAAACAGGCAGAGGAAGCCAACTCCAAGACGTCCTGAGAGTTGCCTAAATACCTCTTTTAGGCTGTGGCGCAAAAAGGCATCCAGCTTGCACCGCAGCGGCACAGCCAAAATATCGTGACGTTCGCAAAGATGCGTTTCGAACTGACCTGCAAGGCTAACGGGATTGAACATCGATTGAGCATGCCGAAAGATCCCGAAACTAATGGGCAATTCAAACGCAAGGACCGCGCTATCAAGCACGCAACGGCGAAAAGGTATCAGCATGACAGCCGCGGTCAATTTTGAAACTTTCTCGCCGCCTACAATGTAGAACGACTATTGAAACCGCCGCAGGCCCTCACGTCGTACGAATACATCCACAAAATCAGGACATCAATTCTTCTTCAATCCGATCCAGCAGGTGCATAATGATCTGTGCAAACTCGGTTATGTATGGCGGTTCCAAAGTGTTTCACACGTGGGTGGGATGACTGTCTCAATGGCTTGCATAGCTTCAACAACTAGGTCTTCGCGCCATCTGCGCCCCGCGATTTGGACCCCTATGGGTATTGGTCCATTGGGTAAATTGGCAATATGCGTGGGCAAGTTTCCAGCAGGCAACCCTAAGAAATTCATGATAAAAGACCAATGCGCGCCCACTAAGGCGTCACTTACGCCTTCTGGCCCTTCTGCATCACGACCGGGGGAAAAGAACGGTTTGAGCATGAATGGTGTCAGAACCAGAGGATATTCTTCAAAAAAGAGCGACCAAGCGCGCGCATAGTGCGTGCGCTGCCCCATCATGGTCAGCAGCTCAGCCCCCTCGTAGGGTGGGAAAGCGAGAAAATATTCATCAAAAATACGGTTCAGTTCGGACGAGCCATAGGTTCTGATGTCAGGGTAAAGCAGTTCTTTGACTTCACCCATAAGAACGCGGTACCCGACCTCGCCTGTTTCACGTGCAAGCGGAGGTTCCACAACCTCCAAGGCGTATCCAGAGTCCGATAAGGCGGATGCCGCCTTGTCTATCGCCGTCGCCACGTCTGGGTGCATCCCAAAGCCAAAATCATCGCGTGCAACAGCAACGCGAATGGGTGACTTAAGCGGTGCACCCTGCCAAGGCAGTGGCACGTGGAACGGATCTCGAGGATCAGCTGCAATTAATGCTGGCATGGAAAGTTGCAGATCCGCAGCGGTACGCACGATCAATCCTTGAACCGACATGGATTGGGCCAACAAACCACGCTCAGCTTTTTGGCTCGGATTAAACGCCGACACACGGCCCAAACCGGACTTCAGTGTTACAGCGCCATTGGCCGACGCTGGAAACCGTAATGATCCGCCAATGTCATTCCCATGGGCCAGTGCGCCAATCCCAGCCATTACGGCCGATCCTGCGCCGCCAGAGGATCCTCCGGGAGAAATATGACGACCCCAAGGGTTATGGGTTCGTCCGTATAGCGGGTTGTCAGTGTCTGCACGAAACGAAAATTCTGGTGTGTTGGTCCGCCCGATCACAACAGCACCTGCTGCCTTGAGGTTGCGAACGACAGGGGCATCACTGGTTGCGATGATATCTTTGAAAGCTGGCACACCGTGGGATGTGGCATGTCCTTTTTGGTCTACGTTAATCTTGATAGTGACGGGGACGCCATGCAAGGGACCTTTGGGCCCGTCACACACATCAAGTGCTTTGGCCTCATCCCGCGCCGAGTCGGCGAGGCTTTCAACAACTGCATTCAGGTCTGGATTGACCGCTTCCATTCGCGCAATCGCAGCTTCAGTTGCATCGATCGCTGTTATCGTTCCTTCTCGAATGGCAGTTGCAATCTCAGTGGCACTCAATTGCCAAAGGGGTGTTGTGCGCGTCATTTATTTCCCTTCCATTCATGCAGTAAACGTTTTCGTCAAACGCGTTGTTTCGAGTAATTATCGGATCAAGATTGATTTAATCTGAAAAACAGCGCTGTGTTGCAGGTCTGCACGGCCTCGTAAGGTGGTTTGGTTAATTAATTAGTACATTGATGGCCTTAGGTCTACGGTGTCTTAGGTGGGCGGCGCTTGGGCAGTTTCAGGGCGCCGTAATCGGCCTTGTTGCACAAATTGGTTGAAGGGTAGACTTCCCCTTTCCCCGGGCGGACTTATCCTACGGGCGCTGTGACGGGTATGCCAAGAACTGTGTCGCGATTGAGCGCCGC
>JAQWVA010000028.1:0-33079 GCA_029250205.1 Tateyamaria sp.
GTGTCGAGCAGGATTGCGTCATCGCCTTGCCCGATCATCATGTTGCCGCGGCGCGCAAAGGCGTCTCGCTGGCCGTCGGAATGTACGCGTTTGATGATGCCACGCTGTGACTGCATGACATTGTAATTTAGATCCTCTTCAAGACCTTCCCATAGCTTCAGTGAGTGAGAATAAAATTCAGAATTACCGGGCAGCATATAATTGGCCCGGACGATCGTCGTGTTGCGACCCACATTGCCACCGCCAAGATAACCTTTTTCAAGAACGGCGACATTGGTCAGGCCATGCACCTTGGCGAGGTAATGCGCCGTTGCCAGACCATGGCCACCGCCGCCAATCAACACGACGTCGTATTCTGCCTTGGTTTCGGGGCTGCGCCAATGCGGCCCCCATCCTTTGTTTCCTGTCAGTCCTTCCTTGAAGACCTTCAGCCCTGAAAAGCGCATAGCACCTCCGCACCGTTATGGGATGTATACCCCGCAACACCATCACCATCTGTCGATGATGTAGCAAGAGGACACATGCGGATTCTTTCCTACTTTTTGGTCTGGGTCGATTGATCGGCTATCAAAAGGCTGATCGCAGGAACGATTCTCAGCTCAGACAAGCGATTGCGGTTGATCAAATCACTGATTGCCCTGACGCTAGATAAATTCCTATCTGCACGCACCTCGATGTGACCAGAGCCGCACAACCGCAAGAAATCAGGTTTCAATCGCCTTTCATCTTGATCTTGGGCTGCAACCAAATTCCATTTCTGTCGGGTATGGCCACCTATCTTTGGCCCAGCCGGTTCAAATGCTGCGCCAAAGATAGCATATCAAACGATGCTCCGATGCATGAGGGCCGAACACAGGCCCGGCCCCTTGTGGCAAGTTACAGCCCCTTGGCGCGGTAGCTGTCAGCGACTTTGCCGATGGCCACAAGATAAGCCGCCGTGCGCAGGTCATCCACGTCATCGCGTTCATGCCAAACCGTTGCCATGGCCTGATACGCGGCACGCATCGTATCATCGAGCCCCGAGCGAACCAACTCCAGTTCACCCGCACCGCGCAAGTATTTGTCCTTGAAGTCTGGCGTCATGCTCCACTTGTCGCCCAAATGGTGGCTCAGGCGTTCCAGTTCATCGACAACCAATTGGTGCCGCGCCTCTTCCTGACGGCGCTGCATCCGCCCAAAGCGGATGTGGCTCAGGTTCTTGACCCATTCGAAATAGGATACGGTGACGCCCCCGGCATTCGCGTACATATCGGGTATAATGACTGTGCCCTTGTCGCGCAGGATATTGTCAGCGCCAGCCGTTACAGGCCCATTTGCAGCCTCAACGATCAACGGTGCCCTGATGCGTGCGGCGTTGCCCAGATGGATGACACCTTCCAAGGCGGCAGGGATCAAGATGTCGCAGTTTTCCTCGAGCACAGCGGCGCCATCTTCGGTATACGTTGCCTCAGCGAAACCAGAAACACCACCATGACTGGCAATCCATTCGCGCACAGCCTCGACGTCCAAGCCATTGGGGTCTGTCAACGCACCGTCGCGTTCAATGATGCCAACGATCCTGCACCCGTCCTCGTCACGCAAGAACCTCGCTGCATGATATCCCACGTTGCCAAGGCCCTGCACCACGACGGATTTGCCATCAAGTGTGCCTGAAAGACCCGCTTTTTGCACACCCTGAGTATCTCTGAAAAATTCTCGCAACGCATATTGAACACCACGGCCCGTTGCTTCCGTCCGACCTTGAATACCGCCCGCATTAATGGGCTTGCCGGTTACACAGGCGACACCATTGATGTCAGTGGTGTTCATTCGTTTGTACTGATCGGCGATCCACGCCATCTCGCGCTCGCCGGTGCCCATGTCGGGCGCGGGTACGTTCTGTGCTGGATTAATCATATCACGCTTGATCAGCTCATAAGCAAATCGTCGCGTTATCAGTTCCAGCTCTTGTTCGTCATAGTCGCGAGGGTCAATGTGCAGCCCCCCCTTTGAACCGCCAAAAGGTGCTTCGACCAGCGCACATTTATATGTCATCAGCGCGGCCAGCGCCTCGACCTCGTCCTGATTGACACCCAGAGAAAAGCGAATGCCGCCCTTGACCGGTTCCATGTGTTCTGAGTGCACCGACCGGTAGCCGGTAAAGGTTTGGATCTGACCACGCAGCCGCACGCCAAAACGGACAGTGTAGGTGGCATTGCAGACCCGTATCTTCTCTTCCAGACCGGGCGGCAAATCCATGAGCGCAACCGCACGGTTGAACATCATATCGACGCTTTCACGGAAACTGGGCTCATTTGGTCTGCTCATCCGGTAACTCCTTTGTCCGGCGCGACTGGATTAGTACAGTCTGCACGAGAACCTATGACGCGTCCCTAAAAAAATTGCCAGTTTTTTAGGCAGTTTGAAAACTTTTCTATGGGTATTTTGTGCTGCTGACAGCGCGCTTACAAAGCAAAGCGGCACCATGGGCAGCGCCCGGGGCTGATCAGCCCGCCTCGCGCTCGGCAATCATGGCTGAAATCATCTCGGCCATGAACTTTGTCTGAGGGCCGGGTGTCATGCCACCAACGCCAATCCGAGACCCCAATTGCCACCACAAACCCGGTCGCCAAACGCGCGTGCCTTTGCGTGACAGGCGCAGCAGAAAACCGTTGGACGGCTTGAAGGCGAACGTTCCACGGTCAAGCGAAGCGATCTCGTCGATGCGCGCTAACACAACGCCAGAGGAGTCGCGCAATTCTTCAAGCGTCAGTTCAAGACGGTGACTGGTCGCGCGGCGCATCATCTCGGAAATCCACAGCGATCCACCCCCAAGCGCAAACAAGAACACTTGCCAGCCTAGCTCGGGCGGGTTTGTTATGGCCACATAAATAACCATCAAAGACAGAATGTACAACGACCCAAGGCCTAGGAAACGCCGCCCGGCCGAGGCTTTGACGGAAGCAAGGATCTCAGGATCGGAATCTGGTTCGTTAAACATAACCCCGCTCGTAACGTGCCCGGCAACGGCTCACAAGGGGCAGCGAATACGGCTACCTTCGCACAAGGACTTCGGCGCCTTGATCTTCGGGTTCATCATCGACCATTTCAGTAGGAAAGCCAGGTGCCGTTACATCCAGCCCGGTCGCTTCCTCGAGCCTTTTGATGATGTTTGGCGACAACTCGCGCGGACCAAAGCGCGCGATCCCATCTTTGAAAATATCGATCAACAGCGGGTTCAGTTCCAGCGGGACACCGGCCCGGTCAGCCACGTCCTGAAACAGGCCAATATCCTTGGCCACAAGGTCCATAGTGAAAGAAATATCGCGGCTGCCGTTCAGGATCACCTGCCCTTCGGTCTCGTGCACAAAAGATGTTCCCGAGCTGATGGCCATCGCCTCGTAGGCGACGCCCAAATCCATCCCTGCGCCCTTGGCAACGGTCAGCGCCTCAGCCACGCTGACCAGATTGGCAGTAGCCAGAAAATTCGTCAGCACCTTGAGCACCGACGCAGAACCAAGCGCGCCTGTGTGCAGCACCCGCCGTCCCATTGTTGTCAGCACCGGCAAAATACGTTCAAAGGTTGCGCGATCACAGCCCGCAAAAATGCTGATATTGCCCGTGTCGGCCCTGTGGCACCCGCCCGAGACGGGGCAATCCACCGCTTCGCCACCGGCGGCGATCACTTGGGCACCGATGCGCTTGACCTCGGCTTCGTCCGTGGTCGACATTTCCATCCAGATCTTGCCGGGGCCCACATAAGGCAGCATTTCAGCCATGACAGCGGACGACGCCGCAGGGCTGGGCAGGCAGGTGATCACCGCATCACAACTTTGCATGAGTGCCGCAGGGCTTTTGCCATCACGCGCCCCAGCCGCCACCTTTTGCGCGACGAACTCTGCATTCAGATCGTGCGCCGCCACGTCGTGACCGTTGCGCAAGAGACTGCCAGACAGCTTGCCCCCCACATTTCCAAGGCCGATAAATCCAATTTTCATAACGCCACTTTCCTTGTCATTCTAAACGCAAGGAAAACGGCGCTGCCTACCTTGTCCGTCTTGTTTGCGACATGCTCCTAAGGCTGAGGCACAAAATTCTCTGCATAAAAGCGATACCAGTTGCCGCCCATGATTCCGGCAACCTCGTCCGCATTCAGGCCAGTCGCGCGCAAACCGTTCTCGATGTTGGCGAAATCGCGATTACCCCTGAACCAATCAGGCATGGGCGGGAAGCCAGGGGCTGCGGCAGATCCTTCGCCATAGTCGATCTCCTTGGACCACCGACCCACGCGCATCCACTCCACGATGCTATCAGGTTGATCTTGGCACAGGTCAGTTCCGATCCCCAGATGCTCGGCGCCAAAGGTTTCAGCGGTGCGGGCGATCATTTCGCAAAAGTCCTGCAATGTGCAATCGGTTTTGCCCTTCAGGTGATGCGGATAGAGAGAGAAACCAAACATACCCCCATTTTCGGTGACTGCACGGATCACATCGTTTTTCTTGTTGCGCAGAGCAGGTTGCCAAACATACGGGTTCGCATGGGTTATGGCGATTGGGCGTTGCGACAGATCCGCGGCCTCAATCGTCGAGCGATCGGCCGAGTGGCTCATGTCGACCACAAGACCCACCCGATTCATTTCTTTGATCACCTGTTTGCCCATGCGGGTGATACCACTGTCTTCGGCCTCGTAGCAGCCTGTCGCAAGCAGTGACTGATTGTTATATGTCAACTGCATGAAACGCGCGCCGAGCGTGTGCACGATTTCGACCAGCCCGATATCGTCTTCGATCGGGCTTGGGTTTTGAAAACCGAAAAAGATTGCCGTGCGTCCGGTTGCGCGCGCGCGGTCGACATCCTCGGCCCACTGCCCCTTCATGATCAGATCCGGGTACTGTTCAAACCAACAGTTCCACTGCTCGAAGTTCAGAACCGTCTCGCGAAAGTTCTCGTGATATGAAATGGTAACATGGACAGCATCAATGCGCCCCTCGCGCATTTGGCGGAATACCTTTTCAGACCAATTGCAATATTGAAGATTGTCGATGCGCATGACTCAGTCGTCTTTCTCGTCGAAGTTAAAAAGGCCCATTGCGCTTTGTCCCAGCGCGATGCCTGCAAAAGGACCACCATGACGATAGTTCGACGGATCCTGTGGATCGAGACTGCCAAATTTGGCATAAATCTCATTAGCAAACTGTTCCGCATTGTCCTTGGGTCGAAAGCCTAGATGCCGCGCAGCTGTATTGTCGACCGGCACGCGATCATTGTCTGACACGCCATAGATAATTGAAAATTCTGTGATCGGGGTGGTTATGGATTTCTCAACCAACTGGATCATGTCGTCGAAACTCAACCAGCTGCCCACAGCGCGCGGGTTTGTGACGGGCGCGCAAGACAGGATGCGCAGGCAGACGGCCTCTAGCCCGCGCTTTTCCCAATACATCCGGCCCAGATCCTCGGCAAAGCATTTGGCAAGGCCGTAGAACGTGTCGGGACGGTGAGGAACGTCAATGCCAATGGCTTCGTTTTTCGGATACATCCCAACGGCGTGGATTGATGACGCATAAACCACGCGGCGCAGCCCATGTTGGTGCGCGGCCTCCCAAATATTATAGGCGCCAATGAAATTTGGACCAAGCATATCCTCAAAGGGGACTTCATCCACCAGAGCTCCGAAGTGGATCACCATATCGGCCCCTTCCAGCAATGGGCTGATTGCAGTCATATCAGCGAGGTCCGCCGGCACATAGCTTTCGTTTTCTGCCAGATCGCCAATGCTATCCACAATATCGGTCGAGAGCAGTTCATCGCACATAGTTGCCAGAGGCGCGCGCAACCGGGACCCAAGATTTCCCGCTGCCCCCGTTAAAACCAGTTTTTTCATGTTTGTGTCTCCTTTCGGCTCAGATGACAGCTTTTTCAATGACGGGGCGGTTTTCAGCAATACGCGCAAAGTGAAATGGGCTTAGGTCCAAGCTGCGGTATTCGCCATAGGTCAACCATTCGGCAGTGCCGCGCCCCATCGCTGGCGATTGTTGCAAGCCGTGGCCAGAAAACCCATTCAGAAAGATAAAATTTTTAACTTCGGTATGAGGCCCCATGATCGCATTCTGATCAAACGTATTCATTGAATAGTGCCCCGCCCATTCGTGTGTCACCCTGATCGCTTCAAATTGTGGGATACGTGTGGCCAAGACAGGCCAAATGTGATCCTGCCAGAGGGTATGATCCATAGTGAAATCGTCAAAGGCAACAGCGGGGTCCACATCGGAATGTCCGCCCACCTGATAGGTCCCACCACCAATTTCTCGCACGTGTACACCGGACGGATCGATCGTCAAAGGCAGCTCACGGTCCAGCGGTTGTTCGGCGGAAAAGATCCACGTAAAGCGCTTACGTGGCTCAACCGGCAAAACAATGCCAGCCATTGCAGCCGTGCGCGCCGCGCGCGGACCAGATGCATTGACCACCTGCCCACAGCCAATAACCTCGCCAGACCTGAGCGTCACGCTTTCGACGCGCGTACCGCTTGCAGTGCGCGTCATGGCAACGACTTCGTTTTGTTCGTATTCCACGCCGCGCTCACGCGATTGCCTGCGCCAACAGTCAAAAACTGCGCCACCGTCCCAATACCCTTCGCCCAGCGTGTTGATGGACCCAAGAACAATGTCATCAACCCAATAGAATGGATAGGCGGCCTTGATCTGGGATGCAGTCATCAGTTGGGTGCCAGCCCCAGTTGCCTGCTGCACCATCTGATTGGTGCGCAAGATGTCGGCAGAAGCCTTGGTGTTGGCGAGGTACATGTAGCCGAAATCATGGATCGAAAGCTTTGGGATACGATCATCGGCGCCCATACGTTCGCGTAGGTTTTTGATAAAATCTGCAGCGAACTGGCTGATCTTTACATTAAGTTCGGTCGAAAACTGCTGCCTGATGCAGCTGTTGGTGTGGGTGGTTGAGCAAGCCTCATAGGTCATGTCCTTTTCGATGACCAAAATCGATCCGTTGAAATCCGGGTTATCCGTCAGAAACCATGCCGTTGATGCACCCATGATAGCGCCCCCCACAATAACGACATCATAGTGCCGCTTTCGAGGGTCGGTCTGATGGGCCATCATGATCAGTCTATCCTTTCTGTTCAATCAAAGCGGGCGGCGTCAATGTGCTCGCAGCTGCCCCAGCACATTGGGCCAAACTTTTGTACTGCACCAGCCCTTGTGTTTTGAAAAATCTAACACGTCGTAGGCCGTAGCGATAACCACTCGCACCCCGGCAAAGACCCATCCGCAATCGCACTTACGGGCCAGCCGCAAGTCGCAATCAACTATAGCAATTGACAAAACACTTGAAACATCACGCATTGATAAAATTTTGTATCTGACACATGCGGCAAGGCAGCCAAAGCAATGCAGCCGTGTAATCTTTTAGGGCAAATCGATTGTCTACTTACGAGTCAAGTGCCCCGTCTTATCGGCAAACTGGCTTCCAGCGTTTCGAGGCGCGTTCCAAAATCCGCTGCTTCCTCTGCAGTGAAGTCTTGCAACATGGCACCAATCCAATCTTCATGTTCACAAGCTTGGCGTTCGAATTCCTGTAATCCGCGCTTAGTCAGTCGCACCATCGATGCACGCCTGTCACCGGGTACCGGAACGCGAACCAGAAAACCATCCTCGGCCAAACGATCTACAATCCCGGTCACGTTCCCATTAGAGACCCGCAGGACTGTGGACAGCTGGCTCATCTTTAACCCTTCTTCATAGCGTGAAAGGGCCGCCATCACATCGAAACGCGGCAAAGTCGTCCCGAATTCTTCGCGGAGCCGCTCGCGCACAGTCGCTTCAATCGACCGCGTTGTCTTGAGAAAGCGCAGCCAAAGCCGCAAACGTTCTTTTGAGGGGGTTGCAAGCGCCCGTTGAGGTTTGTTTTGCATTACACTTCGCCCCCCGACAAGCTAAGAGTGTGACCGTTGACCGAACGCGCGGCATCCGAACAGAGCCAAAGTGCGGTTGCCGCCACTTCGTCAGCCTGAATGAACCGACCCTGCGGGTTGCCTTTGGTCAGCGACTTTGCAGCGTCCGCAGCGGACATTCCGGTGGTCATCACGATGTTGTCGATCGACCGGTCCAGCATCGGCGTTTCGATAAACCCAGGACAAATGGCATTAACGGTGATCCCAGTGCGCGCAAGTTCCAACGCCAGAGCGCGGGTCAGTCCCACAACGCCATGCTTGGCGGCGCAGTAGCCGGCCACATAGGGAAACCCCTTTAAGCCAGCCGTCGATGCAATAGCGATCATGCGCCCTGATTTCGCAGTTTTCATATCGGGCAAAGCAGCCTGCCAAACGTTGAATACACCCGTAACATTGACGTCCAACATCGACGCAATGTCTTGGACGGTCATCTTGGCAAACGGCTTTGAGGTGACTGCCCCAGCATTGGCAATGACGGTACCAACGGGGCCATGTTCGGCACGCGCCGCGTTAAAGGCCTGCGTGACTTGGGTTGCGTCCGTCACGTCGCATAACTGGTAGTGCAGATTTTGCGCCTGCAATGGTGCTTTAGTGCGACCCATAATCGTCACGTCGTATCCGGCATCCGCAAAATGACGCGCAGTTTGTGCGCCAACACCGGTGCCACCCCCCGTGATAACAACATGTGTCATATTTTGCCCACAATCTCGGCCGCACGGTCCGCCAAGCGCCAAGCCTGATCACGGCCGGCATCATAAGGTTTCGGCCAAACCTCGTGCCGGTCGCCCAGATCAGTCGCTGCGCGCAACGTCCAATAAGGATCCGCAAGATGCGGGCGCGCAATACAGACCAGATCGGCGCGGCCTGCCATTAAGATTGAATTCACATGATCAGCCTCGTAGATATTGCCAACCGCCATGGTTTTGATCCTCGCCTCGTTGCGAATCTTATCCGAGAACGGCGTCTGGAACATACGCCCATAGACGGGTTTGCCTTGCGTTGATGTTTGCCCCGCCGATACGTCAATAATATCAGCGCCGCGGGCCTCAAACATGGTAGCAATCTTGACGGCTTCATCAGCGGTCACACCATCATCGCCCGCCCAATCGCTCGCCGAAATACGTACAGAGATCGGCTTGTCGGCGGGCCAAACAGCGCGCATGGCATCGAAAACCTCGACAGGGTAGCGCATCCTTTTTTCAAGGCTACCGCCATATTCGTCATCGCGAATGTTGGACAAAGGCGAGATAAAAGACGAAATCAAATACCCATGCGCGGCATGGAGTTCGATCATATCAAAACCCGCGCGTTCTGCCATCTGAGCAGAGATCACAAACTGAGCCTTCACATGGTCCATATCAGCACGGTCCATAGCTTTGGGTGTCGCATTCTCGTTAGACCAAGCAATGGCAGAGGCAGACAAAAGGGGCCAATTGCCATCCTTCAACGGCTTATCCATCCCCTCCCAACCAATCCGGGTCGAGCCTTTGCGCCCCGCATGACCGATTTGACAACAGGTTTTCGCATCGGTCTCAGCATGGATAAACGCATTCAAACGGGCCCACCCGGCTTCATGTTCAGGCGCATACAGGCCCGGGCAACCCGGCGTTATACGCCCATCCGCCGACACACAGGTCATTTCGGTGTAAACCAACCCAGCGCCGCCCTTTGCCCGTTCACCATAGTGGATCAAGTGCCAATCGGTAGGGGACCCGTCGACCGCCTTGTATTGCGCCATCGGCGATACGACCACGCGATTTTTCAATGTCATATTTCGAAGGGTAAACGGCGCAAACATCGGCGCACGCGCAGCCACATTACTGCCAGCGCCCGACTGTTCCATGAACCAAGCTTCAGCCGACGCCAACCAATCCGCATCCCGTTCACGCAAGTTTTCATGACTGATACGCTGAGAACGCGTAAGCATCGAATAGTTCAGCTGAACCGGATCAAGATGCAGATACCGCTCAACATCTTCGAACCACTCGACCGAGTTGCGCGCAGCGGATTGCAGACGCAAAACCTCAAGACGACGATGTTCTTCGTAATTTGTGAATGCGGCATCCAACGTCGAATGTGATTTAATATTCTTGGCCAACGCAATGGCACTTTCCAAAGCAAGCTTTGTGCCTGACCCAATAGAAAAATGCGCTGTTGCAGATGCATCGCCCAAAAGCACAACGTTCTCATGGCTCCACTTTTCACACAACACGCGCGGGAATTGCAGCCAGGCTGACCCGCGAATATGCTTGGCATTGGTCATGAGTGGGTGACCACCAAGGTGATCCTTAAAGATTTCTTCGCAAATCGCGACGCTGTCTTGCTGACTGATCTCACCGAACCCATAGGCTTCATAGGTCGCCTGACTGCATTCAACGATAAACGTCGCAGTGTTATCATCGAATTGGTAGGCGTGCGCCCAGACCCAGCCCTTGTCGGTGTCTTCGAATATAAAAGTAAAAGCGTCATCAAATTTCTGATGTGTGCCCAGCCAGGTGAACTGGCATTTTCGGGTGTCGATATCAGGCTTAAAGACTTCTGCGAATTCCATTCGTGTTTTTGAATTCAAACCGTCACAAGCAACCACAACATCAAACTCGTTCATGTAATCAGACGCGGCATTGACTTCGGTTTTTAACCGCAGATCAACGCCCAGTTCTTTGGCGCGCTCGTACAGGATCAGCAACAATCGCTTGCGCCCGATACCACAGAAACCATGCCCGCTGGACACCAGTTTTTGCCCCTGATGCAGCAGTGCTACATCATCCCAATAGGCAAAGTTCTCTCGGATAGTAGCGGCGCTTGTCGCATCATTATCTGCGAGATTGTCAAGAGTCTCATCCGACAAGACAACACCCCAACCGAAGGTATCGTCAGGCTTGTTGCGCTCGAACACCACAACGTCTGCATCAGGATCCCGAAGCTTCATTGAGATGCCGAAATATAGGCCCGCAGGGCCGCCCCCAAGACAAGCAATACGCATGTGTACTCTTCCAGCTTTGTTGCGTTGATAAAACGCTAAAGCCACCATAAATGTATTTCAAGCAAAAATATTTTATATATAAAGTATTTGTATGGCGGTTCGGCAAATCACATATAAATTGGGCATCATTCCTGAATCTGGAATACCCCTCGGCGAGCCAAACCCCACAAGACGCTGACGTCACAGTGCGTGACAAGATACATGAAACATCCCGCACGACCTCACGCGTTAAAACCTTTGATTTGAAACAGCGTCAAGTGATTCAAGGTTTTGCATAATGCTTTAAGCCAGTCGCCAATGCAGATGGTCAATCAGGGACCAAATACTGTGCGCAATGAACCTACCAAGCGTCACTAACCGAGGTAAAAAAGGGAGGAATTCAGTTTATACAATCGTCTGTTCACTGGGAAGCCTGCCAAAGCGGGCTTTATACGCCTGCGAAAACCGCCCAAGATGCGAGAACCCAGCCCGATAAGCCGCGTCGGTAACGCTTGGCGCGTCTTGTTTTACTGACAGGTAATAATGCGCAGCATCAAGTCGGGCCTCGCGTAGAACTTGCATCGGGGATTTACCAAAGGTGCGCTGAAACGCTTTTTGCAGGGTTCGCGCGTTCACCCCCGATTGTCTTGCGATATCGTTCAGTGTGATTGGTTCCGCCAGGTTGTCGTGGATATAAGAAATGGCGCGCTTTATGTCCCCCGGGGGCGCAGTATTGTCCACCGCTTCTAGGATATGGGATATGTTACTCGTTTGATGCATCAGCAGGTTCGACACCAATTCAGTTTCCGTCCACAAATCTTGCGCTTGCTGGATTCGTCCGAATATTGACCCTTTTCCTGCCATCAAAGCCGCACGCGTCAAGATATTGCGAATTTTGCGCCCAGGGGATGCTTGCAGATTAACCACCGGATCAAATCTGACTGGACCCGGTGTGGGGCGACCTAACAGCTCTTCTGCAATTTGGCCCAAAAAACTCTTGTCGATTTGCAACAATAATTTGCGACAATCCCCGCGCCACTGCATATGCGTTTCACGATCTGGGTTGAGTAGCGTGGCGGTTTGCGGGCTGGCCACGATTTCACGCCCTCGGTGACGCACAAAGGCGGCACCGGTCAATGGCACCTGCAACAAATAGAAATCCTGCAGCATGCCGGGGTCGATCGTGACATCCGCACCGTAGTGCAAATAATTAATCGACACATGCCTGCCAGCGACATGATTGTGCCGCACTGCCAATTCATCAAAACGAGAAGACTTATTTAACTTGTGGTCGCAAAACTTTTCAGTGACCCTGTGCCGGGCTTCATCCAAGTTGTCTGTCCGCACAAGCGGAAATGCGGCTAAATACTCCATGGCTTGTCCATCTACTGCACACTCTTGTGCAGTAGTTTGGCTAATACCTTCCTTTGTTTCAAGCCTAAAGCACTTTGGTTCGCTTTTTGGATAATGCCTGTCAGAAACATGGCACACACTGACGTGGAAGAAAAAGGGAGAAGAACAAGATGGAAAAGGGAATCACATCTGCAGCTGACGGCATTGAAAACATGTCATGGAATGTTGTGGGGCAGACCTATGTGCCGAAACTGGTTAGTCCAAACACATTCATCTGGCATGCGACAATTCCAGCAGACACATTTGTTCCACCACATATTCATCCAACGCAAGATGAGTGGATCAACGTTCTATCAGGCAATCTCGAGATTGAGTTTTTGGACGATATTCACAAAGCGGGGCCAGGTGATGTTGTACGCATGCCGATGGGTGAAGCGCATGGTATCTTTAACCGATCCGGCGCTGAGGCGACTTGCGTTTTTGGCGTTGCACCTGCGCGTAAACTATTTGAACTATTCACACAATTAGATGGCGTAACGGACCCGGAAGAGCTGGTTCGCCTTTCTGCCATGCACGAGGTGGACTTCCTGCCACCCCCTGCAGAAGCTTAAGGGGTTGCAACAATGGTAAATCGAAAGAAGGTCGCCATTATTGGCGGCGGTGTTAGCGGGCTGGCTGCAGCCAAAGCATTCGACGAAAAAGGGCACCGTGTCTGCGGTTTCGAACGTAGCCATGATTTTGGCGGCGTTTGGGAAATTTCGCGATCCTACCCAGATGTGCAAACGCAATCACCAAAAGACCTGTATTGCTACACCGATCATCCCATGCCTGATGATTACCCTGAATGGCCCAAAGGGCCGCAAGTGCACGCCTATTTACATTCTTACGCCGAAAAGCACAAAACAGCGCGCTTGTTTCGCTTGAGTACAAACGTAAAGACGATGGAGCGCCGTGCAGATGGTCGGCCGGGCTGGACCCTCACCGTCGAAGCGGGCAATCAGACATGGTCCGAGGATTTTGACTTTGTCTCGATCTGTACGGGCCAGTTCTCAGAAAAAAACATCATCACCCATCCCGGCCAAGAAGGCTTTGTTGATCGCGGCGGTCAAGTCATGCATTCGTCTGAATACACGGATCCAACCGCGTGTCAGGGAAAGCATGTTGTTGTGCTTGGCGGATCAAAATCCGCCACCGACATTGCGGTTAACGCGGTTCAGAACGGTGCAAAGTCAGTTCGGCTCGTGTACCTTGAAAACGTCTGGCGGGTGCCATATTTCGTCGGTGGGATTAACTTTAAACGCTTGCTGTATATGCGCGCACAAGAGCAGCAGTTTAACCAGTGGGGGAAAAACCCGCTGCAGCGCATAATTGCCGCAGTGTTGAAACCTTTGGTATGGGTAAACTTTCGTGGCCTTGAGACTCTGCTAAAAACGCAACTGAAAATGAAAAAGCACAATATGGTGCCCACGACACCGATCGAAAAGGAAGTATCCTGTTCGGTGCCCATCGTCACCCCCGGCTTGATCGAATGTCTCGATAAGGGGCAAATTACTACTGTTTTAGGCACTTTTGACAGTTACACCGAAGATGGTTTACGGCTGACAACAGGCGATACAGTGCCTTGTGACGTGGCTGTTCTGGCCGTGGGCTGGAAACTTGGCGTGCCATATCTACCGCAACAGTATCAGGAAAAACTGATTGAAGACGACGGCCAATACCGTGTCTACCGCTTGGCTGTGAACCCAGATCTGCCGGACATGGGCTTTGTCGGATTTAACTCAAGTTTCTGCACGGTTCTGTCTGCTGAGATGATCGCGAATTGGCTTGTTCGTTACGCGGATGGCCAATTGAAAAACCAACCAAACCAAGCCGATATGAACAAAAACATCGATATGATGTTGAATTGGAAACGCAACGAACGCCCCGCAGCCAAAATATATGGCGGTCTGTGTTCGGCCCCGTTCCATTTCAAACATTTCGATGAACTACTTGCAGATATGGGAGCGTCGCAAAAGAAACGGAGCAACCCATTGGCAGAACAATTTTCCTATCCCAACGCCCCGGCATATGGGTCGTTCCTTGCATCAACACCACAATACCAAGCGGGGTAATCACGTGCTGCAACCGACAAAAGATTGGGACGATGCTTTTGCCAATATGGTACATATCGCAGGATCAGATGCTTTGCCCGGTCTTTGGGCGGACAATGCTGCGGCTTATCGTGCAAGCGGTGTGAACATCGAGGAAGACATTGCTTATGGTGACCACCCCCGCGAAAAATTCGATTTAATCTGGCCCGATGGCACGCCCAAAGGCGTGGTGGTTTTCATCCATGGTGGTTTTTGGATGCGGTTAGATAAATCTTTTTGGTCGGACCTCGCCGAAGGCGCACGGGCAAATGGCTGGGCAGTCTGCTTGCCCAGTTACACTCTGGCACCAGAGGCGCGCATCCACCAAATGACCGCGCAAATAGGTGCAGCCATCACAAAGGTCAGCGCGCGTGTTTCTGGACCAATCAAATTAAGCGGGCATTCCGCTGGTGGCCATCTCGCGTCCCGCATGGTCAGCAGCACCAGCCCTCTGTGTACCAATATTTTGGAGCGGATTAATCATACACTTTCTATCAGTGGCCTTCATGACCTGAGGCCATTGCTGCACACCAAGATGAACGATATTCTGCGCCTTGATGACACTGAGGCACACGCCGAAAGCGCAGCCTTGTTGCGCCCAATCACAACCGCACCCGTGACGGGTTGGGTTGGAGGAGGCGAGCGACCAGAGTTCATTCGCCAAACTGAACTGTTAGCACAAATGTGGAGCGGCCTAGACGCGCAGATCGTCAGCGCAATAGACTGCCAGCACAACCACTTTACCGTTATCGAGGGACTGAGCGACCCAAAGAGCGCAATCACAACGGCACTTTTAGAAACCTAAAGCGCTTTGCAAAAAATCTACACTAACTAAACTTGCATGAAATCAAAATTTTCAATGCATTTGGCTATGCGTGATGGCACAGGTATTTTGTCGAAGGCTCTAAATCGTTACTGCAAGGAACAATCCCATGCGTATCGGCAATATGCGACCAATGTTAAAGCTCACAATTACAATGCGGCATCCCTCAGCGCGTTTTATTCGCGGTTCGTTGTCGGCTTAGCTTTCGGACGTCCCGACAAGTGCATCCAGAGCGGAAATTGCAGCTTTGCCCACAGCGATATCCTGTTGCGGACTACCAGAGCCAACCCCAATAGCACCGACAAGGATACCTTTGACAAATATCGGCAAGCCACCGTCTAACCCAGTGACCTGATCTTGGGTCGCGGCGGCAATCAAAGGTGCCACATGCGCAGGAATAGCGCCGCTATCGGCCTTGATAGAGGCCGCCGTGCGGGCTTTGGTGCGCGCGCTCAACATGCTGAGAAATTTAGCACCCGTCATTCGGATACTTGCGAGGGTTTCACCACTTTTATCCACGATAACAATACACTGGGGCTGATCTATGGACTCAGCGGCTGCAATTGCGGCGCTCAACATTTCGAGGGCAGCAGCATGCGTCAGCTCAAGCGTCTCGTGAATATACGTCATATTTGCAAACCTTTGTACGTTCAATTCAAATCGGGGAAACACCGTTTACGTTCAGGTAGACAGAATAAAGCGACGTTGTTCCACAAATAAACAAGCGGTTTAACTTTGGGCCACCAAAGCACACATTTGCGACCATTTCAGGAATTCGAATCTTGCCAATCAATGCGCCTGCGGAAGACAGGCAATGAACACCGTCCGCCGCAGAGGTCCAAATGCGCCCATCGGTGTCTACACGAAAGCCGTCAAAGACACCGTCACTACAGTTGGCAAATACCGCGCCCCCAGCCAATGACCCGTCTGCTTTGACAGTGTGACACCGAATATGGGCGGGACCGCCGGGCGTATGTGTGATCCCTGTATCTGCAATGTAAAGCAGGCTCTCATCAGGGGAAAAAGCCAACCCATTTGGCTTAACATAGTCGTCCGCCACAATAACGACATCGTGCGTTTTTGGATCAATTCGGTAGACGTGACAGGCCCCAATTTCACTTTCTGCGCGCATCCCCTCATAGTCCACCATGATGCCGTAAGACGGGTCTGTGAACCAAATTGATCCGTCACTTTTGACAACAACATCATTCGGAGAGTTCAGCCGCTTACCGCCACATTCATCTGCCAGAACGGTAATCGTTCCATCATGTTCTGTACGGGTGACGCGACGGGTCAAATGCTCGCAACTGATCAGCCGACCCTGTCGGTCCACAGTGTGACCATTGCTATTATTTGAAGGCGTGCGGAATTCGGAAACTGACCCGTCGGTCTCATCAAAACGCATGATGCGATTGTTCGGAATGTCAGACCAAAGGAGGTAGCGACCAGCTGCGAACCACACCGGCCCTTCTGACCAGCGCGCGCCCGTCCACAAACGTTCAACCCGCGCATGGCCGATGATGCACGCGTCAAACGACGGGTCCAACGCTTCGAGCTTCGTTCCCTCAATCACGCCGAACATTATCTTCTCCTTGTCGTGCGTTGCCACCAATTTGACATCGGTTGTTGGTTTCCAGGATGCACAATATCTGTGCCCCAAATGGCTTGATATGTGTCTACAGCCATACCCGCCCGCTGTAGCATTGCAAAAGTACAAACATAAAACATCCACCAAATTACAAGCACAAGCCACATCCAGCGAGGTGCATTTGCATCCCACATCCCGACAACAATCGTTGCTACGGCAAGTGTCAGCAGACAATAGCCCACTGTCTTGTGAACCAGTTCGAAAATAAGACGTCGAGAGGTCATATCATAATGGTCCCCACGCAGAGAGCCGTCAGCCGCAGCCTCTGATGGGCCACCCTTTGAGCCGCGCGCGATGCCAAGCACAGTCTGTACCAGCAATCCAATCAGAACGCAGTAGCCCATGATCATGTGCAAACTTAACCCCGCCCAGCTTGGGGGCCACACCAGCGCAAGACCAATTAACGTTAGGGCAAAGACAACAGACTGACCCATCCAATGACTGCGCCACCAGACCTTGTTATCCAGCTGAACGGGCCAATTCTGCCTCGGCATGACCTTGAAGAAACGTGCAATCAGCACAATGGATGGTGCCATAATACCCCACCCCAACACCATGGCACGGGCGTGCCATGACACGGCCCACCCCACATCGTGCGCCCGGCTCGGATCGACGGCAGAAAGCAGCCATTCCCACATTAGCCCTTAACCGCTCCAGCCGTCATTCCAGTGATGATTTGTCTTGATGCAAACAGCGTGAATATGATTGGGGGAATAGCCAGCAACATACCCGTTGCCATGATCACACCCCATTCAACGTTGAATTCAGACATGTTGTTCACGATCAGGATCGGGACAGTTTTGGTGTCGCGGTCCGACAAAGCAGAGGCCAGCAGATATTCGTTCCATGCGATCCGAAAGGTAAATATCGCAGCAGCTGCAAGACCGGGCTTGATCAGGGGAAGCACAATTTTAAAGAATACTTGAAACGGCCCCGCCCCATCAACGCGCGCTGCTTCTTCAAGCGACCGAGGCACCTGTACGATAAAACTTTGCAAAATCCAGATCACGAAGGGCAAGTTCATCGCCACATAGACCAGAATAATACCAGAGTGCGTGCCCGCAAGACATACATCACCGCGTCCACCGAGTGTATCGCGGATCAGACCACCAATCAGTCCATTTTTGTCGAGGCAAAATTCGTTGTTCCACAGGCCAAACACTGGCACCAAAAGCACCGCCGGCGGCACCATGCGCACCATCAGCGTGGTCAATGAAACAGTATCGCGCCCCATAAACCTGAAACGCACCAACGCATAGGCCGCCATGCAACCGATCACCAATGTCAGCGCGGTGGAAACCAGCGCGATGATCAACGAATTGACAAACGCACCCCCAAATTTTAGCTGGCAAAAATCAAGGTGCTCTGGCTCGTACCAAAGCACATCACACAAGGCTGTTTCGTAGTTTTGAATGGTTGGCAGAAACAAAAGCCCTGAGGTCCCACTCAGGATGTCTACATCCAGCTTGAATGAATTTACGAGCATCAAAAGGACGGGGCCGATCGACATGAACACCAATATGGCAATGAGAACGTAAAATGCCGGGTTCTGCTTTTCATACTTTTTGGCCATGTTACAGGTCCTCGTCTATTGCCGCACGGATGCGAGCGGCGCGCACCTCTTGGAGGCGTGTGAAAAGGAACATCCCGACAGTCAGCGCAAGCAAAAGCAGCAAAAGGTAATTTGACATCGCCGCGGCGACCCCAAGCTCGCGGAATTCGGTCGCCGTGCGCGAGATACGAAGTGCTAGGATTTCAGTCGACAGACCCGGCCCGCCTTGGGTCATAACAAGGATCACCTCGAGTACTTTGAAAGCATCGATCAGACGCAAAAGGCAGGTCACGATCAGCACGGGCATCATCAAGGGAATTTTGATGTGGATAATCTGTTGCCAAGATGTTGCGCCATCAATTTTTGCCGCTTCTAACGCGGAACTTGGCAAAGACTGCAATGCTGCCAGAGAAAGAATGAAAATGAATGGGGTCCACTGCCATATATCTGCGATAATAATTGAGTTCAGCGCGTGCTGTCCCAGCCAATCAATCTTTGGCAAACCCCAGTCGTCTAGCAATCGGTTAAATGTGCCAACGGTTGGGTGGTACATATATCGCCACATCAGACCAACAACGACCGGTGCAATCATCATAGGCAAAATGAACATTGTACGTAGAACGGACATGCCTCGGATGTTGCGATCAAGTAGCAGCGCGAGGCCGACGCCAATGATCATCTCGAAAGAAACGACAAAAAAGGCGAATTTAAGTGTGACACCAAGGCTCTCGTGGAAATTAGGATCTTTCCATAGAGTGACATAATTCTTCAGGCCCACAAATTCGGCTTCGCCTATAGACTGGCTCGGGTTCCAGGCTCGGAAGCTGCCCCAAATCATGTAGCCAAGTGGGTAAATCAAGGCCATCGCCATGATGACGACGGCGGGCGCCATGAACATGTAAGGCGTAAAACGGTTTGCCAGTGCACGTGACATGACGAAGCCTTCTATTCATAATAGGGTTTAAGGGCATTCAGCGGATCAAGTGCTGTGCAAGGCGACCGGCCTTGCACAGCTTTTTTATTTACGGACGAGGTTACTCATTCCAGGTGTAGTATCCGGCTTCGTCCATAACGGTACGCGCCCGCGCTGCCACACCGTCCAAGGCTTCTTGGATATCAAGATCTTCGGTCAGGACCTTAGATAAGGTTGTGCCCAGGTCAGCATTGATCTTGCCCCAAACAGGAATGATTGGACGCCAGTCAGGGTCGGCATACTGCAAAGCTTCGCCGAACGTGGCCATATGAGGGAACTTGGCGTTCACATCCGCGTCAGCATGGGTCGAGAACCGCGAGGGGTTACCGCCGGCCATAGCCACCAGCTTGTCACCCTCTTTGGACGTTAGCCATTGCATCAAAAGAAACGCCGCGTCCTTGTTTTCCGCATTTGCGGGAATGCCGATGCCGAAACCACCGGTCTGGCTTGCGCGTTTTGTTCCCATTGGATGCAAAGCCCAGCCAACGTTGCCAACCACTTTGCTTTTGTCAGGATTATCGACCTGACCTGCCACAATTGTGGTGTCGAGGAACATAGCTGTATCGCCGTTCAAGAACGAACCCAAAGCCTCGCCAAAGCCAAAGTTGACAGATCCTTCGGCGCCACAGTCAACGATAGTTTTCAATGCTTCGGCGGCTTTTACACCTGCTGCATTGTTCACAACGGGTTCCCAGCTTTCGTCAAAGATCGCACCGCCCAATGGGTTCAGGTGCAGCAAGAACGCGTGTGCCGCGTGGTGACCAGAAGCCGCGCGCGACGCCAGACCGCCCATTCCGGGTTCAAGCTCTGGAATTTGGCATGCTAAAGCGAGCAGTTCGTCATAGTTCTGTGGCACTTCGAGGCCATGCTTTTCAAAGATGTCCTTGCGATAGCCCAACACAGATGTCTCGGATCCATAAGGCATTCCAAACAGCGACCCTGTCGCACCTGACAAATACCCGCGATCACCGCCAGCAAAGCCAATGTTGTAGACATAGCCGTCGATCAGATCAGCAGAGTCATACGCTGGATTAGCCAGCTTGGGGTTCATGAAATACTTGGCCAAGTTTTCCAGTTGGTCCGCATAAACATAGTCAGCTTTTGAGAACACAACATAGGCGATAAGATCGTAATCACCTTCGTCCTGTGCCAGCTCGAGCGTCTGACGCTCGCGCATTTTCAGATAGGGCAGTTGATCAACCTCAACTTCAATCCCCGTTTCTTTTGTAAACTCGGGCAAGATTTTCATGACGGCGTCATAATGTGGGTGCGCGGGGAAGTTCACGACAAGTGTTGTGCCCTTGTGCGCATCATACGGGCCCGCGAGCGCTGCCCCAGCCGTAACGGCAGCAGCCGTAAGACCCACTGCAGTTGATTTAAGTAATGTATGCATTGTTTCCTCCATTATGCATCATTTGCGTCGCTAGAGCGCGACTTCACTGGTGCGATCGAACAGGTGTATGCCGGTCGCATTGATCGCGAATTTGAGTGATTGGCCCAACGCCACAGGTGTTTCTGAGTTCACCTCGACCATGACTTTGGCTGATCCGCATTGGCACAGCAAAACCGATTGCGCGCCCACGTATTCGGAAACCATGACGTTCAGGCTAAGCGCAGTGCTGCTGTCCGCATCGGCGTCATAGACAAGATCTGATGGGCGTACACCCATAGTAATTTTCTTGCTTGAATGCGACCTTGCAGTCTGCGCTCTTGCGCCCTCAAGCTTGACAGCAAAACCGTCGCCTTCAAGATAAACGCCCATATCGCGCATGAAAATCTCGCCTTCGAGAAAATTCATCGGCGGCATCCCCAAAAAGCCAGCTACAAATTTGTTCACAGGGCGCTTGAACAATTCCCCGGGTGTGCCTTGCTGTTGAATATAGCCCCCATGCATCACGACAATCCGGTCAGCCAATGTCATGGCTTCGATTTGATCATGCGTGACGTAGATCATATTTTTTTGAACACGCTGGCTCATCATGGCGAGTTCGGCACGCATCTGCCCGCGCAACTTTGCGTCCAGATTGGACAAGGGTTCATCAAACAAAAACAGGCCAGCATCACGGGTCAACGCCCGCCCCATAGCAACGCGCTGACGCTGACCGCCCGAAAGCTCGCCCGGCTTGCGGTGCAAATAATCCGTTAGCCCGAGGGTTTTCGCGACCTCACGAACCTTTTGGTCGATCTCGGCCTGTGGCCGCTTTTGCAGGCGCAGCGCAAAAGACATATTCTTGGCCACGTTCATGTGAGGGTAAAGCGCGTAATCCTGAAATACCATTGCCAGATCCCGATCCTTGGGCTCGAGATGGCTGATGGGCCTGCCATTTACAAAAATTTCACCCTCGGAGACATCTTCAAGACCCGCAATCATCCGCAACGTTGTGGATTTTCCGCAGCCAGAGGGGCCAACTAGGACAGTAAATTCGTTGTCAGCCATCTCAAGATCAATGCCGTGCAAGACTTGCACATCGCCATAACGCTTGACCAGATTTTCAAGATGGATGGTGGGCATGGAATCGCTCTCTCCTTTGTGTTACCGGTCACAGTAACAATTGTGACCGGTAACACAAGGAATTTTTATTTGCCTTTAAGTTGCTGATAAGAATTGATTGCTGCCTTACTTCGTGCTGCCACGAAAATCTAAATCAACATCTACATTGATTTGACGGGGCCCTGTCACGGGCGATGGATTGTTGGTTAGAAGTTCAGCAATCATCCTACCCGTCGCACGACCGATTGCCTTTGGGTCGACAATAACGGTTGTGATGGACGGCGATGCAAACCGCGACACTTCAAAATTGCCGAAGCCGACAACTCCAATATCATCGGGAACTTTTTTCCCAACGGCACTGAGAGCAGACAAAACGCCAAAAGCGGGCAGATCAGACACACAAAAAATGCAGTCAGTGTCGGGGTACTTGGCCAAGAGCGACGGGGTCGCCGCAGCACCGTCCTCAATAGACAACGGTGGTTTTCCAACCATCAGCAACCGGTGGACGGACAGGCCAGCCTGTTCCATGGCAGCTATAAAACCAGCGCGGCGGGCAGCGCCGCGGGTCCAGTCATCATCGCCTTCGCCCAAAAACGCGATATTGCGATATCCTCGGCTTATCAATGCCTCGGTCATTTGGGCGGCTGCGGCGGAATTGGAAAAACCAACGGTGTGAGCGATCGGATCTTCGGGACGTTCCCAGAGTTCAATTACGGGCACTTGCGCCGCGTTCAAAAGCTGTAGGCTACGGTCCGAATGGCCGTCATAGGACAATACAATCGCTTCGGGTCGACGGCGCAGCATCGTCTCAATCAGCTGTTCCTCACGCTCAACCGAATAGTCGGTGTAGCCCAGTAAAATCTGCAGCCCGTTCGTTTCCAGTTCTTGGGTCAAAGCTTGAACTGTTTCGCCAAAATGGAGGTTGTTCAAGGACGGCACCAATACCGCGACAAAGCCTGATTTTTTAGTTGTCAGGCTACCAGCCATTTGGTCCGGCACATAGTTCATCTCGCGCACAACCTTTAAGATTCGTGAGCGGGTCACGGAGGACACAGGGCTATCTTTTTTTAATGCACGCGAAACAGTCATCCGAGAGACTCCAGCAGCACGCGCCACATCCCGCATTGTAACAACAGTGCTTTTCTTATCGGACTGCGACACCCCGAAACTTCCTTTGTGATGTTCCACAACTTGGCTCAAGGTGCCAAAGGTTACAAGCTGGTCTTAAGACTGCATTCACCATACGGATCATCGACCAGAATATTATTAAAGTTGATTATCAGAAGTATCTGTCAAAATACGACGTCATTATTTCGATCCAGAAAGAAAAGTAATTGTCAGGATAATTCTAGGGTCAAAACATTCTTCAAATCCATCAAAACCAAAGAGCTCTGGTGTAAAAGTGGGGCATGTAGCATCAGTCAGAAATTCCGACTTTTCAGCGGATAAACGAGTTTTCCAATCGGCACCACCGCCACTCATCGCTAGGGGCAAAAGCCCCTCGGCATTTGAGCAAAAGGCCGGGTAACGCGATTGATATATCCAGAAATAAGCACGCCAATGCCAGATCAAAAAAGGTTAAGTCCGGATCGACAGACTGGGTGCTATCGCTTTCAGCAAGGCGTTTTCATCACATACCCCCTGTTTGCCATGCTCGACAACATGTTCGTCGTGCCCCATATCAACAGAAGAAATAAAATTTGTGATGCCACAGGCTCTCGCATAATCGACAAACTTGATGGATTTTTCTCCGGAAAGAGACCCGGTGATCTTCTGTAACTTCAAAGGACTATCCCGATGACAAAACTTGCTTTTCTTGGTCTGGGTGTAATGGGCTACCCGATGGCCGGGCATCTTCAGGCAGCAGGGCACGACGTCACCGTCTACAACCGAACCGGCGCCAAGGCCGAGGCCTGGACCAATGAACATGGCGGATCACATGCCGCAACGCCCGCCGCCGCCGTCGCAGATGCGGATATGGTTATGGCTTGTGTTGGGAATGACGATGACCTGCGCGCCGTGTGTCTTGGCGACGATGGCGCCTTTGCTGGCATGTCCACGGGATCGCTGTTCATCGACCACACAACGGTATCGTCAAAAGTGACATCAGAGCTTTACGAGACAGCCAAGCTTATCGGGATCGGGTTTGTCGATGCACCAGTATCGGGTGGTCAAGCTGGGGCCGAAAATGGGCAACTGTCGATCATGTGTGGCGGCGACGATGGCGACTATACCCGCGCCCAGACGGTGATTGCCACCTATGCCAAACTCTGCCGCAGGATCGGGGGATCGGGTGCTGGGCAAATGACCAAGATGGCCAACCAAATCGCCATTGCGGGGCTGGTTCAGGGCCTCTCAGAGGCACTGCATTTCGCTGACAAGGCCGGGCTGGACGGTCGCGCGGTCGTCGAAGTGATCAGCCAGGGGGCCGCGGGCAGCTGGCAAATGTCAAACCGGTTCGAAACGATGCTGGACGACCATTTCGAGCACGGTTTCGCAGTTGACTGGATGCGCAAGGATCTTGGGATATGCCTCGATACAGCAGACGAAAACGGCGCCAGTCTGCCCGTCACCGCGCTGGTCGACCAGTTCTACAAGGATGTTCAGAAAATGGGTGGCGGACGCTGGGATACCTCTTCGCTATTCAAGCGGCTGCAAGCGCTTTGACATTGATCTGTTTACCGACACGTTCATTGCCTTGGTGCAGATTTTGAACCCGTAGACGTGTATTATTGCGGGGTATAAACCGAGCAGAAAAATGCTTAGTGCTTGCCTGATTGCAGCATTTGCAGTGTTGGGGTATCTGTTTCGCAAGGCATAATAGCCGATGACCACGCTCGAACTGGCCATTGCACGTGGTACGCTCATTGGAAAAATTTTGCGTCAAAAACGCATTGCAGAACCGGAAAATGTTATAACGATTGCCGTATTCCCACTTCCAGCTATCTTCGCATTCAAAATGGTCGTGTGATTTGGTTGCGTCGGCTCAAGCGCCTGCGCATCCAATCAAGCGACACTGTCACCTCGGCGGAAATGACGACTGAATAGAACCAACCAAGGAAATGCTAATGTCAAATACTCTGCGCACCCTGCTTGCCTCACATCATGGTGAATTGCCTGCTCTTGGGGCACCTGACCGGGGTTGGCTCAGCTATGCTGGTCTGCGCAAGCTGTCAGGTGACGTTGCAAATCAATTGGCTTCATTTGGTATCACTTCGGGTGACCGGGTCGCTATCGTTTTACCCAACGGGCCAGAAATGGCAGCAGCATTCATAACCATTGCGCAAAGCGTGACAACCGCGCCGCTGAACCCGGCGTATAAGCAGGATGAATACGAATTTTACCTTGATGACCTGAACGCCAAGGCCCTCGTGGTGATGGCAGGTGAAAATGGCCCCGCAGTCGCAGCAGCGACCAAATTGGGCACCCAAATCCTGCGCCTTTATGTCGAAAACGATGCACCAGCTGGTCATTTTTCACTGTCAGCAACCGGAGCCGGCTCGACCGTCTCCGCCGTGGATGCAAACCCCGATGATGTGGCGCTCATCTTGCACACGTCCGGGACCACATCGCGCCCCAAGATAGTCCCCCTGCTGCACAGAAACCTTGTCGCATCGGCCATCAATATCAAGACAGCGCTGGCCCTGACACCACAGGATCGCTGTATGAACGTTATGCCGCTGTTTCACATCCACGGGTTGATCGCGGCAGTGTCCGCATCACTCGCCGCTGGCGGTTCGGTCTGGTGCGCTCCGGGCTTTGATGCGTTGCGCTTTTTCAGCTGGATGCAAGCGGCACAACCCACTTGGTACACCGCCGTTCCAACCATGCATCAAACGATCCTGAGCCGCGCCCCTCGCAATGCAGGCGTGATTGCTGCCGTGCCGCTGCGGTTCCTCAGATCGTCTTCGGCCTCGCTCCCCGCACAAGTGATGGAGGCGCTGGCCAGTACGTTCAATGCCCCGGTCATTGAGGCATATGGCATGACCGAAGCAACCCATCAGATGGCATCCAATCCGCTGCCGCCACGCGCGCAAAAGCCCGGATCTGTCGGCATTGCTGCCGGCCCCGAGGTCCGTATCGCGCATGAGCTGGAAACCCATCTGGTCGACGGCATTGGCGAAATTGTTATTTCTGGTGAGAACGTCACACCGGGATACGAAAGCAACCCGGAAGCAAATGCCAAAAACTTCTTTGAGGCAGACGGCAAACGCTGGTTCCGCACAGGGGACCAAGGGTCACTGGATGAAGAAGGGTACCTGAGCCTGACAGGTCGCCTCAAGGAGATCATCAACCGCGGTGGTGAAAAGATCAGCCCGCTCGAAGTAGACGGCATCCTTATGGATCATCCCGCAATCGCCCAGGTCGTTACCTTTGCCCTACCCCATCCCAAGTTGGGCGAAGAGGTCGCCGCCGCGGTTGTTCTCCGCGACGATCAGGACACCACCGAAGCCAACATACGCAGCTTTGCCAGCACGCGCCTTGCCGAATTCAAGGTGCCACGCAAAGTCATCATCATGGACGAAATACCCAAAGGGGCGACCGGCAAGATGCAACGTATCGGGTTGGCAGAGAAACTCGGGCTGGCCTAGGCGGCGCAGGACGCGTCTACGCACCTACGTTACAAAGTAAGGGGAAAAATGAAAATTTGCATTTTTGGAGCAGGCGCAATTGGCGGCTATATGGGCGTAAAACTAGCCCAAGCTGGGGCTGATGTCAGTCTGGTTGCGCGCGGGCCACATCTGGCTGCGATGCGCGAAAAGGGCCTGACCTTAATCGAAGAAGGTGCCGACCCGGTTACCGTATCTGTCACGGCCAGCGACGATCCGACCGATCTGGGCGCACAGGATTATGTCATCGTCACGCTCAAAGCCCATTCTGTACCCTCCGTTGTATCCAGAATGCAGCCCTTGATCGGTGATCACACCACTATCGTGAGTGGCGTGAACGGGGTGCCTTGGTGGTATTTCCACAAGATCGGTGGCCCGCTTGAAGATACACGCTTAACCAGCGTCGATCCCGACAATGCGCAATGGAACGGGTTCGGCCCCGACCGTGTTCTGGGCTGTGTGGTCTATCCCGCTGCCGAAGTGTCAGAGCCCGGAACAATCCGCCATATTGAAGGCAACCGCTTTTCCCTTGGCGAACCTGACGGCAGCAAATCAGATCGGGCCATGGCCCTCTCAAAGGCACTTGCGGCAGCCGGCCTCAAGGCGCCGGTACGGCCAAAACTGCGTGACGAAATATGGGTCAAGTTGTGGGGCAATCTGTCCTTCAACCCGATTTCGGCACTAACCCATGCAACTCTGGATGTGCTTTGCACCGATCCGGGCACCCGAAATGTGGTGCGCAACATGATGATCGAAGCGCAGCAAATTGCTGAAAAGCTGGGCGTGAAATTTCCGATCGACGTAGAGCGTCGGATCGATGGCGGTGCAGCAGTGGGTGCGCACCGAACATCGATGCTGCAAGATCTTGACGCAGCGCGTCCGATGGAAATCGACGCTCTGATAGGGTCGGTACAGGAACTTGGCCGAGTGACCGATACTCCGACGCCCACAATCGATACCATTCTCGCCTTGATACAATTACGTGGTCGGACAGCTGGACTTTATCGTGCATAAACCGGGCAAATCGCAGTGTGCCGTTCGTCAAAAGACCACAAGTGACCCAAAGCCGACTGCTCGAGCCCAAATTTACACTTTCGGATATCCAAACCTGTATAGTCTGCCATACGGCGGACAGGTAACATTCAAGAAATGTGCCTTCGCCCCTCCGCATGCCAAGTCAGAGAGCTGAAATAGCAACCCCAATGGCCAATCCTCTTTATGACAGAATATTCGGTGTCCATGCCGGCAAGGAAACCCCTTTTTTGCATCTCGCCGATGGGACGACGATCAGCCATGACAGCTTTCTCGACATGGCCACGCAAATCGCAAATCTAACCCTTATTCTGGACCTAAAGCCGGGTGATCGCGTTGCCGTCCAAGTCGAAAAAAGCGTCGAGGCGCTGGCGATCTATGCGGCCTGCGTTCAGGCAGGATTGGTATTCTTGCCGCTTAATACCGCCTACACAGTCGATGAACTGACCTATTTTGTTGAAAACAGCGGTGCATCGTTGATCGTGTGTGATGAGAACAAGGCAGAAAGTCTAACGGCACTGGCCCGTCGCGCAACGGCGCAGATCGAGACATTGAATGCCGATGGCAGCGGGTCGTTGATGAGACGAGCAGCTGCAATGTCGCGCAGATTTGTGACCGTTGCGCGCTGTGCCGATGACCTAGCGGCCCTTCTCTATACCTCTGGCACTACGGGACGCTCAAAAGGTGCGATGCTGACCCAAGCGAACCTTATATCTAATGCAGAAACGTTGGTTGACGTGTGGCAGTTCAACGCGACAGATGTTTTGATGCACGCGCTACCGATTTTTCACACCCATGGACTCTTTGTTGCAACCAACGTGATGCTTGCTGTGGGTGGTAGCATAATATTTCTGCCCAAGTTCGATCCAGATCAGATTATCGAATTGATGCCACGGGCAACAACAATGATGGGCGTGCCAACCTTTTACACCCGCCTGTTGGGTGACGACCGGTTCACAAGCGAACTGACACGCCACATACGCCTGTTTATCTCAGGCTCAGCGCCATTACTGGCAGAGACCCATTCAGCATTCGAGACCCGGACAGGTCACCGGATTCTTGAACGCTACGGAATGACGGAAACCAATATGAACACGTCTAACCCCTATAGTGGCGAACGGCGCGCTGGTACGGTTGGCTTTCCGCTGCCCGGCGTGGAGTGCAAGATTACCGACACCATCTCTGGAGGGGCACTGCCAGATGGCGAAATAGGCCAGATCGAAGTCCGCGGACCAAACGTTTTCAAGGGCTACTGGGAAATGCCCGAAAAGACAGCTGTGGAACTGCGGGGCGACGGTTTCTTTATCACCGGTGACCTCGGCAAGATCGACACAGATGGCTATGTCCAAATCGTTGGCCGAAACAAAGATCTGATCATCTCGGGTGGTTATAATATATACCCTAAAGAGATCGAGCAGGTGCTTGACGCGCAACCTGGTGTGCTTGAAAGCGCCGTGATTGGCGTTCCACATCCTGATTTTGGCGAAACAGTTGTTGGCGTACTGACCCAAAAGTCAGATCAACCGATCGAAGCAAACGCGATCATGGATGCACTCAAAAACACACTCGCCCGGTTCAAACACCCTCGCACCCTTGTGGTGATCGACACATTGCCACGCAATACTATGGGCAAGGTACAAAAGAACATATTACGGGAACGGTACGCCACGATATTCACTGATTGCTGACAAAATACAGCACCAACAATCTTCAAAGGTGCCAACGTGCTTCATCACAAATGACCGCATCCCCTTTCGTCTGTCTCCGCCCTTAACGACAAAGTCTTTGGCGAGCATTCAGCCTAAGTTCGCTGCGCCAAAGTGAGGTTCGTCCCTGTTTACGGATACTGGGCCACTGTGGACCTGTCCATGAAAGCAACATTACATGGAACAGCAACGCAAAACTACACAGATGATTTCAAGGCAGCAGCAGTTGATTGGCTTTATGAACCTGGCGCCACGCAGAACATGAGGTCAAAAGAATTGATGAACAGTTACTGTGGAATTTCGTGGCTGAACAGACGCTTACTCTTCTATCAATACAGTCCTATTTCGAAAGATAATAACAAAGAAATTCCCACCTATTCTGCGTCATTGAAGCAACAGGCTTTGTTAATTTTTTGAATTAGTCCAGCCGGGGGATCAGATCGAAATGGGTCTAGCCTTGGCAAGGGAATCAAATTCCATCAGCGTGTCGATAAGCCGATCCATTTGATCAAGATAGATCATGTTGGGACCGTCTGATGGCGCACTGTCAGGATCTGCGTGCGTCTCGATAAATACAGCACCGACGCCAATGGCCACGGCTGCGCGCGCCATTACCGGTGCAAATTCGCGCTGACCGCCACTTGATCCTCCCTTGCCACCTGGTTGCTGCACGGAATGTGTCGCATCCATAACCACAGGGTAGCCGGTTTGCGCCATTTGCGGTAATGATCGCATATCAGCTACCAGCGCATTATAGCCAAAGGACGTACCACGTTCCGTTAACAAGATCCGGGAGTTGCCTGTGCTTTCGACCTTGGTCACGATGTTGGGCATTTCCCAAGGGGCCAAAAATTGACCCTTTTTGATGTTGACGACAGCCCCCGAGTTTCCAGCTGCCAGCAGCATATCTGTTTGGCGACATAAGAAGGCGGGTATTTGCAGCACATCAGCGACTTCGGCAGCAATGGCGCACTGCGCTTCGGTATGGACATCCGTAAGTATAGGCACCCCGATAGATTTTTTGATGGATTGCAACGCTTCCAGGCCGTCATCCATTCCGAGCCCGCGAATGCCACCCAGTGACGTGCGATTGGCTTTGTCGTAGCTGGCCTTGAAAATGTATTGCGCGCCGGCCGCATCACAAGCTGCCTTTACCACACCTGCGATGTCCTGCCCCATTCCTGCACTTTCAAGTGTACAGGGGCCTGCAATTATGGTGAGCGGCAGGTCATTGCCGATGACAAGGTCGGCGACTGGGACATGTTTCATTCTAGCTGGTTACCTGTTCTCTGAGGATCGACGCGGTAAGCGAGACCATCAAGTAAATGCCTGCAAATACGATAAAAGCCAAGATCGTGTTTTCGAATGCGCGGGGATATGATGGTGCCTCGCTTGCAACAGGTTCAACGGCGATGGTCAAATAACGCACTTGCCTATTTGCTTCGACCCGAGACTGTTCCATCTGTTGAAGAGCTGATTGTAGCATCATGTCGCGTCCGGCCAGGTCAGCTTGGGCAATCTGTACACGGACCGATAATTCGGCCAGCGAGTTTTCCCCTTTGCTAACGTCTGTCATTCGGTTGTTAAGGATCTTCAGCTGTTCCTTGAGAATGTTTAAAGTACTACGCGCACCATCTACCCGGCTTTGGTTCGGGCGCGCATTGTTCAGAAGGCTGGCAAGTTCGATTTCTTTTTGGATGATTTGAGTTTCAATCGTCGAAATTTGTCCACGCAGAGTGGCGATCACACCCTCGGGATCAAGGGTCGATCCGGCCAGTTGCAGACGTACCAGCGCCTCTTGTGCGGCACGACGTTGCTCTTCGGCCTCTTCAAATCCTTTGCGTGCGTCGCGCATTTGGTCTTCGCGTTTTTTCTGGCTGAGGTTATTTACACGTTCTTCTGCGTATTCGATCAGCTGCCGCGAAAAGGTGGCGGACAATTCAGGGTCGGCCGCAACAACTTCCATTCGGATCATACCTTCCGTTGGATCGTAGCCAATTTTTACGAACTTTCGGTATACTTTGTAGGCTTCTTCATTTGTTGGATTTGTTTTCAGGCGTTGGATCGGGTCGATCCAGTCCTGAGCGAAATGTGACTTAAAGCCAACATCGCGATCTAGCCGCAACATCGCATCCTTGGACTGAAGGAACCCTTGTGTTGCGATGCTGTCAGCATTGGTGGCAAACTGTGTGGGCAGCAGACCACCCAGCGGACCTGCGCCGCCCGACCCCTCGTTCTGGATGATTAAGAATTCGGATTTGGTCGCGTACATCGGTGTGGCGATTGCATAGAAATAATATCCAGCAAGCAACGTTGGCAAGGTCACAAAAAAGGCAAGCCGGACCAGAAGAAGGCCCATTTTTTTGCGACGGCGGCGCGTAATATCGCGCTGGATGTTCTGTATATCTCGGGCGCGTCGTTCTGCTGGACTTACTTCTGTCGACGGAAGCTGTTGTTTTTTAACTGGAACGGTTTGTGGCAATTTTACTCGGTCTGCTCCGGCCCCGCCGAGCTGCGCAGGTAGGCTTGCAAAGGCATCTGGCGCGCCGCCCTCATGGGCTTCTGCACCAGCTTGCGGTACCACCAATTCCAACATGTTCGTCCGCTGGAATGGATCTATACCTTTGGCCCGAAGAAGGCGAACCGCATCGAAATCTGATGTCGGTGCCAGTTCATACTTTTGTGCTAAGCGTCGTGCCATACGCAACTGTCGACCAGTAAGGCCCTCTTGGCGTATCGCATCGATGGTGTTTTCACTCGCCACCTGCTGGGGCGAGGCAACGTTGCCCGCAGGTGCATCTTGGGATTTTGATTGCGGGGCTGGTTGCGATTTTTGCTTCGCACTTGCGGAGTCATCCGCCGGTGCACCTCCACTCGTTGGCGTAGACCGCTTGATGCGGAACTTTCTAGCTTTCGGTTTCGTAGTCATACAGCTGTTTCGCTTCCTCGAGGGTGTCGAACATATGTAGTTTGCCATCCAAAAGGACAGCGGCGGAACGCGCAAACTTTTCTAGGGTCTCCGCTTGATGCGACACGATAATTATGGTGGTCGTACGCAGGCGTTCCTGCAAGACTTCACCTGCTTTTTTGTTGAACTCGACGTCAGTGCTAGAAGGCATCCCTTCGTCGATCAAATACATATCGAAGTCTAGCGCCAGCATCAGAGCAAAGGAAAATCGCGACCGCATGCCTGCTGAGTAAGTGCCGATGGGTTGGTCAAAATATTCACCGAGGTTGCATAACCATCGGCAAAAGCTTTCTACGTAGTCTGGATCGAGACCGTAAAGCCGTGCGATGTATCGACTATTTTCATGTGCCGAGATTTTGGAAATTACCCCCCCCATGAATCCAAGTGGGAACGAAATATTGCACATGCGTCGGATCGTTCCTTCATCCGGTTTTTCCAAGCCAGCCATCATGTTTATCAGCGTTGTTTTGCCCGTTCCGTTTGGGGCAAGCACTCCCAACGAACTGCCCAAATCAACGCGAAAGGACACACTGTCAAGGATCACCTTGTGCTGTGTGCCTGTCCAAAAGGACTTGGATACATTTTCGAACTCAAGCATCCCGCGCTCCGCAGTGCTAATATGTTCCCACTCATTTACGCGGGCAGTACATTCACAGGTTACCCTAGGCATGTTAACGGATTAGTCACCGCCTTAAGTAGTATTAAATCTAACTTACAACGTATTGTACATATTCCGAAAGCACTGTTGCTACATTAAGGCGTCCGTAATCGGCCTTGTTGCACAAATTGGTTGAAGGGTAGACTTCCCCTTTCCCCGGGCGGACTTATCCTACGGGCGCTGTGACGGGTATGCCAAGAACTGTGTCGCGATTGAGCGCCGC